>PHCQ01000028.1 GCA_002840835.1 Betaproteobacteria bacterium HGW-Betaproteobacteria-16 | reverse complement strand
TGCGCGGGTCTTGCCCTGGGCGGTCACTTCGGTGGGGTACAGATCGGGGTTGATCTGCTTGGCCGTCAGGCCGATTTCACCATTGGCCACCACATCACCATTGCGCCGGGCTTCGGCCAGCTCGGCCTTCACTTCAGCACGGCTCTTGCCAGCCACAGTGTTGGCGCTGGCGTAGCGCTGGGGATCCAGATCGCTGCGGGTCTGGCCACTCTCCGCCACCGCCACCACGGCACCGGTGCGCACGGCTTCGCGCAGTTCGGCCTGCACGTCGGCGCGGCTCTTGCCCTGTGCGGAGGCCTGGGCAGGGTAGAGATCAGGGTTCAACTGCTTGGCGGTCAGGCCGATTTCGCCGTTGACGATCACGTCGCCATTGCGCTGGGCCTGGATGTATTCGGCGCGAACCTGCTCACGGGTCTTGGCAGCGGCAGGATCGGCGGCCAGGGCCTGACCAGCCACCAGGGCAGACAGGGCGAGGGCGATAACGGAGATGCGTGCGTTTTTCATGAGAAGCTTTCCTTTCAGTTTGTTGAAGATGCCGGCCAACCACAGGTTGGTGGGCTCGGCTTCGACGCCTGAACTGAAGTGTTTTGCGTCGATGGGTTGAACTGTAAAGTTTCTGAATAAGAAGAAAAACCACCAAAATTCCATAATTGCATTGCTGATTTGGAAACAATGAACCACAGGTGCGGCCTGCAGGGGTATGTCGGTGGAGTGAAGCACCGCCGATGGTCAGGTCATGCATTTGGGGCTGCGGCCAGGGCATTGGCGCGGTGCATGCCGTGAAGCCGGTCACCGAGGGTGTGGCCCGGCTGGAGCGCGAGTACCGCCAGGCGCGTCAACGCCTGGCGCCTACTTAGTCCTTCACCTTTCCAGAGGGGAGGCTTTGGCAATGCGAGATTGCCTTCACGGGGGCTGACCGCGAAGATCGGGCTTAATCAGAACGCAAGAGCACAGGAGACACATGAGCACCGCCCCGCCTGGCCTGGACGCCGGGACACTCACGCAATTGCAAACCTGGCAAGGCCGAACCGAAACCTTGCACGACCAGATCACGGCCGCCCCGCTGCGCGCACTCTCCGCCACCCTCGACCGGGACGACCCGGCACCGGCCACCGGCACCACACTCCCCCCGTTGTGGCACTGGCTGTACTTTCTGCCCACGCACCGCCAAAGCGAGATTGGCCAGGACGGTCACCCGCAGCGCGGTGGTTTCCTGCCGCCGGTGCCACTGCCCCGGCGCATGTGGGCGGGCAGCCGGCTGGTCTGGAACACAGACAACCCCTTGCGCGTGGGTAACGCTGTCGAGCGACTCTCGCGCATTGCATCTGTGCAGCACAAACACGGCCGCAGCGGCGATCTGGTGTTCGTGCAGGTGGCGCACGAACTGCGCAATGAGCATGGTCTTGCCCTGAACGAAGTGCACGACATCGTCTACCGCGACGCGCCCCGCCCGGGTGACCCGGCGCCCGAGCCGACGGCAGCGGAAACCGGTGCGGCCTGGCAACGCGAACTCACGCCCGACGACGTGCTGCTGTTTCGCTACAGCGCGCTCACTTTCAATGGCCATCGCATCCATTACGACCGCCGCTACGTGACCGAAAGGGAGGGCTACCCTGGCCTGGTCGTGCACGGCCCGCTGATCGCCACCCTGCTGATGGATCTGCTGCGCCGCCACCTGTCCACGGCCACCGTCAAGGCGTTCAGCTTCAGGGCGCTGCGCCCCAGCTTCGATGGTCGTCCCTTGCGCGTGAATGGTCAGCCATCGTCCGATGGCCGCAGTGTGCGGCTGTGGGCGCAAGACGCAGACGGCTGGCTGACCATGTCGGCCGAAGCAGACCTTGCCTGACCCTTTCCTGAACACCCCCATTCCCCATGTACCACACCCCCGACGCCTACCAGGACATCCGCGACGCCGTGCGCGCCCTCTGTGCTGAGTTCCCTGACGAATACCACCGCAAGATCGACGAGCAGCGGGCTTACCCCGAAGCGTTTGTCGACGCCCTGACCAAGGCCGGCTGGATGGCGGCACTGATTCCGCAGGCCTACGGCGGCTCAGGCCTGAGCATGGCCGAGGCTTCGGTGATCATGGAAGAGATCAACCGCTCCGGCGGCAACTCCGGTGCCTGCCACGGCCAGATGTACGTGATGAACGCCATCGTGCGCAGTGGCACGGACGCGCAGAAGGACCGCTACCTGCCGCGTATCGCCGCGGGTGAACTGCGCATCCAGGCCATGGGTGTGACCGAGCCCACCACCGGCAGCGACACCACCAAGCTCAAGACCCAGGCCGTGAAGAAGGATGGCCGCTGGGTCATCAATGGCCAGAAGGTGTGGATCTCGCGCGTGCAGCACAGCGACATGATGATCCTGTTGGCGCGCACCACGCCGCTGGCCGATGTGCAGAAGAAGTCTGACGGGCTTTCCTGTTTTCTGATTGATCTCAAACAGGCCGAGGGCAAGGGACTCACCGTGCGCCCCATACCCAACATGGTCAACCACGAGACCAACGAACTGTTCTTCGACAACCTGGAAATTCCCGAAGAGAACCTGCTGGGCGTGGAGGGCAAGGGCTTCAAAACCATTCTCGACGGCCTGAACGCCGAGCGCACGCTGATCGCGGCCGAGTGCATCGGCGATGGCTACTGGTTCGTCGACCGTGCCACCAAGTACGCCAGCGAACGCGTGGTGTTCAACCGCAAGATTGGTCAGAACCAGGGTGTGCAGTTTCCCATTGCCGAGAGTTACATCGAGATCGAAGCCGCCAACCTGATGCGCTGGCGCGCCTGCGAACTCATCGACGCCCACAAGCCCTGCGGCGCCGAAGCCAACATGGCCAAGTACCTGGCCGCCAAGGCCAGCTGGGAAGCCGCCAATGCCTGCTTGCAGACGCACGGCGGCTTCGGCTTTGCGAATGAATACGACGTGGAGCGCAAGTTCCGCGAGACCCGCCTGTACCAGGTGGCGCCCATCTCCACCAACATGATCCTGTCGTACGTGGCCGAACACGTGCTGGGATTGCCCCGGAGTTACTGATGGACAACCCCTGCGCCGCCAGGATTGGCCCACCCCCGCGCCGCCTTCGGCGTCACCCCCTCAAGGGGGCGATACCAGTCGTCCGGCAAAGCCGGCACGACGGTATCTCTGGAATGGGGCACTTCGCTCCGGAGGGGTTGCAATGAGACCACTTGACGGCATCACCGTGGTGTCGCTGGAACACGCGATCGCAGCGCCTTTCTGCACGCGCCAACTGGCCGATCTGGGGGCGCGGGTGATCAAGGTGGAGCGGCCGGTTGTGGGAGATTTCGCTCGTGCCTACGACACCCGTGTGAAAGGGCAGTCTTCGCATTTCATCTGGACGAATCGTTCGAAGGAAAGCCTGTCGCTGGACCTGAAACAACCCGCTGCAATGGCCGTGTTGAACGAAGTGCTGCAGGAGGCCGACGTATTGGTGCAGAACCTGGCCCCGGGCGCCGCTGCGCGCATGGGACTGGGGTACGCGGCATTGAAGGAACGTTGCCCGCGCCTGATCGTGTGCGACATCTCCGGTTACGGCGAAGACGGGCCGTACCGCGACAAGAAGGCCTACGACCTGTTGATCCAGAGCGAGGCGGGGTTGTTGTCGATCACCGGCACACCCGACGACCCTTCGAAGGCGGGCAACTCGATCGCCGACATTGCTGCCGGTATGTACGCCTACAGCGCCATCCTCGCCGCATTGCTGCAGCGCGGGCGCACCGGCGAAGGTTCACACATCGACGTGTCCATGCTGGAGAGCCTGGCCGAATGGATGGGCTACCCGCTGTACTACGCTTTTGAAGGCGCCAGCCCGCCGCCCCGCACCGCAGCCTCGCATGCCAGCATCTACCCGTATGGCCCGTTCGCCGCCGGCGATGGCGGTACGGTGATGCTGGGCCTGCAGAACGAACGCGAATGGAAGGTGTTCTGCGACACCGTGCTGGAGCAGCCCGACCTGGCCACCGATCCGCGCTTTCACAGCAATGCGCAGCGCAACCTGCACCGCACGGAACTGCGTGCCCTCATCCTCGCGGTGTTCGCGAATCTGGACACCGCTGCCGTGGTGGCCCGGCTGGACCGTGCTCAGATTGCCAACGCCCGCATGAACGACATGGCCGGTGTGTGGAACCACCCGCAACTGGCTGCGCGCGAGCGCTGGCAGCAAGTGGACACGCCCGCCGGCACGGTGCCGGCTCTGCTGCCGCCGGGCCGGCACAGCGGCTTTGACTACCGCATGGACTCGGTGCCCGCCGTGGGCCAGCACACGCACGCCATCCTGCGCCAGCTCGGCCGCAGCGAGGCCGACATCGCCACCCTGAGCGCCGCTGGCGCCATCTGATCCTGCACATCATGACCACACCATCCGCCACCCTGGCCACCTTCGCCTCACAACTGCAATTCACCGACATCCCTGATGCCGTGGTCCGCAAGACCGAAGATCTGCTGGTGGACTGGTTTGGCTCCGCTGTGGCCGGGTTCGGTTCGCGCCCGGTGCAGAGCATCGCGCGTTTTGCACTTGCCATGGGGCCGGCCGACGGGCCGAGCGAAGTGATCAACGAACGCCGCCGGTCCAGCCCCTATGTCGCCGCCATGGCCAATGCCGCGGCCTCGCATGTGGCCGAGCAGGACGACGTGCACAACGGCTCGGTGTTCCACCCGGCCACGGTGGTGTTCCCGCCCGCACTGGCGGTGGCGCAAGCTCTGGGCGCCAGCGGGAAGGACTTGCTCACCGCCTCGGTGGCCGGCTACGAGGTAGGCATCCGAATCGGTGAGTTCCTGGGGCGTTCGCACTACAAGGTGTTTCACACCACCGGCACCGCTGGCACCGTGGCAGCGGCCGTGGCCGTGGGCCATCTGCTCAAGCTCACACCGCAGCAGATGCTGCACGCCATGGGCTCGGCAGGCACCACAGCCGCCGGCCTGTGGGAGTTCCTGCGAACCGCAGCCGACAGCAAGCAGCTGCACACCGCCCATGCCGCCGGTGCCGGCCTGATGGCCGCGTACCTCGCGCAAGACGGGTTCACTGGTGCGGCGCAGGTGCTCGAAGGCCCGCAAGGCATGGCCGCCGGCATGTCCAGCGATGCTGATGTAGCCCGCCTCACCGACCGCCTTGGCACACGCTGGGCCACGGTCGAGACCTCGTTCAAGTACCACGCCAGCTGCCGCCACACCCACCCGGCGGCCGACGCGCTGCTGCAGGTCATGCAGGCGAACGACCTTCGCCCAGCCGACCTGGCCCAGGTCACCACCCACGTGCACCAGGGCGCCATCGACGTGCTGGGCCCGGTGGTCAACCCATCCACCGTGCACCAGAGCAAGTTTTCCATGGGCACAGTGCTGGCCTTGGTGGCGCAGTTCGGCCATGCCGGTCTGGTCGAGTTTGATCAGCATTTTCTGAGCGACACCACTCAGGCATTGCGTGACCGTGTGCGCATGGTGTTCGATGACGAGGTCGACCGCGCCTACCCCGCGCGCTGGATCGGCAAGGTGACAGTGCAGACTGTCGATGGACGCACCCTGCACGGGCGCATCGACGAACCCAAAGGCGACCCGGGCAACACCCTCAGCCGCGAAGAGATCACCGCCAAGGCCCTGCGCCTGGCGGACCACAGCGGCGGCGCCACCCAGGGCCAGATGCAGACTGCCGTGGACGCACTGTGGCAGGTGGTCCAGTGGCCGCGCGTGGGTGCGCTGCTGAACGCCGCATGAACCCCACCTCCCTGGCCACCGCGCGCAGCCTGCTGTTCGTGCCCGGCCACCGACAGGATCGGTTCGCGAAGGCTCTGGCCACCGACGCAGGTGGCGTCATTCTGGACCTGGAAGACGCGGTGGCGCCGCAGGACAAGGCCGCCGCACGGGAACATGTGCGGGCCTTCGTTCAACAGGCGCAGCCGGTACAGCGTGCGCGCCTGCTGGTGCGCATCAACCCGTTTGATTCGCCCGAACACACCGGTGATCTTCAGGCCTTGCGCTCGCTGCGCGAGCACCCGCTGGGTGGCGTGGTGCTGCCCAAGGCCAGCGACGTGAGCACCCTCGCTGCCGTGGCAGAGGCCGCTGGACCCGGCGTGGCGCTGTTGCCGCTCATTGAAAGCGCCGAAGGCTGGGCGCAAGTGGATGCGCTGGCCCGTGCACCCGGTGTGTTGCGGTTGGTGTTCGGCCACCTGGATTTTCAGCTCGACATGGGCATGGCCGCCGGCGAGGCGCAGACCGAGCTGATGCCGGTGCGCCTGGCGCTGGTGGCCGCTTCCCGGCGCGCAGGCCTGGCGCCGCCAGTGGACGGCGTCACGCCCGACGTGGGCAACGCGGTGGCCTGCGACACCGACACCCGCCGCGCGCAGCGGCTGGGTTTTGGCGGCAAGCTCTGCATCCACCCCAGCCAGGTGGCGCTGGTGCACGCCGCCTTCGCCCCCAGTGTGGCCGAGCGCGACTGGGCGCAGCGCGTGCTGGCGGCCAACGACACAGCACAAGGCGCCGTGTTCCAGTTCGAAGGCCGCATGGTGGATGCGCCCGTGCTGGCCCGGGCGCGCCGCCTTCTCCTGCCTTGATGGCGACCACAGGGCAGGGTGGCAGAATGGCCGCCATGTCCATGCACTTCGATCTGGTCGACCTGCGCCTCATGGTGCGCGTGGCCGAAGCCAACAGCCTGACCAAGGGCGCCGAGGCCTCACACATCTCGCTGCCGGCCGCCAGCACACGCATCAAGCACCTGGAAGAGAGCATCGGCACCAAGCTGTTCTACCGCAACAGCCAGGGCGTCACACTCACGCCGCCCGGGCAGGCCTTTGTGCACCACGCGCGCCTGGTGCTGGGTCAGCTGGAACACCTGCGCGGCGACCTGCAGGAATACGCCCGCGGCATCAAAGGCCATTTGCGGGTGTACGCCAACACCACGGCGCTCAGTGAATTTCTTCCGCCCGTGCTACGTGCCTACCTCAGCACCCATCCCGACGTGAACATCGATCTGCGCGAGCGGTTGTCCAATGACATCATCCGCGCCGTCACCGAAGGCCAGACCGATATCGGCATCGTCGCCGGGTCGGTGCGAACCGAGAACCTGGAGACCGTGCCCTACCGCAGTGATCGCCTGGTGCTGGTGGTGCATCCGGGCCACCCGCTGGCATCCAGCGAGCATGTGGCCTTTGTCGACACACTGGACTACGACCACGTGGGCCTTCACGAGTCCAGTGCCATCCATGCCTTTTTGCGTCAGGCCTGCGACCGCCTGAACCGATCCCTCAAGCTGCGCATCCAGGTGAGCGGCTTTGAGGGCGCGTGCCGCATGATCGAAACCGGCGTGGGCATCGGCATCCTTCCTGAATCTGCCGCGAACCGCCATGCCCAAAAAATGAACTTGCGCATCGTGCCCCTGAGCGATGCCTGGTCGCTGCGCGCAATGCAGATCTGCGTGCGCAGCCTGGATGCATTGCCTCAGTTCGCGCGCGAACTGGTGGACCTGCTGGTGGAGGACGCGGCGCAGGCGGTCAGCGTGGATTGACGTTTGCCGGAGGGCTCAGCGCACAGTCGCGCTGACCAAGCCCTGACTTGCCTGTGCGGCCCGATTGCGCCGCCCGGTGGCTGGAGGTTCGCTGTATTCGAGCCGGAGTGCGCGGATGAACGCGGTGTCTGCAGCTCTGCTTGCAGGCGATCAAGCCGTGGCACTGGGTGTCAGCAGAAACGCCAGGCGCCTTGGCGAGCGACGTCGCCACACATGACCTGCGAGGTCATGGAATTTCTGCATCAGCGCTGCCACAGTGGAGCCATCGCAACAGAAAGCAAAAAAGGAGCTTCACATGTCAGACCTCAGCAGCCTTCCCCTCGCCGTTGGCCACATGATCGGCCTTGGCGCCCTCGGGTCGTGCATTGGCATCGGCATCATGGCCAGCAAGTACCTGGAGGCTTCATCTCGGCAGCCCGAAATGATGGAGGCCATGCAACCCAAGGTCTTTCTGCTGGCGGGTCTGCTGGACGGCGCTTTCATCATCTCGGTCGCACTGGGCGTGTGGTTCGCCCTGGCCGATCCCTTCGCCGGATGAAGACCGCGCCGCGTCGCACGCCGGCAAGGCGCGTGCTGGTGGTCGGCGCGGGTGGCGCCTTGCTGCATGCGGTGCGCAGCTGTGGGCCTCAGGACGCGCTCACGGTGCTGACGACACGCAGCCTGGAGGGCATGCCGCGCCAGACGCGCTGGGCCGTGGTGTCGCCAGGCGCTGGATGGGGGGCTTCGCTGCCACCGGCGGACCATGCCGTGGTCCAGTTGGGGGCGCTGCGGCGCGCACGCGAAGCCGTGTTCTGGCAACCCTCGCGCTCCGATCTGGTGCCCCTGGCCACGGCCCTGCGCGCTTGCGGGGTGAGCACCCTGGAGCTGTTGCTGGCCGACGGCCCGGCGCTGAGTGCGCTCGAACGCCGGCAGCTTCAGGCCCTCGCTTTTGAACAGGTGGTGGAGCATCGACCGGGGGCTGTGATCAGCCGCCCCACCGGCCCCTGGCCAGAGCGGCTGGCCGGCTGGATGATCGGCACCGTGGTGTCCACCATGCAGCAGGTGACAGCCTCGCTGCGGCAGCGGCCGGCGCGCGTGCCGGACGATCTTCCAGAAAACGGCTTCAGCGCGACATCTGCGGATGCTGCGCGAACAGCTCCACCACCCACTCCACGAAGGCCCGCACCTTAGCGCTCAGGTGCCGGTTCGGTGGGTACACCACGTACAGGGGCACGGTGTAGCCTTTCCAGTCGCTCAACACCTGCACCAGCTCGCCGCGCTCGATCAGGGGCATGGCTGTCAAGGTCGCGATCTGCGCAACGCCCAGGCCCGCCAGCACCGCCGCCGTGAGCGCATTGCTTTCGTTCACCGACAGCTTGTAGCGGCCGGAGATCTCCAGCAACTGGTCGTCCTTGGAAAATTCGTTTGTGAATGGCTGCCCGTTGCGGGTGGAGAAATGGTTCACCATGTGGTGTTCGTTTTCCAGTTGCTCCGGGTGCGTGGGCGTGCCATGGGCCTTCAGGTAGGCGGGCGACGCCACCGTCATCAGCGGCACATTGGCCACGCGCCGCGCCACCAGCGACTGGTCCACCAGTTCACCGCCACGGATCACGCAGTCCACGTTGTCGACCAGCAGGTCCACAGAGCGGTCGGTTACGCCCAGGTCAAGCTGGATGTCCGGGTAGCGCTGAAAGAACCCGTGCAGCGCGGGAATGATGATCTCGCGTGCCACGGAAGTGCCCACGTCCACGCGCAGCCGCCCGCTGGGCTTGGCCTGAGCGTTGGTCATGCTGGCCTCGATGTCGTCGAGGTCGTTGAGCACACGCACCGTGCGCTCGTAGTAGGCGGCGCCATCGGGAGTGACCGTCACGCGCCGCGTGGTGCGGTTGAGCAGCTTGACCTTCAGGCGCGACTCCAGGTGCTGCACCAGCTTGGTCACCGTGCCCTTGGGCAGGTTCAGTGACTCCGCCGCCTTGGTGAAGGTACCGGCCTCCACCACCCTTGCAAATACCCTTATCGATTGGATCTGATCCATGCCCTCACTCCTGCTTTCGCTGTTTTGCTGCTTTGTGGGCGGATTGTTCATGCATTGGAAACAGACAACTGGCCGCAGGTGGCTTTATCCGCACGAAAGGTATGCCTATAGTTCAGCCCATGGTTTCAACTACCTCCACCTTCCTTCCGATGGCCCCGGCACAAACCCTGTGGGTGCCTGGCACGCCACCGCGAGAGCTGCGCGTCTGGGGCCACAAGCCACGCGGCGGCACCTTGCCGCTGGTGTTGCACTTCCACGGTGGCGCCTTTGTGTCTGGCGACCTGGACAGTGGTGCCTGCCTGGCCGAACTGCTGGCCAGCTCAGGCGCGGTGGTGGCTTCGCTGGCCTACCCGCTGGCGCCCGAACACCGTTTTCCTGATGCGGTGGAGGCCGGGTACGCGGCACTGGAATGGCTGCACAAGCAACGCAGCCGCCTGGCGGGTAAGGACGCCCCGCTGTACGTGGCGGGCGAAGAAGCCGGCGGCAACATCGCTGCCGCCGTGGCCCTGATGGTGCGCGACCGCGCGCACCCGCCGCTGGCCGGGCAGATCCTGGTCGCGCCCATGCTCGACCCGTGCAACGCCACCGCCTCGCTGCGCCAGACCATGGGCAAGGCCACCGCCTGCAAGTGGATGGAAGGCTGGCAGCACTACTTGCGCGGCCCGATGGACGCCGAACACCCCTACGCCGTGCCTTGCCACGCGCAGCGCCTCGCCGGTCTGCCACCCACCTTGATCCTCACGGGCGGAGACGACCCGATGCGCGACGAAGCGATGGCCTATGCCGAACGCCTGCGCGGCGCCGGCATTGAAGTCACTTCCGGCGTGATGCAGCCGGCCACCGGCTGGCCGGACTCGTTGACCGAGCCGCCCACCGAATCCTGTCCGTGCGCCAACGAGGTGCGCGAACATTTGCGCGTCTTCTTCCAGGCCGCCATCCCTCCGCCGTCCTGACGGACGACCGGCTCCCTTTCACCCCTTGTCTGAATCGCCAACCCCGGCCACACGCCGGGGACGGTCCCGCTCGCCCTCAAAAAGGATCACACCATGTCTCGACCCTCTGTTTTCTCCCGTCCTGTGCTTGGCCGCGTGTTGCTCCCGGTCCTCACCCTTGCCGCCATCTCCACCGCCGGCTTTGTGATCGTCCAGCAGGCCGCTCCAGCCCGGGCCAGCGTGCCCGCCGACGCACCGCCGCCCATGCCGGTCTCGGTGGCCACGGTGGTTGAAAGCGACGCCACCACCTGGGACGAATTCTCCGGCCGCCTTGAAGCGGTGGATCGCGTCGATATCCGATCCCGCGTAGCCGGTGCGGTGCTGGCCACACACTTCCAGGAAGGCGCGCTGGTGAAGAAGGGCGATCTGCTGGTCTCCATCGACCCGGCACCCTATGCGGCCGAAGTGGCGCGTGCCGAGGCGCAAGCCAGTGCCGCCCATGCGCGCGTGCAACACGCCAACGGCGAGTACGCCCGTTCGATGCGCCTGTGGGAAGACAAGGCCATCGCCCAGCGTGAGCTGGACGACCGGCAGAACGCGCTTCGCGAAGCCGAAGCCAATCTGCTGGCGGCGAAAGCGCAGGTGCAGACCGCACGCCTGAGTCTGGGCTACACCCAGGTTCGCGCGCCGGTGGCCGGGCGCATCGGTCGCCTGGAGGTGACGGTGGGCAACCTCGTCGCTGCCGGCCCGGGCGCACCGGTGCTCACCACTCTGGTGTCGGTGAGCCCCATCTACGCCAGCTTCGATGCCGACGAACGCACCGTGGCGCACGCCCTGCAAGGGCTCAAGAACGGTGGCGCCAGCGCGCGCCAGTCCATCGAGCGAATTCCCGTGCAGATGGGCACGGCCGCCAGCGCCGACACGCCTTTCACCGGCCGCCTGCAACTCATTGACAACCAGGTCGACCCGCGCAGCGGCACGGTGCGCGTGCGCGCCCTCTTCGACAACGCCGACGGCGCCCTCATGCCCGGTCAGTTCGCCCGCATCCGCATGGGGCAGCCACAGAACTCGCGCGCCCTGCTGGTGAGCGAACGCGCTCTGGGCACCGACCAGGACAAGAAGTACGTGCTGGTGGTGGGCGAACACAACAAGACCGAATACCGCGAGGTCAAGCTCGGCGCGCCAGTGGATGGGCTGCGCAGCGTGACCAGCGGACTCAAGGCCGGCGAGCGCATCGTCGTCAACGGCCTGCAGCGGGTGCGCCCTGGTGATGTGGTGCAGCCGCAGACGGTGCAGATGAACGCGCGTGCGGCCGCCTTGGCCAGCCCGGTGGCCATCGCTGGCTCCTGACTCGCGCTGTCAAACGATTCTCGAATGAAAAGCACAGCATGAACTTCTCCAAATTCTTCATCGACCGACCGATCTTCGCGGGCGTGCTCTCGCTGCTGATCCTGATTGCCGGTCTGGTCGCGCTGCGCGGCCTGCCCATCTCCGAATACCCCGAGGTGGCGCCCCCCTCGGTGGTGGTGCGCGCCCAGTACCCGGGCGCCAACCCCAAGGTGATTGCCGAAACCGTGGCCACGCCGCTGGAAGAGGCCATCAACGGCGTGGAAGACATGCTCTACATGGGCAGCCAGGCCACCACCGACGGCGTGATGACTTTGACCGTGACCTTCAAGCTCGGCACCGATCCCGACAAGGCCCAGCAGCTGGTGCAGAACCGCGTTTCGCAGGCGGAGCCGCGCCTGCCCGAAGAGGTGCGGCGCCTGGGCGTGACCACGGTCAAGAGTTCGCCCGACATCACGATGGTGGTGCACCTGGTCTCGCCCAATGACCGCTACGACATCAACTACCTGCGCAACTACGCGGTGCTCAATGTGAAGGACCGCCTCGCGCGCATCGAAGGTGTGGGCCAGGTACAGGTCTTTGGTGGCGGTGACTACTCCATGCGCGTCTGGCTCGATCCGCAGAAGGTCGCGCAGCGCGGCCTCTCGGCCAGCGACGTGGTGGCTGCGATCCGCGGCCAGAACGTGCAGGCCGCCGCCGGTGTGGTGGGTGCCTCACCGGGTCTGCCTGGTGTGGACCTGCAGCTGTCCGTCAACACGCAGGGCCGCCTGCAGACCGAAGAAGAGTTCGGCGACATCATCGTCAAGACCGGTGCCGATGGCGCCATCACCCGCCTGCGCGACATTGCCCGGCTGGAGATGGGTGCGGCCGACTATTCGTTGCGCTCGCTGCTGAACAACCAGCCCGCCGTGGGCATGGGTGTGTTCCAGGCGCCGGGCTCCAACGCACTGGAGATTTCGGCCCAGGTGCGCGCCACCATGGCCGAACTGCAGCAGTTCATGCCTGAAGGCGTGGAATACCGCATCGCCTACGACCCCACCCAGTTCGTGCGTGCCTCCATCGACTCGGTGATCGTCACCTTGCTCGAAGCCATCGCGCTCGTGGTGCTGGTGGTGATCCTGTTCCTGCAGACCTGGCGCGCCTCCATCATTCCGCTGCTCGCGGTGCCGGTGTCGGTGGTGGGTACCTTCGCGGTGCTGCACCTGCTGGGCTTCTCCATCAACGCGCTGTCGCTGTTCGGCCTGGTGCTGGCCATCGGTATCGTGGTGGACGACGCCATCGTGGTGGTGGAGAACGTGGAACGCAACATCGAGGCGGGATTGAGTCCGCGCGAGGCCACCTACCGCGCCATGCGCGAGGTCTCCGGTCCCATCATCGCCATTGCCCTGGTGCTGGTGGCGGTGTTTGTGCCGCTGGCCTTCATCAGCGGCCTCACCGGCCAGTTCTACAAGCAGTTCGCGGTCACCATCGCGATCTCCACCGTGATCTCGGCGATCAACTCGCTCACGCTCTCGCCCGCGCTCGCGGCCCTGCTGCTGCGCGGCCACGACGCCCCCAAGGACGCGCTCACGCGTGGCATGGACCGTGTGTTTGGCAGCTTGTTCCGTGGCTTCAACCGCTTCTTCCACCGCGGCTCCGAGGCCTACAGCGGCGGCGTGCGGCGCGTCATCTCGCGCAAGGCGCTGATGATGCTGATCTACCTCGCGCTGGTGGGTGTGACCTTCGGCCTGTTCAAGGCGGTACCCAGCGGCTTTGTGCCCGCACAGGACAAGCAGTACCTGATCGGCTTTGCACAGCTGCCCGACGGCGCCACGCTGGACCGCACTGAAGAGGTGATCCAGCGCATGGGCGAGATCACCAAGCAGAACCCGAACGTGGAAGACGCCATTGCCTTCCCCGGCCTGTCGATCAATGGCTTCACCAACAGCTCCAACGCCGGCATCGTGTTTGCCACGCTCAAGCCCTTTGCCGAGCGCAAGCGCGACGACCAGAGCGGTGGCGCCGTGGCCGGGCAGCTCAACCAGGCCTATGGCGAAATCCAGGACGCCTTCGTGGTGATGTTCCCCCCGCCACCGGTGGCGGGTCTGGGCACCACGGGCGGCTTCAAGCTGCAGCTCGAAGACAAGGCCTCGCTGGGCTATGAGGCCATGGACGCCGCGGTGAAAGCCTTCATGGCCAAGGCGTACCAGACGCCCGAGCTCGCCGGCATGTTCACCAGCTGGCAGGTCAACGTGCCGCAGCTCTACGCCGACATCGACCGCACCAAAGGGCGCCAGCTCGGCGTGCCGGTGACGGACATCTTCGACACCATGCAGATCTACCTGGGCAGCCTGTACGTGAACGACTTCAACCAGTTCGGTCGCACCTACAGCGTGCGTGCCCAGGCCGATGCGCCTTACCGCGCCCGCGCCGAAGACATCGGCCTGCTCAAGGTGCGTTCGACCACCGGCGAGATGGTGCCGCTGTCTGCGCTGATGAAGGTGGACTCGAGCTTCGGCCCGGAGCGCGCCATGCGCTACAACGGCTACCTCTCGGCCGACATCAACGGCGGCCCCGCGCCGGGCTTCTCGTCGGGCCAGGCGCAGGACGCGGTTGAACGCATCGCCGCCGAGACGCTGCCCGCCGGCATCGGCTTTGAATGGACCGAACTCACCTACCAGGAAATTCTGGCCGGCAACTCGGCGGTCTGGGTGTTCCCGCTCGCCATCCTGCTGGTGTTCCTGGTGCTGGCCGCTCAGTATGAAAGCCTCACGCTGCCGCTGTCCATCATCCTGATCGTGCCCATGGGCCTGCTCGCGGCCATGACCGGTGTGTGGCTCGATGGCGGCGACAACAACGTCTTCACCCAGATCGGCTTGATGGTGCTGGTGGGGCTGTCGGCGAAGAACGCGATCCTGATCGTGGAGTTCGCGCGCGAGCTGGAGTTTGCCGGACGCACGCCTGTGCAGGCGGCCATCGAAGCCAGCCGACTGCGCCTGCGCCCCATCCTCATGACTTCACTGGCCTTTGTGATGGGTGTGCTGCCGCTGGTGCTGGCCACCGGCGCGGGTGCCGAGATGCGCTCGGCGATGGGCGTGGCCGTGTTCGCCGGCATGATCGGCGTGACCGCCTTCGGCCTGTTCCTCACACCGGTGTTCTACGTGCTGCTGCGCCAGCTCACGGGCAACCGCCCGCTGCGCCAGCACGGCGAGATCCCGCACTTTGAAGGCTTCGCGACCGGCGGCGGGAACGCCCGCCCGGTGCTGGCAGCCCCGATCAAACACTGAAAGCAATCGACATGAAAACGATCAATCGCCTGCTGCCGCTGGCCGCCGCCCTGGTGCTGGCGGGCTGCGCCACCGCGCTGCCTTCGCTGCCGTCTGCAGTGGACACGCCACCCCAGTTCAAGGAACAACCACGCCAGAACGAACATTGGACCATCGCCCAACCGGCAGAAGCCCAGAGCCGCGGTACCTGGTGGAAGGCCTTCAATGACCCGGTGCTCGACGCCCTGGTTGAACGCGCGGGCGCCGGCAACACCGGCATTCAGGAAGCCGCCGCGCGCCTGGCCCAGGCCCGCGCTCTGGTGCGCGGCGCGGGGGCTGAACGCACACCCCAGATCGGCCTGGGGGCCGCCGCCGACCGCGGCACCGGCATCAGTACCGCCAACGGCTCGGCGCCGGGCACGCTGCTGCAGGCCGGTGTGAACATCTCCTACGAGGTGGATCTGTTCGGGCGCCTGTCCCGCACACAGGATGCGGCCACGCTCGACGCCCAGTCGAGCGAGGCGCTGCTGCAAAGCACGCGCCTGATGGTGCAGGCCGAGGTGGCGCAGACCTACCTGGCCCTGCGCGCCACCGACACCGAACGCGCGCTGGTGAACGACACCGCCACGGCCTACGCCGATACCCTGCGCCTCACGCAGCGCCGCTTCGACGCGGGTGACGTGGCCGAGCTGGATGTCATCCGCATCCAGACCGAACTGGCCGCCACCGAGGCCGAGGTGATTGCGCTGGACCGCGCACGCGCCGAACTCGAACACGCCCTGGCCGTGTTGCTGGGCGAACCCGTGTCCGGCTTTGCGCTCACGCCCGACACCACCGCGCGCACCTTGCCCGTGATCCCGGCCGGCGTGCCGGCCACCGTGCTCGCGCGCCGCCCTGACGTGGCCGCCGCGCAAGCTTCGCTACTGGCCGCACAAGCCCGCGTGGGTGTGGCCCAGGCCGCGTGGTTCCCCAGCGTCTCGCTCACCGGCGCGGCCGGCTACGCCTCACCCGAACTGGGCGATCTTTTCAAATGGTCGGCACGCGCCTGGGGCGTGGGCGCGCTGATGTCGCTGCCGATCTTTGATGGCGGCCGACGCGAGGCCGGGGTACAGGGCGCCCAGGCCCAGTTCGACGCCGCTGCGGCCCAGTACCGTGGACAGGTGCTCAATGCGCTGCGCGAAGTCGAAGACCAGCTCTCGGCGTTGCGGTTGCTGCATGAGCAGGCGCAGGCGCAGGGCAGGGCGGTCAGTGCCGCACAGCGCGCCAGCGCCATCTCTGAAACCCGCTACCGCAACGGTCTGGTGAGCCAGCTTGAACTGCTCGATGCGCGCCGCAACGAACTGCTCAACCGGCGCCAGGCGCAGCGCGTGGAAGCCGCACAGCAGCAGGCCACGGTGCAGCTGGTGCGAGCGATAGGCGGTGGGTGGGATGTCGCCGGTGCCTAGTCTGCGCGGGACGTGAGCGAACGACGCTCAGTCTCTCCGTCCCTGGATGGTCGCACTTCGGTGCACCTGACCTGAACGAACGCCTGCTCGACCGACGAGAAGTCCCATTGTTCAACCAGGCATTGACCATCCGGTGAAGCGGTGCCCCAGCGCAGCAGATTGACAGAATTGGGCAGGCCGTTGCGCACCCGGGAAGACACCGCCGTGCCGGCCTGCACCGCCCACAGCGGCCGCGCCAGATCGTGCAATGGCATCACGTAGGGCAGGTGGATGTGCCCGCCCATGACAATGTCTGCCCCGGCAGCGGCCCATCGTCGCAGGGCGGCTTCGTGTCCGCGCAGCAGGTTCTGAACGTCTTCGGCGCGCGTCACGGCCACGGGCTGGTGCACCACCACGATGCGAAGCTGCGTCGTCTCGGCGTTTGCCAGGCGCCGGGCCACGCGCTCGATTTGAAGGCTGGAGACCTCCCCGTGTTTGTGCCGCCAGGCCCGCGTGGTGTTGACGCACACCACCAGCAGGTCGGGCGTGGCGTGCACGGGTTCAAGGTCCGCGCCGAACGCGGCCGCGTGCTGTGCATACGGGTGGTGCAGGCGTGCCCACAGGTTGAACAGCGGGATGTCGTGGTTGCCGGGCATCGCCAGCACCGGCGCGCCCAGGCGGTCCACGAAGGCGCGCGCCGCCTGGAACTGTGCGGTGCGCGCGCGTTGCGTGATGTCGCCCGAGAGCACGACCAGATCAGGCCGCTGCTGCCGGGCCAGCGCCACCAGCGCCTCCACGACCGGCGCTTGTTCCGTGCCGAAGTGCAGGTCCGAAATCTGGAGCAGCACACTCATCTGACCGCTCCTTTGCTGCGGGTCTCGGCCGTGGCATTCACCGGCGGCATCAGCAGGTACAGCGGCTCGCCGAGCACGCGAAATTCCACTGGGGCGCGCATTCGCGCAACCTCGCCGTCGAACGCCACCTTCACGCTTCGCAAGCCGGGCATGCGCGCTGGTTTCACCACCATGCGCTCGAACGCAAAGTGCTCCACGCTCTGCGCCTCACCGAGCGTGCCCATGGCGCCGCGCATCATCAGCCCGATCATTTCCAGAGTGCCGATTGGCCGCAGCATCACGGCCGTGAGGCTGCCCTGCTCCGGCGCGTGCGCGGGGCTGCCGGCCGCCTGCGGCTCCGGCAGCAGACCCAGCTGCTCCAGCTGGAGCCGGTTGTTGCCCACGAACAGGGTCAGTGCGCGCACCTGGCGTGCCGATCCGCCCTGTTCGATCTGCAGGCGCAATTTGCGCTGAGCGCGCAGCAGCGTGGTGGTGGCAGCCCAGAACGCCACCCAGCGGCTGCGCCCGAAGCGTGCCTTGTAGGCCTCGCGGTCTTCCAGCAGGTCCGGGTACATGCCCAGGCTGGCGTTGACCAGGAACACGCGGTCGTTCACGGCCGCCACCTGCACCGGCTGTGGCGCCCAGTCCAGCAAACCACGGGCGGCCTCGGCGATATCGTCGGGAATGCCCTGCGCGCGGGAGAAATAGTTGAAGGTGCCGCGCGGCACCACGCCCATGGCACAGCCCACCGCATGCGCGGCCTGCGCCACGGTGTTGATCGTGCCGTCCCCGCCCACGGCCACCACGGCCGTGCGGGTGGCCAGTGCCTGCTTCGCCGCCTTGCGCGCCACGCCGGCCAGATCGCCGCCGCGGCAGAACAACAGGTCGCCGCGCCGGCCGGTTGCCGTCAGCGCGGTTTCAATGGCCCCGCGCACGGTGTCCGCCTCACCGCTGCCGGCCGCCGCGTTGATCACGAACTGGAGCGGTGAATCGGTGTCGATCGCAGGCCGCTCAGCCATGGCGCGCCTGAGCGAGAACGGAACGGGTGCGCTTCAAAGGGGGAGCATGTGGCATGGGTGTCCGGGAATGGTGGCGACCCCGCAGTGTGCAGCCGAAGCCAGGCCATGTGTTCGATGTCCCGTTATTCCTGGTGCCTTGACGTAACGCGACTACTGCCCGGAGCGCACCAGCGCCGAGTTCCCCTGATCCACGGCCCACCCCCGGCCCAGCAACAGCATGCGGGTCTGGAGCTTGTTCTCCGTTGACGGGTCGACCTGTGCGCCAAACACATGTATGCACTTGTCGCGAATGTCGATGTATTCAAGCCGGTGGCGCTTCGCAAGGGTCTGCCACAACGCATGGGCACCCGGTGACTGCCGGGCCCCACTGACCAGACAGAACCCTTGCGCCAGCGCCCACTCGTACACCGCGGTGGCGATGCCCCGGCGTTGATAGTCGGCGGCGTACTTCGAATGCGGCGCACGCACGAACCGATCCAGCCGGCGGTTCACTTCGATCAGCCGATTGAACACCGTGTAGCCAGCCAGGCATCCACGGGCCGCGTCCTCCACGTAGATGTAGTGCTCACCATCGGCCTCACGGTGGTGAAAGCGCAGGTCCGCGATGGGGGTCTTGATGATCTGTGTTCTGCGTTTGAGGATGCCAGAGCGCACCAGGCGGTCGTGAAGCGACTTCAATTCCTCATCCACTTCAGCCGATCCCAACTGCACATCGACGCGCAGCTCCATGGTGGGCTGCCGTTTGGCAGACCGTGCCGCGACGTGTGCTGTGCCCATTTGGCCGTGACGGATGTATCGGTGGTAGAAAAGGAACGGCCATGCCAGCATGACCCACAGCCAGGGTTCAGACATCACGTGCTCCCGCCCACCAGCCGCTCATCAGGCCTTCGGGCTTCTCGCTGGCACAAACCTGTGCACTGGACTCCCATGACTGCGTCTGTACGTGGAGGCCAGCAAAGATGCCGTACCCATCACCGGCGCGGATGGTGTCGAACGAACTCAGGCTTTCGCCAGACCGGATTGAGCCGCGCGCCTGGATGGCCCCACCCGCCTTGATGCCCCAGCCCGCGTCGAGGTGCATGCCGCATTCGATCTCTCCACCAGCGGAGATCCCGGCGGAGGCATGAACGCTCTGGCCTGCGACCAGGCTGCCGCCTGTGACCAGGCTTCTTCCGCATTCGATGGCGCCCCCCACCACCAGGTCGCCACCGACCCAGGCCTGTCCTTTCAGATTCAGGTCACCGCTGCAGTGAACATCCCTCGCAACCTGAAGGTCTGCTTGGACGGTGATGTTGCCATCCACCTCGATGCCCCAGCCTGCCTTGAGGCGACCGCCCGAGGTCACCGTTCCGTTGCTGCGGAGGTGTCCTTCACAGCAAATGTCGTCTCCGGACACCACCGCTTCGCCGGCCTGGATGCTGCCGCCGGCGTGGATGCGCTGGCCCGCCCGGACGATCGAATCGACATCGATGTTGCCCCGAACGCGAAGCGAGCCCGCAAACACGATGGCGTTGCCAGAAACGTGATCGAGGGTCAGGGTCTCACTGGTGGGGCCGAACTGCGTGAGCAACCAGCAGGCATCGTTGACGCGGTCGGCCTCCACCAAGGCGTCCAGCAGGTCCTGGTAGTTGCTTCCCCCGTGGCAATGGCGCAAGAACCACCGAAACCCGTCGGCACAGGGTTGTTTGGTTTTGATGAAATGTCTGGTGAGATCCATGGTGTGCTCAACTGCAGTGTTCAGAGGCCACGGGGCATGGCATTCGATCCAGCGGGGCGATCAGCACATCGCTCTCCGCCCAGCGCGCCAGACGCTGGGCCACGCTTCCGGCCAGAAATCGCGCCAGCGAAGAACTGCGCCGCTTGCCCACCACCACCAGCTCGGCACGCGTGGCCTGCAGATGCTTCGCTGTCGTTTGGGCTGGCTCGCCATTGCCGACGTCAAAAGTCAGCGACTGGCTCATTGATGCGATGGGCGTCCCGTCCAGATGGCCAACGAGTTGCGCAAGGCGGTCCCGGGCTTGCAGGCGCGAGCCGACGCGGTGGGCCTGAATGGCCTCTGAAGTGGCGCGAACCGAGCGCAGTCTGGCATCGTCGATCGTGTCGATGGCATGAAACAGCTTCAACACGGTGGGCGCGGCAAAGCGGGAGGCAAAGTCGATCAAGGCCCCGGATCGTGGCGACAGATCCACCGCCACGAGAACTCGCGCATACGGATTCCCGGGTGGTTGCCTGACCACCAGAATCGGGCAAACGCTGCCGTGCACGGCCTGGTCGAGCGTCGTTCCATGAAAGAAACGCTTCCAACTGCGATTCGACAGTGGCCCCATTACCAGCAGGCCAGTTGCGCCAGCTTCAGCCAGCACTTCCTTCAGCGACGCTGATCGCTCAAGGGCATGCACGGCGATTTCATGGCGGCGGGCCAGTTGGCGCGCACGTTGGGCAAGCCGTGCGATGGGATCGACAAGAAAGCTCGTCGGATGCTCGGTGAAATGGATCAGACGCAGCGCGGTCTGGTGCTTTCTGGCGAGCAGGGCTGCGCGTTCCAGCACATGGGAAGAATTCGCCGAGAAATCGGAGACAGCAAGAATGAAGTCAAAGTGCATGGGAAATCCTGGACGAACGAGGGCCTGACCCGAAGCACAGGTGCTTGCGGGCGTGATCGTTGGTGACGAATCCGTCAGGTGGTGTAGTCGCCGCTGGCTTCGGGCTGGAACAGCAGCGTGGCGATCTCGGCCGCGCATTCGTCGCCATTGGGCGTGCGCCAGCGGGCGATCGCACCCACGCGCTGGCCAAGCAGGCTGGCGCCCACCGGCGAGAGCACGGAGATGAAGCCCAGATGCGGCTCGGCGTCGCCGGGGTAGCACAGCGTGAGCTTCTGCCGCTTGCCTGACGCCACGTCTTCGACGATCACCTGCGAGTACATCGTGACGATGTCGGGCGGGATCTCGCGCGAGGGCACGAGGTCCAGGGCATCCAGTGCCTCGGCCAGCTCGGGCGGGACCTGTGGGCCGTGCAGATTGTTCAGGCGTGCGAAATCGATCTCGGTGAGCAGCCGCTCACCCACTTGGGGTTTGTGCATGTGGCACTCCATCTGGTGCAGGCCCGTCGCAAAAAAAGACGACGCCCGCGATCGCGCTTGGCTTGTGGCCCGGCGATAGATGGATTGCGCAGAAGGGAGGAAGGGGTATCGCCGGGCTCAGGAATGTGCGGCCGGCTGGCGGAGTCCCGCCGAACCCATCAGCTTGCGACCGGCCACGGCATCACCGGCCGCGAAGGCCAGGCGAGATGCCGTGAAGGCAGTGATGGCGGGGAGGTGAACCATGGCAGCATTGTAGGCCGCTCTGCGAGTCTGGGCAGTCCCCTCGCATCATGTCATTGGGGTGGCAAGGGGAACCTTGGGCGCATCCGCTGCGTGCAGGCGCGCGGGAAAAAGCGCACCCACCTTGACCCGCGCTTTAGAAATAGGCTTCCTTGAGGATCTCGGGTCTCCTTCTGATTTCGTCAACGGGCCCCGTGTAGCGCGCTTCTCCCGCCCGCATCACCACCGCCGTGGTCGCCACGGACAAGGCCACCTCGGTGAACTGCTCCACCAGCACAATGCCCACCCCCTTGGCCATCAGCGACTCGATCACCCGGACCAGCCGCTTGACGATCAAGGGCGCAAGGCCCAATGACATCTCGTCGATCAACAGGTACCGGGGGTGCGCCATCAGTGCATGACCAATGGCCAGCATCTGTTGCTGACCGCCAGACATGGACCCCGCCAACTGGCGCTTGCGCTCGGCCAGTTCCGGGAACAGGTCGTACACCTCATGTAACGCGGGCTCCACCTGCGAGCTCTGCAGGATGGCCCCGGCCACACGCAGGTTGTCGTCGACCGACAGCCGGGTCAGCACCCGGTGGCCTTCGGGCACGGCGGCCACGCCCGCCTGTCGCACCGCGTCCGGCGTGCAACCCTGAATCGGCAGGCCGTCCACCGTGATGCGCCCGTGCGCCAAGGGCAGCATGCCCGCCACCGCCAGCACCAGCTCGGACTTGCCCGCGCCGTTTGCACCCAGCACCGCCGTCACATGGCCCGGTTCCACCAACATGGACACATTGCGCACGACCTCCTTGTTCTGGCTGCGCACGCTGAGGTCTTCAATGAGCAGTGTCATCCGTTCACCTCCTCGATGCCCAGGTAGGCCGCCTGCACCAGCGGGTCCGCCAACACCGCCTGGGTCGGCCCCATGGCGATACGTTTGCCGAAGTCGAGCACCAGGGTCTCTCCGCAAATACGGGTGATCAGATCCACGTCGTGGTCGATCACCAGGGTCGATGCACCTGTCAGGCCGTGGATCTGCAGGATCAGATCGCCCAGGTGCCGGGTTTCGTCTGGCGTGAGGCCGCCAGCGGGTTCATCGAACATGACGATGCGGGGCCTGCCCACCAGGCAACGCGCCACGTCGGTCAGGCGCCGCTCGTAGGTGTTGAGTTGTGCCACCATGACATGGGCCTTGGGCGCCATGCCGGTGACCTGCAAGGCACGGTCGATGTCGGCACGCTTTTCCTGCCGGCTGCCGGGCAGGCCATCGAGCACGACGCGCAGGTTGTCCATCACGCTCAGGTCGTCGGCCAGCTGTTCTCGCTGGAAGGAGCGGCGCAAACCCCATCGGGCGCGGTGATGCGGTGTGTGGCCGGAGATGGTCTCGCCGTTGAACACGATCTCGCCCGACGACGGCAGGAACCCGGAGATCACGTTCATGGTGGTGGTCTTGCCAGCGCCGTTGGGGCCGATGATGCCCGAGACCGGGGCTTCAAAAACCACCGATACGGCATCCAGCGCCACCACGCCACCAAAGCGCACGGTGAGGTCTTTCAGCTCGATCATGTTTGTGCTGCCTTCTTGTTGCGACGCAGACCCAGCAGCTGACCGGCCAGCCCATCGGGCGCGGTGATGAGCGCATGCATGAGGGCGGCGCCAAAGACCACCAGCGCAAGATCGGCATCCAGCCCCCAGTTGTTGAAGAGGGCTGGTACCACCCGGTAGAGCACCGCGGCCAGCACAGCACCCAGCCAATGCCGCGCGCCGCCCACCACCGCCAGGGCAAACAGCATGATGGATTCCGAAGCGCGGAAGGTGGCGGGGTCGAGCAGACCGAGCAGGCCCGCCAGCAAGGCGCCAGCCATGCCGGCCAGCAGACCCGACAGGCCGAACGCCCAAGCCTTGTAGTAGACGACGTTCACACCCGACGCCATGGCTGCGGCTTCCGAGCGCCGGATCATGGCCCAGGCACGACCCGGTGCGCTGCGCCGGTGCACTTCGATCAACAGGAACGCCACCAGTAGCATGCACAGCACGTAGCGCAGGTAGGCCGCGTCGCTGGTGGCCACAAAGGGTCGCCTGAAGGGCGCTGCCAGCGAAGGCGCCACGCCCCAGAAGCCTTCGCCGCCATTGGGAAAGCGGAAGGTGGAAAAGACGATCTCCAGGCCGCTGGCCGCCATCAGCGTGACCAGCGCGAGGTACAGGCCGCGCATGCGCAAGGCAGGCATGGCCAGCACCCAGCCGCACACCATGGTGACCAAAGCGGCCAGCGCCAGATTGACTTCAAACGGCAAATCAAAGCCATGGTTCAGGCGCAGCATCACCCAGCCGCCCACCCCCATCAAGCCCACCTGCGCCAGCGACACCATGCCCAGCCGCGCATACATGAAGCCCACCCCGGCGGCCGCGATGGCAAAGCAGGCGGTGGACGTGATGATCTGCAGCCATTGTCCGCCCATCATGGCCGGCAGCACCGCCACCGTCAGTACCGCGACCAGCACCAGCACGGAAATACCGGGTGAAAAACGTGTGCTCATTCGTCTCTCTCAAATAGCATGCGCTTGCCCTGCTGCAGCATCAGCAGCACCGCGATGGCCACCACAAACGGCGCCACGTTGCGAACCGACTTCAGCTCCGGTGACAGTGTCAGCAGCGACTCCAGAACGCCGATCGACAAGCCACCGATCAGCACCATGACCAGGCTGTCCAGCCGCCCGCAGATGGCCGCCGCGATCGATGGAATGACCATGAAGGTGATGATGCTGGGCTCCAGCCGGATCAGGTCACCAAACATCAGGCCCGTGAAGCCGGCAATCAAACCGGCAATGCCCCAGGCGATGGTTTCCACCTTGAGGATGGGCACCCCCAGCAGGGCCGACACTTCGCGTTCGTTGGCCAGCGCCCGCATCTGCAGACCGGTGCGGGTGCGCTCCAGGTAGACCCAGATGCCAATCACCACCAGCAGCGTGGCCGAGAAGGCGATGAGTCGGGTGACGGTGACGCGCAAGCCCCAGACCCGGATGGCCATCTGGTCGGTGGGCAGGGTGAACGAGCGCACCTCGTCTTCCCACAGAAAGGAAGTCACACCCAGCACCACCAGCGCGAAACCCAGGGTGGCAATCGCCTTCACCACCGCATCGCGTCGGGCCAGCAGCGGGGCGATCCAGCGCCCGTAGCCCAGCGACAGCGCGGTCGCCAGCAGCAGCGCCACGCCCCACGCCAGGGGTTCGAGCCAGCCCCACTGCACCAGTTGCCAGGCGGTCATGACACCGGCTGCCCCAAAGGCACCGATCGCAAAATTGAGCACGCCGGTGGTCCGGTACAGCACCACCAGCCCCACGCCGCCCAGGGCATACAGCGAACCCACGGCCAGCCCCGACACCACGAACAGACCCACCAGCGGGAACGGCCTACCCCAGGCCAGCAGGCCACAGATCAACAACATGCCGGCCACATACAGGGCGGCAAAGGGGAATTTGGTTTTCATGATCGCGTTGTGCCGCGCGCCCACGCCATGGTGTGATCCATGGGGGTGAGCGCGCGGGAGTCTGTCAGCGCAGGCCGAGGGCTTTTTCAGCGTCGATCAGTGGCTTGAAATAAGGGCCTTCGTATTCGTAGCAGTCACGAACCTTCTGAAAGCCACCGTCCTTGACCACCACCATGATGCCGGCGTGGTTGGGCATGTGTTGCTTGGCTTCACCCACGTAGTACGGTCCGCAGGCCAGGTCTGATCGCAAGCCCGATATCTTCTTGATGGCTGCTGTCACCGCAGCGCGGTCATCCACCTGGGCCGCCGGCATGGCAGCCAGTGTCTGGGTGAAGTACTTGGCCGACAGATAGCCCGCTTGGCTGAAGGTGTCGCGCGGATCGTCCTTCTTGCCGTAGCTGTCCATCACCTTGAGCCACTGCTGGTTGTCCGCACCCTTGCCGTCCAGCATGGTGAGTTCGGCGTTCACGAACACCTTGCCGTCCCAGTACTTGCCCAGCGCAGCGGGTACCGACTTGTCGTACAGCGGCGTGGACGAGGTCCAGCTGTAGCTGTCGCGCAAATCTTGTTCCTGTGCCACCCGCAGGAAGGCAATGGCCAGGCCGGCGGGCAGGTTGACCAGAATGGAATTGGCCCCTGACGCCACCGCCTCCAGCAAACCGCCATTCACATCAGGCGCACCGGGGTTGAGCAACACCGAAGAAGCCTTCAGCCCTTTGCTGGCCATGTACTTTTCTACCGCGCCGCATGACCAGTTGCCCACTGAAGGAATGGCCAGCCCGATGCAGGAGATGTTCTTGGCACCCAGCTTTTCCACCGCGTGCATGGCCGCACCAATGGACGATGCCAGCGGGCCCTGGTTGGTGGACACGATGTTTGAACTCTCGAAGCATTCCGACACCGCACAACCCGAGGCCATGGCCATGATGTTCTGCTTGGCGTAGAACGGGGCGTTCACACTCATTTCCACAAAAGAGGCGTTGCCCACCATGGCCACCACTTTCTGGTCCTGCACCAGCTTGGAGGCTGCCTGCGCCGCCAGCTCGGGGTTCCACTGGTCGTTCTCCACCAGGTACTGAACCGGGCGGCCATGAATGCCCCCTGAGGCATTGACGCAGGCGAAGTAGGCCGCAGCGGACTTGGTGGCCGAAGAGAAATCGCCCGGCGCTGCGTTGCCAAAAATGCCACCCACCTTGATGGGTTGTCCCGCAGCCGGTTTGCCGCCGCCGGGGCCGCAACTGGGCTTGCCGCCATCTGCCAGCGCATGGCCATGGAATGACGCGATGGCCAGTGCCGCAGCACCTGCCTGCAAAAGTTTTTTCATGTTTGTCTCCTGTGGTTGTTGGGAAGGCTGGTCGGGAAATCAGGGTGATCTCATTGCTTGCCGGCAATGAAACGTGCCGCCCGTTCGGCAATCATCATGGTGGGTGCGTTGGTGTTGCCCGAGACCAGGGTGGGCATGGCGGAAGCGTCGGCCACGCGCAGTCCCTGGGTCCCACGCACACGCAGTTGTTGGTCGAGCACGGCCATGCGGTCGGTGGCCGCGCCCATCTTGGCGGTGCCCACCGGATGGAACACCGTCTTGGCGGTCTGGCGCACGAAATCCTTGAGCGCCGCTTCGTCTTTCTCCAGACCGGGTTGGGGCAGGGCACGACGTTTGATCAGTCGGGCCATGGACGGCGCTTCCAGGATTTCAATGCCCTTGCGCACACCGCGCACCAGCACGTTCAGGTCCTCTTCATCAGAAAAGCTGCCGGCATCGAACAGCGCCGGGTCCTTGGGGTTGGCAGAGCGCAGCCGAACCGATCCGCGTGACTTCGGCCGCAGAAAGCAGGGGCCGATGGCGATGCCGTGTTCCTGAACGGGCTCGCGATCCGCCCAGCCCACCATGAAGGGCAGCACATGGAACTGAAGGTCTGGCGTGCCGGCGTTGGACACATCGACGAAGCCACCGCACTCCACCACGTTGGAGGTGAGCAGGCCGGCGCGGAACATCAGGTACTGCAGCATGTGCTTCGCGCCCTTGAGTCCCTTGTCTTCGCCAAAGAAGGAAATGGGGTCGCGGGTCACACCCTGCACGGTGCTTTCCAGGTGGTCCTGGAAGTTCTGCCCCACACCCGGCAGGTTCGCCACCACCTTGATGCCCAGGGCTTGCAGGTGCTCGGCATCGCCCACACCTGAGAGCTGCAGCAACCGCGGGGTCTCGATGGCGCCCGCACACAGGATCACCTCGGCGGCCGCCTTGATCTTCGAACCGTCTTCCAGCTCCACGCCCACCGCACGTGTGCCTTCAAACAAAACCCGTGCCACCCGGGTGGAGGTCATGACCTTCAGGTTGGGGCGCCCCTCCGCCTTGCGCAGAAAGGCCTCGGCAGCGGACCAGCGGCGCCCGTCATGGGTGGTGGTCTGGTAGAAGCCCACACCTTCCTGGTTCGCCCCGTTAAAGTCGGGGTTGTAGGGCACACCAATTTCCTGCGCGGCGCGAATGAAGGCGCGACACAGCGGGTGGTGGAAGCCGGTTTCAGAGACATGCAGCTCGCCCTCGGTGCCGTGAAAGGCGCCGGCCAACTCCATGTTGTTCTCGTGGTCCTTGAACACCGGCAGCACGTCGGCGTAGCTCCAGCCCGGGTTGCCAGCGGCGGCCCAGGCGTCGTAGTCACGTGCCTGGCCGCGAATGTAGAGCATGGCGTTGATCGACGATCCGCCGCCGATCACCTGGCCCTGGATCACCACCGACGGGCGGCCGTTCACAAGCGGCGACGGCTCGCCCACATAGGCCACGATGTCGCGGCCTTTCTCGATCACCTTGAAAAAGGTGGCCGGCATCTTGATGAACCGATCGTCATCACGGCGACCGCTCTCAATCAGCAACACCCTGGTGCCCGGGTTCTCGCTCAGGCGAGAAGCCATCACACAACCCGAAGCACCACCACCAACGACGATGTAGTCAAACTGTTCCATGGTGCGCCCTTCAGTGAAACAGCACCTGGATGTCGGTGTATTCGGCCAGGCCTTCCTCGCCAAACTCCACACCACATCCCGACGACTTCACGCCACCAAAGGGCGCGTTCGGCTGAATCGCCCCGTGCTTGTTGATCCACACGGAACCACACTCCAGGCGGCTGGCCACTTGCAGGGCTTTCTCCGTGTCCTTCGCCCACACGGAACCGCCCAGCCCGTTGGGGCTGTCGTTGGCCTGGCGAATGGCGTCTTCCAGATCGGTGTAGCGGATGATGGGCAGGGCAGGGCCAAACTGCTCATCGGACACCAGCGGGTCGTCGTTGCTGAGGTCGGCAATGATCGTGGGTGGAAAGAACAGGCCCTCTCCCGGTTCACCGCCGAGCAGCACCCGGCCCTTTTGTCTGGCGGCATCGACCAGGCGCTTGACCTTGTCGAACTGCATGCGGTTGTTGATCGGCCCCAGCACGGAGGACTCGTCCATGCCTTCGCCCACCGGAATGGCCTTGGCAAAATCCACCAGCGCTTCACACACCTCCTCGTACACGCTGTCGTGCACATACAGGCGCTTCATGGCGGCGCAGGTCTGGCCGTTGTTGATGAAGGCTCCCCAGAACAAGCCTTCGGCAATCGCCTTGGGGTCCACGTCGGGCAACACGATGGCCGCATCGTTGCCGCCCAGCTCCAGCGTGAGGCGCTTGACGGTTTCTGCCGCAGTCGCCATCACCTTCTTGCCGGTGTTGATCGATCCGGTGAAGACGATCTTGCGAATGCCGGGGTGAGCCGACATGGCACCGCCGATGTTGGTGGTCTGATCGTCCGAGCAGACCACGTTGACCACCCCGGCGGGCAGCACCTCGTTCATGAGCTCCACCAGGCGAATGGTGGACAGCGGGGTGTAGGGCGAGGGCTTGATCACCACCGTGTTGCCGCTGCGCACGGCCGGCAGGATGTGCCACACCGCGATCATCACCGGCCAGTTCCAGGGCGTGATGGAGCCCACCACGCCCATGGGTTTGCGGTGCAGTTCCACGCGCCCCTGCTCGTTGTCCTGCAGCACTTTGGGCGGCAGCGACAGGCTCGCCGTGTGGTCGGCCCAGGCACGGGCGCCGCCCAGCTCAAAGCGCGACCCCAGTCCGTTGAGCGGCTTGCCTTGTTCACGCGTGAGCAACTGCGCCAGATCTTCCGCGAATTCACCAAGCTTGGCCGCGATCGCCTGGCAGGCCTGTACCCGCACGGCATCGGGTTGTCGTGACCACATCTTGTAGGCGGCTTCAGCGGCGGCGACCGCCTGGTCCAGGTCTTCAATGGACGCGTTGGGTGCGCGACCCACCGTTTCTCCGGTGGCAGGATTCTTCACGTCGAAATGCCGGCCCGCGCTCACGCGCTGGCCGTTGATGATCATGGGAAAGTCAGTCATGTCTCCTCCGATGGAGTGGTTTGTTTGGGACTGACGGATCGTAGGTTTCACCCCCTGGAACCCACTTGGGTTGGAGCGACACAAGCATTGGACTCAAGCGACAGCACCCAGCCAGGCGTGGGTTTTCCCTGATACCGCTTGCATGGACAGGCACCCACCATCGGCACCCATGCTGACCCGACTTTCTTCTTCTTCGCTCCCGGTGGAGCAGTTCCGCGCCGACCTGCACGCCATCTGCGGCTCGTTCCAGGTGCATCCGTCTACCGGCCGCAATCACTTGCGCGGCGCCGTGGCCCATGAATCGCGCGGCGGGTTTGAATTTGCGCATGTGGCCAAAGACGCGCAGTGCATTCGCCGCGATCGAAGCGACATCGCGCGCGATTCAGCCGAGCATTTTTTCCTGATCGTTCAGGAAGAGGGCAGTGCGCTGATGAGTCAACGCGAATCGGTCCGCATGCTGCGCCCCGGCGACCTGATGCTGATCGACAGCACCGATCCGTCTGAATTCACCTTCTTTGGCAACTACAGCCGGCAGCTGTCTGTGCACATGCCGCGCACGGAACTGAAGCGAAGGTTCGGCGATGCCCTGCGCGGCGGCCTGTTCATGCCTCGCACCGATCACACCGCGCTGGCCATCATTGCGGTGCTCGCCAAGACCTTTGAGCCCAGCAACAACCATCAGCAGACCAGCTACCTGGGCGAAGCCATGTTCGGGCTGCTGGGTTCCATGCTCTACGCGGGTGGCACACCCGCGCGCCACATCAACGCCGACGTGGGCAACGCGCGCCTGCTGGAGCGTGCCGTGTCGTACATCGACGCGCACCACACCGATTGCGAATTGACCGTGAACCGCATGGCCTCAGACCTGAAGGTGTCCAGCCGCCAGTTGCAGCGGACCTTCACCGCACTGGACATCACCCCCACCGAATACCTGCTGCAAAAGCGCCTGGCCAGCGCCTGCCAGGCTTTGAAGCAGAAGCGCATCACAGAGAGCAAGACGCTCATCTCCACCATCGCCTTCAGCGCCGGATTCAACGACCTGTCTTACTTCAACCGCCTGTTCAGGGCCACGTTCAACTGCACCCCGGGTCAGTACGACGATGCCTGCGTCGTGGCGGACCCAGGGCACTGAGCCCGCCCGGACCTCAGTCCTTCTTCGCGCGGCCGTACATTGCCACCAGGGTGGCCTTGCCCATGGCATTGGCGTTGATCATGTAGCCCGCCAGCGCGGCGGTGGCATCTGCCGGAATGTCCAGCGTGGGCGTCTTGAGTGCATGCACGGTGAAGATGTAGCGGTGCGGCTTGTCGCCAGGTGGCGGGCAGGTGCCACCCCAGGCGGCCACGCCGTAGTCGATGCGCACGTGCCGCGCGCCGGCGGGCAACTTTGCATCGCCCACGGCGCCTGCGTCGGCCGGCAGTGATGTCACACTGGCCGGCAGGTTGATCACGGACCAGTGCCACCAGCCGGAGCCGGTGGGGGCGTCCGGGTCGTAGACCGTGACGGCAAAGCTCTGGGTGCCCGCCGGTGCGCCGCTCCACTGCAGCGCGGGCGATTTGTTTTCGCCGGAGCAACCAAAGCCGTTGAACTCATAGCGCTGCGCCAGCGTGTCGCCGGCTTTGAAGTCCGGGCTGCTGAGGGTGAAGTCTGCGGCGTGAATGAAGGAGGACGATGCGGCAAGCAGGGATGCAATAAAGAGGTGACGCTTCACGGAGGGCTCCAGAAAAATGTGAAGCCTGGATGATGGTGCGATCAAGCACACGCCATTGGCCCGCACGCGTCAACTGCTGTGCAGAAACGCGCATGGTGCGCAGGTTCCCTGTTCAGGGCCGCAGGAACGAAGGCGCGTAGCCAAAGCGCTTGCGAAACGCGGCCGAGAAACGGCTGTGGGAGTCGTAACCGCAGCGGGCCGCAATTTCTGACACCTGCAGGTCTGTTCCCTGCAGCAGCGCCATGGCCGCTTCAAGCCGCACTTCCCGAACGCAGCGGCTCACCGTGGTGTCTTCGTCGGTCAACCGGCGTTGCAGCGTGCTGGCACTCACCTGGAACCCGCGTGCCACGTCTTCCACACTCCAGTTGGCGTGGGGTTGCTGGCCCACCAGCCGATGCACGCGGTCGGTCCAGCTGAGCTCGCTCACGGGTGCGAAGACCAGGCCTCTTTCAGCCAGCAGCAACATGACTTCCAGTGCCCGGTGTTCGCGCATGGCGTCGGAAGTTTCAGGGTCGCGCAGTGCCACCACTGCGTGCTGAAAGGTGATCGCAAACTCATCGTCAGCCTTCGTGCCGGCGCTGCCTTGAATGGGCGCCGTGGCGGCAAACTGGCCATAGCGCTCATGAAAGGTTTCCACCAGCTTCGGCGCGAAGCTGATCAACCGGGCTTCATAGTGCCCGCCCGGAGGCGCTTCGTTGACCACATCCCAGCGCGTGGATCTGGGCAGCAGAAACACCTGGCCCGGCGCAAAACGAATCTCGCCCTGGGGGGTGGACAGGCGCTTGCGGCCCGCGACCACCCAGCCCACCAGATCGTCGCGCAGCGTGACGGTGCGCACGGTGTGCGTGACGCGGGTGAAAACGTATTGAGCAGTGACGCAGTGGAGCGGGTTCATCTGTGGTGGGCGTGGGACCAGGCAAGGAGTGGGCCATGTGGGCAGGCAAACGCATGCTGCGCGGAGGAAAGAGACACGCTTTGTACCGCAACCGCAGGCAGTGCCTTGGCGCCAGGGAAACGCAGCGACAGGTGGTGGGAGGGCACACCGGCCGCTTGGAAAGGGCTTCGGAGAAGCGAGGTGCGCACGTCAGAGCAGGCCTCACGCAAGTCCACACCAGGACTTGAAACACCTGAAAGCAGGCCTCGCACGACGGCGTACAACTTTGGTGTTGTCGTTTGCCAACAAATGACGCCTATGCGTTGGCAAATTTCACGCAACCCTTATCAGTTATTAGGCATATCCATCCTGAGCTGGATCAACTCGGTTGCGTGCCATTAAATTTGCGACCTGCGTGGGTTTTGCGCTCGAAAAAGAGTAGCAATCTGAGGTGCGAACCTCTCCCATGGTGACCGCAGTGATCACCACGAGCAGTTCTTTGGCGCAGCCCCAAACGTCAACTGCCCACCCTTTCGCGGTGCGGCCGATTGCGCGATTTGCAGCCACCGTCGCCCATCGTTCCATTTCAGCCCTGGCCCTTACATCGCATGAAACAGCAACACCCCTCTTCCATCCTGGCTTCGCGCTTGCGCCTTCTCAAACTGGAACCCCGCATGTTGTTCGACGGTGCCGCGCTGGCAGAGGGCGTGATGGTGGCGGACAGCGCAGAACCGCCTCCGTCGGTGGATGTGCAGGCCGACGACTCGGACAGGCAGGCAGATGAGGCCTTGCTTGCCGAAGAACCCGCCGACAGCGCTCCTCCCGACGTGGCCACCACCCAGCAGACCGAAGACGAAGAGGCCGAGGCGATCCTGCTGGCGGAAGCCGCCACTGAAGACGCCGAATCAACTGACGAGCCTTCAACGGAGGGTGAAACCGAGGGTGCAGGTGAGGCGACCGACCCGCAGGCGCTGTCTTCTGAAGACGAGGAGAGCGATGGCGAAGCCGTCGACGAAACAGAAGACGAAGCAGAAGACCTGGGCGAAGGCGAAGGCAGCACCGCACAGATCAACGAGCTGGTGGTGATCGATTCCAGGGTGGAGAACCACGAGAACCTTCTGGTCGACATGCCCACGAATGTGACGGTGATCGTCGTCGGCGCAGAGGACGATGGCCTGGCTGCCATCAACAACGAACTGGCTTCGGGCAGCCGCCCCTTCGGTGCCATCCACATCATCAGCCACGGCGCCAGCGGTTCGTTCACGCTGGGCAGTACCACGGTGGACGGCAGCAGCCTGTCCAGTCAGTCCGATACCTTGCAGGACTGGTCGCAGTACCTCACCGAAGACGCCGACATCCTGCTGTACGGCTGCGACATTGCAGCAGACAGTGAAGGCCAGGAATTCCTTCAGCAACTGAGTCACATCACTGGCGCGGACATCGCCGCCTCCACCGACGCCACCGGTTCGGCTGATCAAGGTGGCAACTGGGTGCTGGAGGCCCAGGTCGGCACGGTGGAATCCGGGTTGGTCCTGAGCGCTGCCGCCACAGATGGCTATGTGGGCCTGCTGGCGGCCACGGCTGTTGTGGACTCCAACGCCACCGGCACACGCACCACGGCAGAAGACACACCGCTCGCCATCACTGGCGTGCAAGTCAACGGCCACGCCGCCACCGATGTGATCACGCTCAGCGTGGTGACCACCGGCGGCACATCTTCCTTCGGGACCACCGCCGGCCTGAGCTTCACGGGCACCAACGGAACGGGCAGCTACTCCGTCACCGGCACCATCGCCGACGTGAACGCCGCCCTGAATACGCTGACCTACACGCCAGAGCTGAACCAGAACAGTTCCACTACCGGCTTCACGCCATCGATCGATTTCAACGTGACTGCTGGCGGCGCCGGCAGCGTCACCGTCGACAACATCGCCGTTACGGCCGTCAACGACGCGCCAGACCTCAGCACCCAGGTTGACCTGGTGGTGTCAGAGGGTGGCGCCGCTTCCTTCTCGCTCGACCAGCTGGCCATCAGCGGCGAAGCGCTGGACGCCGACATCGGCACCGGCCAGCAGGTGCTCGACCAGCAGATGGTGCAGATCACCTCCCTGCCCACCGAAGGCACGCTGACCTACCAGGGCGGCGTGGTGGTGGTGGGCACCGTGGTGCCTGTGAGCAACCTGGGGCAACTGCTCTACACCCACAACGGCGACGACCTGGCGGCGCCCATCGGTGACAGCTTTGGCGTGAACGTGAGCGACGGCGGCGGCGCCGTGACGGCCGGCACCATCGGCGTCACCATCGAGCCGGTCAATGCCTCGCCCACCATCACCGGAGAGCCCAGCCTGATCGAAGGGCAGGTCGCCGTGGTGGCGCCCACCATCGATCTGGGCGACGGCGCCGACGCACTCACCACGTCCACCATCGTGATCGACAACATCGTCACCGGGGGCCAGGGCAGCTTCTTCATTGACGCCAACGGCAACAACATCGTCGACGCGGGCGAAGAAATCAGCGGCAGCGTCACGCTGGACGCCACGCAGGCGGCCAATCTTTCCACGCAGCTGAAGTTCGCCCACAACGGTGCAGAACCCAACGACCCCGGCGCGGTGGCCCCGTCGTACCAGATCACCGTGACCGACGCCGGAGGCGCCACCGGCGTGCCGTCAGCGCCGGTCTCCGAGACCATTGCGCTGGAAGTGCTACCCAACAACGACGACCCCACGCTGGACAACGCCCACGACACCCCCGGCACCGCTCTGGGCGTGGGAGAAGGCACCTCGGTCACGTTGACCAACGCCATGCTGCAGGTCAACGACGCAGATCGCAACCCGGCCGATACCACCCAGACCACGCCGAGCAACCAGCTCGTGTACACGGTGGAGACGCGTCCCACCGAGGGCGAGATCCAGGTGTTCGTGGGCGGCGGCCTCGGGCCGGATGGCAACGGATGGATCGTGCTGGGTGACGGCGGACGTTTCACACAAGCGCAGGTCGATGCTGGCAATGTCCGCTACTACCAGACCACCGAAGTGGCCACCGACACCCCTGATGGCTTCACCTTCACGGTGCGCGATTCCGCCTTCGGCTTCGACGTGGACACCGATCCGGCCAATCCGACCTCCGGCCGCGAGGGCGGCGTGCGCGACACCCCCACCGGGCCGATTGCGCTGCAGTCGTTCCACCTGAACGTCGCCGCCGACCCCGACCCGCACGAGAACCTGTACACCGGCGATCCGCGTCCAGCCACAGCAGGCTTTGGTGGGGAGAACATGGAGTACACCTTCGCGCCGGGCACCATGACCAATGGCAACGGTGGAGCCACGTGGAACGAGGCCAACGTGGGTGCGGCCGGTGGCTATGTCATCACCGACGGCATGCTGAGCTACCAGATCACGCGCACCGACACCCAGGGCACGCCTGACCCGGGAGACGACCTTTCTGTCGTGGTGCCGCCCAACGAAACCGTCTTCACCCTGACCGGCCAGCCGTCCAACGGCACGGTGCAGCGCCTGGTCGGCGGCACCTGGCAGAACGTGCCCACGAACGGCCAGTTCACCCAGGCCGACATCAACAGCGGCAACATCCGCTTCGTGCACGACGGCAGCGAAGACCACACCGCCAGCTTTGACTACACGGTCAGCGACGGCACGGCCAACAACTTCAACAGCAGCTTCGACATCAACGTCACCCCCACCAATGACCGGCCCACCGGCGACGGCGGCACGGCACAGGTGACCGAGGGCGCCGGCAACAACGTGCGTCTGGGCACGGATGTCGTCGGCCTGGCCGACATCGACCTGAGCCTGGACCCCACCAAACAGGTGGACGAAGGTGCCGCCGACTTCCTGTGGTTCCAGGTCACCACCCTGCCGGACCACGGCAATCTGGAGCGCTGGGACGGCGGCGCATGGGTGCCCGTGGACATCAACGACTGGATGCCCGGCACCCTGCTGACGGCGGCCGCCGATGGCGACACCTCGGGCCTGCGCTATGTGCATGACGGCTCGGAGCCATTGACCTACATCGGTGGTCCACGCGTGGACTTCAACTACGTGGTCCGCGATGACCTGGCCGATCCGGCCAACGCCTTTGCAATCGATGCCAGCGTGCCTCCGTTGGTGGACGGCAGCCAGGAGGCCAACCAGAGCGCACCGGTGCAGGCCATCGTCGATGTGATCCCGGTCAACAACGGCCCGCAGGTCGCCGACACGCCAGTGGATGGCGACCCGACCATTGGTGCGACCATTCCCGACGGCGGCGCCCTCACGGGTGCCAACGAGATCCTCGCCAACGTCGCCGAAGGCAGCACCGTGGTCATCACGAGTGCGCACCTCTCTGCGGTCGACTCCGACAACACCACGGTACAGCGCCAGTTCCGCATCACCAATGCGCCCGCTGAAGGCACGCTGCTGCTCAATGGCAGCGCACTTGGTGTGGGCTCCACCTTCACCCAGGCGGACATTGACGCCAACCGCGTGAGCTACCGCCACGGTGGCGATGAAGTGGGCGCACTCATCAACGGATTTGGCGCGCAGTACCACGACAAGTTCCACTTCGTGGTCAACGACGGCGTGCTGGAAGACGCCGGTGCCGGTGCCGACAACAACGTCTTCCTGATCACGCTCACACCCACCAACGACAAGCCGACGGTGACGCTGCCCAACGGCCCCTTGAACATCGACAGTGCCGACCCGGCCAACAACGCGATTCCAGGGGTTTCCGTGGCAGATCCGGACCTGACCGACGGGCTCGTTGGCGGCGAGGCCGACTTCATCCAGGTCACCGTGCGCCTGCTGGACAGTGACGGCGATCCGGTGCTTGACTACAGCAACGTCAATGGTCCTGGCACGGGCGGCGTGGAAATCAGCATCGACCTGCCTGGTGACACCGGTGGTCTCTGGCTGGTGACGGAGAACGGCAACAACAACATCTTGCAGATCCAGGGCACGCAGGCACAGGTGAACGAAGCACTGGCGAGCCTGTCGGTCACGTTCGCCAACGACCTGAATGCCGAGTTCGAGTTGCAGGTGATTGCCGACGACCGTCTGCGCGACGGCACCGGTGCGCTCGATGCGTCCGGCAGCGATGCCAACGGCGGTGAACTCAACGAGCCCGCCGATCCCTCAGGCCCGCCGACTGCGGTACCCAATACCGTATTCGACTGGTCGCAGGACGCCATGGTGTCGGAAGACCATCCCAACATCTCGGCTGACACCGTGCTCCTGCGCGCCTCGCTGGTCAACGAACCCGCCGTGCTCACCGGCCCGCCCAGCGTGATCGTGAACGAAGACGTTCGCACCCAGATCGATGGCTTTGTGGTGGAAGATCCCGAGTCCGAAGCCTTTGGCACGCCCGTCACCGTCACCGTCTCCGTGCCCCCGGGCACCGGCACGCTGGGCGTGGGCACCACCGGTGCGCAGACCAGCATCACGCCGGCAGGCGGCCAGGCGGTGACGGTCAGCGGCGACAACACCGCGTCCATCACCCTCACCGGTCGCGCCATCGACATCGAAGCCCTGCTCAATGGCCGCAACGCCGCCGACACGGGCGACGACGCCAACGGTGGCCTCTTCTTCACGTCGGCCTTGCACGCCAACGGCGACGTCAACGGCGGTGCAGATGGCGACGTGACGATCACCCTGAGTTTCAGCGACGCGGGCTCCACCATCGGTGACGACGTGGGTGCCGGCAGCGTGGAAAACAACCCCGCAGACATCACCACCGCCGTCACCATCACCGCCATCAACGATGCCCCGGTCGTGGCAGGTGGTGGTACCCCGATCGCCATCAGCGACACCGATCCCACGGCGGTCGGTGGCTTCCAGGTGACCGATGTCGACAGCCTGGACGGTTATACCGAGGGCGAGACCGACGGCGTCATCCAGGTCACCATCCGCCTGCTCGACGACAGCGGAAACCCGCTGACCGAGGCCGAGTACGTCTCGCTTGGCGTGACGCTCGACAGCACCTCGGTAGGCAGTGGCGTCACCCTGGACGGCGCGCTCAATGGCAGCAACGGCGCATTGGAAGTGCGCGGCACGCTCAGCGAAATCAACGCCTATCTGACGGGCTTGCAGGCCACCTTTGCCAACCTCGGCGACTCCAACCTCGACACGACCTACTCGGTCGAAGTGGTGGCAGACGACCGTTTGCGTGACCGCGTCACAGGTGACCTCACCGATCCAGGCAGCCCCGTGGCCAACGGTGGCGAGAACAACCAGCAGGGCGGCGTGCCGCCCGTGCCTGGCACCGACACCTTCGACGCCTACGCCACCACGGTCGATGGTTACGGCGTTTACAACGTCACCAGCAACACCCGCGACCTGTTCATCTCGTCCATCAACGACCCCGGACAGATCACGGCCAACGACGTGGTGATCAACGAAGGCTCGGCCACCCTGGTGCTAGACACCAGCAACGCCAACATCGTGCTGGCCGATCCGGACGACAACGGCGCCAGCACCATGGAAGTGACCGTCACCGTGGGCACGGGCACCATCACCGCCGTGGGTGGGGCAGGGGGCGCGGTGGCCGGCATCGGCACCGCCACCATCACCATCACCGGCGCCACCGAAGCGGAAATCAACACCCGCCTGCAGTCGCTGACCGTGACCTTCCCGGATCCCGACGGTGTGGGCCCCGCCGGCAACGCCGACTGGAACGGCAGCTTCGACGTGACCGTGGTCTACAACGACCAAGGCAATACAGGCACCCGCCCCGGTTCCCTGACCGGCGACACCGACGCCCCTGGCAGCAACCCGGGCGACTACGCCTATGCTGACGGCACCAGCAACCACCTGGTGACCACCCGTGTCTTCAACGTCACGGTCAACCCGGTCAACGACGCGCCCACCTCGACGCACACACCGACCAACCCGACCGCCAACGAAAACTCAGACGGCACGGGCGTGCCGCCGGTGAACCTGCTCAACCCCGGCAGCATCAGCGACGTCGACCTCACCTCCACCCCGGGGCTGGACGGAAGCACCTTTGGCGCTGGCACCATCACCGTCACGCTGACCGACGGCATCACCGGCGACCAGTTGCTGGTCAACCCGGCCGTCACGGCCGGCATCGCCGGTGTGACGGGGGGCGCGGGCAACACACCGCTGGTGATCACGCTCAACAGTGACGCGACGGTGGAAGAGGTCGAAGCCATCCTGGCCGCGGTCCAGTTCAGCCACAGCACCGACAACCCCACCGTGTTCGGGACCGACCTCACCCGTTCCTACACCGTGGTGCTGAGCGACGGCAACAACGACCAGGCCGGCGGCGACGCGGGCGGCCCCGACGCGCTGTCCGCCCCCACCATCAACGGAACCATCACCCTGGCCGAGCACAACGACCCACCCGTGGCCGTGGACGACACCAACGTCGTCACCGAAGACTCGGGCACACCCGCCACGGGCAACGTGATCACCGGCGTCGGCACGCCCGACTCCACGCCCGACAGCGATCCCGACACACCGATTGGCGACCTGACCATCACCGAGATTCGCACCGGCACCGAGGTCAGTGGCGGCGCCATGTCCCCCGTCGGTGGTGGCACGGTCATCACAGGCGAGTACGGCACGCTGACCATCAACCCGGATGGCAGCTATTCCTATGTGCTGGACGACACCAACCCCGACGTCAATAACCTGCTCACGGGGGAGACGCTGGCCGATGTGTTCACCTACACCTTGTCGGACGGCACATCGGACGACCAGGCGCAGCTCACCATCACCATCAACGGCCGCAGCGATCATCCGGTGCTCACCATTCCTGACGTGAATGGCGGCGAACCGGGCAACCACGCGATTCCGGAAAACGCCACCACACCAGTGACTGGAACCGTCACCATCGTCCATCCGGAAGGTGAAGCGTTCATCGACGTTACCACCGTGACGGTGGGTGGCACCACCACCACCATCACCCGCGCCGAACTGAACGACCTGGCGACCACGCCGGTCGTCATCACTGGCCCGGAGGGCACGCTCACGCTGACCGGTTTCGACCCGAGCTCCGGTGAAGTCAGCTACAGCTACCAGCAAGACGGTATGACCAAGGACCACAGCGGTGGCCCGGAGAGTGTGTTCGACACCTTCACCTTCGAGGTGACCGACATCAACGGCAACACGTCGACGCCGCAGGACCTGGTCATCGTGGTCACCGACACCGCACCCGTGGCCTTGCCCGACACCAACACCGTGGCTGAAGGCGTGGGCACCTCGCCCACCAGCACCAGCGGCAACGTGTTCGGGCCTGGAGGCGCCAGCGCCGGTGACGTGGAAGACCAGCTGGGCGCCGACCCGACCGAGGTCGTGGGGATCGGCGCCGGCAACAGCTCCGGCCATCTCAGCGGCAACCTGGGCGCCTCGTTCGCGGGCGCTTACGGCTCCATCGTGCTCAATGCCGACGGGACCTACACCTACACGCTCAACAACCGCAACCCGGCGGTGCAGAACCTGAACAACGGCCAGACCCTGACCGAGGTGTTCCGCTACACCATCATGGATTCCGATGGCAATGCCAGCACCACCACGCTGACCATCACCATCCGGGGCGTGAGCGACACGCCGGCCCAGCCAACGTTGCCGCCAACGGAGTTACCGCCAACCCCGGCCCCTGAGCGCCCCATCAGTGGCAACGGTCAGCTCGAACTCCCGCGCAATGAGATCCGCTACCAGCGCCTGGACGTCAACCAGATCGCCGACCGCCTGCAGCCGAGGTTGTATGTGCTGCCTGCGGTGCAGGAAGCGCGCGAGCTGGTGCAAGGCAAGGGCGTCGACATCGACCAGATCGCCGACATCATGGACCCCTCGCTGTACGTGCTGCCCGCCGTGGAGGCATCGAGTCAGGACGCACGCGACGCCGCTCAGCCCGCGATCGATCGCTTCAACGACAGTGACACCGACGACAACGGGAACATCGTGGAGTGGACCGACGAGGCTGAGCCCGCACCAGTCAAGGCCGACACCGCTGCGACGCCCCCCGTGGCGCGCGTCGAGTTCACCGAGCAGGTTCGCCAGTGGGCGGGCGCCCACAGCATCCGTCAGCGCGCTGCGGAGCTGGACCTGCTTTTTGATGCGCCGCCAGCTCCAGCTCCAGCTTCTGCCGAAGCAGCCCCTTCCCCTCAGGTCGCGGACGAGCCGCAAGCCTGACCCACCATCCGACCGACCGATCGTTTTTCAAACTTCATCAGAGACCACCCATGCCCATCAAAACATTCGCCCTCGCGCCTGTCGTCCTGCTCGTGCTCACCGGCTGTGCCATCACACCCAAGCCCCTCAGCCAGGCAGACGTTCAGGGCCGCGTGGCCCAGGACAACGAAGCGATCTACAAGAACCAGGAGGCACCTTCCAAGCCCATCGACTTCAATGAAGCCCTGGCCCGTTCGCTCAAGTACAACCTGGACTACCGCCTCAAGCTCATGGAAAGCGCCGTGGCGCGCGGCCTGGCCGACGTGAGCCGCTACGACATGATGCCCTCGCTGCTGGCCTCTGCCGGCTACACCCGTCGCAACAACGACGCGGGCACCACCAGCTACAACGTGATCACTGGCCAGGACATCCCCGGCGACCCCACCAGCTCGCAAGAGCGCGCACGGCGCACGGCCGGCATCGAGTTCTCATGGAACGTGCTCGACTTTGGCCTGAGCTACTACCGCGCCAACCAGCAGGCCGACCAGGTGTTGATCGCCGAAGAGCGTCGCCGCCGCGTCACGCAGATGATTGCCCAGGACGTGCGTTCCGCCTACTGGCGCGCCGTGGGTGCACAGCGCCTGCAACAGCAGACGGAGAAGCTGATCGAGCGCACCCGCGCCGGCCTGGAGCGTTCCAGGAAGGCCGAGCGTGAAGGCGTGATGCCGCCCAGCGCCGCACTCAACTACCAGCGTCAGATGCTGGACGCCCTGGACGTGCTGGCCAACCGCCGCCAGGAACTCAACTACGCCAAGCGCGAACTCGCCGCACTGATGAACGTGCCACCGAACACCCCGTTCGAACTGGTGGCCGACGTGGAGCCGCCGCTGGTGGCCGTGCCCGCCAACGTGAGCGCGCTGGAAGAAATGGCGCTGCTGCAGCGCAGCGAGCTGCGCGAGCAGGACTACGAAAAGCGCATCACCGAAAACGAGCGCAAGCGCCAGATCCTGGCCCTGCTGCCCAACCTGAACTTCACCGTCGCTGCGCAGCACGACTCCAACCGTTTCCTGTTCAACAACCAGTGGGCGGATTCCGGTGCGCAGATGAGCGTGAACCTGCTGCGCCTGCTGGCCATTCCTTCCATCAACAAGACGCAGGACGCCCAGCTTGAGCTGTCAGACGCCCGCCGTCGCGCGCTGGCCATGGCCATCATCACCCAGGTGCGCGTGGCCGTGGAACGCTACAACATGGCCGTGCAAGACCTGCAAGTGGCCCGCGAATCCAGCGCCGTGGATCAACGCCTGCTGAACTTCTCGCAGGCCAATCTGGTGGCCCGCACGGAGTCGGAACTCGACCTGGTGCGCGCCGAGGTGCGTGCGCTGAACTCCGACTACCAGCGCCACCTGGCCTACGCTTCTGCACAGACCGCGTTTGGCCGCATGTTCAACACGCTGGGTGTCAACGTGCTGCCCGACAACCTGCAAGACCTCTCGCTGCCTGAACTCACCGAGCGCCTGGACGGTTTCCTCACCACCACGCTGAACGACACCTTCCCGCCGCTGCCCGACGCCCCTGTGCAAGAGCTGCCCCGCGTCAGCGTGAATGTGGAACTGCCACCCGGCACGCCCGACGCCGCTGCCGCCCAGGCTTCGGTGCGCCAGGCCCTGGCACGCAACCAGGTGTCGCTGGACGAAGCCGGCAAGCCCGCTGGCGCCGCACTGAGCATGCGGGTGAACCTGGCCCCTGCGGCCAGCGGCCCGCGCCGCGTCACCGCGGTGATGCGCATGGTGGACGCCAATGGCACCGAAGTGGGCACCAGCACCTACGCCAGCACGCTGCCCAACCAGGCCAACCCTCGCGCCATGATCGCCTTCGCCGAAGCCGCTGCCGTGGCCAACCTGGCCTCCATTTCCGGCTGGCTGCACAAGATGACCCCATGAACCACGCGACGAGACCATTCACGAAACGTTTCACAAAGCACGCCATGAACCGACACACCCTCTGCACGACGGCTCTGTGTGCCGGCCTGCTGCTGGCCCTGCCGGCCACCGCCAAGTCGGGCACGGCTTCCACGCAGGCGCCGGTGCCCACGCCCGCACCGGTGGCCCAGCTGGCGCCTGTGCGCGTGGTGCTGGCCCCTTCCGTGGAAACCACCTTGCTCAGCCAGATGCCCGGGCGCCTCACGGTGCTCAATGCCACCCTGGGCAGCAACGTGGTCAAGGGCCGCGAGGTGGTGCGCTTTGATTGCGACGAACAGCTGGCGCGCCTCAAGATGGGCGACGCCGAACTCGCCGGCGCCGAGCAGAGCATGGAAGTCAAGCTGCGCCTGCAAGGCATGAAGCAGGCCACCGACACCGAAGTGGCCCTGGCCGCCAGCCAGGTGGACCGCGCACGCGCGCAGTCCGGCGTGTACAAGGCCCAACTGGACCACTGCAGCGTGGCAGCGCCGTTTTCTGGCCGGGTGGTGAAGCTGCACGTGCGCCCGTTCCAGGGCGTGGTCGCCGGCCAGCCGTTGATGGACCTGGTGGGTGATGGCCCCCTGAAGATCCGCATGAACGTGCCCAGCCTGTGGCTGCAGTGGCTCAAAAAGGGTGCCCCCTTTGACGTGGCCATTGAAGAAACCGGCAAGCGCTACAAGGCCCAGGTCCATGCGATCAACGCCCGGGTGGACCCCGTGAGCCAGACCATCGAGATTGAAGGCCGCCTCACCTCGCGCCCCGCCGAACTGCTCGCGGGCATGAGCGGCAACGCCCACTTCGACGCGCCTGATCAATGACCGCATCTACTCCGGCGGGGACGGCCGGTGGCTCGTCCTGGCCCCGCTACGTGGGCCTGCAGCGCCGCAGCCTGGAATGTGCCGACGAAGCCGAACTGGGTTTCCTCATCGCCAACGAAACCTGGCACCTGGTGCCCTACAAGCAGGCCGTTCTGTTCCGGCTCGACGGTTTTCAGCGGCCGAAGCTGAGCGCCGTTTCCGGTCTGGTGAGTGTGGTGGAGAGCACGCCCTTCACCCAGTGGCTGGTGGCGGTTGAAAAGCACCTGGCCAGCACCGAGCCGGCCCTGCAGGCACCCGAAGCCGGCGCAGAACCGCCCAGCGGCGCGCATGCCTTCACCGCCAGCGACCTGCCCGAAGCCCTCGCCGCTGCGTGGGCCGAGTGGTGGCCCGCCCACGCGCTGCGCGTGCCGCTGGTCACACCGCAAGGCCTGAAAGTGGGCTCGGTCATCTACACCCGCGCCGAACCCTGGCAGCCGCAAGACATTCAGCTGCTCACGCTCATGCACACGCAGTACGCCTACTGCCTGCAGTCGCTGCGCCCCGCACGCATGCCGCTGGCCCGTCGCCTGGCGGCGTTGGCACAACCTTCTCGCCGCTGGTTGGTGGTGATCGCCCTGGCGGCGTTGGCTGCGGTGCCGGTGCGCACCTCGGTGCTCGCCCCCGCAGAAATCGTGGCCCTGCAGGCCTCTGCCGTGTCTTCGCCCGCAGAAGGCGTCGTCAAGACCTTCCACGTGCCACCCAACCGCGAAGTCAAGGCCGGCGACCGCTTGTTCTCGCTGGACGACAGCACCCTGAGCAACCGCGTGCAGGTGGCCGAGCAAGCATTGGCCGTGGCCAAGACCGACGCGCTCAGCGCACAGCAGCGCGCCATCGACCAGGCAGAAGGCCGGGCCGAACTCGCCGTGTCGCTGGGCCGCGTGCGCGAACGCGAAGCCGAGCTCACCCTGCTGCGCGACGCCCTGCAGCGCCTGGACGTGGTGGCCGCGCAAGACGGCATCTTTGTCTATTCAGACCCCAACGACTGGCTGGGCCGGCCCGTGGCCACCGGTGAGCGCATCGGCCAACTGGCCGCGCCCGGCGAACTGGGCGTGCTGGTGTGGCTGCCCGTGCCAGACGCCATCAACCTCGAACCCGGTGCCGACATGCAGGTGTACCTGCAGGTGCAGCCGCTCAACGCACTCTCTGCCCAGCTGGAACAAACCAGCTACCAGGCTGCGCTCTCGCCAGACGGCGTGATGGCCTACCGCGTCAGGGGCCGGCTGGCCGATGAGGGCAGGGCGCACATTGGCCTGCGCGGCGTGGCCAAGGTGTACGGTGAGTGGCAGCCTATCGCCTACTGGTTGCTGCGCCGGCCTCTGGGTGCCTTGCGGCAGTGGGTGGGCCTGTGAGCCATGGGCTGCGTGTGGCGCCAGACGCCTTGCCGCCCCTGCGCGGCGAGCTGCAACTGCGCCCCGCAGCCGCTCACGCAGACGGCTCGCCCGCCTGGGTGATCCAGGACCCGGTCACCAACCAGTTCTTCCGCCTGGGCTGGCTGGAATTTGAACTGCTCTCACGCTGGCACCTGCGCGTGCCGGCCCTGGTGCTGCAGAGCACGGCTGCAGAGACCTTGCTGGAACCCACCAAGGAAGAGCTTGAAGCCCTGACCGGATTCCTGAAGCAACACCACCTGCTGGAAGCTCATGCCCCCGGCCACTACAAAGCCCTGCACAAGCAGCACCTGGGCAGCCGCATGAGCCGCTTCAAGTGGGCGCTGCACCACTACCTGTTCTTCCGCGTGCCGCTGTTGCAACCGGCGGGTTTTTTGCGCGCCTTGCTGCCCTGGCTGGCCTGGGTCTACCGGCCCACCACCGGCTGGCTGGTGCTGCTCACCGGCGTGCTGGGCCTGCTGCTCACCAGCCGGCAGTGGGACAGCTTCACCTCTGCCTTCGCCCAGTCGCTGTCATGGGACGGCGCGCTGTACTACCTGCTGGCCATGGCCGTGGCCAAGAGCGTGCACGAACTGGGTCATGCCCTCACCGCCACCCGTTATGGTGTGCGCGTGGCCCACATGGGCGTGGCCTTCCTGGTGATGTGGCCCATGCTCTACACAGACACCACCGAGTCTTGGCGCCTCTCGCGCCGGCGCCAGCGGCTGGCCATCGCATCCGCCGGCGTCATCGGCGAACTGGCCTTGGCCGGCGCCGCCACCCTGGCCTGGAACCTGGTGGCCGATGGCCCGCTGCGCGACGCGCTGTTCTTCCTGGCCACCACCGCCTGGATCGTCTCGCTCACCATCAACCTCAGCCCCTTCATGCGCTTTGATGGCTACTTCGTGCTGTCAGACGCGGTGGACGTGCCCAACCTGCACGAGCGCGCCACCGGCATGGCCAAGGCCGCCATCCGCCGCGGCCTGCTGGGGCTCAAAGAGCCAGACCCCGAGCCCTTCTCACCCCCCATGAAGCGCTTTCTGGTGGTCTTCGCCTGGATCACCTGGCTCTACCGCCTGGTCGTGTTCATCGGCATTGCCGTGGCCGTGTACCTGTTCTTCTTCAAGGTGCTGGGCATTCTGTTGTTCGTGGTTGAAATCTGGTGGTTTGTCATGCGCCCTGTCATTCGTGAAACCCAGCACTGGTTCGCCCAGCGCAAGCAAGTGTCCTGCCCACGCCGCTGGGTGCTGGGCGCCGTGCTGCTGACCGGCGCTGCCGTGTTGCTGGTGCCCTGGCAAGGCCAAGTCAAAGCTGCCGGCTGGACGCTGCCCGAACAATTCCACGTGTTCCACAGCCCGCTGCCCGCCCAGGTGCTGCACCTGCCCGAAGCTGGCCAGCGCTTCCAGGCTGGTGAGCCCGTGCTCCACCTGGACCAACCCGAACTGGGCCACCGCGGCGCAAGAGCAGAAGCCGTGGCCAGCGCCAGCCAGGACGCTCTACGCAGCCTGCAGGCCCAGCAAGAAGAAATGGAACGCGTGCCCCTGGCCAGAAGCAACGTGGCCCTGCGCCAGCAGGAACTGCAAGCCGAACTGACCGAGCGCGACCGCCTGGTCCTCAACGCCCCCTTCACCGGCACCCTGGTCGACCTCGACCCCGAACTCATCCGAGGCACCTGGGTCAGCCCCAGGCAACCCCTGGCCGCACTGGTAGGCGAGGGCGGCTGGATCGTCGAAGCCTTTGTTCAACAGGCCGACGTGGAACGCCTCTCACCCAACGGTGAAGCCACGTTCTACCCCGTGCACCGCCCAGACCAGGCCATCAAAGGCACCGTCGTCGAAATCGCCCGCACCCGCACCACCCAACTGCCCCACGCCATGCTGGCCGCCCCCCACGGCGGCCCCATCGCCATCCACAACCCCAGGCGCGACGAAGAACTGAGCCCACGTGATGCGCTGTACCGGGTGAAGATTCGTCTGGACGGGGATGTGCTGACTGCGCCTACCACGGGCAGTGTGCGCATGGAGGGGGAGCGGCGGAGTTTGCTGGGGAGCTGGCTGAAGCCGGCTTTGATTGTGGTGATTCGGGAGTTCAGTTTTTGAGGGGTGGTTGGTGTGTTGCATTGACCGGTTGCATCCGCCCCCAGAACCGGACTTCATAGTTGGAACAAGAACCGGCCACAAGCCTATCGACCGGCGCCACAACCCCATGCAGAATCGCGACAGATTCTGGCCAGATGCCAGGCCGGAAGGAGTGCAATTTTGACCCTCTCTGACTTTGACGAACGCCGCGAACTTGAAGCGGCGTGCCATTGCGGCTCCGTGCGCTTTCGGCTGGCTCTGACCGATGGGCTGCGCAGCGCGCGCCGGTGCAATTGCTCCTACTGCAGCATGCGCGGCGCCGTGGCCGTCTCAGTCAATCTGGACGATTTACAAGTCGTGGAGGGTGATGACAAACTGACGCTCTACCAGTTCAACACCGGACAAGCGAAGCACTACTTTTGCGCGGTGTGCGGCATCTATGTCTTTCACTCCCGGCGCTCCGATCCGAGTCAATACGGTGTGAACGTGGCATGCATTGATGGCCTGAGCCCGTTTGACTTTGACGAGGTGCCTGTGTTGGAAGGCCGAAGCCACCCCAAAGACCGGCGCGACGGCGGGTCGAAAACGGCTGGCTGGCTAACTTACCGCGCGAACACTGGCCCTGAACGTTGAGGCTGGTCGCAAGACAGCATCCATGCAGGAGCAGCAATTCACTCATTCACGCCCAAGGTCGGTTGCAGGCTGAACTGAGTCACTCGTGGGCGGCGGCGACGAACAGTAGCGAGGGTCGTCAGCGGTCATTCAGTGATCAACCACGCAAGCGACCGCTTCAATACACAGTCCGGGCACTCGAAAATGGATGGCCCCACGGCACTGATAAAGGACCGGTTTCGCACGGGGCGAAGTAGCGCTGCCGACCCTGAGCAGCTATCTGGCAAAGTGCCGCAAAGGCGTCATTCCGGTTGCAACAGTTGGCAGTTTCTGCTGTTGCAACTGGGTGCTCCCCAGTAGCCCGCCCAACGGTTTTCACGGAAGCCCTTCACGACTGCGACTGTGGGTATCCTGCGTTTTGCGTTTAGATCAAAATTATGAAGATACAAGATGACCCCCGAGCAAAAATTTCGAACCACGGTACGCAGCCATCTTGACGCGCTGTCTGAACAGCTTGTACCGGTTCTGAAGAGGCTTATTGCACACAGGTATCCGAAAGAGGTGTTTGCGCTCTGCTTTGAAATATTCCCTGATTCTTTTACATCTCAATTTCCGATTCGTGCTTTTTTCATGGACCGTGAGAACTGTGAGCACTTTGAATATGTAGACGGTATTGCGGAATATCCATCTCCGGTAGATCCTGAGCTCCTCGCGATCGATGCGGTCTACCCTGAAGATCTCGAGGTGGCCTTTGAAGAAGACGGTGGGCTAGATCTTTGGAGGCTTGCTTCCGAAGAAGCTGCGGTATGGCTCTATGATTGCTGGAAAAAAGCGGGAGGTAGCAGCTTCGCCCTAGAAGCAACGGTTGCAGATCACAACTCTTCGGTTGAGCTAAACCTCAAGAGTGGCAAGTGGCAAGCAAAATATGCGCTGTTTACCTCATGAAAAATCAGCCCACTGCGGACGGCCTCAGTCGTTGAATCCCATGAAGACGCTTGCAGCCACCATCGCAGCCATTTGTATTTCGGCGCACGCCTCAACACCAACGTCCATCAAGCTGTCCCAGCTCTATGACGATGCGAGCATCGTTGGTGTCTTCGAAATCATGGAGGGAAAAGTAGTCTCCCCCCGCGGACAATGGTGCGGCGCACGATACAAGGCTCGTGCCATCGAAGGCCTCAAGAACGTCTCACCTGGCGCTGTTGTGGAAGTTGGGTACCTCCCGTACTTGAAGATTGGCACGTCCTACCTGCTGGTCTTGGGGGAGTTTGAGGTGCCTCCACCCACTATCAAATCCGAAGAGGAGTTCCGAGCAACCTGCAAGCCACTGTTGCCTGCCAAAACCATCATGGGCGTGTGGCGAGGTGCTATGGAAGTGGAGGGAGACACGAGCGATCAAGCCAAGCGATCGACTTGGACGGTTCATCTTCCTGGGTACGTGGACTATCCTCTTGGGACCCGGTCAACTCAAGTGAATGGCGAGAAGCATTTGTGGTTCTCTGACCTTGTGAAAAGACTTGCAGGTGAGCGGTGAGCTTTAGCATGGCAATCGCCACGGACCCACAAAAGCAGAATGCGGCACCGCTGGTTTTTGTGGTCCGGTTATCTCTACGTTGAATGACTGCTTCGCAGCCGCAGCCGTGGCTGCTCCTGGCCTGAAAGTGAAATCTAGCCTCAGCTCACATCCATTGCCATCCGTCAGGATGGGGCATCAGCTACTTACCAAGATGATTACTTTAGACACGTTGCAGGCGATGTTCGACAACATACGAACGAACACGAAATGGCCGATCGAGGGACCCATGCTATGGGGTTATTTTTTCACCGACGGATCGGCTGAAAAGCTGAGAAGCCTCGTCCCTGTATTGGAAGCGCAGGGTTACCATTACGTCGACCTGTTCGTCCCGGAACTGGACGAAGGGGAAGATGAGTATTTCTTCCTTCACATGGAAAAGGAGGAGGCACACACCTTGGATTCTCTGCACGAACGAAACCAGCAACTCTATGCACTCGCAGACCTCCATGGCTTGGCGAGCTACGATGGGATGGACGTTGGTCCGATCACGACCGGGACCACCCAATGAGCCGTCACTTACAGGTCGAGCGGACCACCTAAGACGGCCGCTCACCTTCGCGTTGAACGACTGCTTCGCCGACCTAGCAAAGACCGCTCCTGGCCGAAAGCGCGAGCTCAGGTTGCCGCGAACCGGTTGCCGATCCACCTCACACCCATCAGAACTTTCGTTTTCTGCGCAATTGGATTCGCAAACTCCCTCTATCTGTGCTTGTGCCACATCACTGCAGCTCGCCACGAGTTTTGAGCACGTTGGAGCTGCAATTACTTGGTAGCACTCTACCGCTATCATGTCGCCCGAAAGAGATGCTCGAGTGGTTCGGCATCGGGACCAGAGGATCAGAGGGCAACATGACGTGTGGAGATAAGGCGACGAGTTGCCGACAGATCGTTGTGTGGTTGCTGGCCCTATGGATGGCAAGCTTGTGCTTGATGGCTGGCGCGCAAGAGCCAGCGGACCGAGATGGCTTGCGTGAAGTTCGGCTGGCCAACGATGCCTTCAGGCGCGACCCCACGCTACCGGCTTGGTCCAAGCTGGCGCCTGCACCGTCACCACAGTTGACTGGAGTGGGCACCCAGATCCTCCTCGCAGAAACGCAGGCACAGGTAGCCGCGACTCCGGCGTGGATTGTGCATCGGGTCGCTCAGGTTCACGATGCAAGGGAATTGAGCCGCTTGGGACAGGTGATGCTTCAATTTAATCCGTCCTTTCAGCGCTTGGCAGTGCATCGCCTGGCCATCCTGCGCGGTGATCAGACTATCGACCATACGGCTTCTGCACCAGTGCGTTTTCTGCAGCGTGAGACGCAACTCGAGAGCGGGGTATATAGCGGGACCATCACAGCCTCTTTGCTCCTCCCCGATGTACGGGTAGGTGACGCACTACAGCTGATATTCAGTGTCGAAGGCACTAACCCGATTCTGGGCGATCGCTATTCCGACCTCTTTGGGTGGGACGATGCCCTGCCCATCGCTCATAGGCGTATTACAGTGATGGCGCCAGTCGACCGGCGATTGCGTTGGCAATGGGTGGGTGACGCGCCCGCGAGCCACACGCCCTCTCCGATTGAGACGATCGAACATGGGCAAATGCGGTGGACATTCGAGAGTCACCAACTTCCCCCCGCCATTCAGGAGCCACAGTTGGCGTCGCATACGCGACCTTTTCGCACCCTTCAGATAAGCGAATATTCAGACTGGAACGAGGTGGCAAGCTGGGCGGCTGAGCTCTTTGCGACCGAATCACCGTTACCGAAAGAACTTGCATCATTGGTCGAGAGTTGGCGCGCCCTTCCCGATGATTCGGCCAAAGCGTCAGAAGCCCTCCAATGGGTACAGCAGAGCATCCGCTATCACTCGATTTCCTTGGGCGAGAACACACATCGTCCGCAACCTCCTTCGGCAGTATTCCAGCAGCGCTACGGCGACTGCAAGGACAAGTCGCTGCTTCTGGTGACCCTGCTGCGTGCACTCGGAATCGAGGCCGATCCAGTGCTGGTGTCACTGCGACATCGGAAAGCTGTTTCTGGTTGGCTCCCAGCTCCCGACCTCTTTGACCACGCAGTGGTTCGGGTGCGGCTGGGCAGTCAGGCTTACTTTGTCGACCCCACGCGGCTAGGTCAGGTGGGACCACTCGAACGGATGGGGCAAAGCCTGGAAGAAGCTGAAGTATTGGTGGTGCAAGGCCGAGACGCGGGTCCAGCAACCGTGCTTACGCCACAGCGTCATCAAGTATTTCTGAGCGATCTCAAGGAGCGGTTCCTTTTGGAAAGCTTCGAAGCGCCGGGGCGACTTGAGGTGACACGGGCATTCCACGGTTTAGGCGCGGAGTCGATTCGTTTGCGCCTGATGGACCTGGCTCCCGAACGTCGGCGCGAGTGGGTCATGCAGGACTATGAGCGTAGGTATCCAGGCATTGCATTGGAGGGAGATCCGCAGTTTCGCGATCAAGTGGAGCTGAACCGTATCGAGATGGTCATGTCGTTTCGGGTACCCAACCTCGCTCAAAGCATGGAGCGTGGCGATTGGGTGATGAGGTATTCACCGACGACCTTGGTTGGTAGTCTGGCACTGCCAGATCGATTGACCAGAACCCTCCCGCTGGGTATGAGCCACTATCCAATGACCCTTCACTATGAGGCGTCGATGCGCTGGCCGGACACCGTGAGTATTGTGAGCAATCCCAGTACTCGGCTTGTTGAGAATCCGGCGTTTGTAGGGCGCGTAGAGAACACTGCGCTTGGCAATGAGTCGCGCACTCGAGTGCGCCTAGAGGTGCTGCGGCCGGAGGTAAACGCCCGCGACCTACCGACGCTGGCCGAGGATGTTCGGCGTTTCGACCGTGAGGTTGAAGGCACCTTCTGGGTGAACAAGTCGCATATCAAGCTAGCACAGGTCGGCGGCCATGGTTCAGAGGATTTTAGGGAACGATATCTGCGTCAGATGCGCGAGATGGTTGAAGTAACCAGCAAAACCATCGAAGGGGGTAGCCTCAGTGAACAAGACCTTGTGGAGGCTCTATGCATGCGCTCGGCCGCTCTTCACGACCTGGGAGAAGATGCCAGAGGTTTCATTGATTCCGATGCGGCTGTTCGACGTGCGCCGCAGTCTGCCGAGGCATGGTCCTGTCGCGCATCAAGCCAGTTCCGGCAGGGGCGCTTTACTGCTGCCGTCTCGGACCACAGCAAGGCCATGGTGCTGGGCCACCCACGCGGTGATGGGTTGTATTGGCGGGCAATAGCGCGCTACTACGCTGGTCAGGTGGCGCAGGCTGCGTCTGAATTCAAACAGGCAGTGGAGGCCAGCACCGACGAGTCTGAGCGTGCATATGCCCAGCTCTGGTGGTTCTGGACGACGCAGCAAGCCGGCCTACCCATCCCTGATGTTCTCCAAAAGATTGCGGCTGAGCGTCGGGACGATCTCTGGCCTGCACCTGCGCTCGCACTACTTGCGGGGATGATGAGCCAGGATGAACTACTCGAACAGGCTCGCGCAAGGGGGGGCGATGCAGGTGAGCTCGGGCTTGCAGAAGCCTGGTTCTACATTGGTCAATGGCACAAGGCCCAGGGCAGGCCGGACGACGCTCTGATGGCCTTCCGAAAAACGGTAGCCTTGAACGCCACGATGTACCTGGAGCACATGGCAGCACAGTTCGAGTTGAGCCGATAGCAGCTATCTGGAGCTTCCCCCAGGTTCCCGGACGGCTTGCTTAGCCCGATAGACCTTGCTCGAATTTGACCGGACTCACGAAGCCTAGCTTTCAGTGTTTGAACACTCGGGCATCGCGTCCCTTCGACCGCTTGAGGTCACAAAGACGCCGTACAGACCAGCGCCAGTCGCCGTGCCAAATGACCGCTTCTAGGTAATCAGCATGGGCACGCCTGCAAGCACCCACCGACGGCCTTCGCTGCACTGCTGCACCTCGGCACCGCAAAGTCGGTTCCAGGCTGGGTCCGGCCTAGAAGCATTGGGAACTGGAGGTCCAGGCCAAGAGCGCCCGGTGGGGTACTTCCGAAGCGGACGTTCTTGGGTTAGGCCCCATGGTCTCCGACTTCATAGCGCGCGCCATAGGAGAGCGATGGTTGTTCGAGGATACGACAGGCAGCAGCGGCCACTATCGCGGGCGACACGAGTGCACCTTGTTCCTTTCGATTGATAAAACGCTCGATCTCCGGGAAATCAGATGCTGACGAACCTCGGATGAGGGCTTGCATGTCGGTGTCAATGACGCCGGGGTCGATGTTGACTGGAATGAATGGGTGAGGCTCGGCCTGCTGCTCGAGCGCCAGTGCGCGGATGTAGTTCTCCATACCCGCCTTCGCTGCACAGTACAGCGACCAGCCCGCATAGCCTTTCTGTGCTGCTCCGGACGAAATATTGGCCAGTACCTTTCGGCATTTGGTCGCTTGGAAGTGAGCCACAATTTCTGTCAGGACGAGGATCGCGGAGGTGAAGTTCGCATTCAGATTGCCCAGTATGGCGTCTCGCTGTTTGCGGGAGGCCGGACCGATCGGGTCGAGCGTTCCGGCGTTGTTGATGACAAGTAGTTCTTCGATGTGTTCGCCGCCAAGTGTGGCGAGTGCGGCAGCTACGATATGTTGGCTGCCACTCGGTGAGGAAAGATCTACTCTCACCGAATAGGTATGAGGAGCGCTACGAGAAAACTCGAGAACGCGGTAGCCGCGCCCAGCAAGCGCTTCGCAGAGGGCGAGGCCAAGGCCCTTGGAGCCACCAGTGAGTATTGCCAGACGCATGATGGAATGCTTGTCTTTGGGTTAGCGCCGCCGCACAGGCGATGCCGAAAGCGGGCGGATGCACGCGTTGTCAGAGCTCCACTGCACGATTCTCTCCGTTGAAGTAGTAGATGTTCTCGTGCTTAAAGCCCCAAGAGCCTCCGCGCTGACGAATGTGAGGTTCGAATGTGAAAAAGGCAATGTCACCCAGCAGCTCCTTGTTGCTCCGTTCGATGTAACGCCGCGCATTGCGGGTTGACTCAATGCTGTGGCCTACGTTGCCCATGAAATCCAGATTCTCGAACCCGTGACGATGTATTTCTTCGTTTGCAAATTCGAAGAGCTCATCAAAGCTGGTCTTCGGCTTCACAAAAGATCGCACGGCCTCATGAAGCAAGCGCTCTACTTCCATCCCCCGTCGAAATGCTGCATCGACGGGGGATTGGGCGTAGGTTCCGTGCTCGATAACGAACGACCGTGCGCAGTCGCCCCAGACACCGTCCTTCATCGGACTTAGGTCCACCGTGACCAAGTTGAATATTCCGACTGACTCGCCGCCCGGCTTGTAGTCTCGGCCAGAGATCGAAAGACAGCTACGCGAGCCCAACAAGACAAATGCGGGGCAGGCGTAGTACCAAGTCTCATCAATGCCTCGCTTGGCCATCATCTCTGTCGCGCGAACAGCGATGGTCTGTTCCGTGTCATCGGCACTGAGCGTGGGGCCAAGTTCGACCAGAACTGCCTTGGCGACGGCTTGCACCGCTTGGTGTTCGCGGACCGAGTTGTTCATAGAGCTCTAACGTGAAGGTGACCCGCGCCTCGCCACATCGTGTCCGATTCGACCATCCTGTTATGCCGCTGATGTGTCATTGGCTTGATAGTGCCGCAGCGACGTCGGCCCAAGGAATGTGCGCTCGAATCTTGCCGCACTTGCTGCGCAAGTTGGCGGTGTTCGAAGACGCGGCCCTGGCTTGGTCAATTGCCTCTTTTCGAACCCCCGCCGCCGATGCGAGCCAAAGCAGCATGAGTGGCTCCCCAATCTGTCCGTATACGTGCTGGGCACCGCGCTCGTCTCCACTTCGCCGGGCGTAGGTTCCCGTGCCATTGCTCGGTTGCAGCCAGCCGAGCCAATGATCCTTCTGCGTGCGATAAACGTTGTAGCCTGGGGTCCGCGGCGGGACGGGTTCGTCGGAAGGAAGGCGGCGGATGGCGTCGACGAACCATTCGACCGAGTGCGAGTTCGGCTGCGAGGTCATACGGCCCTTTCTGCGGCATAACGTTCGAGTGCAGGAGAGCGTGCCCTGCACTTGGTGGTATTACGTGCGGCGATAGCCAACAGTAGCTTCCCAAGCTATTTCATCTGCGTTGAACTTAAGCCGCGTGTTTTCTTTAACCAAGCGCGCAAACCTCTTTACCAAATAGTCGTGAGGGATGTAGCTCTCATGCTTGGATAGGCATTCTTCTAGCACTGCGGCCCATCGCGCGACGTCATCAACGTGCTTGAACTCAGACATGGGAACAACCAGCCCACTTCCAAGATTGCACACAACATTGCCGCCTTCAACCTGGAGTTGCTTGTCGAGTTCATCCAGCCACGCTTCGTACTGGTGTAACGAGGTCATATGGACGCCTAGTTTTTGTTTCCGGCCGGTCAGGCCTATGAGACGCGCATCAGTCTAGTCGGGATGCAACCCGACCTCCGCAGAATCTGTTGAAAGAGCAAACGAAATGACGACTTTGCGACACATGGTTCGACACCCGCTCAGGATCGAGAGTGTGAGTTCACCTTCTTGAGCAGCTGAGATTCGACCGCGAGCTGGCCGGGCACCCTACGGCCCGGCATGCTGGATGACTTCAGTCCCCGCGACACCGGTCATTGATGCAGTCGCGCTGACTCGTGAGCCGATGACGGCTTCGTGCCAGGTACCGTGAACCCAACTGCCGGCCGCGACCGACCGTAATCGCTGCACACAGGCCTTTCGACAATGGGCGCGCCTCTGGTTCGAGCCAGTTCACATCCGTTCTATCCCCCACCCGCCGCATTCAACAAAATCGGCACCATGAACACCTCCACCTGGTCCCATCAAAGCTTCACCGCCCCCTTCACCGCCACCGGCACATCGGCCCTGGTTCCTCCACCGCCATGGCATTACGCCGGCTGGTTGTTGAACGTGGCGTTCCGGTTTGACGCCGACGCCGCAGCCCCGCTGGTGCCACCCGCTGCGGGCAAGCCGGTGGGGGCAGGGTGCGTGCACTTTGCCGACTGGCAGGCCTGCACGCAAGACGGTCACGAATTGCTGGACCCGGTGCTGGCCCAGTACCGCGAGACCATCGTGGTGCTGGAGATCGAACGCCCAGACGGGAGCCGCTGCATGTACTGCCCGGCCATCTGGGTCGATCAAGACGTTTCGCTGGTGCGTGGGCTGCTGCAGGGTTGGCCCAAGAAGATGGGCAGCACCTGGCTCACGCGAAGCTTGCCGCTGCAGCACCCGGCCGCAGCGCCGTTGCAGGCGGGCAGCCGCCTGGGCGCCAGCCTGGCCGTGAAAGATCGCCGCGTGTTTGAAGCCCAGGCCAGCCTCACCGGGCGCCCGGGCCGCCCGCTGGGCTTTCTGGCCCAACCCACGATTGGCACAGTCGGCTGGCCTGATCTGCGGCAACCGCAACGCTTGCCAGAACTGGCGCTCGTGAAGGCCGACATTGGCGAGCGCGTGGGCGGCGACTGGCACGAGGCCACGGCTGCCTTGCGCCTGACCCCACATCCCGCTGAAGACATTGGCCTGCTGGGCGAACTGGTGGTGGAAGACGCCAGCGCGGGCTGGCTGGGCCTCACCGTCACTGGAGCGCGCGATGCCTGAACTTGAACCGCAAGCCACTGACGCACCAGAAAAGATTGCGATCGTGCTGGTGGCCGGTCTGGCACCCGGCCCGGCCGCGAACATCGCCTCATGCATCGCCGCCGGCCTGGCGGCATCCAACCCGGGCTGGGCAGGGCGCCCGCTGGTCGATGCGGCGGGTTTGAAAACGGAAGCCTCCTCACACGCGCCCATCGCGATCCTGGGCGCCGAGCCTGCTGCCATGAGCACACTGATGCAACGTCTCGCTGAAGGCCCCACCGTGGACGGCGCCGCTGCATCGCTGTTTCCCGCCTATGCGCAGTCCATCCATCAGGGCAGCGAATACTGGCAGCGCCATGGCCTGTCGGTGCACGGAGAAGAGGCGATGCTAGGCATCGGCTTCAGTGGCCCCAAGCGATGGGTGAACCGGCTGACTGGGAGCTTGCCGCTGTGGCGATGAACCGGTCTGAAGTGCGGCGGCTGCGCCTGTTCGACCTGGAGCAGGTTCGCCACCATCAGCACGGGCAGGAGTGGGTGCCGCACTGGCACGACGAATGGTCTTTCGGTGCCATCGTGGAAGGTGAATGCCGCTGCAGCGTGGCGGGCCGGCCCTTTCTGGCACAGGCAGGCGACCTCATCGCCATCGCCCCCGGCGTGGTGCACACCGGCGCACTGGCCGCTTCGGCCCATAGCGGCGCGGCCCTGGTGATGATGCTGTATGTGCCTACTGAATGGCTGGCACAGTCAAGCCTTGACACGCCGCCTTGCAGCGGCAAGGCCCGCGCCCCCACGCTCACCCGCGATGCACGCCACCTGGCCACGCCGGAGGAGGTGCAAGCCTGGATGCGCCGGGCCATACCGTCTTTGGCCAAGGCACTGCGGCCCGGTGCCATGGCAATGGCCGCAGGCGAACCCCTGCCCACCGATGCCGTGCGTGAATTGATCGAGCGGGTGCAGTCTGCCGTGCTGAGTGGTGAGCAGACGGTGGCTGGTCTTGCCCGCCACTGCGATGTGAGCCGGGAACGCATCCACCACGTTTTGAAGAAGTGGATCGGCATGTCACCTAGCGACTACCTGCGTGCGGTTCGCCTGCACCGAGCAAAGCAGCTGGTCATGAACGGAGAACCTGCGGCGGCCGTGGCGGCCGAATGCGGCTTCGCAGACCAGGCGCACTTCACGCGCTGGTTCAAGCGGACCTTTGGGTACACGCCGGGTGATCTGGCGCAGGCGAAATGGCGGTAGGTGGATCGAATGCCCGTACCAGGTTGGTCGCCGCTGCTGCGATGACGAGCGCCGGTCAGGTTTGAGACTCTCAATTTCCAACGAGCGCGGTCGGCACATGCAAATCCAGGGAATCAGCCACATCACCTTTGTCGTGCGCGATCTGGAGAAGATGGCAACGTTTTTTGTGTGACGGGCTGGGCGCAACAGAGATTAACGACAGCAGCGCCAAGAGCTACTCCATCTCTCGCGAAAAGTTCTTCATGCTGGGTGGCGTCTGGTTGGTTGCAATGGAGGGAGAACCCCCTGCAGAACGCACCTACCGCCACCTTGCTTTCAAGGTTGCGGAGGATGACCTGGCCGCCTTCGAGGTTCGGCTCCGCGCGATAGGCGTGGAGGTGAAGGAGCCAAGACCGCGCGTCGAGGGCAAGGCAAATTCCCTGTATTTCTACGACTTCGACAATCACCTGTTCGAGCTTCATACCGGCACACTGGATGAGCGTTTGAAGCGCTACGCCACCGGCATCTAGCTGTCGGAATGCGCTCTTTGAACGTCCGTCTCGGACCTGTTCTTGCCTTGGTTGCCATCACGGCCATCGACAGAAGCGGACCTGCACTGCATGAATGACTTTGACGCGCTTTCTACGCCAAGCAAGGATATGAAGAATTCGTCCGCATCGACTACCACGTCAAAGGCTTCGACCATGGTTCCGTCGAGGTCGAAAAACGATGATCGCCCCGTTCCATGCTTCAAATTCGGTCATCGGAAATTGCTAGTCCTGATCGGTTGTCAATTGATCACCAGCATCCAGCCGATAGGAGTCCCGGCATTTCTTGTTCTCTAGGTGTGATGTTGCAATAGGTTGTTCACCCGACGGCATCTGGGAGACTGGAGTTACCACGCTTCAGCACTCACAGAGGAAACCCGCCGGATGAACAGCCACA
>PHCQ01000188.1 GCA_002840835.1 Betaproteobacteria bacterium HGW-Betaproteobacteria-16 | reverse complement strand
GCCACCATCCAGGTAGTCGTCCCCTTGCTCTTCAGCCGGGGTGTCCTTGTCGTCTCCATTCAGCACATCATTCCCAGCTTGACCCAGGATGATGTCGTCGCCGCCCTCGCCGAACACCACGTCATCCCCGATCCCCGCATCCACGAAGTCATTGCCGCCCTGGGCAAAAACCCAGTCCGCTCCGGAACCGGCATATATGACGTCATCGCCCTGTTCCTCGCCCAGGTCTTCCCAGGCAACGCCCCTGTATTCCCTATGATACAGGGTAACTCCATCCTGCTCCGTTACCGTCCGCGTCACACTCCAGGGTTCGGCATAGGTCCATTGCGGATTGGCATCCCCTTCGATGGTGTCGTCCCCCGCACCGCCGTAAATCACATCCGCTCCAGACCCACCGGCCAAAACATCGTTACCCGCCCCCGCATAGAGCTGGTCGTCATCCTCCTTGCCGCTCAGCAGATCGCCACGCGCGCCTGTGCCCTCGCCCGTTTCACCTGTCAGGTATACCTCGGACGTTTCCTGCTCCTGATCCGCATACAGCCGGTCGCTGCCTGCTCCGCCGAACATGGCGTCACTGTCCGCACCGCCCAGCAACAGGTCGTTGCCGTCTCCGCCTTCGATCCAGTCATCACCAGCCCCGCCGTCCACAATGTCATCGCCGCCACGGAAAGCGTTCAAGTAATCAATACCGCCATATCCAAGCAGATGATCGTTGCCCGCGCTGTCGTACAGGGAATCTTCCCGATCAGGTTCAGGCCCGTCCGTGATGATATTTCCAAGCTCATCCCATTTGTGATAATGGTACGGCACGTTGTCCGAGGTATATCCAACAAACCATTTCGCGGCCAGATCCCCGCTGATGGTGAGCCCGGTTATCTCGGGATCAGGGAGAGCTACCGTCCCATCAACCAGGCTGATCCCGAAGTCGCCGTCTTGAAAATTCCCCAACGTCAAGGCGCTGCCATCGGCCAGGGTCAGGGTCCATTGGCTGTCGTGGGTAATGGTGAGTTCCCCGGAGCCATCCGGCAACGTCTTTACCCACACCTCGCTGGTGCCTTGTTGCACATACGCACCGCCCACCACCACATTCTGCCCCTGATCATTGACGATCTTGATGATGCCGTGGACCTTGCCGTCCGCCTCCCGCTCATCGATGATTTGATCATTGCCGTCGCCGGTATGCCAGACATAGGTGTCGTAGCCTGCGCCGCCTTGCAGGATATCGTCGCCGAGACCGCCCATCAGCATGTCATCGCCTGCCCCGCCGGTTAGGGTGTCCGTGCCGTCTCCTCCATACAAAAAATCATTCCCCGAGCCGCCATCCAGCGCGTCACCACTACTACCGCCGATCATGGCATCGTTGTTATCCCCTGTGCCGGTGGCGTTGAGTGCTGTGCCCCCGGACTGAATAGTCCAGGCGTTGTCTTGGGCGATGAATTGGCGAGCGGCCTGATCGCCGTGGATGTATTGGATGATGGCATCGTCCAGTGATTTGACGGTTTTGTTGCTAGACCAGTCAGTGCCGATATCTTTCAAGTCAAAGCTGATGCCGTCGCTGAGGGTGATGAAAAAGTCTTTGTCGAAA
>PHCQ01000187.1 GCA_002840835.1 Betaproteobacteria bacterium HGW-Betaproteobacteria-16 | reverse complement strand
GATGATGTCGCTGATCTTCTTGCTGCTCTGGTTGATCTCGTCCATGGTGGTGACCACCTGACCCACGACCTGGCCGCCGCGTGCGGCGATCTCGGCCGCACTCGATGCGAGCTGGTTGGCCTGGCGCGCCGCATCGGCGCTCTGGCGCACGGTGCTGGTGAGTTCTTCCATGCTGGCCGCCGTCTCTTCGAGGTTGCTCGCGGCCTGTTCGGTGCGGGCGCTCAAATCCTGGTTGCCCGAGGCAATCTCCATCGACGCCGTGTTGATGCTGTCCGTGGCGCTGCGAACCTGGCTCACCGTGCTCACCAGCGAATTCTTCATGGCGCCCAACGCATTGAGCAGCTCGCCCAGTTCGTCCTTGCGCTTGGTCTCCACCTTCTGACTCAGGTCGCCAGCGGCCACGGCCGAGGCGATGCCGACCGCTTCCTTGAGGGGCGCGGTGATGGAAATTGTGATGCGCCATGCCACCAGAACAGCCAGCAGAAGCGCAACCCCGGCCAGCACCAGGATGATGATCTCCTGCCGGTACACGGTGGCGTCGGATTCAGCAACCGCTTTGGCGACCAGCTCTTCCTGCAGGGTCTGAAGCCGCCCCATGCTTTCGAGGTAGTTTGCGATGGCAGGCATGAGATCGGCCTCCAGCATGCGATCGGCCGTAAAGCTGTCGCCGCCCAGCAGGGTTTTGAAGAACTCGTTGCGGGTGTCGATGTAGACCTTGCGACGCTGCCCGATCTCCGCCAGCAGCGCCTTGCCCTGCTCAGAGGTGATTTCCGCGTCCAACGTCTTTTGCAGCTCACTGATGCGCGCGGAGGTTTCCGTGATCAGGGGCTTGAAATAGCTGTCCACATCGGTGTTGTTGTTCGACTTGGCCAGTGCGATCGCGCGGGTGGCGTTCAAACGCGTGTTGGCCACCCACTGGTTGGCCACCGTGGCGCGCCGCTCCATTTGCTCCACGTCCTTCATGGCCTGCTGGGATGCTTCCAGGCTGAACCAGGCAAGCGCACTGAGCGCCACCAGCAAGGCCAGCACGCTGGCGAACGCCAGCGAGAGCCGCTGACCAATTTTGAGTTGATTGATGGACATGGGTAGGTTCCAGGGAGTTCAGTGGGTTTGTCTTATTGGCCCCCATCCCATCGGCAATCAATGCCGGCGGGTCAGAAGCTTTCCCACTCGCCTTCGGTGCTGGCAGCGGTTGAGGCTTTTGCACTAGTGGACGAAGCGGGCGTGGTCACCGGCTGCGGGCGCAGGAGCGCTGCAGGCTGAGCCACGGGGTCGGAGGCAGGGGCAGACGATGCGGACGGCTTGGCAGCCGCCTTCGATGGTGTCTGTTCGCCCGCCTTGTTGGCGCCACGGTGGTTGCTGGCGCTCGCTTTCTTGACACTCCCTGATGGCACCGACGGCGTCGTCTGGGCCAGGCCCGTGTCGTCGGTTCGGAACACTTGGATCACCTGAGCCAGGCGCTGCGCCTGATCCTTCAGGCTCTCTGCCGCAGCTGCGCTCTCTTCGACCAGCGCCGCGTTCTGTTGCGTCATCTGGTCGAGCTGCGTCACCGCCACATTGACCTGGCCAATGCCGTCGCTCTGCTCGCCCGAG
>PHCQ01000027.1 GCA_002840835.1 Betaproteobacteria bacterium HGW-Betaproteobacteria-16 | reverse complement strand
GCAGGCCGCAGTGCGCAAGCCGTGGGCGACGCCACCACCGCATCGGTGGTACAAGCCATTGTCTGGATCGTGGTGGCAGCCTCCGTGCTCACCGTGGTGTTCCAACGCCTGGATTTCTGATGACCGAATTGCTTGACTCCCCCCCCACTGCAGAACGCCCGACAGGTGACACTGCCGCGGCACAGGTGCCGCTGGTGCAGGTGCGCGAACTCACCATGGCTTTTGGTGACAACGTCGTTCAACGCGACCTCACCTTCGACGTGCTGCCTGGCGAGGTATTGGCCGTTGCCGGTGGCAGCGGTTGCGGCAAGAGCACGCTGCTGCGTCACCTCATTGGCCTGCAGGCGCCAGCGAAAGGGCAGGTGCTTTATGGCGAACACGACCTTTATGCCTCGCAACCGGATGTGCGGCGCACGCTCATGCAGAGCTTTGGTGTGGCCTTTCAGGCTGGGGCCCTGTGGAGCAGCATGACCGTGGGCGAAAACATGATGCTGCCGATGCAGGTGTTCACCGACATGAGCGAGGAACAATGCGAGCAGGAAGCGCGCTTCAAGCTGGCGCTGGTGGGTTTGGCCGGCAGTTTCGACAAGGAACCCGCCGCGCTCAGTGGTGGCATGAAAAAACGGGCGGCCATTGCGCGGGCGCTGGCCCTGAACCCGGCGCTGCTGTTTCTTGACGAACCCTCGGCCGGCCTGGACCCACTTTCATCGGCCAACCTGGACGAACTCATCATGCACCTGCGCGACGACCTGGGCACCAGCGTCGTGATGGTCAGCCACGAGCTGGCGAGCATCTTCGCGCTCGCCGACCGCCTGCTGTTCCTGGACGCCCAGACCAAGACCATGACAGCACTGGGACCGCCACAAGACCTGCTGGACGATGGCCCCGAAGGCGTGCAGCACTTCCTGCGGCGCGGTGCGACGCACGGCCGTGAGGTGCACGCATGAAGCGAAAAGCCAACGCCACACTGATTGGCAGTTTCGTGATGGCGGGCGCGGCCCTGATCGCCGTCGCCATCATCGCCCTCGCGGGCAACACCTTGTTCACCAGTAAGGAGCGTGCGGTCATGCATTTCAGTGGTTCGGTCTATGGTCTGCAGGTGGGGGCGCCGGTGGTGTTCCGGGGCGTTCGGGTGGGCAGTGTGGAGTCCATCGAGGTGTTCTACGACCGCGCCACAGACGACTTCTCCATTCCTGTGGTGGTGGGGCTCGACAGCAATGTCGTGAGCGGTCTTGATGGCAAGCGCGCCGATGTGGACGTGGGCCTGGCTTTGCCTGCCCTGATCGAACGTGGGCTCAGCGGGCAACTGGCGACCCAGAGCCTGCTCACCGGCTTGCTGTATGTGGATCTGGATCTGCGCCCCCAACGCGAAAGCAATGTGCGCGGCACGTACGAAGGCATGACCGAGATCCCCACCACGGTCACGGCGATCCAGAACATCCGCGACCAGTTCGAGGGCATGGACTTCAGGGCCATTGCCGACGACCTTTCGGCGATTGCCGCCTCTGCCCGGGCAGTGGTGTCGGGCCCGCAGCTCAAGCAGGCCCTGAACGACCTGACCGAAATGGCGGCGTCGTTCAACCGCATGTCGACCCGCCTGGACAAGCGGCTTGACCCGCTGGCTGATGAACTGCAGCAGGCGCTGGCGGCCACGCGCAAGGCCATGGAGGACATGCAGCAGGCCGCGCGGTCGGTCAACGAGACGGCCGATGGCGTGGGCCGCACCTCAGACCGCGTGGGCGATCTGCTGGCACCGGACGCACCGCTGGTGCAGAACCTGCAGCGCGCCGCCGATGAAGTGGGGCGCACCGCCGCAGCCCTGCGCGCCGCCACCTCGGGCGACTCCACGCTCATGGTCGGGGCAGACCGCGCGCTCGAAGACCTGTCGCGCGCAGCCCGCGCACTGCGCGACCTGGCCGAAACGCTGGCGCAACAGCCCGATGCGCTGTTGCGTGGAAGGGAAACAAGGCAATGAACAAACAACGCCGACTCGCACTCACTGGCATGGTCGTGGCCCCATGGCTGCTCACCGCATGTGCCCGCCCAACCGTGCCCACGCAGTGGTACGAACTGCGCAGCCAGCCACCGGGACCTGTGCCGGCCGCGCGTCCGGGTGACGGCGCGCTGTGGGAAGTGGCCAGCACCGTGGGCCTGCCCGGCGCACTGGACCGCGAAACGCTGGTGGTGGCCAGCGGCGCCGCCAGCCTGGAACCCCTGGAAGGCCACCGCTGGGTGGAGCCGCTGCGCGACAGCATCCCGCGCCTGCTGGTGGCCGACCTGGCCGCGTTGCGGGGCGAGGGACTGGTCTGGCGGGCACCCGCACCGGCTGGCGTGAAGGTCAGCCACCGCCTGCGGGTGGATATCGTCACGCTGATCGCCGATGCTGAACGCCGCTCGCTGCGCCTGCAGGCACGCTGGTGGCTGAACGACACCCGCCCGAACGCGGCCCCGCCCGCCCTTGGCACGGCCGACCTGAGCGTGGACCTGCCCGACCGCTCGGTCGACGCCCTGGCCGCGGCGCACCGCATGGCCCTTTGGCAGTTGGCCATGCGCATCGTCTAGAAAAAACGGGGTGAACAGGCCCTGGCAACACTTTTCGCCAGCCTGGGAATGGGACTTACACGGACATGGCGCATGATGAGGGCCGTGTATCCTGCATCCCCATTCATCGACCCCACCAAAGGCCTGGCATGACGTTTCTGGCGGAAGGTGCGCTGTTTTTCAAGACATGGATCAAACAGCCGATCCACACCGGTGCCATCGCGCCATCCGGCAGCACCCTGTCCAGGCTCATCACGTCGGAGATTCGTGCCGATGCCGGGCCGGTGATCGAACTGGGTCCGGGCACTGGCGCCTTCACCCGCAGCATCCTGGCGCGTGGCGTGCGGGAGTCAGAGCTGGTGCTGGTTGAAAGATCGCCGGATTTCGCCCGCTTGCTCAAGCAGCGCTACCCGCAGGCCCGGCTGCTGGAGATGGACGTGTCACGCATCCGGCTGCGTTGCGAAGACTGGGACACCATCGAAGCGCAGGCGGTGATCTCTGGCTTGCCGCTGCTCAACATGGGCCTTCGTGCGCAGTGGGGCATCGTCAGCGCCTGCTTCAAGCGGCTGCGGCCTGGCGGGTGCTTCTACCAGTTCACCTACACGGTGCATTGCCCGATTCACAGCCAGGTGCTGGAGCGGCTGGGCCTGAAAGCCGAGCGCGTGGGGGGCACGGTGCGCAACCTGCCACCGGCCTCCGTCTACCGCATTTCCCGCTGCTGAAACTGCGCATCCCGGAACGGTTTGTCCGGGATGCGCCGGGATCAGGTTCTATACAGCGCCGTGCTCAGAACGGTGAGTCCGGGTGGTAGTACTTAGACGCGTTTTCCTTGGTGATCAGCACCGAAGGAATGATGGTGGTCGCCGGCATCGCCTTGCCCGTGACGCGCGCCTCGGCCGTGAGCTTCATGGCGTCGGCAATCATGCTCGGCGAATAGGTCACATCGGCGGTCACCACCGGGTCGCCATCCATCACCTTCTTGATGTAGTCCTTGGAGCCTGCACCGCCCAGCACCAGCTTCACGTCGGTGCGCTTGGCCTGTGTGATGGCTTTCTGCACACCTACCGCCATGTCGTCGTCGGAAGCCCACACCGCGTCGATCTGCTTGAAGCGGGTCAGGTAGTCCTGCATCACCTTGAAGGCGTCGTCGCGATTCCAGTTGCCGTGTTTGGCGTCCAGCACCTTGATGCCAGGATGGCCCTTCATCACGGCGTTGAAGGCATCGACACGTTCGTTGTCGATCACCGTGGGAATGCCGCGCAGAATCACCACATTGCCCTTGCCGCCCATGGCCTTGACCATGTATTCGGCGGCCACCTTGCCAAAGCCGGGGTTGTCGCCGGCCACATAGGCATCCTGTGCGCTCGGGTCGGTCAGGCCGCGGTCGACCACCGTCACGAACACGCCCTTGCCCTTCACCTGGGCCACCGGTCGGGTGAGCGGCGCGGACTCAAACGGCAGGATCACCAGCGTGTCGATCTTGTTGACCGTCTGCATGTCCTGCACCTGGTTGGCTTGTTCGGCAGCGGAACCAGCGGTGCGCACCACCACGGTGGAGCCGGGGTACTGTTTCTCCAGTTCGGTCTTGGTGCGGTTGGCCCAGTACACCACACCACCGGTCCAGCCGTGCGTGGCCGCAGGTACGGACACCCCCATCACGATCTTGTTCTGGGCGAAGGCGGGTGTGGTCATCAGGGTGCAGACGGCCAATGAAATGGCCGAGAAAAGACGTCGATTCATGTTTGTCTCCTAGCTAGGTTCTTGAGGCTGAGATGGCCACCGGCCCCATGGGCTGGGTGGCCGGAAGTTCATCGTCGCCCTCTTTGCAGGAAGGCCACGACGATGATCACGAAACCCTGCACCGCCGCGTTCAGGTACACGCTGATGATGCTGGTGAGGTTGAGGATGTTGCCGATGACGGAGAGCAGAATCGCCCCCACCACCGTGCCCACGATGCGGCCCTGGCCGCCTTTGAGCGCGGTGCCGCCCACGATCACGGCGGCAATGGCTTCCAGCTCCCAGAGCAGCCCGGTGGAAGGCGAGGCAGATCCCAGGCGCGGCACATAGAGCAGGGTGGCGATGCCCACGCAGATGCCCAGCAGCACATAGGTCAGGATCTTGATGCGGTCCACCGCCACGGCGGCGTAGCGCGCCACCTGTTCGTTCGAGCCGATGGCCTGCACATAGCGGCCGTAGCGCGTGCGGTTCAGCAGCACCGCACCCGCCACCGCCACGCCCAGGAACACCCAGATGGGAATGGGAATGCTCAGCCACGAGCCGTAGTACACCGGGCCGTAAACGTCGCCCAGGTCGTTGTCCAGCGTGAGCGCGCCGCCATTGGAGAAATAGGTGAGGTAGGCGCGGAAGATGCCCAGCGTGCCCAGGGTGACGATGAAAGGCTCGATGCGGCCTTTGGTGATGAGCACACCATGTGCCAGGCCAAACGACGCGCCCAGCGACAACGCCACCACCATGCCCACCAGCACGGCCGCCACGGGGCTGCCCACCAGCGGAGCCACCCAGTTCATCACCATGATCATGCAGCCCGCGATCAGCGCCGCCATGGAACCCACCGAGAGGTCAATGCCACCGGAGATGATGACAAAGCACATGCCCACCGCAATGATGCCGATGAAGGCCGTGCGGGTGAGCACGTTCATCGCGTTGTCCCAGGTGGCGAAGTCCGGGTTGAGGATGGTGCCGGCGATGCACAGCAGCACCAGGCCGATGATGGGCCCGGCGTCGCGCAGGTACTGGCGCACGGGCTTGCCGGTGCGCATGGGGGTGGCGGGTGCCTTGTCGATGGAGTGAGCGAGATCTTGCATAAGTTCAGTGGGTACCAGTGGCGTGGGCGATCAGCGCTTCTTCGGTGAGGTGTTCAGCGTCCAACGTGGCCTGAACAACGCCGGCGCGCATCACCACCACGCGGTGGCACAGTCCGATCAGCTCCATCAGCTCAGAAGAAATCACGACAACGCCGCGACCCTCTGCCGCCAGGCGCTGGACCAGGAAATAGATGTCGCGCTTGGCGCCGACGTCGACACCGCGCGTGGGTTCGTCGAGCACGACCACGCGCGGGTTGGGTTGCAGCACCTTGGCCATGGCGAGCTTCTGCTGGTTGCCGCCTGAGAGCGAGCCCGCAGGCGCATCGAGCGAGCCGGTGCGGATGCCGAAATCGGCCACGGCCTTCTCCAGCGCGCGGCGCTCCGAGCGCGGGTCGAGCCATGGCCGGGCGTGACGGTCCAGGTCCATCAGCGTGAGGTTTTCCTGCAGTGACATGCGGATGTGCAGGCCACAGCCTTTGCGGTCTTCGCTCAGGTAGGTCATGCCCTCATGCGCCGCCTCGCGCGGGTTGCGAAAGCTCACCGTGCGCCCGGCGAGTTGCATCTCGCCCGCGCTTCTGGGGCGCAGACCCAGCAGCCCCTCAAAGAGTTCGGTGCGGCCAGCGCCCACCAGGCCCGCAAAGCCCAGTATTTCGCCGGGGCGCACATCGAAGCTCACATCCTTCGCCCAGCCCGGCACCGTCACGTGCCGCACCGACAGCAGCGGTTCGGCCATCGGTGGCGTGATGCGGGGCGGGAACATGTCGGAGAGTTCGCGGCCCACCATCAGGGTGGCCATCTGGTGGCGCGTGTGGTCAGCGGTGGGTCCGCGCGACACAAAACGGCCGTCGCGCATCACCACGATCTCGTCGGTCACGCGCTCCACTTCGTCGAGCTTGTGCGAGATGTAGACGATGGTCACACCTTGCTTGCGCAGCCGTGCAATGAGGGCGAACAGGCGCTGGGTTTCCGAAGGCGTGAGCGTGGCGGTGGGCTCGTCCATCACCAGCAGGCGTGCGTTGCGCGACAGCGCCTTGGCAATCTCCACCAACTGCTTCTCGGCCACGATCAGGTCGCGCGCCCGGGTGTCGGGGTCGATGTCCAGGCCCACCTGCTGTAGCACGTCACGCGCGGCGCGGCGCATGCTGGCCTCATCCAGCAGCCAGCCGCGATGCGTCTCACGGCCCAGAAAAATGTTCTGCGCCACGGTGAGATCGTCAGCCAGGTTGAATTCCTGGTGGATCAGCACAATGCCGGCTTCTTCGGCCTCGCGCGAACTGGCGAAGTGCCGCACTTGTCCATCCACTTCCAGACTGCCACCGCTGAGCGACTCGTAGCCGGAGAGGATCTTCATCAGCGTGGATTTGCCCGCGCCGTTCTCGCCCAGCAGGCCCACCATGCGTCCGGGCGCGAGATCAAAGCTCACGCCGTGCAGCACGCGCACTGGTCCGAAGTCCTTGACGACCTCGTTGAAGCGAACACTCAAGCTCACTCGGGCACCTCCACCCACTGGCCACCTTGCGAAGACGAACGCACCGCCGCTTCAATGAAGGCCATGCCGTGCACCCCGTCTTCGATGGTGGGGAACACCACGTCGGGCGCGATGGCTGAGCCGTTGCGGGCGGCGCGCAGGGCGTGAGCGATTTCCGCGTACACCGTGGCGAAACCTTCCAGGTAGCCCTCAGGGTGGCCGGATGGCAAACGAGTCACACGCGCTGCATCAGAGGTCGCCGCGCCCGTGCCGCGCGAGATGATCTGGGTGGGTTGACCAAACGGCGACCAGTGCAACTGGTTCGGGTGCTCCTGTCGCCATTCCAGGCCGCCTTTGTCGCCGTAGACGCGCAGGCGCAGGCCGTTTTCATTGCCGGGCGCCACCTGGCTGGCCCAGAGCATGCCGCGCGCGCCACCGGCAAAGCGCAGCATCACCTGCACGTTGTCGTCCAGCGCGCGGCCGGGCACAAAGGCGCTCAGTTCGGCGCAGAGCGATTCGGTCTGCAGGCCGCTCACGAAGGCCGCGAGCTGGTAGGCGTGGGTACCGATGTCGCCGATGCAGCCTCCTGCGCCGGCACGCGCCGGGTCGGTGCGCCAGGCGGCCTGCTTCTGGCCGCTCGACTCCAGCGGTTCGGTCAGCCAGTCTTGTGCGTATTCCACCTGCACCACGCGCAGCTTGCCCAGTGCGCCTTCGCGCACCAGCTGGCGTGCGTGGCGCACCATCGGATAGCCGCTGTAGTTGTAGGTCACGGCCAGCACCAGGCCGCGCGCGCGGGCGATGTCACGCAGGCGCTGTGCCTCGGCCAGCGTGGTGGTCACCGGCTTGTCGCAGATGACGTGGATGCCGGCGGCCAGAAAGGCCTCGGCGGCGGGCGCGTGCTGGTCGTTGGGTGTGACGATGGCCACGGCCTCGATGCCGTTGGCGCCCAGCATGGCTTCTTCCTGCGCCATGGTGCGGTAGTCCGGGTAGGCGCGGGTCAGGCCCAGCGCCTGCGCCGATCGCAGGGCCTTTTCCGGGGTGGACGAGAGCGCGCCGGCGACCAGTTCAAAGTGGTCGTCCAGCCGCGCGGCGATGCGGTGCACCGCGCCAATGAAGGCGCCTTCGCCACCACCCACCATGCCCAGGCGAATGCGGCGGCCAGCGCCTTCAGCAGCAGAGCCGGCTTGGATGGTCATTTCGCGGCCTCCTGCAGGCCCAGCATGCGACGCAGCTGGGCAGGGTCGGTGTCGCCCCCGGCAAAGTCGTCAAAGGCCTTTTCGGTCACCCGGATGATGTGGCGGCGAATGAACTCCGCACCTTCGGCCGCACCGGCTTCCGGGTGCTTGAGGCAGCATTCCCATTCCAGCACCGCCCAGCTGTCGTAGTTGTACTGCGCCATCTTGGAGAAGATGGCGCCGAAATCCACCTGTCCGTCACCCAGCGAACGGAAGCGACCCGCACGCTGCACCCAGGGTTGGTAGCCGGAATACACGCCCTGGCGGCCGGTGGGGCGGAACTCGGCGTCCTTGATGTGCAGCGCCTTGATGCGCTCGTGGTAGATGTCGATGAATTCGAGGTAGTCCAGCTGCTGCAGCAGGAAGTGCGAAGGGTCGTAGTTGATGCAACAGCGGGCGTGGTTGTTCACACGCTCCAGGAACATCTCGAAGGTGGTGCCGTCGAACAGGTCTTCACCCGGGTGCAGCTCAAAACACACGTTGCAGTCGGCGTCTTCAAAGGCGTCAAAGATCGGCAGCCAGCGCTTGGCCAGTTCGTCAAACGCGGCTTCGATCAATCCAGCAGGGCGCTGTGGCCAGGGGTACAGAAACGGCCAGGCCAGTGCGCCAGGAAAACTCACGTTGCTCTTGAGGCCCAGACGTTGAGAAGCCTTGGCCGACAAGACCATCTGCTCCACCGCCCAGGCCTGGCGGGCCTTGGGGTTCTTGCGCACAGCCTCAGGCGCGAAACCGTCAAAAGCTTCGTCGTACGCCGGGTGCACCGCCACCAGTTGCCCTTGCAGGTGGGTGCCGAGTTCGGTGATTTCCACGCCGTTTTCGCGTGCCACCCCGGCCACCTCGTCGCAATAGGTCTGCGATTCGGCGGCTTTGTCCAGATCAAAAATGCGCTTGTCCCACGACGGAATCTGCACGCCCTTGAAGCCCAGGCCACCGGCCCACTTCGTGATCGACGCCCAGGAGTCGAAGGGTGCTTCGTCGCTGGCGAACTGCGCGAGGTAGATGCCGGGACCTTTGATGTTGGTGGCCATGGTGTTGTCTCCTTTTCTGCTTGTCGAAACTCAGATGTAGCTGTTGACCAGGTGCTCCAGCCGTTCCTGCTGCGAAGAGCGGGGCTGGGGCTCAATGCCCTCGGCTTCCACTTCACGCGCCAGCGTCTCCAGCGAACGTTCACCCTTCAGGATGGACTGGCCGCGTGGCGTGTCCCAGCCCTGGTAGCGCGTGTCCACGTGGCGCTGCAGTGCGCCGTCCTGCAACATCTTCTCGGCCACCAGCAGCGCACGAGCGCACAAGTCCATGGACGTGGCGTGGGCCCACACCAGGTCGTCAGGATCGATGGACTGGCGGCGCAGCTTGGCGTCGAAATTCAGGCCTCCCTGGCCGATGCCGCCGGCCCTGAGCACCTCGTACAACGTCATGGCCACCTGGGGCAAGTTGTTGGGGAACTGGTCGGTGTCCCAGCCCAGCATCTCGTCGCCTCGGTTCATGTCCAGCGAGCCGAAGATGCCCAGAGCGCCGGCCAGCGCAATTTCGTGTTCAAACGTGTGGCCGGCCAGCAGCGCGTGGTTCTGTTCGAGGTTGACCTTCACCTCGTTTTCCAGCCCGTGCGCTTTCAGGAAACCGTAGACCGTGCCCACGTCGTAGTCGTACTGGTGCTTGGTGGGTTCAGCCGGTTTGGGTTCGATGAGAATCTGGCCCTTGAAGCCGATCTTGTGTTTGTGCTCCACCACCAGGTTCAGGAAGCGGCCCAGCTGTGCCAGCTCGCGCTTCAGGTCGGTGTTGAGCAGGGTTTCGTAGCCTTCGCGACCGCCCCACAGCACGTAGTTGTGGCCGCGCAGGCGGTGTGTCATTTCCAGCACATTTTTCACCTGCGCAGCAGCGTAGGCGAACACGTCAGGGTCCGGGTTCGTGGCAGCACCTGCCAGGTAGCGCCGGTTGCTGAACAGGTTGGCCGTGCCCCACAGCAGCTTCACGCCGGTCTCGTCCATCTTGCGTTCGAACACGCCTTCGATGCGCTTGAGGTGCTCGTTCGATTCGCGCAGCGTGGCGCCTTCCGGGGCCACGTCGCGGTCGTGAAAGGTGAAGAAGGGTGAGTCGATCAGGCGGAACAGATCAAACGCCACATCGGCCTTGTGAATGGCCTGCGCCATCGGGTCGCCCGCGCCGTGCCAGGGCCGGTTGAAGCTGGGCTCGCCGAAGGGGTCCGTGCCGCCCCAGCCAAAGCTGTGCCAGTAGCAGGTGGCGAAGCGCAACTGGTCTTCCATGCGCTTGCCCAGCACCATGCGGTCCTTGTCGTAGTAGCGGTAGGCAAAGGGCTCGGTGGCTGTGGGCACAAAGCCTTCGCCACGAAACGCGAAGGGTTCGCGGAAAGAGAAGTAGCCGTCGCGCTGGGCGCTGTGCGTGGGTGCGGGGGAGAGGGTTTGCGTCATGGTGAATGGGGTCTTGTGTGTGACAGGGAAATGGTTGCGGCTGCCGTGGCTCAAACAGTCACAGTTGGGGTGGCGGGCACTTGCCGCGCGAGGTTGTAGAGCCCACGCCACCGGCCGTGGGCCTCGTTGTAGAACGCCACGCGTTGGGCGTCGGGTTCGAAGCTGCGCAGGCGGTGGGGTTTGGTGTAGGTGGTTTCGCCACCGGCAGCGGTACGTGCCAGCCGCGCGGCACCCAGTGCACAACCGTGCTCGCCGCCTTCGATCTGGTGCAGCGGCATGCCCAGCACGTCGGCCAGTACCTGGCTCCACCGCGCAGAGCGTGCGCCACCGCCCAGCAGGTCGGCATCAATCAGCTGTGTGCCGGCCGTGGCCAGTGCATCGCGTGCGTCGCGGAAAGCAAACGCCACACCTTCGAGCACCGCCTGGGTCATGTCCGCCCGTTCGGTGTCGGCCGAGAGATGCAGGAAGCCGCCGCGCACGTCGCTGTCGTTGTGCGGCGTTCGGTCACCGGACAGGTAGGGCAGAAACCAGCAGGCCGCGGGCACCGGTTGGGCCTGGTCGAGCTCGTTGAGCAGGTGCGCCTCGTTCACGCCAGTGGTGCGTGCCCACCAGGCCAGCGACGCCGCGGCCGAGAGCTGCACACCCATCTGGTGCCACAGGCCTGGCAGGGCATGGCAAAACGCGTGCACGCCCTGATGCGCGGCCGGTGCAAAGCCGGCGGTGGTGGCCCACAGCACGCCCGATGTGCCCAGCGAAACAAAGGCATCGCCCGCCTTGACCGCGCCCACGCCCACGGCACCCGCCGCGTTGTCGCCTGCGCCGCCAGCGATCACGGGCGTGTGTTCGAAACCCCAGTGCCGCACCCACTCAGAGCGCAACTGGCCCGCAGGCTCGCTGCCTTCGACCAGCCGAGGCATCTGCGCTTCGGTCAGGCCACAGGCGGCCAGCAAGGCGGGTGACCAGCGACGCTTCGCCACATCCAGCCACAGCGTGCCTGAAGCGTCTGACATTTCTTCGATGAACTCACCGCTGAGCTTCCAGCGCAACCAGGCCTTGGGCAGCAACACTTTGGCCACCCGCGCAAACACTTCGGGCTCATGCTCGCGCACCCACAGCAGCTTGGGTGCGGTGAAGCCCGCCATGGCCGGGTTGCCGGTAAGCCCGCGCAGATGCACCGCAGGCGCTTCCAGTTCGGCGCACTGCGCACCGCTTCGCGCATCGTTCCACAGGATGCAGGGGCGCAGCACTTCGTCGTCGGCACCCAGCAGCGTGGCGCCGTGCATCTGGCCGGAGAGCCCAATGCCGCGCACGGCGGCGAGCGCCCGTGGGTGTTTGGCGGCAAGCTCGTCCAGGCAGCGTTCGGTGGCCTGCCACCACTCCGTCGGGTGCTGTTCCGACCAGCCCGGCGCAGGTCGCTGCACGGTGAGCGGCGCGGTGGCCGTGGCAATGGTGGTGTCGCCGTCGAGCAGCAGCGCCTTGATGCCGGAGGTGCCCAGGTCCAGGCCCAAGGTGATCACGGTAGGTTGTCCTTCAGGTAGATGTCAATGCGAATGCGTTCCTGGTCGGCGATCACCGGCTCTTGCGACCATTGCGCCAGCGCCACGCGCAGGGCAGAACGGATCTCGTGGCCCGCGTCCTGGTTGATGACCGCGTCCATCGTGCCGTCGAGCAGGTCTGTGCGAGACGCGGGTGTGAGTTCGTGGCCCACAAAAACCGTGTCGTGTGCGCGGCCGCTTGTTCGCAGTGCCGTGCTGATGCCGCCGTTGCCGGCGCCCACGCTGTAGATCGCTGCGAGATACGGGTGTTCTGTGAACAGCTGGGTGGTGAGCACCTCGTTGCGGGCGGCGTCGTCCTGCCCTTCCAGAGGTGGCAGCACGGTCAGGTGCGGATGTTCATGCGCCATCACCTGGTTGAAGCCGAAGTAGCGTTCGGCGTGGTCGCGCAGCGACAAGCTGCCCAGAATGATGGCCACTTTGGCCGGTTGCCGGCCGACGAAGCGGCCCACCAGCGTGGCGGCGGTGCGGCCAGCGGCGGTGTTGTCGATGCCCACGTAGTGCTGGCGCGTGGAGGAGGGCACGTCCGACACCAACGTGATGACCACGGTGCCGGCCTGTGTGAGCTGGTCGATGGCCGAACGCACCACGGGATGGTCCAGCGCCATCACCACCACCGCATCGCGCTGGCCCTCCTGCGCCAGCAAGGCCTTGGCCAGCTCGCCCGGGTTGAACACGTTGACCGTCAGCACTTCGGAATCGATGCGCTGGTCGCGCATCCACTCCACGTTGGCCGCGATCTGTTCACTCAGCAAACCGACGAACCGGTTGGCACCGGCAGGCAACAGAAACGCCACCCGCCGCAGGCGCGAACGCGCCAGCTTGGCCGCAGAGGGGTCAGGCCGGTAACCCAGGCGCCGTACCGCCTCGTTCACCCGGGCCACCGTGGCAGCGCGCACGCCAGGACGCTTGTTCAGCACCCGGTCTGCGGTCGCTAGGCTGACCTGCGCGTGCTGCGCCACGTCTTCCAGCGTGGCGCGCACCTTTGGGGTGTTTTTTGCTTCCATGGCGACATTCTGAGGTGCGCACCTCAGAAAATCACTTGGGGTTTTTACCAGTCAATAAGAGAATTCTGAGGTTCGTAACTCGGCGTCAATCTGCTGCTTCTGGACGTGCCGAATGTGCCATTCGACTCTCTGCGAATGAATCAAGCCAGATCATCAAGATGAATGCATGAACGCATTCGGAATGTGGGCGAATGGAGTGCCGGCACCTTGCACACTGGTTTCATACGGGAGACGCTCGCCATTGAGGGTGTGCCGCTCCGTGGCGCAGCCTCTGCCTGTCGAGACAGCGCGAACCGAGGGTTCGGCCATGAACGCCGCAATCGCGAAAGGGTGTCGGTTGCAGGGAGCTGCAAAGGCCAGAGCAGGCGAACGGCCAACCAACAATGGCCGAGCAGCGTCGACAGTTGGCTTTGAAGGGAGTGGCCTGCCCGGAGGGACTCGAACCCCCGACCTGCTGCTTAGAAGGCAGCTGCTCTATCCAGTTGAGCTACGGGCAGACAGGGTGATTTGATACAAAAAAGGCCCACACTGTGGGCCTTTTTGTTTTTATGAATGGTCGGAGCGGCGGGATTCGAACTCGCGACCCTCTGCTCCCAAAGCAGATGCGCTACCAGGCTGCGCTACGCTCCGACTAAGCTGCGAATTGTACCCTGTGAATTACCCGGTTCCGGGGCAGCCTGATTCTGGTTAGCGATTTTTGTATTGGGTCTGCCCAAAAAGCACGTCGCGGGCCTTGTCGTCGGTCAAGGGTTTGCGCGCATCAGCGAGCACCGCCACGCCACGTTGCACCGCCGGGCGGGCGGCGATGCGGTCGAACCACACCTTGAGGTGCGGATAGTCCGCCCAGTCGATGCCCTGGTTCTGCCAGCTTCTGATCCACGGGAAGATGGCGATGTCGGCCACCGAATACTGCTTGCCTGCAATGAAGGGGTGTTTGGTCACCTGCGCGTTCATCACGCCATACAGGCGCTTCGCTTCGTTGGTGTAGCGGTTGATGGCGTATTCGATCTTCTCTGGTGCGTAGAGGCGGAAATGATGCGCCTGTCCGAGCATGGGGCCCACGCCGCCCATCTGGAACATCAGCCACTGAAGCACTTCGAACTTCTGCCGGTCGGATTTTGGCAGCAGTTTGCCGGCCTTCGCCGCCAGGTACAGCAAAATGGCACCCGATTCAAACAGGCTGATCGGCTTACCGTCGGGCCCGTCGGGGTCCACCAGGGCAGGGATTTTGTTGTTGGGGCTGATCTTGAGAAAGTCGGGCCGAAACTGGTCGCCCTGGCCGATGTTGATGGGGTGCACTTGCCAGTCGCGCCCCAGGCGCCAGCCGCACTCTTCAAGCATGATGTGCACTTTATGCCCGTTGGGCGTTGGCCAGGAGTAGACATCAATCATGGTGAAAATGGGCTCACAAGGGAAGGAATGCTCATAATGATCGCACTCTACGAGAATTCGCTGCGACATGTTTGAACGCCTGAAGAACGCCTTGTCTGCCCGCCGTGCCTCCTTGCCTGATGATGAGGGGCTGCACCACTGGGCCATGGAAAGAATGCTGGCTCACGTGCCGCGCAAGCACGGCGGCTACGCCATCGCCGGCCAGTGGATGGACCAGCCTTTCCGGGCCGAATGTGCACCGTCGACGCGCAGCTACATCGAAGGGTTCGAGTTCAAGGCCAAGTCTGAACTGGCCCTCACGCACGAAGTGCATCTCATCGTGATGAACCGCGCGCTCAAGCGCACGTTTGAGGCGCAGGCGAACAGCCTGTATGAAAACGTCACCGACAGCTTGAAGACCACCGCGAAGCAGTTGCCCGAAGAGGTTCGGTGGTTGTCCATGTACCGCGATGCTGGCTGGCCCGGGCCGGACGACAGTTTCTGGGCGCGTTACGCCGTGCTGACCGACGCACCCGAGATTGCCCGCCACTGTCTGGACGCACAGATCATTGAACTGCTCATGGATTGGCCCGAAGGCGTGAGCGCGCTCACGCCCATGATGTTCATGCTGATCCGCGGCAATGCCTATGTGCGGATGCAGGTCGACCGCCCTTCAAACAGTGAAGCCGTGCTGCATGCGCTGGATATTTTTGAGCAGTTCAGCGCCCGGGCTGTAAAACAGCTCGAACGCTGAAGCGCGTGCGCTGCGGGCTCAGCAGCCCCGCGTGACGGGCATGTCCACGTCGGTCTTCACCGCCATGTGCCGGGCCAGTTCGAGCTTGGCGATCGACTGGCGGTGCACTTCGTCCGGGCCGTCGGCCAGGCGAAGTGTGCGCTGGTTGGCGTAGGCGTAGGCCAACGGGAAATCGTCGCTCACCCCACCACCCCCATGCGCCTGAATGGCCATGTCGATCACGTCACAGGCCATGTTGGGCGCCACCACCTTGATCATCGCGATCTCGGCCTTGGCCACCTTGTTGCCCACAGTGTCCATCATGTAGGCGGCCTTGAGCGTGAGCAGACGGGCCATCTCGATGCGGCAACGTGCATCGGCAATGCGTTCGTGCCAGACCGACTGGGCCGACACCGGCTTGCCGAAAGCCACGCGGCTGTTGAGGCGCTGGCACATGAGCTCTAGGGCGCGTTCTGCGGAGCCGATGGAACGCATGCAGTGGTGAATACGGCCCGGGCCAAGGCGACCCTGAGCGATCTCGAAGCCGCGGCCTTCGCCGAGCAGCAGGTTGCCCACCGGTACGCGCACGTCTTTCAGCACCACTTCCATGTGCCCGTGAGGGGCATCGTCGTAGCCGAACACAGACAGCGGGCGCACGACGGTGATGCCCTTGCTGTTGGCTGGCACCACGATCATGGATTGTTGCGAATGCCGGGGCGCGTCGGGGTTGCTCTTGCCCATCACGATGTACACCGCGCAGCGTGGGTCACCGGCGCCGGACGACCACCACTTGCGGCCATTGATGACGTATTCATCGCCTTCGCGTTCGATACGGCACTGGATGTTGGTGGCATCGCTGGAGGCCACCTCGGGCTCCGTCATCAGAAAAGCCGAACGGATCTCGCCACGCAACAGCGGCTCCAGCCACTCGTCTTTCAGGTCTTCGCTGGCATAGCGCTCCAGCGTTTCCATGTTGCCGGTGTCTGGTGCCGAGCAGTTGAACACCTCGGCGGCGAACGGGACGCGGCCCATGATTTCGCACATGGGTGCGTACTCCAGGTTGGAGAGTCCCTGTGGTGCGCGCACGCTGCGCGGCAGGAACAGGTTCCACAAGCCGGCGGCCAGTGCCTTGGGTTTGAGTTCTTCGATCAGCGTGGTGGGCACCCAGGCATTGCCCTTGGCCCGGTTCGCCGCAATCTCGGCGAAAAACCGGCCCTCGTTGGGGTAGATGTGTTCGTCCATGAACGCGAGCAGGCGCTCGCGCATGTCCTTGACTTTGTCGGTGTAATCGAAGTTCATCGGGTCTCCTGTGGGTGTGTATGTGGGAGGAGGGCAGGCCTTCAGCCAGCGCTCGCGAAACGCCAGGCCAGCTCCGCCATGGGTCGGGCACCTGCCGCAGAGCTCACGGCCTGCGGGCTTGAAGCGGTGCCGGTTTCGACCCGCTTGGCAATGCCTTGCAGAATGGCTGCAAGGCGGAACATGTTGTAGGCCAGGTAGAAATTCCAGTCGGCCTTGAGCTGGTCGGGCGTGGCAAAGCCGGTGCGCTCGCAATAGCGGGCGATGTAGGCGTCTTCTCGTGGAATACCCAGGGCGTCCACATCAAGCCCGCCAATGCCCCGGAACGAACCCGGCGGAATGTGCCAGGACATGCAGTGGTAGCTGAAGTCGGCCAGCGGGTGACCCAGCGTGGACAGTTCCCAATCGAGCACGGCCAGCACCCGGGGTTCTGTCTTGTGGAACATCAGGTTGTCGAGCCGGTAGTCACCGTGCACGATCGACACCATGTTTTCATCGCGAGCCATGGCAGGAATGTTCTGCGGCAACCACTCCATGAGACGGTCCATTTCGGGAATGGGCTGGGTGATCGACGCCACGTACTGCTTGCTCCAGCGCCCGATCTGCCGTTCGAAGTAGTTGCCGGGTTTGCCATAGCCGTCCAGCCCAACGGCAGACGGCTTTACCGTATGAAGCGCGGCCATGACGCGGTTCATTTCGTCGTAGATGGCAGCGCGCTGGTCGCGTGCCAGTTCGGGCAAGGCCTGGTCCCACATCACCCGGCCGTCCACGCATTCCATGACATAAAACGCGCGACCGATGACGGATTCGTCTTCACAGAGCACGTGCATTTTGGCCACCGGCACATCGGTGTCCTGCAGCGCGCTCATGACCCGGAATTCACGCTCGATCGCGTGTGCCGAGGGCAGCAGCTTGGCCACTGGCCCTGGCTTGGCGCGCATCACATAGGCGCGTTCGGGTGTGATGAGCTTGTAGGTCGGGTTCGACTGACCGCCCTTGAACATCTCCACCTGGAGCGGGCCGGCAAAACCCGCCAGGTTGGCATTCAGCCAGTCTTGCAGCGCGGATTCGTTGAAGGCATGCTGCTCTGATACGGGCCGGGTGCCCACGAAGTTTTTGTTGATGCTCATGCTCGTTGCCCGTTGGTGGCTGTCAGGTCGGTGGCGCCTGGCTGGGCACGAGTGCCATGGGGCACTTCGCCCCAAGCGGTGTGGGTCAGGATTCGGCTTCGGCAATGCGCATGAGCATTTCCCGGTTGCGAACCACCAGGCCGCCTTGTTCGATACGGATCGCGTCCTCGCGCTCCATGGATTTGAGTTCCTGGTTCACCCGCTGCCGGGAAGCACCCAGCAACTGGGCCAGTTCCTCCTGCGCCAGCTGCAAGCCGATGCGGGTCTCGTTGCCGTCGTTCAGGCAGGGCACGCCGTAGCTGCGCACGAGGTGCAGCAGTTGCTTGGCCAGCCGCGCACGAAGTGGCAGGGTGTTGAGGTCTTCCACCAGACCGAAGAGCGTGCGGATGCGGCGTGCCTGCAGTCGCATCAAGGCTTCGTACAGCTCCACGTGCGTGTTGAGAATCTTCTGGAAGTCGGTGCGGGCCACACAGAGCAGGGTGGTCGAACCATGGGCGTAGGCATCGTGCGTGCGCTGATCCCCGTCGAACATCGCCACGTCGCCGAACCACACACCCGGTTCCACATAGGTGAGCGTGATCTGCTTGCCCGACAGTGAAGTGGAACTCACGCGCACCGCGCCCTTGGCCACCGCCGACCATTCGGTGGGCGGATCGCCTCTGGCGACGATGAGGTCGCCATCCTTGAATCGCTTGACGTGGGCGCATCGAAGTATGTCGTGTCGCAGGGAAGGTGAAAGAGAACTGAACCAGCGACCACTGTTGATCGCCTCGCGTTCTTCCATTGTCAGAATCGGTTCGTCCATTGGCTGTCTTATGAGTGACTGGAATTGATGGGATTGTCGCCACAGGGACCCGGGCTGCACATCAGGGAATGCGCGAGCCACTGTCCCTCAGGCGTCGCGGCGTGGGTCTTGAGCGCTCTTCAGCACCCGCATTCGGGTGTCAGCGGTAGCGGGCAGGGCGCTTTTCCAGGAAGGCCGCAATGCCCTCGCCAGCGTTGGCGTGATGGAGGTTGCGCACGAAATGGTCGCGTTCGGCACCAAGCTGGGTGTGCAGCGAGCCCGTGGGCGCATCGTTGGCCAGCTCCTTGATGCTGGCCAGCGCATTGGGCGCCCGTGTGTTGAGCTTTTCAGCCATGGCCAGGGCTTCGCTCAGCGCGTCGCCCTGATTGCACACCTGCGTGATCACGCCCAGCGCATACAGGCGTTGCGCATCGACGCGTTCGCCTGCGAGCATCAACTGCATCGCCGTCGCCCGAGGCATGGAGCGCATCAGGCTCCAGGTGGCGCCACCGTCTGGAGACAGGCCGACATTGCTATAGGCCATGACGAACACGCTGTTGTTGGCCGCCGTGATCAGGTCACAAGCCAGCGCCAGCGAAAAACCCGCGCCGGCACAAGATCCCTCCACGGCTGCGATCACCGGCTTTGAAAAAGCGCGGATGGTCTCGATCCAGTTGTGCAGGCCTTCGATGCTCTGGGCTTGCACCTCCGGCGCCTGCTGGCGGTTTGACAGCAAACGCTGCAGGTTGCCGCCCGCGCAGAAGTGGCTGCCTTCGCCGGTGATGACCACGCTGCGTATGTCATCGTTGCCCTCGGCCACATTCAGCGCCTCCACCCCCGCTGCATACATTTCCGGGCCCAGTGCGTTGCGGTGTTCCGGGTTGCTCAGCGTGAGCACCATGGTCTGGCCATGGCTGTGGCTTTTGAGTGTGGCTGTCATGGGGGCAGTCGTTGAGTTGATCGGGCTTCAGACTTCTTCGTGGGTCAGGCTCAGGCCCAGTGCACCGCGGCGACGCAGCCAGGGAGAAGGGCGGTAGCGTGGGTCACCGTACACCGTCTGCAGGTTGAACAGAATTTCCAGCAGGTTGGTGGGCCCGATCCGGTCGCCCATGGCCAGCGGTCCCATCGGGTAGCCGAGACCGAGCGTGACGGCCACATCCAGATCGGCGGGGGTGCAGATGCCTTGCTGGCACATGTCGGCGGCGATGTTCACGATCGTGGCCACGACCCGCTGAGAAACGAAGCCACCACTGTCGCGCACCACACTCACGGCCTTGCCATCCAGGGCAAACAGGGCGTGCGCTGCGTCGCGCATGTCGGGGCGGGTGGCCGGGTTGGTGGCCAGCACACGCCGCTTGGTGGCACTGTCTTCCAGCATCATGTCGATGCCCACGGTGCGGGTGGCGTCCAGCCGCTCGACAGCAGCGATGGTGGTGACATCGAGGCCAAGGGGGGCGACCAGAATCAGGGCTTTCTCCGACGGCGCCGCACCTGTTTCAATGCTTGCCCCGAGTGTTTTGAGCAACTGGTAGATCTCTTGCCGGCGCGCCGCTTTGGGTGAAACCCACACGGGCGGCAGTACGTCCACCGTTGGGGCTGTGGTGTCCGCAGGTACCTGCGCCACGCCATCCTTGTAGGCGTAAAAGCCCGCACCCACCTTCTTGCCCACCACGCCGCCAGCCAGTCGCTGCGCGGTGATCACACTCGGGCGGTAGCGAGGCTCTTCAAAATACTGGTGGTAGATGGACTCCATCACGGGGTGCGACACATCCAGCGCGGTGAGGTCCATGAGCTCGAAGGGTCCGAGCTTGAAACCCATCTGGTCTTTGAGAATGCGATCGATCGTTGCAAAGTCCGCCACCCGTTCCCCGACCACCCGCAAGGCCTCGGTCCCGTAGCCGCGCCCCGCATGGTTGACAATAAAGCCCGGTGTGTCTTGCGCCGATACCGGGGTATGTCCGAATTGCCGTGCATAGTCAGAGAGTTGCTTGCAAACAACGGGATCGGTCTTGAGCCCGGCGATGACTTCCACCACCCTCATGAGGGGAACCGGATTGAAAAAGTGGTAGCCCGCAAACTGCTCCGGCCGGCTCAGGCCGGCGCCAATTGCCGTGACCGAAAGAGACGAGGTGTTGGTTGCGAGCACCGTCTGGGCGCTCACAATGGTTTCCAGTTCACGAAACAGACGCTGCTTGACATCCAGCTTTTCGACGATCGCCTCGACGACCAGCGTGCAGGGCGCCAGAGCGGAAAGGCTGTCTGCCAGCGTCAGACGTTCCACACATGCCTGCATGCGTGCCGCGTCCATCTTTCCTTTCTCCACCAGTTTTTGCCAGGTTGCTTGGAGCGCGCTCCGTGCGGCCTCGGCCGCACCTGGCTGAACGTCGAACAACACCACCCGGCTTCCGGCCTGCGCGGCCATCTGAGCAATGCCCCTGCCCATGGCGCCGGTGCCAACTATGCCCGCAGTTTCAAAAATGGCTTGCATATCAATGTATTAACTCAGGAAGTTCGGTGAGAACCTATGACAGAATGATTCACCGAATAACAAAGGAAAACTGACGTGCGCCAGTTCTGGTTGGGCTGTATTTTGCTATCAACTGTGCTGAGCAGTGCCGCCGCGTCCCTGGGGCGGCACAGTGGCGCTGCGGTCATCGGTCGTCCGCTGGACGTCCGGGTTCAGGTTTTGCTGGCGCCCGGGGAAGAATTGAACGCACTTTGCCTGGCGGCCGATGTGCGCTATGGCGACACCTTGTTGCCCTCAACTGTCGTGAGCGTGAGCCCTCAGCGCACCGCGCCCGATGCCGAGGCCTCCATTCGCGTGCAGGCTGCCCGGGCCATTGATGAACCCATTGTGATGGTCACCGTGCGAGCCGGATGCAATGCCTCCCATTCACGGCAATACGTGTTCCTCGCCGACCTGGTTCCTGACACCCAGGCTGCACAGCAGCCTGCCGCCGTCCCCGCACCTGTCGCTGCCGCTCCCTTGCCTTCCGCTGGGTCTCGTCCGGCGCCCGGGGCTGCCTCCGTGTCGCCGGATGCGTCCGACGCAGCAGGAGGGGTGCAGGCCTCTCGTCCGCGTGCCACACCTCCCGCCGCCAGGCCGAAAGCGCCAGCGCAGGCACCTTCCCCCAGTGTGGTGCGTCGCCCTGCTGCCGTGCCGCCTCCCGCTCCTGTGCCCCGTTTGCAGCTGGATCCAGTGGACATCAGCCTGAACATTGAGCGCGATCCCACGCTCCGGTTGTCGATGACCATGCTCAGCGAACCCACCGATTCGGAGGAGGTTCGTGCGAACGCAGCGCGGTTGTGGGCGGCCATCAACGCTTCGCCCGAAGACATCTTGCGCGACGCGCAAAAGCTTGCTGTGCTCGAGGCCGAGGCGCAAGGCCTCAGAAGCGAAGAGGCGCGCAATCAGGCCACCATCGCTGAATTGAACGCGAGTCTTGAGCGTTCGCGCTATGTGAATTGGCTGGTCTATCTGCTCGCGGCACTGCTGGTGATGGCCGTGGCGGCATTGATCATGGTCTGGCGCAGAAAGGGTGTGTCACAAGAAGGCGAGGCGTCGAAGGCATGGTGGTCTGAAGAATCCAAGGCCGAATTGGCCAGCAAACCAAAAGACAAGCCTGTTGTTTCCAAGGTTGACGATGTGGATCTGGCACTGGACTTTGAACTGGGAGAAGACTCCGGGTTTGGTGGACCCCGGCAAGACGATGCCCTGGCAACCCGGTCACGGACACGCGAGAGCGACAGCATTCCCTCCATTCCTCAGCGAGACAAACGGGACTTTTCGGCCAGTGCCATCGGCGGGTCGCGTTCCGTGGCCACGGAGGAGTTGTTCGATATTCAGCAGCAGGCCGATTTTTTTGTTTCGCTGGGTGAGGATGAGCAAGCCATTCAGGTTCTGGTGAACCACCTTGCAGACAGCCATGAACCTAGTCCGCTGGCCTACCTTGACTTGTTCAAGCTCTACCACCGGCTGAACCGGCGTGAAGACTATGACCGTCTGCGCACCGAGTTCAATGAAGTGTTCAATGCCGGTGCGCCGCCGTTTGAACACTATTCTGATCAAACCCGAGGCCTTGAAACCTATGAGACCGCGTTCACCCGGATTCAGGCGCTCTGGGGCGATGCCCGTGTGCTGGATGTGATCGAACAGTCGATATTTCGCGAAGCCGGCGATGGTGAGGGCAATGGCGAAGTGTTTGACCTTGAAGCGTACCGGGAACTGCTTCTGCTTCACACCATCGCCAAGGACATCGTCAAGCGCGAGGCCGCAACCGATGCGCCCACCAATTTCCAGCACACCAAAGTGCAGCCTCTCAAGGCTGCTGGCGCCATGGGCGTCCCCGTGGCGGTCGCACCCCCTGTTGCCGAAGGGGGTGCCGGATCGTCTGAGCGTCACACCGAGCCGATGGATGCCATGCCGCCTGCCTCGCCCAGGTTGGGGCTGGACGTGGACCTCACGGAGCTGGATGCCTATTCGGAGTTTGAGGCTTCGCTGCCGGAAGTGGCCACACCTGTTGAGCCCACTTCAAGACCCCTTTCCCGAACGGAGTCATCGAAAAACGGACCGGCGAGCAACATGATCGACTTTGAGTTGCTCGACTTCGTGCCGCCATCGGACGATGCGTCGTCCGATCCAGGCAACCAGGACAAGAACTGATCCCTGTAAGACGCCAGATGCTTTCTGGCGTGCAAATGTTCGAGCTGTGCTCGGCTCAGCGCCTGACCTGAAGCGCGCCCGGATTCACGATGTTGGTGGGTGTGCCCTTGATGAAGTTCACCACGTTGTCAAAGGCAGCAGAGAAGTAGGACTCGTAGCTGTCCTGCTCGACATAGCCGATATGGGGCGTGCAGATGCAGTTTTCCAGTCTCAGCAGGGCATGACCCTGAAGAATGGGTTCAGATTCGAAGACGTCGACAGCGGCCATGCCTGGCCGGCCCCGGTTCAGCCCCGCCAGCAGTGCCTCAGGTTCGATCAGTTCGGCGCGAGAGGTGTTCACAAGCAACGAGGTGGGCTTCATGCGCGCAAGATCTTCCAGCGTGATGCAGCCAGCGCTGGTTTCGCTCAGGCGAAGATGGATGGACAGCACATCGGCCGATTCAAAAAAGCTTTCCTTGCTGGTCGCCACATCGAACCCATCGGCGGCCGCGCGGGCGCGGGACTCTTCACTGCCCCAGATGATCACCCGCATACCGAACGCCCTGCCGTAGCCCGCCACGAGTTGCCCGATCTTCCCGTAGCTCCACACGCCCAGCGTCTTGCCGCGCAACACCATGCCAAGACCGAAGTTGACGGGCATCGCCGAGGATTTCAGTCCGGACTGCTGCCAGGCGCCATGCTTCAGGCTGGACACATACTGAGGAATGCGACGCATGGAAGTCATGATCAGCGCCCAGGTGAGTTCTGCGGTTGAGAACGGCGCGCCAACGCCTTCAGCAACTGCAATGCCTCGTTCCGTACAGGCACTCACATCCAGATGCGCCCCAACGCGACCCGTCTGGGCAATGAGCTTGAGACGGGGCAGCTTTTCGACCAACTGGCGGGTGATGTGGGTGCGTTCCCGAATCAGCACCAGCACATCGGCATCCCTCAGCCGCACTGAAAGCTGACCCACGCCCTTGACGGTGTTGGTGAAAACCTTGGCCGGATAGGGCTCCAGCTTTTCTGCGCAGCGCAGTTTGCGCACAGCATCTTGGTAGTCGTCAAGGATCACAATATTCATGCCGCTATTGTGCCCGCATGAATTTCAAGAACCTCAAGAGGCGCATGCGCCTCGGGCTGCGGCGTGTTTCGATTTGTGACCACAAGCGCGCGCCTGCCAGCCGTATACCGCAGTCATCACATTTGCCGCATCAGCGAAGACTGTTCCTGCGCGGCCATGCGATCCAGTTCTGCACACACATCGCCAATCCGGCCAGAGATCACCATGCGCATGTCGCGCCGGCCGCCCACGCCAACACTGGAGGACCGCAGCACACGCACACCACAGGCTTGAGGCACTGCGGTCGCCACAACCGCAGGTGGTGTGACGCGCTCCCGAGGCGCCGAGGCCAGGTTCAGCCACCCCGCCCGGGCGAACAATTGAAGCGCGCGACTGGGTTTGCGCGGCGCGGCTGATTGCGTCGCAGATCGCAGCGGCAGCAGGTTGTCGATCAGGCGCAGTGGCGCGCGCCAGCTGTTGGATTTGAAGCGGATTCCCATGCGAAACTCCTTGGAGGGGTTGAACACAGGCAGGATTGCAAAAGAGGACGCCAACGCAGGGATGTGTCTGAGGGCTTCACGCACAACAGACCAACCGCCCGCCACCTGCTGAGGCGACACCAGTCTGGTGGTCAGAGCTGGAAACTGTTGCGGATCAGGCCCACCGCAAGGCCTTCAATTTCAAAAGGTTCGCCCGGTTCAACCACGATGGTTTTGTAGTCCGGGTTTTCGGCGTGCAGTTCAATCGAATTCTGGCGCCGCATGAAGCGTTTGACGGTGACGTCGTCTCCCAGGCGGGCCACGACGATCTGCCCGTTTTTGGCTTCTTTGCTGGCCTGGACTGCGAGCAGGTCACCGTCCATGATGCCGATGTCTCGCATGGACATGCCCCTGACCTTGAGCAGGTAGTCGGGCGTGCGCTGGAACAGGCTGCGCTCGACCTGGTAGGTCTGGTCCACATGCTCTTGAGCAAGAATGGGCGAGCCCGCCGCCACACGACCAATCAAGGGCAGCATGAGCTGGGTCAGGCTGGGCAGGGGCAGTGTAAGCTGTCGCCCGCGCGACGCATTGATGGACTGAAGGTCTTCACTGCGCAAGCGAATGCCACGGGATGTTCCGCTGACCAATTCGATCACGCCTTTGCGCGCAAGGGCCTGAAGGTGTTCTTCTGCGGCGTTTGCCGACTTGAAACCCAGTTCATTGGCGATTTCAGCCCGTGTTGGAGGCGCGCCCGTTCGAGCAATGGCGGACTGGATGAGCTCCAGGATCTGCTGCTGGCGCGCGGTCAATTTGGGCGGGAAGGGCTGTGACTCGATCATGGCGTTCTCAGGTGACGGGCTGTGTGCGAGCGGTTGGATGGCTGAATACTGTTTCTCCATCCAGTAACTGTATTTTTCATCAGTTTTTGAGATTTGGCAAGTGACTGAAGCAGATTTGTTGTCGAAGGCCGGCGGATGTGTGGTTGTGTTGGGCACTGGCGGCACTATCGCGGGCAGGGCTTCCCGCCCTGATGACCTGAGCGGCTACGTGGCCGGCCAGGTCAGTGTGGCCGATCTGGTGCGGGACATCCCTGCGTTGGCCAGCGGTGCGTTCGAGGTGGAACAGGTCTCGCAGATTGACAGCAAGGACATGGACCTCGGTGTGTGGCAGGCGCTGGTCGAGCGGGTCGCTCATCATCTGGCGCGTCCTGAAGTGGTCGGCGTGGTGGTTACCCACGGCACCGACACCATCGAAGAGACGGCCTACCTGCTTCAGTCCGTGCTCAAGCCCCGCAAGCCCGTGGTGCTGACGTGCGCCATGCGTCCGGCCACCGCGCTGGCACCCGATGGACCGCAGAATTTGAGCGATGCCGTGGTGCTGGCCCGGTGTGCTGGCGCGCAAGGCGTGGTGGTGGTGTGTGCGGCCCGGGTGCACGGCGCGCTCGACGTCGCCAAGACCCACACCTACCAGGTGGACGCGTTTGACTCGGGCGACGCCGGGCCAGTCGGAACTGTCGAGCATGGACGCGTCCGGCTGTTCCGACCCTGGCCTGGATCTGGCGATGTCGGAGAAAGAGTGGTCGATGAATCGGCTGTGAAGCGTTTCCTGAAGGCGACCCGTCTTCCCCGGGTCGAAATTGTCTTGAGCCACACGGCTGCCGATGGATTGATGGTGCGCTGCCTGCTGGAACATGGCCTCAACAGTTCGCCGGCCCCACTACAGGGCATCGTTGTGGCAGGAACCGGCAATGGCACCGTGCATCGCGCGCTCCTGCCGGCACTGGAAGACGCCATGGCCGCCGGGGTGCGCGTGGTCAGAAGCACGCGCTGCGCTCGGGGTCAGGTCTCTGCCGACGAGACCGGTATTCCGGATTCGGATGGTCTCAACCCGCTCAAGGCTCGCCTGGCCCTGATGCTTGATCTGTTGAAGGGTTGAGGTGAAATACCCCCGCGCCACTTCGCGTCACCCCCTCAAGGGGGCGGCACTGGCCGTCCGGCAAAGCCGGCCTGGCGGTGCCCCTGGATTGCACCGTTTCATGCGACAAGCGTGGCGCTCCGGCACCATGGAAAACTGACATGTTTGCCGCGCTGGGAGCCCATCCCTGGGCCTATCCCATGCTGGAGGTCGCTCATATTCTGGGCATCGCATTGATCCTGGGCAATCTGGTCTTGCTGGAGATGAGGGTCTTTGGGCTGGCCGCGGATCTGCCTGTGGAGAGCCTGGCCCGCCTGAGTCTGGCGCTTGTCGGCATCGGTTTTTCGGTGGCCGCAGCGTCGGGTTTGCTGATGTTTGCCACCCAGGCAGAGGAACTGTTGGCCAACAGGGCATTCACAGCCAAGATGCTGCTGCTGATGCTGGCGGCATGCAATGCAGGGTGGTTCCATGGACGTCGATCACTGCAGCGGCTGGATGTCGGGGCGAAAGCCCTGATGGTGGTGTCCACCGTGATCTGGTTGCTGGTCGTGACCTGTGGTCGATGGATCGCCTACGTGTAAGCCGAACGCAATTCTTCAGGAGAGACTTATGCAAAGACGGATATTTCTGCATGCGGGCGCTTTTGCCGGCCTTTCGGCGGCAGGTGGAGCGGCGTGGGCCCACCATGGCTGGAGCAGTTTTGACCAGAGCCGCCCCATCTACCTGGAGGGAAAGGTCGTCGGGGTGAAGTGGCGCAACCCGCACGTGGAACTGGTGCTTGAGGTGCCTGAATCTCTGGTCTTGCCGGTCGATCTCGCGCAGCGACCCGTGCCTGCCCAAAGCGCCAACATCGATGGAGCCGCATTGCTTGCCAAGGCGGTGGTGCCCACGCGACGGGATCGGCGCTGGGAAATCGAACTGGCACCCCTGTTTCGGATCAACCAGTGGAAAATGCCCGAAGTGGCCGCGGGCACCGATCTGTCGGTGGTCGGCTTCACTTTCAACGGTGAAGCAGGTGCTGCGCTGGTGCGTGCCGAGTACGTCTTTTACGACGGCAAGGTGTACGGCCTGCGGTCCAGTCCGGCGTGAATCCGGGGCAGGCTGTTCTGGCATTCCCATTGAATGGCGCAGGTTGATAGCCACAAAAAAACCCGGCGTCGCCGGGTTTTGTCACCGAAGGGCAGGCTCGATTCAGTGGCCAAGTGCCTCGAAAACCCGTGCGGTGATCTCTTCCACGCTGCCCATGCCGCTGATGGCGCGGTACTTGGGCGCTGACGCTGCGTCCACCTTGGCCCAGCCGCTGTAGTAGTCCACCAAGGGCCGGGTCTGAGCGCTGTAGACCTCCAGGCGCTTCTTCACGGTTTCTTCCTTGTCGTCGTCACGCTGAATCAAAGGTTCACCCGTGATGTCGTCCAGGCCTTCCACCTTGGGTGGGTTGAACGTGACATGGTAGGTTCGCCCGGACGCAGGGTGTGACCGGCGCCCGCTCATGCGATTGATGATCGCCTCGAAGGGCACGTCAATTTCCAGCACATAGTCGAGTTTGACGCCAGCCGCTTTCAGGGCGTCGGCCTGAGGGATGGTGCGTGGAAAGCCGTCGAACAGGAATCCGTTGGCGCAATCAGCCTGGCTGATGCGCTCCTTGACGAGATTGATGATGAGCTCATCGCTGACCAGACCGCCCGATTCCATCACGGACTTGGCCTGAACGCCCAGCGGTGTTCCGGCCTTGACCGCGGCACGGAGCATGTCGCCCGTAGAGATCTGGGGGATACCGTACTTCTGGCAAATGAACGTGGCTTGCGTTCCCTTTCCGGCACCGGGGGCACCCAACAGAATCAGTCTCATCGCTTTCCTTTATCAGAGTTTCAATGGATCGGCACGCAGTCTCGTGCGGGCCCGCCCGGCAGGCAGGGGCCCCGGGGCAACCGATCGAGGATAGCATGTGCTCCCCCGCCGCTGGCTTACAGTGCCAGAGCTGTCGATTCACCCATTCAGAGCGGTGCGGGCGCGTGGCGCAGCAGTTCGCGCACCCGTTCCAGGTCCTCTGGTGTGTCCACCCCAGGGCCAGGCGCCTGTTCACAGACATGCACCGCGATGCGATGCCCGTGCCACAGCACCCGCAGCTGTTCCAGCGCCTCCACGCGCTCAAGGTCCGCAGGCTCCAGGTTCGGGAATGTGCGCAGGAACGCCGTGCGATAGCCGTAGATGCCGACGTGGCGAAGTGGGGCAGGCCCGGAGTGTCCCTTCAATGCGTCTGGCGGAGGGGTGCCATCTGCCCCTTCGCTGCTGCGCCACCAGGGGATGGGTGCACGGCTGAAATAGAGCGCGGTCCCTGAACGGTCGAGAACCACCTTGACCACATTGGGATTGATGAATTGATCGAGGTTTTCTATGGCATGGGCGGCCGTGCTCATGACGCAATCGGTCCGCCGCGTGAGTTCGCGTGCGACCGCGTTGATCAGATCCGGGTCCATCATCGGCTCGTCACCTTGAACGTTCACGATCAGCGCGTCGTCCGGCAGGTCAAGCAACTCGCATGCCTCTGCCAGCCGGTCACTGCCTGACAGGTGATCGGCCCTTGTGAACAAGGCCTCCACCCCATGAGCCTCACAGGCTGAAACAATGCGCGCGTCATCGGCCGCCACCACGCAGCGACGGGCACGACTGCGCATGGCCTGGCGCGCCACGCGCACGATCATGGGCAATCCTGCGATGTCCGCCATTGGCTTTCCCGGCAGCCGGCTGGACGCCATCCTTGCGGGTATCAGAACGGTGAAATCGCCGGTGTCGTCGGCTTGCACGGTCATGGCAGCGGCGTCGGCGTGGGCGGCCTTGCTGCCTCTTCTTCGCTGATCGGGCGGGCAATGTGTTCCAGCAGCACTGGAATGCCGTCCCGGATCGGGTAAGCCAGACGGGCGCTGCGGGAAATCAGTTCCTGCTTTTCCCGGTCATAGATCAACGGCCCTTTGGTGACGGGGCAGACCAGCAATTCGAGCAGTTTGGTGTCCATGGGGCAATGATAGCTTCGGGACGCGGGGCTGAGAGGGCTCAGCCTTTCGTTCCCAGTGCAGAAAGCCGATGCTCGATGGCATCAAAAAAGGCGGGTTCAATATGGACTTCCAAGGGGGCAGACCAGATGGCTGAACCACGCGGGATGGCGTGCTGGAACAGTTTGACCGCGTCCTTCTCTGTACAGATCAATGTCGTGGGGCCGGCGGCCAGCAGTGCCGCATAGGCTGCGGGCTCCGCATGGTCGGGCAGGGCCACCTCGTTTTGTAGCGTGAGCCCTCGTGCCCGCAACATTTCAAAGAAGGCCGTGGGTCGTGCGATGCCGGCCACCGCAGTCAGGGGAATGCCTTGCAGCGCCTGCATCGTCAAACGCACTCCCTGTGCGCCCACCACCTCGCCAGAAAGGCGCCGTGTGGCGTCGAAGCCCGGTACGCCTTGAGGCAAGGGCACTGTCGTCGGAGGGCGATCGTCGCGATGCTGGCGAAGCACGAAATCGGGGCTGCCCAACGCGCCGTGCGGTGGAGGCCATCGGTCCCGCAGCAGGCCTGCTGGCAGCAGCCACCCGTTGCCCGTGCCGCGTTCGTCAAACACCACGACGGACACATCGCGCGCCAGGGCGAGATGCTGAAGCCCGTCATCACAGATCAGGACATCCGTCTGGGGATATGCATTCAGCAGGGCGCGGGCGGCGTCCACACGGCGGGTGGCCACAAACACCGGCGCACCCGTGCTTCGGTGGATCAGGGCGGGTTCGTCACCACTGAGGGCGGGAGGCGTGTCTGCCTCAACCTGAGTGGGTCTGCCGTGCGTGCCGCCGTGACCACGAGACACCACGCCCGGGTGCCAGCCTTTGGATTGCAGATGCTGCACCAGCGCGATCACGGTGGGCGTTTTGCCCGCGCCGCCGACAACGACGTTGCCCACCACGATCACCGGCACCGGTAGCCGATGGATGGTGAGCCAGCCCGCCGCGTAGAGCCTGCGGCGCAGTGCCATCAAGGCACCGTATACGACTGAAATCGGCCACAGCGCCCTCGCGGGAAGTCCTCTTCGTTGTGCGAGCGCCTGCCAACGGGCCTCTCGGCGGGCCTGAGTGGTGCTCAAAGGGGAAGGGGGCCTGGTCAGGGCCGGGTGCCTTTGCCCGCCCCGCTGCTTGACTGCTGGGTGGCAAAAGTGATTTGAACAAGTTGGGCTCGACGCGCGGCGTCCATGACATTGATGACCGATTGGTGCGTGGCAGCGGCATCGGCGCTGATGACAACCACCACTTCGCCATCGCCTGGCTTGGCCGCAGCCAGCGCGCGCGTCAGCGCTTCGACGCCGGTCTCTGTGAGCACCTGCCGGTCGATGGCGTAGCGGCCATCGCTGCTGATGGAGACAACCACTTCCCTGGGCTTGTCCCGGGGTGCCTGGGCATCGGCAGTGGGAAGATTGACCTGCAGTTCGGTGAACTTGCTGTAGGTGGTGGTCAGCATGAGGAAGATCAGCACCACCAGAAGGATGTCGATGAACGGGATCAGGTTGATCTCAGGCTCATCCCGGTTGGTGGACTGGAACTTCATTTCCGGACCCTGAGCAAGTGACGCACGAAGCGCTCGGCCGACACCTCCATGACGAGCAGGTAGGCATCCACCCGCGCCCGGAAATAGCGCCAGAAAATCAGTGCCGGAATGGCCACCATCAACCCGAAGGCAGTGTTGTACAAGGCGATGGAAATGCCATGGGCCAACTGGGTGGGATCTCCACCGCCAGGTGAGGTGCCCATGCCGCCAGCGCCACCCTGAGAGGCAAAGATCTCGATCATTCCGATCACCGTGCCCAGCAGGCCAAGCAAGGGTGCCGCCGAGGCGATGGTGGCCAGAGCGCCCAGATAGCGCTGCAGTTTGGCTGCGGCCTGACGACCGGCTCCCTCAAGACTCGAACGCAAATCGCTTTCGCTGACCTTGGGGTTGCTGTTGAGTGTGCGAAATCCGCTGGCAAGCACTTCGCCCAGCACCGAGTTCTGTTCCAGCTGGGCCACCACGTCGGGGCCGGGAATGCTGGCGTTTGAAACCATTATCGCTTCGTCCAGCAGTTTGGGCGGAACGATCCGGTCGGTTTTCAGGCTGATGAAGCGCTCGATGACGAGGGCCAGACCCAGGATGGAACAGGCGATCAGGGGCCAGATGGGCCAGCCAGCGGCTTGTATGATGGAAAACAAAACAGGGCTCCAGACAGTCGCCGCCGCAACAGGCGGACCGGTTTCAATCGATGGGATTATGGCGTACGAGCAAGGGCCACCTTATTTGGCTTTTCCCTATGAGCTTGCCTTCCGGGAGCGCTCCCGACAGTGTTCATCCGGCCTTTCCCCATATTGACTCGTGGCCTGTGGATAACTTTGTGAAGAACGTGGCTCGGCCAGGCGGCTCACTTGTGCAGCCGGGGCCGCGCTGGCAATGGTTAGCAGACAAAGTCACACAAAACACTTTGAAATCAATGGCTTGTACCAGTCATCCTCCCGCAGGCAACCGCCACAGGCCTGGCGCATTGAATGGCGCGGCCTGTGGACACCTTTTGCTCTGGAGGCCGCGTGGTTGAAGGTTTTTTTTCTGGAACAGCCGATTCTGCGGGGCGCATATGGGCGGTTGGGCCCCTCATGCGAGCCATTGCGGACACTTTGTCGGCCCGGTTCAATCCTGTCGCCGTCCGCGGCGAACTCTCAGGCTTTTCCCGGGCGGCCAGCGGGCATTGTTATTTTTCGCTCAAGGACGACACCGGCCAGGTGCGTTGTGCCATGTTCCGGCGTGCGGCCGACCAACTGAAGTTCCAGCCCCGCGACGGACAGTTGGTGGAGGTGCGGGGCAAACTGGATGTGTATGGCCCCAGAGGGGACCTTCAACTGATCGTTGAAAGTCTGCAGCCTGTGGGGCAGGGCGCCCTGTTTGAGCAGTTTCTGTTGCTCAAGGCGCAACTCGAATCAGAGGGCTTGTTCGATGCCTCCCGAAAAAGGCCTCTGCCGCCGCAGCCCAGGAGCATCGGTGTCGTGACATCGCTGGGTGCGGCCGCTTTGCGAGATGTCGTGACGGCACTTCGACGGCGTGTGCCGCATTTGCCGGTGGTGATCTATCCTGCCTCCGTGCAGGGCAGTTCGGCGCCTGCCGAGCTTTGTGCCGCGCTTCAGACTGCGTTCATGCGTTTCAGAGAGCATGGCGAGAGCGAAGTGTTGCTGCTGGTGCGCGGCGGCGGGTCGCTGGAAGACCTGTGGTCGTTCAACGATGCTGGCGTCGTGCGAACCATTGCGCAGGCGCCCATGCCGGTGGTGTGTGGCGTGGGCCATGAAACGGATTTCACGCTGGCCGATTTTGTTGCGGACCTGCGCGCACCCACACCCACGGCCGCAGCAGAACTGTGTTCTCCGCCAAGGGAGCAGCGCCTGGGCGAACTGAGCTACCTGGGCGAGCGTTTGCGGGATGAAATGGTGAGTGGCCTGGATCGCCGTGCGCAGCGCATCGACTACATTGCCCAGCGCCTGGGCAGGCCTTCGTCCCGCTTGCATGAAAGCGCTCAGAGGCTCTCAGCGCTTCAACACAGATTGCAGAGTGGGGTGAAGCATGCCACCCAGCGACACCAGGTGCGCATCGAGGCCATGGAGGCCGCTCTTCCTCGGGCGGTGGAGCGGGCCATGGAGCTGCAATGCAGACGCTTGCAGACCTGTGAAACATCACTGGGAATGCTCGATCCGCATCTGGTGCTGGAGCGCGGATATGCCTACCTGAGCGATGCGCATGGTGTGGCCATCAAAAGTGTGGGCCAAAGCCATCCAGGCCAAGCGTTGGTGGCCACCCTGGCGGACGGGCAGATCGGTTTGACGGTGGATGCTGACTGAGAGAGTGTTGTCGCCCCCCGCGCAGGTCGTGAACTCGAACTAAGACCCTGTTGCTGTTGCTTGCATCAGGGTTTCCTACAATGGTCCGCGCAGACGATGGTGCGGCTTTTTCAGGTGGACCATCGTTCGTTGTCATCAAAACTTCAATCACACGAGGAAATCACATGGAACATACCCTGCCCGCATTGCCTTACGGCCTGGACGATCTGGCTCCGCACTACAGCCGCGAGACGCTTGAATTCCACCATGGCAAGCACCACAACGCCTACGTGGTGAACCTGAACAACCTGCAAAAAGGAACCGAGTTCGAGAATCTCGACCTCGAGGCCATCATCAAGAAATCCAGCGGCGGCGTGTACAACAACGCTGCACAGATCTGGAACCACACCTTCTTCTGGAACTGCATGAAGCCCAATGGTGGTGGTGAGCCATCCGGTGCGCTGGCCACGGCCATCAATGCAAAGTGGGGCAGCTACGCCGCCTTCAAGGAAGCCTTCGTGAAGAGCGCGGTGGGCAATTTCGGCTCAGGCTGGACCTGGCTGGTCAAGAAGCCTGACGGCACGGTCGACATTGTGAACACGGGCGCTGCCGGCACGCCGCTCACCACCGACGACAAGGCACTGCTGACGGTGGATGTGTGGGAGCACGCCTATTACATCGACTACCGCAACGCGCGCCCGAAGTTTGTCGAGACCTTCCTCGACAAGCTGGTGAACTGGTCGTTTGCCGAAAAGAACTTCGGCTAACCGGGCCGATCTCGGCTCCAGTGAAGCCCGGGGGTTAGCCCTCCGGGCTTTTTTCTTGCCATTCTGGGGGCAGAGGTCCGTTCAAAAAGGAAAAAAATTCCGCGTCTTTCCATAATGCGGCATATGAGTTCAAAAAACGGTATGGCGGTCAGAGCGCTGCGAGCAAAATCCCCAAGGATCCTTGGATTCGGCCGGACAGCCTCACGCTCCAGCGGAATTCAGACACCAAGAATGACACCCGGAGAAATCTCATGAGCAACACCCCATCCACCATCATCTACACGCTGACCGACGAGGCCCCGCTGCTGGCCACCAGCGCTTTCCTGCCCGTTGTGCGCGCTTTCACGGCGCCTGCCGGCGTGCACGTCGAAACCAGCGATATTTCGGTGGCCGCCCGCATTCTCGGCAACTTCCCCGAATACCTGTCTGAAGATCAGCGCGTGCCCGACAGCCTCGCCGAACTGGGCAAGCTCACGCTCAAACCTGAAGCCAACATCATCAAGCTGCCCAACATCAGCGCGTCGGTGGGGCAACTGGTGTCGGCCATCAAGGAACTGCAGGCCAAGGGCTATGCCTTGCCGGACTACCCGGAGAACCCGAAGAACGATGAAGAGAAGGCCATCAAGGCCCGCTATGGCAAGTGCCTGGGTTCGGCCGTGAACCCCGTCCTGCGCGAGGGCAACTCTGACCGTCGCGCTCCGCGAGCCGTCAAGGAGTACGCACGCAAGAACCCGCACAGCATGGCTGAGTGGAGTCAGGCCTCGCGAACACACGTTTCCCACATGCACCACGGTGACTTCTACCACGGCGAAAAGTCCATGACGCTGGACCGCGCCCGCAATGTGAAGATGGAGCTGATCACCAAATCTGGAAAGGCCGTCGTGCTCAAGGAACGAGTCGCCTTGCTGGACCGGGAAGTGATCGACAGCATGTTCATGAGCAAGAAGGCGTTGCTCGCCTTTTACGAAAAAGAGATCGAGGACGCCCGCAAGACGGGTGTGATGTTCTCGCTGCACGTCAAGGCCACCATGATGAAGGTTTCGCACCCCATTGTGTTCGGTCACTGTGTCAGGATCTTCTACAAGGAAGCCTTCGAGAAGCACGGCAAGCTGTTCGACGAGCTGGGTGTCAACGTCAACAATGGCATGGTTGATCTCTACAACAAGATCGCCACCTTGCCGCAGAGCCAGCAAGACGAAATCAAGCGGGACCTGCACGCCTGCCATGAAAACCGCCCCGAGCTGGCCATGGTCGATTCGTCCAAGGGCATCACCAACTTCCACTCGCCCAACGACGTGATTGTCGACGCCTCCATGCCGGCCATGATTCGCAATGGCGGCAAGATGTGGGACGCCAACGGGCGTCTCAAGGATGTCAAGGCCGTGATGCCCGAGTCAACCTTTGCCCGTATCTACCAGGAGATGATCAACTTCTGCAAGTGGCACGGCGCCTTCGACCCCAAGACCATGGGCACGGTACCCAACGTGGGCCTGATGGCCCAGCAGGCCGAAGAATACGGCTCGCACGACAAGACTTTCGAAATCACCGAAGACGGTGTGGCCAACATCACCGACCTGGAAACGGGCGAAGTGCTGATGAGCCAGGACGTGGAGGCAGGCGACATCTGGCGCATGTGCCAGGTGAAGGACGCCGCCATTCGTGACTGGGTCAAGCTGGCGGTCACCCGCGCCCGCAATTCGGGCATGCCGGTGGTGTTCTGGCTGGACGCTTACCGCCCTCACGAGGCGCAGCTGATCACCAAGGTCCGGATGTACCTGCACGAGCACGACACCACCGGGCTGGACATTCAGATCATGAGCCAGGTGCGCGCCATGCGCTACACGCTTGAGCGTGTCATTCGCGGCCAAGACACGATCAGCGCCACTGGCAACATCCTGCGCGATTACCTGACCGATCTGTTCCCCATCATGGAGCTGGGCACGTCGGCCAAGATGCTGTCCGTCGTCCCGCTGATGGCCGGTGGCGGCATGTACGAAACCGGTGCGGGCGGCTCGGCGCCCAAGCACGTGCAGCAACTGGTGGAAGAGAATCACCTGCGCTGGGATTCGCTGGGCGAGTTTCTTGCCCTGGCTGTGTCACTCGAAGACCTGGGCCTCAAGAGCGGCAACAAGAAAGCGACCCTGCTGGCCAGAACGCTGGATTCGGCCACCGGTAAACTGCTGGACAACCGCAAGGGCCCGTCGCCCAAGACCGGTGAGCTGGACAACCGCGGCAGTCAGTTCTACCTAGCCATGTACTGGTCCGCAGAACTGGCGGCTCAGACTGAAGACGCCGAACTGGCTTCGCACTTTGCGCCCCTGGCCAAGTCACTGGCTGAGCAGGAGCAGGCCATCGTGGCCGAACTGGCCGCCGTTCAGGGCAAGCCGGTCGATATCGGCGGCTATTTCAAGCCCGACTTCGACAAGCTGGCCCAGGTCATGCGGCCGAGTCAGGTCTTCAATGCCGCACTGGCTGCTGCAACCGCCTGAGGGTTGCTCGCGGGAACTCAGCGGCCTGCGAATGGTGGGCCGATGAGCCTGAATCCTTTCTGGATGCGGCGCTTGGCAAACCAGCCCTGGTGCATCTCCAGCACGTAGCGCACCGGTTTGGCCGAGCAGTGCGAGTCCAGTGACTGCGGCTGCATGTCGGCCAGGTTGACCACCGTGCCATCGTCCTGCACAAAAGCGGCGGTCAGTGGCAGCAGCGTGTTCTTCATCCAGAAACACTGAACGGCGGGCTGCTCGAACACGAACAGCATGCCCTCGTTGGCAGGCATGTCGGCCCGGTGCATCAGGCCCACGGCCCGCTGCTGCGGCGTGGATGCCACCTGGGCCTGTATCAGGTGCATGCCGGCCTTGAGGGTGGTGCGCGGAAGGTCCAGTTGCGGGGCATCCTGGGCCAGGGCGGGTGTCAGCAGGAGCATCAGCACACTGGCCAGCATGATTTTCATGGCGTTGGGGGACATGGTTTTGCGCATGAAGGCATTGTCCCTCAAGGAAGAGGCGGGCCGGAAACCGGCGGCTGCGGCAGGGCAGGGCGATCTGCTGATAGGGACTAGAATTTGTCGGGTAGCCACCCTGGGGCACCGTGCCGGGTGACTTTCTGTTATTCAACGCATCCCAACCGGAGACTCTCTACATGTACAAGCACATCAAAGTGCCCACCGAAGGCCAGAAGATCACTGTCAATGCCGACATGTCGCTGAATGTGCCCGACGAGCCGATTGTTCCTTACATTGAAGGCGACGGCACCGGTCTTGACATCACGCCGGTGATGCTGAAGGTCGTGGATGCCGCGGTTGCCAAGGCTTACGGCGGCAAGAAGAAGATCCAATGGATGGAGGTGTACGCAGGCGAGAAGTCGACCAAAGTCTACGGTCCCGACGTCTGGCTGCCTGAAGAGACGCTGGCGGCGCTGAAAGAGTATGTGGTGTCCATCAAGGGCCCGCTGACGACGCCTGTGGGTGGCGGCATTCGATCGCTCAACGTCGCGCTGCGCCAGGAACTCGACCTGTACGTCTGCCTGCGTCCCGTGCAGTATTTCAAGGGCGTGCCTTCCCCGCTGAAGGAGCCCGAGAAGACCAACATGGTGATCTTCCGTGAGAACTCCGAAGACATCTATGCCGGCATCGAGTACGAAGCGGAATCTGACAAGGCCAAGAAGCTGATCAAGTTCCTCATGGAAGAGATGGGCGTGACCAAGATCCGTTTCCCGAATACCTCGGGTATCGGCATCAAGCCTGTGTCCCGCGAAGGCACCGAGCGTCTGGTGCGCAAAGCGATCCAGTACGCCATTGACAACGACAAGCCCAACGTGACCATCGTGCACAAGGGCAACATCATGAAGTACACCGAGGGTGGCTTCCGTGACTGGGCCTACGCGCTGGCGCAAAAGGAATTTGGTGCCGAACTGATCGATGGCGGCCCATGGTGCAAGTTCAAGAACCCGAAGACGGGCAAGGAAATCATCGTCAAGGACAGCATTGCAGATGCCTTCCTGCAGCAGATTCTGCTGCGCCCCGCGGAATATTCCGTGGTGGCTACGCTCAATCTGAATGGTGACTACATCTCTGACGCCCTGGCTGCACAGGTGGGAGGCATTGGTATCGCCCCAGGCGCGAACCTGTCAGACACCGTGGCCTGCTTCGAAGCCACCCATGGCACGGCACCCAAGTACGCCGGCAAGGACTATGTGAACCCCGGATCCGAAATCCTGTCTGCGGAAATGATGCTGCGCCACATGGGGTGGACGGAAGCCGCGGATCTGATCATCAGCTCGATCGAGAAATCCATCGCCAGCAAGAAGGTCACCTACGATTTTGCCCGCCTGATGGACGGTGCGACCCAGGTCAGCTGCTCTGGCTTCGGTCAGGTGATGATCGAAAACATGTGAGCTGCTGAGGTTCACACTTCATCCGCTCGTCGGATGAAGTCCGGACAGTAGCGAATGCCACAAATAGCCGCCGGGAAGCATGGCTCCTCGGCGGTTTTGTTTTGGGCGCGCGCTGCAAAATGGTGCATGCGTTGCTGCGCCAGCCTTCATCTCGTGACTTGGCCCCAGGAAGAATCGTGGTTCCTTGGCCCGGCTTTCAGTGAGGAAGTGTGTGCGCCGCTAGAATGGTTTTCATGGCCACCCAGAACCCCAAAAAACCCGAAACCCCCGTCGCGCCGCCCAGCGTGGGAAGCGACGATGCGGTGGTGCTTGAGCGTCGTACACAGCGCGCCAAGCCGCCCCAGATGTTTCAGGTGGTATTGCTCAATGACGACTTCACGCCCATGGAGTTCGTGGTACACGTCATTCAGGAATACTTTGGCAAGGACCGGGAAACAGCCACACAGATCATGCTCAAGATTCACCTGGAGGGAAAAGGCATTTGCGGGGTTTATTCTCGCGATGTGGCCAGTACCAAGGTGGACCAAGTCTTGCAAGCGGCCAGAGGCGCAGGCCATCCACTGCAATGCTTGAGTGAACCTGTTGAATAAGACAGAACCTGCCCCAGATGTGAACGAACCCACCCAGTCTTTGCTCTCACCAATTGCGATTCAGATCACCCACAGCCAAAGGACGTGTCCATGATTGCCCAAGAACTTGAAGTCAGCTTGCATATGGCCTTCGTCGAGGCCAGGCAACAGCGACACGAATTCATTACCGTCGAGCACCTGCTGCTCGCCCTGCTGGACAACCCCAGCGCGGCGGAGGTGCTCCGGGCCTGCTCGGCCAATATCGACGACCTTCGGAAGTCGTTGACCAACTTCATCAAGGACAACACCCCTCAGGTGGCCGGTTCGGACGAAGTGGACACTCAGCCAACGCTGGGCTTTCAACGCGTGATCCAGCGAGCCATCATGCACGTGCAAAGCACTGGCAATGGCAAGAAGGAAGTCACCGGCGCCAACGTGCTCGTGGCCATCTTTGGCGAAAAGGATTCGCACGCGGTGTACTACCTCCACCAGCAGGGTGTGACCCGCCTGGACGTGGTGAACTTCATCGCCCACGGCATTCGCAAGAGCGACCCGCCAGATACCGGCAAGCCCGGCGAGAGCGCCGCTGAAAACGAAGAGGCCGCCGAGCCCAAGGGCAATGAGAAGGCCTCGCCGCTGGAACAGTTCACCCAGAACCTGAACCAGCTCGCCAAGGACGGCAAGATCGACCCGCTGATCGGGCGTGAATACGAAGTCGAGCGTGTGATTCAGATCCTGTGCCGCCGCCGCAAGAACAACCCGCTGCTGGTGGGCGAGGCTGGCGTGGGAAAAACCGCGATTGCAGAGGGCCTGGCCTGGCGCATCACGCAAGGCGATGTGCCCGAGATCCTGGCCGAGTCCAGCGTGTTCTCGCTCGACATGGGTGCTTTGCTGGCCGGTACCAAGTACCGTGGCGATTTCGAGCAGCGCCTGAAAGGTGTGCTCAAGTCGCTCAAGGACAAGCCCAACGCCATCCTTTTCATTGACGAGATTCACACCCTCATCGGTGCAGGCGCTGCTTCGGGTGGTACGCTGGATGCGTCCAACCTGCTCAAGCCAGCGCTCTCCAGCGGGCAGCTCAAGTGCATCGGTGCGACGACCTTCACCGAATACCGCGGCATCTTCGAAAAAGACGCTGCGCTCAGCCGCCGCTTCCAGAAGGTGGATGTGGTGGAGCCCACGGTGGAGCAGACGGTCGACATCCTCAAGGGCCTCAAGTCCCGCTTTGAAGAGCACCACAACGTGAAGTACGCCTTGGCTGCGCTGCAGGCCGCGGCAGAGTTGAGCGCCAAGTACATCAACGACCGCCATCTGCCGGACAAGGCCATTGACGTCATTGACGAGGCTGGTGCCGCGCAGCGCATCCTGCCGGTGTCGAAGCGCAAGAAGACCATCAGCAAGACCGAGGTCGAAGAGATCGTGGCCAAGATTGCGCGCATTCCGCCCGCCAATGTGTCGAACGACGACCGCGGCAAGCTGCAAACGCTCGAGCGCGACCTGAAGAGTGTGGTCTTTGGCCAGGACAAGGCGCTGGAAGTGCTGGCGTCATCGGTGAAGATGGCGCGTTCGGGTCTGGGCAAGAGCGACAAGCCGATCGGCGCCTTCCTGTTCAGCGGTCCCACCGGTGTGGGCAAGACCGAAGCCGCGAAGCAGCTCGCCTACATCATGGGCATCGACCTGATCCGGTTTGACATGTCGGAGTACATGGAGCGCCATGCGGTGAGTCGCCTGATCGGTGCGCCTCCGGGCTACGTGGGCTTTGACCAGGGCGGGTTGCTGACCGAAGCCGTGACCAAGAAGCCGCATTGCGTGCTGCTGCTGGATGAGATCGAGAAGGCTCACCCGGACATCTTCAACGTGCTGCTGCAGGTGATGGACCACGGCACCCTGACCGACAACAACGGGCGCAAGGCCGATTTCCGCAACGTGATCGTGATCATGACGACGAACGCCGGTGCGGAGACCATGAACAAGGCCACCATCGGCTTTACGAACCCCCGCGAAGCAGGCGACGAGATGGCCGACATCAAGCGACTGTTCACACCGGAATTCCGCAACCGGCTGGACGCCATCGTGGGCTTCAAGGCGCTGGATGAGAACATCATCTTGCGGGTGGTCGACAAGTTCCTGCTTCAGCTCGAAGGCCAGCTCGCCGAGAAGAAGGTGGAAGTTGCGTTCACCGACACCTTGCGCAAGCACCTGGCCAAGAAGGGTTTCGACCCTTTGATGGGAGCCCGTCCGATGCAGCGCCTGATCCAGGACACGATACGTCGTGCGCTGGCCGACGAGTTGCTGTTTGGCCGCCTGACCGACGGTGGACGGCTGACCGTGGACCTGGAGACGGTCACCGACGAAGCCGGCAAGGAAACCCAGGAAGTCAAGCTCGACATCCAGCCTCTGCAGAAGAAGGAAGGCAAGGCCAAGCCGGAAGAGGCCACAGCCGGTTGACCCAAGTCGGCCCCAGAAAAAGGCCCGGTACGCCGGGCCTTTTCTATTCTGGTCTGCCTGTCAAAGTCAGTATCGCTCAGGGTGAAGCGAGGTAGGCAGCCCGCAGCGCTTCAATTCGTTGGCGGTTCACACCAAAGTCCTCCCGCCCGAGGCGGCTGGCGCTGCGCAGTTCGATCACAGAGCTGGCGGGGTTGACCCAGAACTCCATGTCGTCCACGAACTTGAGCCAGCGCGTTTGTGCCTGTGCGTACAGGTAATCGGGCTTCTGTTCTACGACGGTGATGCCGGGCATGGCATTCAACGCGGCTTCGAGTGCCCTGAGAGATTCAGCTGAGCCACCTGGCTTGAACGGCAGCGCTTCAATGCTGGCATAGGTGCGCTGGGGATGTTCAGGGTGCAGCGCGGCCTGGCTGCTCACGCTGTTGCGGGTGAGCGACGGGGGCTTGAGCCTGCCGTCTTTCACACCGAGATCGCGTGGCTGTTGACCACTCAGCAAGCCGAGTTGGGCGATCACCAGCATCAGCACGATGGCGGCGAGAAGCAAGTAGAAAGCGAACTTCATGTACGTGTTCACTTGGATCGTTTGCCGCCCATCAGACCGCCCAGCACACCCCGCAAAATCTGGCGACCGAGCCCGCTGGCCACCGTGCGCGCCGCTGTCTTGGCCATGGTCTGGACCAGACCGTCGTACTGACCGCCGCGCGGGCCGGTGCGACCGAACAAGGTTTCACTGACCATGCCGCCGAAGCCGCCACCATTGGACTCGGGTGCGGGCTTCGCTGCACCGGGTATGCGGGGTGTCTTGGGCGCGGCCTTGTCTTCTTGGGGCGGGGCTTCGGCGCCGCGCTGCGCCGCATGCTGGGCGAACATTTCGTAGGCACTTTCGCGGTCCAGCACCTTTTCGTAGACGCCAGCCACCAGCGATTCCTGACGCAACTGGTGGCGCTGTGCATCCGTGATCGGACCGAGCTGGCTGCCCGGAGGAATCACGAACACCCGTTCGGTCTCGCTGGGGCGCCCCTTGGCGTCGAGCAGGCTCACCAGTGCCTCGCCCACGGCAAGCTCTGTGATGGCCGCTTCGATGTCCAGCCCGGCCTTGGGGCGCATGGTCTGCGCGGTCGATTTCACCGCTTTCTGGTCGCGCGGCGTGAAGGCGCGCAGGGCGTGCTGCACGCGATTGCCCAGCTGGCCGAGCACACTGTCCGGGATGTCCAGCGGGTTCTGCGTCACGAAGTACACGCCCACGCCCTTGGAGCGCACCAGTCTCACCACCAGCTCGATGCGCTCGATCAGTACCTTGGGTGCGTCGTTGAACAGCAGGTGTGCCTCGTCGAAGAAGAACACCAGCTTGGGTTTGTCGGGGTCGCCGATCTCGGGCAGGGTCTCGAACAGTTCGGAAAGCATCCACAGCAGAAAGGTGGCGTACAGGCGCGGCGCATTCATGAGCTTGTCGGCCGCCAGAATGTTGATCACGCCCTTGCCGTCCACCGTCTGCATGAAATCGCTGATGTCGAGCATGGGTTCGCCGAAGAACTGATCGCCGCCTTGCTGCTCCACCTGCATCAGCCCACGCTGGATGGCCCCGATGCTGGCCGCACTGATGTTGCCGTACTCGGTGGTGAACTGCTTGGCGTTGTCGCCAATATGCTGCAGCATGGCCCGCAGGTCTTTCATGTCCAGGAGGAGCAGACCGTTGTCGTCCGCTATCTTGAACACCAGGTTGAGCACGCCAGACTGCGTGTCATTGAGATTGAGCATGCGGGCCAGCAACAGGGGACCCATGTCGCTGATGGTGGCGCGCACGGGGTGTCCCAGTTCGCCGAACACGTCCCACAGCGTGGTGGGGCAGGCCTGGGAAGCGGGCAGGGCGATGCCGCGGTCCTGCAGCACTTTGCTGATCTTCTCGCCGAAGCTGCCCGGCTGGCTGATGCCGGAGAGGTCGCCCTTGACGTCTGCCATGAACACCGGGACACCGATGTTGGAAAACTGTTCGGCCAGAGTTTGCAGCGTGACGGTCTTGCCGGTGCCGGTGGCGCCGGTGATCAGGCCGTGGCGGTTGGCCAGCCCGGGCAGCAACTGACAAGTGGTGTGGGCGTTCTGGGCGATCAGCATCGGTTCGGCCATGGCGGGATCTTCCTATCTGGGCGTTGTACGGGGGCAGGACGGGTGAAATCGTAAAATCGCGGTCTTATTAGATCAAAGCCAGCACGGGCAGAAGGACAATTTCGTGGCCGGACATAGCAAATGGGCAAATATTCAGCACCGCAAGGGTCGCCAGGACGAGAAGCGGGGCAAGATCTGGACGCGTGTCATCCGTGAGATCTCCGTGGCCGCGCGCCAGGGTGGCGGCGACCCGGCCATGAATCCCCGGCTGCGCCTGGCCATCGACAAGGCGAAGGCCGCCAACATGCCGGCGGATCGCATCAAGTACAACGTGGACAAGGCTTCGGGCAACCTGGAAGGACAGGCCCTGGAGGAAATTCGGTACGAAGGCTATGGCATCGGTGGCGCGGCGGTGATCGTCGACACCATGACCGACAACCGCGTGCGCACGGTGGCCGAGGTGCGACATGCCTTCAGCAAGCACGGTGGCAACCTGGGCACCGACGGCTCGGTATCGTTCCAGTTCAAGCACTGCGGCCAGCTGGTTTTTGCGCCGGGTACCTCTGAAGACAAGGTGATGGAAGTTGCCCTGGAAGCGGGGGCCGAGGATGTGATCAGCGACGACGATGGCGCCATCGAGGTACTGACCGGACCGACCGAATTCGAGGCGGTCAAGCACGCGCTGGAGGCTGCCGGACTGAATCCTGACGTGGCTGAGGTCACCATGAGGCCAGAGAACACCATTGCGCTGGAAGGTGACGATGCCGTGCGCATGCAGAAACTGCTGGATGTGCTCGAGGACCTGGATGATGTGCAGGAAGTTTTCCACAACGCTGAGTTGTGACCCACCCCCGCGCGCGCTTCGCGCGTCACCCCATCAATGGGGCAACGCGATGCGGCCCGGCAAAGCCGGTTCCGCCGCGTTCTGGACGAGGACATCGTGCTTCGGCAAACTGCCTGAGCCAGGCTTGGATTTTTGGAGAATGGTTTGAAAGTATTGGTGATTGGTGGCGGAGGCCGCGAGCATGCCCTGGCCTGGAAACTCAAGCACGATGAAGGCGTGAGCCAGGTGTTTGTGGCGCCCGGCAACGCTGGTACGGCGCGTGACGCAGAGCTCATCAACCTGGACATCACCGACAAGGTGGCGCTGCGCGAATGGGCGCAGGCGCAGGGCGTGGGGCTGACCGTGGTGGGACCTGAGGCCCCACTGGCCGCTGGTGTGGTGGACGAGTTCCGCGCCCACGGTCTGGCGATCTTTGGACCCACGAAAGCAGCGGCTCAACTGGAAAGCTCCAAGGCGTTTTCCAAGGCCTTCATGCAGCGGCATGGCATTCCGACAGCGAAGTACCAGGCGTTCACTGACCCCACGCTCGCCCATGCCTACGTGGACGCCGAAGGTGCGCCCATTGTGGTGAAGGCCGATGGGCTGGCGGCCGGCAAGGGTGTGGTGGTGGCCATGACGTTGGCCGAGGCCCACGAGGCCATTGACTTCATGTTGCTGGACAACAAACTGGGCGTGGCCCACAACGCTGGCGGTGCGCGTGTGGTCATCGAAGAGTTCCTGGAGGGCGAAGAAGCCAGCTTCATCGTGATGTGCGACGGCGATCACGCGCTGGCCATGGCCACCAGCCAGGACCACAAACGCCTGCTGGACGCGGATCAGGGCCCCAACACCGGCGGCATGGGTGCGTACTCGCCGGCCCCGGTGGTCACGCAGGCGGTGCACGAGCGGGCCATGAACGAAGTCATTCTTCCGACCCTGCGCGGCATGGCCTCTGACGGCATTCCCTACTCTGGCTTCCTTTATGCGGGTCTGATGATCGCACCGGATGGCGGTGTGAAGACGCTGGAGTTCAATTGCCGCATGGGGGACCCGGAGACGCAACCCATCATGATGCGACTGAAGAGCGATCTGGCACCGGTCCTGTTGGCTGCGACCCGCGGCGAGCTGGATCGGGTGGTGCTGGAATGGGATCCGCGCGTCGCGCTCGGCGTGGTGCTGGCAGCGGCTGGCTATCCGTTGAACCCGCGCAAGGGAGACACGATCAGCGGACTCCCCGGTGACGCGGCTGAAACCATGGTCTTTCACGCCGGCACGAGCGCCAGCGGTGAAGATGTGTCGGTGTCTGGTGGTCGTGTGCTTTGCGTCACCGCGCTGGGTGAGTCCGTGGCCGAAGCGCAGCGCAAGGCGTATGGTGTGGTGGACGGTATCCACTTTGATGGCATGCAGTGCCGCCGCGACATTGGCTTCAGGGCACTTTGAACACCCGTGATGCCCCCCGCAAGTCTGAGTGTCATGCGCGCAAGCCCGTTCGTCACCTGGGACCGCACGCACGCGTGAGTGGGCCTTGGCTTACCCGCGGCTTTGCGAGCGGGCTGTCAACGGCCATGCAGGTGCGCCGCATCATTTGTTATCCCGAATAAGACCCAGGAGACGGTTTCGTCATCATGAGCAAACAGACCCAAAACGTGAGGGACTATCTGACGGACCTCCAGGAACGGATCACATCCACGGTGGCTCTGGTGGATGGGGGACGGTTTCTGGTGGATCGCTGGAAAAAGGAGCCGGGTGATGCCTTGCAAGGCAATGGCAACACCCAGATTCTTGAAGGAGGTCAGGTGTTCGAGCGGGCCGGGTGCGGGTTCTCCCACGTGAGTGGCACCCGCCTGCCGCCGTCTGCCACCCAACACCGGCCAGAGCTGTCTGGCGCGCCTTTCGAGGCCATGGGTGTTTCGCTCGTATTTCATCCTCGAAACCCTTATGTGCCCACGGTCCACATGAACGTGCGGATGATTTCTGCGACGCCGAAGGGCGGGGAGCCGGTGTGCTGGTTCGGCGGTGGCATGGACCTCACGCCCTACTACGGCTTTGAAGAAGACGCCATTCACTTTCACGCCACGTGCAAGAACGCGTTGGATCCATTCGGTGTCGACAAATACCCGCGCTTCAAGACCTGGTGCGACGAGTATTTTTACCTCAAGCACCGCGACGAACAGCGTGGCATCGGAGGCGTGTTCTTCGATGACTTTTCCGAACTGGGCTTTGATGGCAGTCTGGCCATGATGACCTCGGTCGGTGATGCCTTTCTCGATGCCTATCTGCCCATCGTGGATCGGCGCAAGAATGAACCCTATGGCGAGCGTGAACGCAGTTTCCAGCTCTACCGGCGCGGTCGGTACGTTGAATTCAACCTGGTCTGGGACCGCGGCACCCATTTTGGCTTGCAGTCAGGCGGGAGAAGCGAGTCCATTCTTTTGTCGATGCCGCCCCTGGTGAGCTGGGCCTACAACCGGGTGACCAAGAAAGGCACACCCGAAGACCGCCTGTACAAGACATTTCTCGTGCGCCGGGAGTGGGTCTGATGCCTGCCCCCTCAACTGTGAAGCGCGTCGGCATGTTTGGCGGCGCTTTCGACCCGCCGCATTGGGCGCACTGCGAACTGGCCAAAACCGCGCTGGATCAGTTGGCGCTCGACGTGCTGCACATCCTGCCGACGGGGCACGCCTGGCACAAGACCCGTGTGCTTTCCTCGCCGGAACACCGCATGGCCATGTGTCGGCTGGCGTTTTCTGACCTGGATCGCGTTCGTCTGGACGATCGTGAAATACATCGGCAAGGCCCCAGCTACACAGCCGACACCCTGCATGAATTGTGCGGCGAATACCCGGGTGCGGAGTTGTTCCTGGTGCTGGGCGCCGACCAGCTGCTGGCGTTCAAGGGTTGGGTTCGTTGGCAGGAGGTGCTCGATCTCGCCACTCTGGCTGTAGCCAACCGGGCCACCAACATCGGGGCCGATGCGCGGCTCGATCAGGCATCCGAGACCGATCTCTCCGGTGTTGACCTGCCGTTCGAGCAGCTTCGAATGCCCTTGAAAAACATCAGCGCTTCGGCGGTCAGGGCACGGGTCAGCCAGCCCAAGAGCAGGGAAGCCGCCCTGGAGGTTCTGGTGCCAGAAGCCGTCGCAAGCTATATTTCACAACATTCCCTTTACCAGACCCCTACATGACCAGCGAAACCACAGCCAAAAAAGACCTGCAACGACTCCAGCGAGCCATCATCGACGGACTGGAGGATGTCAAGGGTCAGGACATCGCGGTCTTCAACACCGAGCACCTCTCTCCCTTGTTTGAACGTGTCATTGTGGCCAGCGGCACGTCCAACCGCCAGACCAAGGCGCTCGCCGCCAGTGTGCGTGACGCGGTTCGCGATGCCGGCTTCGACAAGCCCCGCATCGAAGGCGAAGAAAACGGTGAGTGGATCATCGTGGACTGCGGCCCAGCTGTTGCCCACGTGATGCAACCGGTCATTCGGGCGTACTACCGCCTGGAAGAGATCTGGGGAGAAAAGCCCGTGCGCATGAAGCACGGTGCGGCCAAGCCGGCAGAGGCCGAGGCCAAGCCTGCAAAGGCCAGCCGCAAAAAGGCCGCAGCGCCCGCCAAAGCTGTGCCGGCCAAGACAGTGGCCCGCAAAGCTGCACAGTCGGCAGCCAAAGCCGCGGCAGCTCCTGCCAAATCAGGCAAGGGTGCAACCAAATCTGCAACGGTTACGGCGAAGCGACCCGCTTCGAGCAAAGCCGCGCCGTCCACATCCAAAGCGCCTGCCAAGTCCGCAGGAACGAGCGCTGCGGCCAAGACCGCTCGCACCACCAAGGCGGGCACCACGGGCGCGGCCAAGCCCGCCATGCAGAAGATGGTTGTCAAGCCGCGAGCAGCCACCAAGCCGGCCGCCAAGGGTGCGGGCAAACCAGTAGCCAAGACCGCGTCCCGCACGCCCGCCAAGAAAAAGGCATGAAACTGTTGATCGTCGCGGTCGGGCAACGTGTCCCGGACTGGGCCCAGACTGCGTACGACGACTATGCCAAGCGATTTCCCCCCGAACTCCGGGTCGAGCTCAAAACGGTAAAAACCGAGCCGCGAGGCTCCAAGACGCTTGAGACGCTTCTGGCCGCAGAGCGGGATCGCATTCAGGCTGCCTTGCCCAGAGGCTGCAGGGTGGTGGTGCTGGACGAACGCGGCACGGCGCTGTCGACGCTGGCGCTGGCACAACAACTGAAGCAATGGCAGCTCGCCAGCGACGACGTGGCCCTGGTGATTGGCGGTCCTGACGGGCTGGAGCCAGCCTTCAGGGCCAGCGCCCATCAGCGCATCCGCCTGTCAGATCTGACGCTTCCACATGCCATGGTGCGCGTGCTGCTGATTGAGCAGCTTTATCGAGCCTGGTCGGTCAACGCCAACCATCCGTACCACCGAGAGTGAAGCACTGTTGGCCCCCACGCTCCGCCGTTTGCGCGGGTCATTGCTTGGCGGCGAAATGCACTTCAACGCAACCTATGACTGATTTCATCTACCTGGCCTCTCAGAGCCCTCGACGCTTGCAACTGTTGGAGCAATGGGGGGTGCATTGCAAGCTCCTGTTGCCGGATGAGGGTGAGGACGTTGAGGCGCTGGAAGATTTGAGGCCTGGAGAAAAGCCTGCGGCTTACGTGCAGCGCGTCACTGACCTGAAGCTTCAGGCGGCGCTGGCTCGCATCAAGCACCGTCAATTGAAGCCGGCGCCCGTGCTCTGCGCCGACACCACTGTGGCGCTGGGCGCGCGCATTCTGGGCAAACCCGAGGACAAGGCGGATGCCGTCCGCATGTTGGCCGATCTGTCCGGGCGCCGTCATCGGGTTCTGACGGCGGTGGCTGTTGGCCGACCCTCTCCGCGCGGGGACAAGGCCTGGTCGGCCTTGTCGACCTCGTGGGTGGCGTTCGCTCCGCTGACTCCAACCCAGATCCGGCGCTATGTTGAAACCGGTGAGCCGATGGGCAAGGCCGGTGCGTACGCCATCCAGGGGCTGGCCGCGTTGTGGACGAGCCACATCAGCGGCAGCTATTCAGGCATCATGGGATTGCCTGCGCACGAGACAGCGCAAGTGCTGAATGCCGCCGGTGTTCGGCTGATTTAAAAGAAGTTTGAGTGACCCCATGAGCCAGGATATCTTGATCAATTGGGCGCCACAGGAGACGCGGGTGGCGGTGGTGGAGCAGGGCGCCGTGCAGGAGGTCCATCTGGAGCGAACGCTCGAGCGTGGCCTGGTGGGCAACATCTACCTGGGCAAGGTATCCCGCGTCCTGCCAGGCATGCAGTCGGCGTTCATCGATATCGGACTGGACCGTGCAGCGTTCCTGCACGTGGCGGACCTCATGCCCAACATCGCCGCCAAACACGCAGCGCCGCGGGATCGCAGTCCGGCGGTCGCTGTGCCCACTGACGGCCTGCCAGATCAACCCGCACAGCCTGCGGTTTCGGGCAACGGGCAGGCTGCCAAAGTGCTGACGCCCAACCCGGTGTTGCCCATCGAGCGTCAGATCTTCGAAGGACAGGCGCTGATGGTGCAGGTGCTCAAGGACCCCATGGGCACCAAGGGTGCCCGGCTCACGGCGCAAATCAGCATTGCCGGGCGCCTGCTGGTCTTTTTGCCGCAAGACAGCCACATTGGCGTATCGCAAAAGATCCCACCTGCCCAGCGCGATGCGTTGCGCCAGCGGCTGTTGCGGCTCACAGCGGTGGGTGACGGTGGGCAGGCGGGTGGTTTCATCCTGCGCACCAATGCCGAAGACGCCAGCGATGAAGAACTCGGCGAGGACATTGCGTACCTGCGCAAGACATGGTTGCGCATCAAGGAAGCATCGACCAGGCAGCCACCGGCATCGGTGCTGCATGAAGACCTGAGCCTCATGCAGCGAGTGCTGCGCGACCTGGTCAGCGCAGACACACAGTCCATCCGCATTGATTCCAAAGAGCAGTTTGGCCTGCTGCAGACTTTTGCCAGCGAGTTCATGCCCGACACGGTGAACAAGCTGCAGCACTACAGTGGTGAGCGGCCCATCTTTGATCTGTTCAACATCGATGAAGACATCGTTCGAGCACTCAGCAGACGTGTGGAACTGAAGTCGGGTGGGTACCTGGTCATCGACCAGACCGAGGCACTCACGACAGTGGATGTGAACACGGGCGGCTTTGTGGGGGCCCGCAATTTTGATGACACGGTGTTTCGCACCAATCTGGAGGCAGCACAAACCATTGCCCGACAACTGCGGTTGCGCAACCTGGGCGGCATCGTGATCGTGGATTTCATCGACATGGTTCGAGAAGACCACAAGGAGGCCGTGCTCACTGAGTTTCGCAAGCAGCTCGCGCGTGACAGAGTCAAGACCATGATCGGCGGCTTTTCACAGCTGGGGCTGGTGGAGATGACGCGCAAGCGCACGCGAGAGTCGCTGGCTCATGTGATGAGTGAATCCTGTGCGGCCTGTAGCGGAAAAGGAACGGTCAAAACGGCTCGAAGCATTTGTTACGACATCCTGCGTGAAATCCTTAGAGAGGCCCGCGCGTTCAATCCCAGGGAGTTTCGGGTGGTGGCTTCACCACAGGTGGTAGAGCTCTTTCTGGACGAGGAGAGCCAGCACCTGGCCGGTCTTTCGGACTTCATAGGCAAACCCATTTCCTTGCAAAGTGAAGGCTCGATGACCCAGGAGCAGTACGACATCGTGTTGCTCTGAATCCAGGCAGGTCTTCTGGAACCGCCACACCTCAGAAGAACGCGTATCACAGTTGCTGTTTCTGAATGTGAGCCCTGTTGCCCACAGGGGATCGGTGCGGGAAACTTGCACGACGCGTCCCACTGGATGTTGATAATGGAAATTCTTCGCACCCCTTCTCACGCGGCCTTTCTGCTGAAACCGCCTGGGGGGCGAATCTCCTTTTGTGCCTTTTCAACACCTTCATTCACCAAGACCTTATGAACCACAAAAACTCCACATTCGTTCTCTCTGCCTTGGGTGCGGCCACGTTGTCGCTGAGCGTGCATGCAGGCATGGTCACAGACGCCAACGGCAACGTAGGCTATGACACCGCTGCCGAATGCGACATGGCAGTGCAATCTGGCACGGCGCGGTTTTATGAGCCGACCACAAAGATGCGTCCGCTGCGGCGCCAGGGGGAGGTCAGTGTGCGCACAGCGCAGCTTGCCGACCTCGGACCTCAGTATGCAAACGGTGCCTGCGACCTTGGCGTGGGCCGCAAGGACGGACGCAATGGCGTGTCGAAGGCCCTGCAAGGCAAGTACGTGCCATTCGGCCCCACGATGCCGGTCAACCTTTATCTGAACAAGGATGGCGCACCTGTGCGGGCCAGCATGGGCCAATGCGACAACCGATTCTCAGACGCGCAACCCCGTCCAGTGACGGCGGCCGCGCCAGCCCCTGCGCCTGCCCCCGCTCCGGTGGCCGTGCCTGCACCGGCTCCGGTTCCGGCACCAGCGCCCGCTGCAGCGCCTCTCGCGGCCGAACCAGTCGTTGCCGCACCTGTGGAGCAGGGCGTGAGGCCATATGCTTTTGGCACGATCGGCATGGTGCGAGACAGCGCCACGTACAGCTCCGGTGTTCCAGGCCACAACGTGGACGACAGTGACAGCAAAGCCGGCGCCCAGATCGGCGCGGGTCTGCAGTTCAACGACCTCGTGGGCGCTGAAGTGTTCTATCAGGGCGGAAAGTTCTTGTCGTACGCGGCTGCAAATGGTTACGACAACGCGTACGGAACCCGCATCTTTGGCGCCCGGGCAACCTTCGGCCGGGATGTCAGTGAAAAGGCGCGCGTGTTTGCCAAAGTTGGTTTGGCCCGCGTGAACCACCACAACAGCAGCGGCAACACCACTCACTGGACCCAGCCTCCTGCTGGCGCGGTCGACTACTCCGTCTCGCAAACGCGGGCCACTGTGGGCATCGGCGCCACTTTTGATCTTACCGACAGGCTCGCGCTGCGTGCCGACTTTGATCATTATCAGAAGCGTGGAAGTGACAATCCCAAGTGGCGCAATCTGAACTACTTCGGCGTGGGCCTGCAATTCAACTTCTGATGCGATTGCCAAGCGATTGGTGATTCCACCTGGCCCGGGATGCGCTGGCAACAGCGTTTCCCGGGCTTTTTCGTGGGTGAGTGGCCATCTTCTTTCTTGATGGTTTGTGCGGGCCGTGCACAGCCCGGCGTCCGCGTCATCCACGAGTCACCTGTTTCGCACCCCTCCCATTCGATGGCGGATGGATCAGGTCGGCTGGTCTGAATCGATCGTGATGTCCTCTTCCGGCTCGGCCGGGCTCTCCGTGTCTGCTTTGAAGCCTTGGGCGTGCAGACGCGCGTAGAGCCCGTCAGCGGCCATCAGTTCGGCATGGGATCCCTGCTCGCTGATCTGGCCGTCAGCCAGCACCACGACACGGTCGGCATGTTCAATCGTGGACAGCCGGTGCGCGACCACCAGGGTGGTTCGCCCCTTCATGAGGCGGGACAGTGCATCCTGTACCAGTCGCTCCGATTCGTTGTCCAGCGCCGATGTGGCTTCATCCAGAATCAGAACAGGTGCGTTCTTGTAGATGGCCCGTGCGATGGCCAGACGCTGGCGCTGCCCACCGGACAGTTCGGCGGCGTTGTGCCCGACCTTGCTGTGAATGCCCTGCGGCAGCTGATGAATCAGGTCCAGCAGGTTGGCCGAGGTCAAGGCGCTCAACACTCTGGACTCATCGAGAGAGCCGGGGTCGTCGCCCAGAGCCACATTGGCGGCCAGGGTATCGTTGAGCATCACCACGTCCTGGCTGACCAGGGCAAACTGCCGCCGAAGCGCACTCAGGTCCCATTCACCCAGCGGAACCTCATCGAGACAGATCTCACCCTCGGTCACATCCACAAAACGCGGCAACAGGTTGACCAGGGTGGATTTTCCAGAGCCCGACGGCCCGACCAGGGCCAGCACTTCTCCGGGTGCAATGGTCAGGTTGATGCCCTTCAGCGCAGCGCGCCCCGTATGCGCCTCGCCTTCGATCGCGGCTCGCGACGGGTAACGCACCCAGACATTGCGCAGCGAGAGGCCGCCCTGCGCATGGTCAACCGCATGGCTGCCTCCCACCTGATCAGGCGTGCTTTCGATGAGATCGAGTCCTCGCTCCAGCGCCGCCAGTCCCCGGGTGATGGGCCCCGCAATTTCGGCCAGGTGCCGAATGGGAGCCACCAGCATCAACATGGCGGTCACGAACGCCACAAAATTGCCAACGGTCACGCCGCTGCTGCTGCTTTGCCAAAGGGCAACTGCAATCACCGCCGATAGCGCTGCGGACGCCAGCAATTGCGTCAACGGGGTCATGGCCGCTTGGGCAATGGTGGACTTCAATGCCAGGCGACGCAAGGCTGTGCTCAGGGCATTGAAGCGCGCTGTCTGACTGCCCTGTGCCCCGTGCAGACGCACCACACGGTGTGCCAATGCGTTTTCCTCGACGACGTAAGCCAGTTCGTCCGTGGCTTGCTGGCTGGAGCGGGTCAGTCGATACAGTCGACGGGACAGTACCCGCATGATCATCACCAGTCCTGGAAAGATCAGCAGCACAATCAAGGTGAGTTTCCAGTTCAGGTACATGAGGTAGCCCATGAGGGCCATCATCGTCAGGCTGTCCTTGGCCAGACTGAGCAGTGCATTGACCAGCATCGTCGATCCGGTCTGCACCTCGTAAACCAGCGTGTTGGACAGCTTGCTCGCACTTTGTTGCGAGAACAACTCCATGCGAGCGTCATTGAGCTTGACGAACATGGCTCGCCGCAGATTCAGAAGCCCGAGACTGGCCGTATGAGACAACGCATATTGCGCAAGGAACCCGGCCAGGCCCCTGATGCCGAACAGACCCATCAGGGCGACAGGCACCATCCAGAGGGCAATGTTGCCCTGTGCGAATCCCCGATCCAGCAGGGTCTTGAGCAGTGCGGGAATGAGCGGCTCGGTGAGCGCTCCCACCACTGAGCAGATGGCCGCCAGCACGATACCGGCTTTTGCCGACTGAAAATACGGCCAAAAACGTAACAGCCGTTGGGCTATCGACCTCTGCGGGAGAGGCTTTTTATGTAGTGATTCGGTCAAGTCCGTAGCGGCCTGAAAGGAGGTAAGGCGGGAATGAATGCCGGGATACAGGATCGTAAGGTGTGTCAGGAAAAGACACTGCCATTCGAGCACATCTTGTCACGGGTGCAAGGGATCGTTCCGGTATTATCCGCTGGAGGTTTGCGAGGGAACTCAAATTGAGTTTTTCGGCCAAAGCAACCATTCAGACATAAGGAATGCAGGATTTGAATCGAGACCATTGGCCGCTATCACGGCGACGTTTGCTTTCTCAGGCTGTTCTACTCCCCGCCGGTGCCTTGCCCCTGACGAACGCCTTGGCGCAGTTTCGCGTCGAAGTGACGGGTGTGGGCATGACCCAGATTCCGTTCTCCGCTGCCGCCTTTCGGGGAAATGGGCAGGTCGGTCAGGACATGGCGGCCATTGTTCGCGCCGATCTGGAGCGCAGCGGTCAGTTCCGTTTTGTTGACCCATTGCCCGGCCAGCTCGACGAAACTTCACGGCCTGACCTCGCCCCCTGGCGTGCACGCACCACTGACGCCTTGCTCACGGGCAGCGTGACGCGTTTGGCGGACGGTCGGCACGATGTCCGCTTCAGGCTTTGGGATGTGGTCAAGGCCAGGGACCTCGGCGGTCTCAGCTACCCGGTGACGACGCAGGATCTGCGATTGGCGGCGCATCGAATTGCGGATTACGTGTACGAGAAGCTGACAGGAGAGAAAGGTGTGTTTGCCACCCGGATCGCTTACGTTTCCAAAGCAGGCAGCCAACATATCCTCTGGGTGGCCGACGCCGATGGCGAGAACGCGCGTGCGGCCCTGACCAGTCCTGAGCCCATCATTTCGCCCAGTTGGGCCCCTGGTGGAAATCAATTGGCATACGTGTCCTTTGAGTCCCGCAAGCCGGTCATCTACACCCACGACGTGGCCACCGGTCGGCGCCGGCTGCTGGCCAATTTCCGGGGCTCGAACAGTGCGCCTTCGTGGTCTCCCGATGGTAGCCAATTGGCCGCCACATTGTCCATTTCAGGCAATGCCCAGATTTATGTGATGAGCGCCAACGGCAGCGAGCCGCGCAGGTTGACCCAGTCGGGCAGCATCGACACCGAGCCCGTTTTCTCCGCTGACGGGAGTTCGCTGTTCTTTGTGAGCGACCGAGGCGGCTCGCCCCAGATCTATCGCATGGGGGCGCAGGGTGGAAACCCGCAGCGCCTGACCTTCACTGGCAACTACAACATTTCTCCCTCTCCCAGCCCGGATGGTCGCTGGCTGGCCTACATTTCGCGTGTGGGCGGGGCTTTCCGTCTGCACGTGATGGAACTGGCCAGTGGCAATGTCACTGCGCTGACCACCACCAGCGGTGACGAGAGCCCTAGCTTCTCTCCCAACAGCCGCCTCATCATCTACGCCACCCGTGAAAATGGCCAGGAGGCGCTCATGACCAGCACAGTCGACGGTCGCATCAAAACACGACTGGCAGGCGCTCGGGGCGACATTCGCGAGCCTCAGTGGGGTCCGTTCGCTCGCTGATGCCTTTGTTGTTCTATTTGCGGCATTTTTCATCCATCCGCTCGAATTTCTATCCAATCTGAAAGGGAATCCTTCATGCTTAACCTGACCAAGTTCTCTGCAACCGCCGCGCCACGTTCATATCGTTCGGTCCTGAGCGGTTTCTTTGCGGTGGTGCTGGCGCTCTCGCTTGCCGCATGCGGATCAAGCGTCAAACTCGATGAGGCGCCCGTTGAAGACCGTGGCGCCGCTGCGGGTGCAGGCGGCACGCAAGGCGGTACGGGCAGCGGCGTGGATCCCAGTGGGGTTTCCGGCGTGCAGGTGCCAGGGGTGGACTCACAGCAGCCTGCCGACATGGCCCGGGTGATTTATTTTGACTACGACAGCTTTGAAGTGCGTCAGGAGTTTGCAGGTGCACTTGAAGCCAATGCCGCATTCCTGAAAGCCAACCCAAGCCGCAGGATTGCGCTTGAAGGTCACACCGACGAGCGCGGGGGTCGTGAGTACAACCTGGCCCTTGGACAGAAACGTGCCGAGGCCGTTCGCCGAGCCATGCAATTGCTGGGCGTGGGCGAATCCCAGATGGAGGCTGTGAGCTTCGGAGAAGAGAAGCCGGCTGTCTATGGCTTCGATGAGAGCGCGTTCGCCCAGAATCGTCGGGTTGAAATCACCTACCGTTGATCAGCATGACCCATTCGATGAAGCGCTTTTCGTTCCAACTGATTGCCAGCGGGATTGCGATCGCGTCGATGCTCGCACCCTTGCAGGCGCAAGCCTTCCTGGGCGACGACGAAGCTCGCAGAGCCATCATCGAGTTGCGTCAGCGGTTCGAGGCCAGTGAGGCCCGACAGGCCAAACTGGCTGAAGAGGCGCGGTCCCAGGGCAACACTGGTCAACGAAGCCTGCTCGATCTGGCCAATCAGATTGAACAGCTCCGGTCAGAAGTTGCCAATTTGCGCGGTCAGAATGAACAGCTGGCACGGGAGGTATCAGAGCTGCAGCGCAAACAAAATGACGTGCAGTCGGGTCTCGAAGAGCGTCTGAAGCAGGTGGAGCCCTCGACGATCACGCTGGATGGTCGAGATTTCACTGCGACACCGGCTGAGCAGCGCGACTACGAGGCCGCCATGGCCGTGCTGCGGCGTTCGGAGTTTCCCGCTGCAGCCTCTGCCTACGCTGGTTTTCTTCAGCGCTATCCAGAGAGCGGCTACACCCCATCGGTTCTGTATTGGCTGGGCAATGCCCAGTATGCGAACCGGGCCTACAAAGAGGCCATTGAAAGCCATCGGCGTCTGATTTCGCAGTTTCCCGGTCACCAGCGCGTGCCAGAAGGCATGCTGGCACTTGCCAACAGTCAGGTGGAAATGAAGGACAGCAGGGCTGCGCGACGTACCCTGGAAGATCTCGTGAAGATCCATCCCGGATCTGAAGCCGCCACCGTGGCGCGCGAACGCCTCTCACGCCTGCGTTGATCCCAGGCACCTGATTGACAAGTGGTGGCAAATGGCCGCCGTGGCAGGCCCAGATGGGCCTGCTCCTACAATGGCGCCCATGGAAATCGATGAGCTCAATCAGCTGTACACATGGGTCCTCTGGGCAGCGTTTGCTGTTGCAGCTGCCTTTGGCTTCATTGCCCAGCGCACGCATTTCTGCACGATGGGTGCCATCAGCGACATCGTGAACATGGGCGACTGGACCCGCATGCGCATGTGGGGCATGGCGGTTGGTGTGGCCATGATCGGGTTCTACGGCATGGCAGCGTTGGGCTGGATTGATCCCACACAGAGCATCTACACATCGGGTCGGGTCCTCTGGTTGTCGGCGTTGTCAGGCGGCGCGCTGTTCGGTTTTGGCATGGTGCTCGCTTCAGGCTGCGGCAGCAAGACGTTGGTTCGCATTGGTGCCGGGAGCCTGAAATCCCTTGTGGTGTTCTTTGTGATGGGTTTTGCGGCCTTTGCGACCCTGCGAGGCGTGGTGGCTGTGTGGCGTGACAGCACGGTTGACCAGGTTGTGTTCGATCTGGCTGCGGGTGGCGCAGTGCCGTTCTGGCTGTCCAGTGGGCTGGGCATGAATCCCGCTGTTGCTGGCATGGCCGCTGCGCTTGTGATCGGTGGGGGCTTGATCTTCTGGGCGCTTGCGGGGACTGATTTCCGCACAGGCAACAACCTGCTTGCGGGGCTGGGCCTGGGTGCGGTCATTGTGGCCATGTGGTGGGTCAGTGGCCACCTGGGCTTTGTGCCCGAACACCCCGAGACACTTGAGTCGATGTATCTGGCCAGCAATTCGCGACGCATGGAGTCTCTCACCTTCACGGCGCCCATGGCTTACACACTGGATTGGATCATCTTCTACAGCGACACATCCAAGGTGCTCACCTTTGGTGTGGTCACTGTGGCAGGTGTGGTGGTCGGCGCATTTCTGTGTTCCCTCATCGAGCGCAGTTTTCGGTGGGAAGGTTTTCACGGCACGCAAGACACGGCTCTGCATATGCTGGGCGCGGTCTGCATGGGCGTGGGAGGCGTCACTGCTTTGGGATGTACCGTGGGGCAAGGCATGTCAGGGCTTTCCACGTTGAGCCTGTCCAGTGTGATTGCCGTCACAGGGATCATGCTGGGTGCGGTCGGAGGGTTCCGTTTTCAGATGTGGCTGCTGGACCGGGAGTGAGCGACTTGTCCAAGGAGTCTTTTGAACGGCGCTTCGGAGGGCTGCGCAGGCTGTATGGCGTCGACGGCGCACAACGCATTTTTGATGCACATGTCGCGGTGGTCGGTATCGGGGGAGTGGGCTCATGGGTGGCCGAGGCACTGGCCCGCAGTGGCGTGCGCGAACTCACGCTCATCGACATGGACCATGTGTCGGAATCAAACTTCAATCGTCAGATTCATGCCATGGAGCCCTCGCTGGGGCAAGCCAAGGTGCAGGCCATGCGGGATCGCATCAGTCTCTTTCACCCTGGGTGCAAGATCAACGTCATCGATGATTTCGTGACGCCGGAGAACTGGCCGGCCCTGTTGTATGAGGGGGCGAGGCTGGATGGTCAGCGGCCCTTGAATTCTTTTGCTCTGGTAGATGCCTGTGATCAGGTGAGGGCCAAGACGGTCATGGCCGCATGGGCGCTGGCGCACAACGTGCCCTTCGTGACCGTGGGCGCGGCGGGCGGCAAGCACGAACCACAACGGGTGGAGGTGGTCGATCTTGCAGAAGTCACGCACGACCCATTGCTGGCCAAGCTCCGGTACGGGCTGCGACGCCATCATGAAGGCGCCCGCGCGGGTCGAATGGGCGTCGCTTGCGTGTGCAGCCGGGAGGCTGTGGCTCCACCTGATGCATCGTGTGATGTGTCGGCGATGGATGGTTCGTTGAACTGCCACGGTTACGGGTCGCTGGTGAGTGTGACAGCGACCTTCGGCATGTGCGCGGCGGGTTGGACAATGAATGCGTTGGCAAGTGCTGCACGAAAATCCAAGTCGGTTGAAAAACCGTTCACAATGACGCTATAATTTGAGGCTTGGCGCAGTAGCCAATAGACGAAAAGAGATTTTCCGTTCGTCTTCAAGTTCGCGGCAAAACCCCTTGGGGCGTTAGCTCAGTTGGTAGAGCAGCGGACTCTTAATCCGTAGGTCGAGTGTTCGAGTCACTCACGCCCCACCATCTTCTGGATGGTGCGGGGAACAAGGTTTGTTTTGATGGGACGTTAGCTCAGTTGGTAGAGCAGCGGACTTTTAATCCGTTGGTCGGCAGTTCGAGCCTGCCACGTCCTACCAAAAACGTGAAGCCCTGGTCGCAAGACCAGGGCTTTTTCGTTTCATCAATGCCGTGCGACCGCGGCGTCGTTCTTGTCAGTGGCGTTGATGCAGACGCGTGAACATGGCAGAGCGAACCGGTGCACTCCTGCCCCGGTAGGTGATTGATGCGCAAAGCCGGCCCTCGGGTGTCAGACAGCGCCAATGGCCCTTCACCATTTGCTAGCGTCGGACCGCAATGATGCCGGCCCTCATGACACTCAGAGTATTTCGCTGGCGAAATCCGCAAGCCGTGATCGTTCGCCACGCGCCAAGGTGATATGGCCGCCGTGTGGCCAGCCTTTGAAGCGGTCCACGGCGTAGGTCAGACCTGATGAGCCTTCCGTGAGATAGGGTGTGTCGATCTGCGCCAGGTTGCCCATGCAGATGATCTTGGTGCCCGGGCCAGCGCGCGTGATCAGAGTCTTCATCTGCTTGGGTGTGAGGTTTTGGGCCTCGTCAATGATCACGTACTTGTTCATGAACGTGCGCCCGCGCATGAAGTTCATGCTCTTGACCTTGATGCGGCTGCGAATGAGCTCATTGGTGGCTGCGCGGCCCCATTCGCCGGCATTGCCGCCGTCGCCCTTCGCAAGAAACTCCAGGTTGTCGTCAAGTGCGCCCATCCAGGGGCCCATTTTTTCCTCTTCAGTACCTGGCAGGAAGCCAATGTCCTCACCCACACTCACGGTGGCGCGGGTCATGATGATCTCGGTGTAGCGCCGGTCGTCCAGCACCTGGGTCAGGCCGCTGGCCAGGGCCATCA
>PHCQ01000186.1 GCA_002840835.1 Betaproteobacteria bacterium HGW-Betaproteobacteria-16 | reverse complement strand
CATGTCCGATACCAGCCAGGTGATCCAGAGCAGGCCGAGCACAATGACGATCATCTGCACGAAAGTGGTCAGCGCTACCGACCACATGCCGCCATACAGCGTATAGATCAGCACAATCGAAGCGCCGATGATGACGCCCTGGGTCTGCGTGATGCTGCCGTCGGAAAGTACGCTGAAGACCAGCCCCAGTGCCGTGACCTGCGCCGCAACCCAGCCCAGATAGGACAGCGCGATGGCGATGGCGACCATGACTTCGACGAAGCGGTTGTATTTGCTGCGATAGAAGTCACCGATGGTGAGCAGGTTCATGCGGTAGAGCGGGCGGGCGAAGAACAGGCCGAACAGGATCAGGCACAGCGAAGCGCCAAAAGGATCGGAAATCAGCCCACCCATGTCCTCGTCGAGGAAGGTGGCCGGGATGCCGAGTACCGTTTCCGCGCCGAACCAGGTGGCGAATACCATGGCCATGACCATGGGTAGTGGCAGGCTGCGCCCGGCCGTGACGTAATCGCGCGAATTGTGCACTTTGGTGGCGCCATAGGCGCCGATGCCGATGGAGATGACCAGATAAATAATCACAAAGCCTAGTAGCACGCTTGATCCTTTGCTGGCGCTGTCGCCGTGAAAATATGCAATCGAAATCCGGGGTGCGCTGAGGCTTTCATCACTGAATCGCAGAAGCCATGACGCGCACCACTCGGCGGCTAGATTCTAGCAAATACCATACCTTGTGCAATGCTGCGGGTTTGCTGATTAAAGCAGAAAATGTGCGGTAAGTTGCCAGGCAAGCAGACCGGCCAGCATGAAGCCGATGACGCGCAGCCATCGCGTCTGTCTCTGCTGCTCCTTGATGAGCAAGCGGAGCTCTTCATTGAGCGGATTATCGTGACTTCTTTGCAGTTGCTGCTGCAGCAGGCGCGGTACCTGCGGCAGTATCTTGCCCCAGTAAGGTAGTTCGGCCTGCACGTTCTGCACCACACTGCGCCATCCCAGTTGCTCGGACATCCAGCGCTCCAGATAGGGGCGTGCGGTTTTCCACAGATCGAGATCGGGGTCGAGTTCGCGTCCGAGGCCTTCGATATTTAGCAGGGTCTTCTGCAGCATGATCAGTTGCGGCTGGATGATGACGCCGAAGCGGCGCGCCATCTGGAACAGGCTCAGCAGCGTGCGGCCGAACGAGATTTCCTTCAGCGGTTTGTCGAAAATCGGTTCGCAGACAGCGCGGATCGCGGTTTCGAATTCGTCGATTGGCGTATCCTTGGGCACCCAGCCGGATTCGACGTGGGCCTTGGCGACTTCGCGGTAATCGCGGCGGAAGAAGGCGAGGAAATTGCGCGCCAGATATTCCTTGTCGACCTCGTTCAGCGTGCCCATGATGCCGAAGTCCAGCGCGATATAACGGCCGTCATCCGCCACCAGAATGTTGCCCGGATGCATGTCGGCGTGGAAGAAGCCGTCACGGAAGACCTGGGTGAAGAAGATTTCGACGCCGTCGCTGGCCAGTTTCGGGATGTCGATGCCCTTGGCCTGCAGCGTGGCGATCTGGCTCACCGGCGTGCCCTGCATGCGCTCCATGACCATGACCTGCTGGCGGCACCAGTCCCAGTAGAC
>PHCQ01000185.1 GCA_002840835.1 Betaproteobacteria bacterium HGW-Betaproteobacteria-16 | reverse complement strand
CGTGCCGCGCCACGCCCTGCTTGAAGTAGCGAAGCAGTTCATTGAACTCCTGCTTGCCTGGCACGGCCCGGGCCAGGTTCAACTGGCCGCCGATCTCGGGTCCGGCCTCGAACAGGGTGACCGCATGACCGCGTTCGGCAGCGGTCAGCGCGCAGGCCAGCCCGGCCGCGCCGGCGCCGATCACCGCCACCTTGCGCGGCACGGCCCGTGGCGGCAAGAGCGAAAACTCCAGCTCGCGGCCGGCGCGTGGATTGACCAGACAGGTGGCGGGGCGGTCGGCGAAGATGTAGTCGAGACAGGCTTGGTTGCAGGCGATGCAGGTGTTGATCTCATCGGCGCGGCCCTGCGCCGCCTTGCGTACGAAGTCGGCATCGGCCAGGAAGGGGCGCGCCATCGACACCATATCGGCGTCACCGCTGGCCAGGATTTCTTCGGCCAGATCGGGCGTGTTGATCCGGTTGGAGACGATGACAGGAATCGTCACTGCTTGTTTGATGCGGGCCGCCGCAAAGCGCCACGCCGCGCGCGGCACCACGTAGGCAATGGTCGGGATGCGCGCTTCGTGCCAGCCGATGCCTGTATTGAGGATGTCAGCGCCTGCGGCCTGCACCGCCTGGGCGAGCTGGATGATGTCGTCAGCCGGGGCACCGCCCTCGACCAGATCGAGCGCCGAAACCCGATACATGAGCAGAAACTGCGACCCCAGGCGTTCGCGCGTGCGCCGCACGATCTCCACCGGCAGGCGATGACGATTTTCCATGCTGCCGCCAAATTCGTCGCTGCGGTTGTTCGTGCGCGTGACGGTGAACTGGTTGAGCAGGTAGCCCTCCGAGCCCATGATCTCGACGCCGTCGAAGCCGGCGCGTTGCGCCAGTTCGGCACAGCGTACATAGTCTTCCACCGTTTGCCAGACTTCGGCCGTGCTCAAGGCGCGAGGCGCGCGGGAGTTGATCGGGGAGGGGATGTCAGAAGCGCCCACTGGCCTGGCGACTTTTGCGTAGCGCCCTGTGTGCAGGATTTGCAGAATGATCTTGCCGCCCTCGGCGTGCACCGCCTGAGGGATCGGTCTGAGCACATCGGCTTGTGCCGTCGTGATAAGCAGGGGACCCGTTTCATCCAGCAGGCCATCCTGGCAGGGGGCATAGCCGCCCGTGACAATCAGGCCCGCGCCGCCGCGTGCGCGCTCGGCATAGAACAGGGACAGCCGGTCGATCGACCGGTCCAGCGACTCCAGACGTGTGTGCATCGATCCCATCAGCGTTCGGTTGCGAAGGGTGTGCGCGCCTACCTTCAGGACGGAGAGTAGCGTCGGAAAGAAAACAGTGGCTTCGGTGGACATGGGGAACGCCTCTTTAAAAATCTAACTAACACCTGTTCGATGATATCATGCGACAACGACCAGCCATGCAATTGGCGAGCACCTCAAATTCTTCGTCCGGATTGACGGTGTGATGCAGGCGGCGATTTCGACAACAGTCAGTCAGGAGATTTACCCATGATGTTCGACGATGACCAGATTGCGCTGCGTGACGTGGCGCGCCGCTTTGCACGAGAGAAGCTCAGGCCCGATTACCAGAAGCGCGAATCGCAACCTGGCATCGACCGGGCCTTGTTCAAG
>PHCQ01000184.1 GCA_002840835.1 Betaproteobacteria bacterium HGW-Betaproteobacteria-16 | reverse complement strand
CGCCAAGAACATCAAGGTCTGGATATCGGTTCAAACCGCAGAGCGGTGGAATCGACAGTGACGTAGACCCTATGAGCCCGAAGGCGGATCGCCGACACTGCGATCCCCATCCGACGAAAGAGGAGATACGGCAATGACGGCGATCCAGAACCCAGTGTGCCAGATGGCGATGGCGATCGAAATCTCGGCGGCGAAGTGGATAGTGGCATCGATGGCGAACAGTGCGAGCAAGATTCGGCGCAAGAGTCTGGACCAGCGTGATGCGGCGGCGCGCTTTGAGGCGTTGTTGGTGGAGATTGCGGCCGCGCGCAAGCACCTGCACGTACCGGAGATGGCGCGGGTGCTGGTGGCGTACGAGGCGGGCCAGGAGGGGTTTTGGCTGGTTCGGGCGTTGCGCGGGCACGGGATTGCGGCGGAGGTGATCGATCCGGTGAGCTTGCCGGTGGATCGTCGCGCGCGGCGGGTGAAAACCGACCGGGTGGATGCGGAAGCGTTAACGGCGGCGTTGTGGCGTTATGTGACGGGTGACCTGCGGGCATTGCGGATGGTGCGGGTACCTGATGAAGCGTCCGAGGACAGCCGCGAATGGCAGCGCGAGCGTGATCGTCTGGAACGCGAACGGCGCGCCTGCACGGACCGAATCGGCAAGAAGCTGCGCACGCAGGGCATCTGGCCATTGCCCACGACGTGGCGTGCAGATCTGCGCGCGGACCGGCTGCGGGTGTTTTCGGGCAAGCCATTGCCGGCAATGCTGTCGGCCATCCTGTGCATCGAGCTGGACCGGCTGGAAGCGGCGGAGGCCAAGCTCAACGAGTTGCAGGACAAGCTGTCCTTGCTCGACCCCGCCGCCCAAGCGCGGATCGACGCGTTGGCGCAACTGCGCGCGGTGGGGCCGGTGGGCGCGCGTGGCTTGGCGACCCTGCTGTTCTGGCGGCAATTCAACAACCGCCGGCAAGTCGGCGCCTGCGTTGGCTTGGTTGGCACCCCGTACGACAGCGGCACGATGCGCCAGGATCAGGGCATCAGCAAAGCCGGCGATCCCAAGCTGCGCGCGCTGCTGGTGGAGATGGCGTGGATGTGGCTGCGCTACCAGCCTGGCAGCGTCATCAGCACCTGGTTTGCGCAACGCACCCAAGGCGGCGGCAAACGCGCCAGGCGGGTGATGATCGTCGCGGTGGCGCGCAAGTTGGCGATTGCGCTGTGGCGTTATCTGAAACATGGCGAAGTGCCGCAAGGCGCGCAGCTCAAGGCCTGCGCCGCCTGACCGCAACGAACACGGGATATTTCACAAGACAGCCACCGACAACGGCGCAATATCGGAGTTGAAGCGAACGTGCCCGGTACCCATCCAGGTCGCCCTGCGACCGATACTGTAGAAGGGGCGCGTTCAACCCATCGGTTTACCCAGCGCAACGCGCAAACGGGGAGCAGCCTGGCAGATCCAGGCGGATAGAAGGTGGTGCAGCGATGACCTCGCGCACGAATGAGAAACCGAACTTCAACGCAACCGACGCAGCCGAACCGATCAACAGCAACAGCAGTCAGGAGAAACACAAAGCGAACAGCAAAAGCAAAAACCGCAGCGGCGGTACTTGACAATCGATTGCTCATAGAAGGATGG
>PHCQ01000183.1 GCA_002840835.1 Betaproteobacteria bacterium HGW-Betaproteobacteria-16 | reverse complement strand
CTCGGGCGAGCAGAGCGACGGCATTGGCCAGGTCAATGTGGCGGTGACGCAGCTCGACCAGATGACGCAACAGAACGCGGCGCTGGTCGAAGAGAGCGCGGCCGCGGCAGAGAGCCTGAAGGATCAGGCACAACGCCTGGCGCAGGTGATCCAGATCTTCAAGCTCGAAGCCAGCGCACAGGCCGCGTTGCCGGCCCCTGCGCGCCAGGCATCGAAGCCTCAGGCAGCCGCGTCGTTGCCCGCGCCCAAAGCCAAACCTGCCCTGGCAGCTCCGAAGGCGGCGCATGCGCCAGCAGCGGCGCCCGCCGCACCCGAACTCAAGCGCCCACAACCGACCGGTACGCCTGTGCGAGCAGCGGCCGGTGCGGAAGGAGACTGGGAAAGTTTCTGATCGCCGGAGGGGTCGGCCGCGCTGAAGGGCGGTCTGACCAGCCTCTGTTTTCAATCTGTTTTTTTTAGTGTTTCTCTGGAGTCCTTTGTGCTCAGTCAATTGAAGTTCGCGCAGAAGATCGGCGTGTTGATCGGTGTGGCGGTTGCAGGTCTGGCGTTGCTGGTGGTGCTGTCTGCGGTGCAGACCAAACAGCGCATTGAGAGCGCGCGCATGGAGCTGCTCAAGTCGGCGGTCGAATCGATGTATTCCGTCGTGGCCGGTTACCACGCCATGGCTGCGGCCGGCGAAATGAGCATGGAAGACGCCCAGGCGGCGGCCAAGCAGGCGGTCAAGGTGTCGCGCTTTGGCGGTGCCGATGGTCGCGCCGAGTATTTCTACATCTGGGGCATGGACGGTACCAGCATCATGCATCCCATTCGCCCTGAGTGGGCGGGCCAGAACAAGACCGAAGCCCTGAAAGATGGCAAGGGCCGTTTCACGCTGAAGGACATTGTTTCGGGTCTGCGCAGCAGCAGCGACGGTCGTGCTTTCGTGGACACCGATTTCCCGCGTCCGGGTCAACAGGAGCCCGTGCCGAAAGTCCAGTACGTGATGGAGTTCAAGGCTTGGAACTGGATCGTGGGCTCGGGCCTGTACATGGACGACATTGCCGCCGTGGTGCGGCGCGCCCTGCTGGAAACCTTGCTGCTGGGTCTGGCGATTCTGGCGACGATCTCGGCCGTGGGCTATGCCGTGGCGCGCAGCGTGCGTCAGCAACTCGGTGGCGACCCCGCTTTTGCCATGCAGGCCATGAACGAAGTGGCCAGAGGCAATCTTGGTGTGGACGTGGGGCAGCCTTCCAAAGGCAGCCTGCTGTTTGCGCTGCACGAGATGGTGGCGTCCTTGCGCGGCACAGTGAGCCAGGTTCGCAGCGCCACGGACAGCATCAACACGGCGTCGATGGAGATTGCCTCGGGCAACCAGGATCTGTCTGCCCGAACCGAGCAGGCCGCGAGCAACCTCGAAGAGACGGCGGCCAGCATGGAAGAACTCACCAGCACCGTGCGCCAGAGCGCCGATGCCGCCCGCCAGGCCAACCAGCTTGCATCGAGCGCGGCCGAGATCGCCGCACGCGGCGGCCAGGTCGTGGGCCAGGTGGTCACCACCATGGACGAGATCAACCAGAGCAGCAAGAAGATCAGCGACATCATCGGCGTGATCGACGGCATCGCCTTCCAGACCAACATCCTG
>PHCQ01000182.1 GCA_002840835.1 Betaproteobacteria bacterium HGW-Betaproteobacteria-16 | reverse complement strand
GCACGCCCCCCGCCTGGGCGTGCGCATTGTCGTGCAGGGGATGGCGTTGCAGCTCACCGTGGAAGACAATGGCGTGGGCGCGCCGCCGCAGGCGTTTGAAGCCGCCGATGCCTACGGCGTGATGGGGATGCGGGAACGGGCGCGGCACTTCGGCGGCGACATTCAAATCGACAGTGCACCAGGACGGGGCACGCGCATGTGCCTCACTGTGACGCTGCCGCTGGAGACACAAGTACAGATATGAACACCCAGTTTGATCTGATGGCCGAGACCATCCGCGTGCTGATCGGCGACGACCATCGCATCGTGCGCGAGGGGCTCAAGCAGATCCTGGCCGACGCACCCGACGTGCAGGTGGTGGCCGAGGCGCAGACCGGTCCGGAGGTACTGGCCGAGGTCCAGGCGCTGCACGGCAGCGAGGGTCTCGATCTGGTGCTGCTCGACATCGCCATGCCCGGGCTGGACGGGCTGGACGTGCTGCAGGCCATCAAACGTGAGCACCCGCGCCTGCCGGTGCTCATGCTCAGCACCTACCCTGAGAAACAGTACGCGGTGCGCTGCATCCGCATGGGCGCCTGCGGCTACCTGAACAAGAGCGCCGACCCTGACGACATGCTGGCCGCGGTGCGCAAGGCGGCGGGCGGCGCGGTGTTCGTGAGCCAGGCCACGGCCGAGGCGCTGGCGGCGGCGGTGGGCAGCACGGGCGCAAAGACCGGGCTCGAGGCGCTCTCGCACCGCGAGTACCAGGTCTACCGTCTGCTCACGCAGGGGCGCACCGTGAGCGAAATTGGTGCACAGCTGGGCCTGGCGGCCAACACGGTGAGCACTTACCGTGCGCGCGTGCTCGAAAAGACCGCCACCAAGAACGACGTGGAGCTGGCGCTGTTCGCCGAACGCCACGCGCGAAACGTCAAAACCCCCTGAATCCTGTCTTGAAACCAGATCCTTGTAGGGCTGCCCCTACACGGCGTCGGTGAAGCGTTTGCGAAAACACGACGGTTCCGCCAAACGGCGGTGGCGGCCCGTGTTCTGGCCCGGTGCTTGCGAAGTGATTGGCGTCTTCAACTCAAGAGGTGCGCCATGTCTGAATTCTTCGATCCCTACAACGCCGACCTTCCACTCATGATGAAGTGCAGTTGTGGTCGCGACCACACCGTGGCCGATCACCATGCAGAAGTGAACGCGGATGGCGCGGCTGCGGAGTTGCGCCGGCGCAGCGAGACCGCAGACTTTGAGGCGTACAGCAACGAGTTTATTGAAGCCACTCTGGTCAAGGCGCTGTTTCCGCAAGACGCAGAGCGTCGCCGCTTTCTGCGCGCCGTGGGCAAGGGCACGGCCATGGCAGCCATCGCCAGCGTGCTGCCGGTGGGCACCATGCAGGCCATGGCGCAGGACAAGAGCGCACTCGAAAAAACCAACCTCAAGATCGGTTTCATCCCCATCACCTGTGCCACGCCGCTGATCATGGCGCACCCGCTGGGCTTCTATGAAAAGCAGGGCCTCAAGGTGGAGGTCACCAAGACGGCGGGCTGGGCGCTGGTGCGCGACAAGGTGATCAACAAGGAATACGACGCCTCGCACTTCCTCAGCCCCATGCCGCTGGCCATGAGCATGGGCCTGGG
>PHCQ01000026.1 GCA_002840835.1 Betaproteobacteria bacterium HGW-Betaproteobacteria-16 | reverse complement strand
CGGCATGGTGTTCCAGAACTACGCCCTGTTCCCGCACATGACGGTGGCCGACAACATCGCCTACCCGCTCACCGTGCGCAAGCTCGGCAAGGCCGACGTGGAAACCAAGGTGAATCGCGCGCTTGACATGGTGCAAATGGGTCACATGGGCAGCCGCTACCCGGCTCAGCTCTCCGGTGGCCAGCAGCAGCGCGTGGCGCTGGCCCGCGCACTGGTGTTCGACCCGCAACTGGTGCTGATGGACGAACCGCTGGGCGCGCTCGACAAACAACTGCGCGAACACATGCAGTTGGAGCTCAAGGCGCTGCATCGCCGCCTGGGCGTGACCTTTGTCTACGTGACGCACGACCAGTCGGAAGCGCTCACCATGTCTGACCGCGTGGCTGTGTTCAGCGAAGGCGTGATCCAGCAGATTGATCAGGTCGACCGGCTCTACGAAACACCGTCCAACCGGTTTGTCGCCAGCTTCGTGGGCGACAACTCGGTGCTCGACGCCCAGGTGGTGCAGACCACGGGCGAACATTGTGAGGTGGCGCTCGCCGACGGCACGCGCCTGACCGGCGTCAACGTCAACCAGGCACAAGCTGGTGAGACGGTGCAGTGCAGCGTGCGACCCGAACGCATCACCGTGGTCAATGGCAGTGGCCCCACCGGCAACCGCCTGGGCGCGGCCATCGGCGACGTGATCTATTTCGGCGACCACCTGCGCCTGCGCTGCCAGGTCAGCGGCCAGCCCGAGATCAGTGTCAAGGTGCCGCTGCAGCACCTGGGCCACATGGACGCCGGCCAGACCATCGGCCTGCACATTCCGCCCGAACATCTGCGGATTTACAGATAGCCCCCGAAGCGGTCCGTGCCTCCAACTGACAAGACCCTGCAGCCTTTTCCGTTCCCTGTTCCTCAACCCCTGGAGATAAATCCGATGAAACTGAAACCCGTAATCATGGCTGCGGCCATGATGGTCGCCCTGCCCGTGATGGCCCAGAGCCAGCTCACGGTCGTCAACTTTGGTGGTGCCAATGGTGCCGCCCAGAAGAAGGCCTACTTCGAGGCGTATGAAAAAGCCGGTGGCGGCAAGATCACCGCCGTGGAGTACAACGGCGAACAGGCCAAGATCAAGGCCATGGTCGAGGCAAAGAAGGTCACATGGGACGTGGTCGAAGTCGAGAGCCCGGACCTGAGCCGCGGCTGCGACGAAGGACTGTTCGAGAAGATGGACTGGGCCAAGGTCGGCAACAAGGCCGACTTCCAGAAGGCCGCCGTGCACGAGTGCGGCGTCGGCACCTTCGTCTGGTCCACCGTGATGGCCTATGACGGCGACAAGCTCAAGACCGCGCCCACCACCTGGGCCGATTTCTGGGATGTGAAGAAATTCCCCGGCAAGCGCGGCATGCGCAAGGGCGCGCGCTACAACCTCGAATTCGCCCTGATGGCCGACGGCGTCAAGACCGCCGACGTGTACAAGGTGCTGGCCACCAAGGACGGTGCGGATCGTGCGTTCAAGAAGCTGACCGAGCTCAAGCCCAACATCCAGTGGTGGGAAGCCGGCGCACAGCCACCCCAGTTCCTGGTCGCGGGTGACGTGGTCATGACCACCGCCTACAACGGCCGCATCGACGCCGCCCAGCGCGAAGGCAAGAACCTCCAGATCACCTGGACCGGCGGCATCTACGACCTGGACTACTGGGTCATGCCCAAGGGCACGCCCAACAAGGAAGCCGCCCTGAAGTTCATCGCCATGGCCAGCTCGCCCGATGCCCAGGCCGAATACGCCAAGAACATCAGCTACGGCCCGACCAACAACAAGGCCCTGGACAAGCTCGACGCCAAGGTGCTGGGCATGCTGCCCACGTCCGCCGCCAACAGCAAGGACGCACTGCAGTTCAGCGTCGGCTTCTGGGCCGACCAGGGTGAGGCCCTGGAGAAGCGCTTCTCCGCCTGGGCAGCGCAGTGATGAGCGCCAGCGGAACCGATCTCCAGCCGTTCGCAGGGGCCACCCTGGAACGACCCGCCCCGGCAGGGGACACTGGCCAGGCCTTGGCGGGGGGCACCCTCGCCGCGCAGTTGCGCCGTGCTGAGCGGCGCAGGAAGCTGCGCGCCCTGGCCCTGACCCTGCCCCTGCTGGTGTTTTTGCTGGTGTTTTTTCTGGTTCCGCTGGGTTCCTTGCTGGTGCGGGCGGTCGAAAACCCCGAAGTGGCCGACGTCCTGCCCCGCACGGGCCAGGCGCTGGCCGACTGGGACCGCACCAGTCCGCCGCCGGCCACTGCCTACGCGGCGGTCCTGGCCGACCTGGGCAGCATCGAAGAAACGGCCCAGGCCGGTGCGCTGGCCCGCCGCCTCAACAGTGAGGTGGCCGGCAGCCGCTCGCTGGTCATGGGCACCTACCGCGCCCTGCCCCTGGGCGAGAACCTGAGCGCCGAAGATGCACGCAGCAAACTTATTGAACATGACGCGCGCTGGGAAGAACTGCCGTACTGGCAGTCCATTGCCAAGAACAGCTCCCGCTGGACACCGGACTATCTGCTCGCCTCGCTAGATTTCAAGCGCAACGCCCAGGGCGACATTGAGCGCGTGGGGGCCGACGAAGCCGCCTTCAGCGACATCCTGGGCCGCACTTTCCAGATCAGCGCCATCGTCACCGCAGCGGCCCTGCTTCTGGGCTACCCGCTGGCCTACTGGCTCAGCACACTCCCCGCTCGCAAGGCCAACGTGCTGCTGATCCTGGTGCTGCTGCCGTTCTGGACCTCGGTGCTGGTGCGCATCGCGGCATGGATCGTGCTGCTGCAGAACAACGGCTTGATCAACCGCTTTCTGGTCTGGGTCGGCGCGACCGATGCGCCCATTCCCCTGCTCTTCAACCGCCTGGGCGTGATCATCGCCATGGTGCACATCCTGCTGCCCTTCATGATCCTGCCGCTGTACAGCGTCATGAAATCGGTACCACCCAACTACCTGCGCGCCGCCATTTCACTGGGCAGCACGCCGCTGGCCGGCTTCTTCCGCGTCTACCTGCCACAGACCTACCCTGGCGTGGCCGCAGGCGGCCTGCTGGTCTTCATCACCTGCATCGGCTACTACGTGACCCCCGCCCTGCTCGGCGGCCCGGCCGACCAGATGCTCAGCTACTACGTGGCGCAGTACACCAACGTCGAAGTCAACTGGGGCATGGCCTGCGCGCTCGGCGCCGTTCTGCTGACCGCCACGATGGTGCTCTACGCGCTGTATCGCAAGGTCTCCAAGGCCGAACTCAGCCTCGGGTAACAGGGAAGAAACATGCACCCCCACGCTCGTCATTGCATGTACTCGCTGCCCCCCACGGGGGCGCGAACAACCCTTGGGGCGGCCCGGCGGGTCGTTCATCCATGAAACTCCTGCCCGTCTTCCCCGCCTACTACACCCTGCTCGACAAGCTGGGCTGGTTTGCCCTGCGCGGCGCCGGGATCGGGGTGATCGTCTACCTGCTGCTGCCAGTGGTGGTGATCATCCCGCTCTCGTTCAGCGACAGCTCGTTCCTGGCCTACCCCATTGAAGGCTGGTCGCTGCAGTGGTACCGCGAAATGTTCCACTCCGACGACTGGATTCGTGCCGCGAAAAACAGCTTCATCGTCGCGCCACTCGCCACCCTGCTGGCCACTGTGCTGGGCACGCTCGCGGCCATGGGCCTGGCGAATACGAAGTTCTTCGGCAAGGGCTTCATCACCAGCCTGTTGATCGCGCCCATGGTGGTGCCCATCGTGGTCGTGGGCGTGAGCAGCTACCTGTACTTCGCCAAGTGGGGGCTGAACGACACTTACCTCGGCCTCGTGATCGTGCACGCCGCGCTCGGCGCCCCGTTTGTCGTCACCACCGTGCTGGCCACGCTGCAAGGCTTCAATCACAACCTGGTGAAAGCCAGCCTGAGCCTGGGCGCGAGCCCGCTGGAAACCTTCTTCCGTGTCACGCTGCCTGTCATCGCACCGGGCGTGATCTCGGGTGCGCTGTTCGCCTTCGCGACCTCGTTCGACGAAGTGGTGGTCACCCTGTTCCTGGCCGGTCCGGAACAGGTCACGCTGCCGCGCCAGATGTTCACCGGCATTCGCGAAAACATCTCGCCCACGATTGCAGCTGTTGCCACGCTGCTGACCCTGTTCACCACGGCGTTGATGCTGACGCTGGAATGGCTGCGTGGGCGCCGCAAGTGACAGGCAGCCCCAGAGGAGGAACAATGAACACAGCAGAAAAGGCTGCCGCCTTCAGGGAGCTGCATGGAAACAGCGACTGCTTCCTGATGCCCAATGCCTGGGACGCTGGCAGCGCACGCATCCTGTCGGCCCAGGGGTTTTCGGCCCTGGGCACCACCAGTGCAGGCATCGCGTTTTCGCGCGGGCTTCCAGATGGCGCGCAGGCCATCGGCCGCACCGAGATGATGGACGCGGTGCATCGCATCGCCTCATCGGTGTCGGTACCCGTCAGCGCCGACCTGGAGGCCGGCTTTGGTACCGGCCCGGATGATGTGGCTCAGACCGTTTTGATGGCCTTCCAGGCTGGCGCGGTGGGCGGCAACATTGAAGATGCCAGCCCCGACAGTCCGGGCGGTCTTTACGACCTTGGGCTGGCCGTTGACCGTATTCGCGCCGCACGTTCCGCGAGCGCGTCTTTCACGCTCACCGCGCGGACAGACGCCTGTCTGATCGGCGGTACACAGGCCCTGCCGCAAGCCATCAAACGTTGCCAGGCCTTCGTGCAGGCGGGTGCGGACTGTGTCTTTGTGCCGGGCCTGACGACCGCAGAAGACATCGACCGGCTGGTCGTGGAAGTGCCTGCGCCGGTCAATGTCGTGATGGGGCTGGCATCTTCTTCATTGACGGTGGCGGACTTGCGTGGCCTGGGAGTGAGACGCATCAGCGTCGGGGGCAGCCTCGCAAGGGCCTGCCTGGGCCTGATCCGTCGGGCATCGCGGGCCATGCTGGAGCAAGGGCGGTTCGACTACGCGCAACAACAGATTCCAGACGCCGATCTCTGCGACTTCTTTGCCCTGGATGACACCGAGGCCAGACGACAAGGTCCGTACTGACAGTGAATCCCTCACCGCGAAACCGCTCGACCATGCCCTTTCATACCGACACCACCATGACCGATCAAAGCCGGTCGACGGGCGCGTCCCCGGCGTGAGCTTGAGAAAACACCGCACATGACCCACCCCACCCCTTTCAATCAGCCGCTGGGCGGCAACACCATGCCGCGTTTTGGTGGCCTGGCCAGCATGATGCGGCTGCCTGTGGTCACATCCGCCAAAGGTCTGAACGCCGGTTTCATCGGCGTGCCGCTGGACATCGGCACCAGCCACCGGCCAGGCGCACGGTTCGGCCCGCGAGAGATCCGCGCCGAGTCGTGCCTGATACGGCCTTACAACATGGCCACCGGTGCGGCACCCTTCGATGCGTTGCAGGTGGCCGACCTCGGTGACGTGGCGATCAACACCTACAACCTGCTGAAGTCGGTGGACATCATCGAGCATCATTACCGCCCTGTCATTGAAGCCGGCTGCATCCCGCTCACAATGGGCGGTGACCACACCATCGCCTTGCCCATCCTGCGCGCGATGAAGGCCAAACATGGCCCGGTGGCCATGATCCATGTCGACGCCCACGCCGATGTGAACCCCGACATGTTCGGAGAGGCCATCGCACACGGTACGCCGTTCCGCCGCGCGGTGGAAGAAGGCCTGCTGATCGGCGACAAGGTCTGGCAGATCGGCTTGCGGGGCAGCGGCTATTCGGCCGAGGATTTTGACTGGCCCCGCCAGCAGGGCTTCACCGTCGTGCCAGCGCACGAGGTATGGTGGACCAGCCTGGCGCCCCTGATGGCGCAGATCCGCGACAAGATCGGCCCTGAAACGCCCACCTACCTCAGCTTCGACATCGACGGCATCGACCCGGCCTATGCCGGTGGCACCGGCACACCCGAGATCGGTGGCCTCAACGTGCCGCAGGCTCTGGAAATCGTCCGTGGTTGCCGCGGACTGAACCTTGTGGGTTGCGATCTGGTCGAAGTGGCCCCGGCCTACGACCCCAGCGGCAACACCGCGCTGCTGGGTGCGAACCTGCTGTTTGAGATGCTGTGTGTGCTGCCCGGGGTGAAGTACCGCTGAATGCCGGCGCGCTGGTACACCCTGCCGGCTCGTGCCACAATCATTTAATAAATTAAATATACCGTTTGCCGTTTTACATTTCTGGAGACACCCCATGGACATGAAGACATCCCCCTTGGCCCTGCTGAACGACCCGACCCTGCTCAAGACCGACGCGCTGATCAACGGCGAATGGGTCAAAGGCGCCAGCCGCTTTGACGTGCTCGACCCTGCCACCGGCCAGAAGCTCGCCGACGTGGCCAACCTCGGCCCGGCCGATGCTGAAGCCGCCATTGCTGCGGCCAACGCCGCCTGGGCCGGCTGGAAGGGAAAGACCGCCAAGGAGCGCAGCATCATCCTGCGCAAGTGGTACGACCTGCTCATGGCCAACCAGGACGATCTGGGCCGCATCATGACCGCCGAACAAGGCAAGCCCCTGCCCGAAGCCAAAGGCGAAGTGGCCTACGGTGCGAGCTTCGTGGAATGGTTTGCCGAAGAAGCCAAGCGCGTCAACGGCGAGACCCTGCCGCAGTTCGACAACAACCGCCGCCTCATGGTGCTGAAGCAGCCCATCGGCGTCTGCGCGGCCATCACGCCCTGGAATTTTCCGTTGGCCATGATCACGCGCAAGGTCGCGCCCGCGCTGGCCGCTGGCTGCCCGGTGATCATCAAGCCCGCCGAACTCACGCCGCTGACCGCGCTGGCTGCGGCCGAGCTGGCGATCCGCGCCGGCATCCCGGCCGGTGTGCTCAACATGATCACGGCCGACGACCAGAACTCCATCGCCGTGGGCAAGGTGCTCTGCGCCAGCGACGTGGTGCGCCACATCAGCTTCACAGGCTCCACCGAAGTCGGCCGCATCCTGATGGCACAAAGCGCGCCCACCGTGAAGAAGATGTCGCTCGAACTCGGCGGCAATGCACCTTTCATCGTGTTCAACGACGCCGACATTGACTCCGCGGTGGAAGGCGCTTTTGCCAGCAAGTACCGCAACGCCGGCCAGACCTGCGTCTGCTCCAACCGCCTCTATGTGCAGGAAGGCGTGTACGACGAGTTCGTCACCAAGTTCGCCGCCAAGGTGAAAACGGCCAAGGTGGGCAACGGCTTTGAAGACGGCGTGAATCAGGGCCCGCTGATCGAAGAGGCCGCATTGGTGAAAGTGCAGCGCCACGTGGACGACGCCGTGGCCAAAGGCGGCCGCGTGGTGGCCGGCGGCAAGCGGCTGGAGGGCCAGTTCTTTGAACCCACCGTGGTGGCCGACGCCACGGCCGACATGCTGTGCGCGAAAGAAGAGACCTTCGGCCCCTTTGCACCGGTGTTCAAGTTCAAGACCGAGCAGGAGGCCGTCGACGCCGCCAACAACACCGAATTCGGCCTGGCCAGCTATTTCTACAGCCGCGACATCGGCCGTATCTACCGTGTGGCAGAAGCACTGGAATATGGCATGGTGGGTATCAACGTGGGCATTCTGGCGACCGAGCACGTGCCCTTCGGCGGCGTGAAGCAGTCCGGCCTGGGCCGGGAAGGCTCACACCACGGCATGGACGACTACGTGGAGATCAAGTACCTCTGCCTGGGCGATATTCAGAAGTGAAACAAGTGAACCACCCCCTGCGCCGCTGACGCGGCTTCCCCCTCTCTTGCGCCTTCGGCTTGGAGGGGGACGGCGGCTCGGGCCGGCGGAGCCGGACCCTTGTCGCCCCTGGACCAAAGCACTTCTCCAGCACCGAGCTTGTGCTGGAAGCGTTTTATTGGAATGAGATCGGCGTCTTCATGGCGCCGATCTCATTTCATCAGTTCATCACCTGCCAGGAGCCATCGGGCTGACGGCAGGCAGTGCCGTAGACCGTGTCAGGACGACCACCCACCATCACCTGCATGGTGTATTCGCGGCACGGTGCGCCGCCGCGTTCATAGGTGCGCGTAGGGGTCACCTGATATTGGTTGCGTGTGTCCGGATTGACCCATTGCGTTGGTTGCCCGGTGGGTGCAGTCTCGAACGCCTGTGCGGTGCGCATGCGATCGGTGGTATCCATGGAGCGGCCCACGTTGGCGCCGATGTTCGCACCAATCAACGCGCCGATCACCGTGGCAACGGTGCGCCCAGAGCCGCCGCCCACTTGCGACCCCAACGCGCCCCCGAGCACGCCACCGATGACAGTCCCGCCGGTTTCGCGCGGGCCGCCAGTGGCGCCACAACCGGCCAGGCCCACGGCCAGCACGCCAGCCATCAGAATGGAAAAAGGTCTAAAGGTTCTCATCTCAGCTCCTTGAAAGTCTGGTTTTCGAAAACTTGTCCAACCTCGTGAGAGGCCATGCATCGCTTCTGGCTGCTGCACGCATTCGCTAGACTGGCAACCCATGCAAGTGCGTTATCATCCGACTCGCTCAAGCGGGTGTAGTTCAATGGCAGAACGGCAGCTTCCCAAGCTTCATACGAGGGTTCGATTCCCTTCACCCGCTCCATCAGCCCGCCGGCACCCTTGATTACCCACCGCCCCGGATGCGCAGCGGATCAGGGGGCCACCACCGTACGCATGCGCTGGAGGTCTTTGCGGTATTTGTTGGCAAGCACCTTCTTCTGCTTTTCGCTCAGAATCTTTCCCGAGACTTGAAAGAACTTGCGCTCTTCTTCTCGAAGGTGATGGTGCACTTCATGGGACAGCTTCTTCGCCAGTTCCGGCCACACTTCATGCTGGCCGCGCGCCTTGGCCAGCTCTTCCACACATTCATCAATCTCGTGGTGCTCGGCCAATGCATGGCGGGACGATTTCAGGCCCATGTCGTCAAGCAGGATCTGTGCATAGAGGAAACGCTCTTCAGCGGCCGCATGCGCTGCCAGTTCGATGCGGAGATCCCGAAAAATCTCCAAGGCGCGTGAGTCGTCCGGCTTGATGCGCACCAGTTGGCGGCACAGCTTGCGCTGGATCTCGTGACTCTCGCGCAAGGCCTCAAAAATGTTGTCCATGGTGATGTCCTGCGGTCCTTGCCGTGGGGTTGACACAAACCCAACGATAGCCAGACGGCAACAACCTGCGCGTAGGACAACGCCGCATTTGCGATCATGCGGAGCAGCGGAAGGCCGTTCTGACCAGACCGCCAAGGCAACCCGCGCCCGCATACCGCAAGGGCTGCGGCCGCAGGCGGGGTTTTTTGGGGTCAGACCAGCGTCACGCCTGTCTTCGACTGGATGAACTCGCGCGTCACGCCAGGGGCCAGCTCCACCAGCTTGAGGCCTTCGGGTGTCACGTCCATCACGCCCAGGTCGGTGATGATGCGATCGACCACACCCACGCCGGTGAGCGGCAGGGTGCAGGCGGGCAGGATCTTCAGGTCTTCAGTGCCGTCTTTCTTTTTGGCCACGTGTTCCATGAGCACAATGACGCGCTTCACGCCCGCCACCAGATCCATGGCGCCGCCCATGCCCTTGACCATCTTGCCGGGGATCATCCAGTTGGCCAGGTCGCCCTTCTCGCTGACCTGCATGGCACCCAGGATGGACAGGTTGATCTTGCCGCCACGGATCATGGCGAAACTGTCGTGGCTGCCGAAGATGCTGGAGCCTGGTAGGGTGGTCACGGTCTGCTTGCCGGCGTTGATCAGGTCGGCATCGACCTCGTCTTCGGTCGGGAAGGGGCCAATGCCCAGCATGCCGTTTTCACTCTGCAGCCAGACTTCCTTGTTGCCCGTGTGGTTGGCCACCAGCGTGGGAATGCCGATGCCGAGGTTGACGTAGAAGCCGTCTTCGAGTTCGTGGGCGGCGCGGGCCGCCATCTGGTCTTGGTTCCAGGGCATGTTCAGACTCCTGCTTTCTCTGTGATCGTGCGTTTCTCGATGCGTTTTTCGGGATTCGCATTGAGCACGATGCGGTGCACGTAAATACCGGGCAGATGGATCTGGTCTGGAACCATTGCTCCTGTTTCCACAATTTCTTCCACTTCGACCACACAGATCTTGCCCGCCATGGCCACGGCCGGGTTGAAGTTGCGCGCGGTGTAGCGGAACTGCAGGTTGCCCGACTTGTCGGCGCGGTGTGCCTTCACCAACGAGACCTCGGGCACCAGCGAACGCTCCATCACATAGGTCTCGCCGTCGAACTCGCGCAGCTCCTTGCCCTCGGCCACCAGCGTACCCACACCGGTCTTGGTGAAGAAGGCCGGGATGCCGGCGCCACCGGCGCGCAATTTCTCTGCCAGCGTGCCCTGGGGGGTGAATTCGAGTTGCAGCTCACCGGCCAGGTACTGGCGCTCGAACTCCTTGTTCTCGCCCACGTAGCTGGAGATCATCTTGCTGATCTGGCGCGTTTCCAGCAGCTTGCCCAGGCCGAAACCGTCGACACCCGCGTTGTTGGAAATCACGGTGAGGTTCTTCACGCCGCTGTCGCGCAGGGCGTCGATCAGGGCTTCGGGGATGCCGCAAAGGCCGAAACCACCCACGGCCATGAGCTGGCCGTCAGCCACCACGCCTTTGAGGGCCTCAGCTGCGCTCGGGTAAATCTTGTTCACGTCGATGCCTCCAGAGATTGAATGGAACGGAGGCTACGATACTACGTAATGACATACGTAGTTTGCCGTAATGACTAACCCTGCCCCTCTGGACATCGACTACCGACTTGCCTTCGAACTGGCGCCGATTGGTCTGGCCCTTTCCCGACAGCGCACCATGGTCGACTGCAACCAGGCCCTGTGCGAGATGTTCGGCGCATCGCGCGAGCAGTTGCTGGGCCAGAGCTTCCAGATCCTGTACCCCAGTGCCGACGAATACGAACGCATGGGGGCCCGCATTTCGCCACTGCTGGGGCGCAACGGCACCTACGCAGACGATCGCATCATGAAACGGGTGGACGGCAGACTCAAGGGCGAAACCTTCTGGTGCCATGTGACCGGTCGAGCCCTGCGCCGCGAGGCCCCCCATGAAGCCGGCATCTGGAGCTTCGAGGACCTGAGCTCGCGCCGCACGGTCAGGGCCGAACTCACTGCCCGTGAACGCGAGGTGGCCGCGTTCCTGATGGATGGCCTGACCAGCAAGGAGATCGGAAAAGCGCTGGGTATCAGCCCGCGCACGGTGGAGATCTACCGGGCGCGGCTGATGCGCAAGTACCAGGCGCACAGCACGCCGGATCTGGTGCACCGGTTGCTGGCGGGCTGAAGAGGCTGATGGGGAGCGGTCAGCGGCCGGCCGGCACGCGCCCCAACAACTGCTCGATGGCCATGCCCAGCGCCATCAACCGGCGGTCGCTGCCGGCCGGGCCATCGAGCTCCATGCCCACGGGCAGCCGGCTGGAAGCGCCCAGGCCGATAGGGACCTGTACCCCGGGCAAGCCCGCGTTGCTGCCGGGATCGGTGTTCTGAATGAACAGGCCAAAGGTCTCCAGGCTGCTGCTCTGCGGCCCTGCATCCGGAGCCACTTGCGGCACGGTAGGAAACACCAGCGCATCCAGGCGGTTCTGGGCGAAGGTGTCTGCGTACAGCCGGATGAGCGCGGGGCGGTGGGTGGACAGCGCGGCGCGGTAGGCCGGTTCGGCATCCACCAGGTTGACCGGTGGCGGCGCGGGCAGTTTGCGGGGCATCACCAAGGCCTCGTAGGTGCCTTTGACGTCAGGGCTGGTGATGCCCGCGACGAGTTGCTGCAGGGTCACACCGGTGCCGCGCTCGCGCAGATGGCGCACCATGTCGTCGTGGGCCTCAAACATGGCCACAGGAAATCCCACCAGGCCGTTGAGCTCCATGAGCCTGGGCATGGCCACGGGGACCACGGTGACACCGGCCGCTTGCAAGCGCCGGATCGCTGCGTCAAATGCGCCCCGGGTGTCGGCGTCGAGGTTGTTCATGAATTCGGGCACCATCCCCAGGCGCACGCCCCGCAGGTTGGCGGCCGACACGGCATCACCACCGGCGATCACGCGGTCGAGCAACGCCACATCATTCATGGACACGGCCATGGGGCCTGCGGTGTCGCGCGTGTGTGAAATGGGGGCGATGCCGGTCTGGTCGTAGCGGCCCATGGTGGGCCTGAGGGACGCGCAGCCATTGAGCGCACATGGCAGGCGCACGGACCCACCGGTGTCAGTGCCCAGGCCGGCTGGCGCCATGCGTGCACCAATGGCCACCGCCGTGCCGGACGACGACCCGCCGGACATTTTTGATGGATCGTAGGCGTTTCGCACCCCAGGCTGAGGGCCGGTATTGAAGTTGGCATTGAACCCGGAAATGCCAAATGCCAGTTCGTGCATGTTGGTCTTCCCCAGCACCACGGCACCTGCGTCGCGCAGCTTTTGCAACACGGGCGCATCGACCTTGGGCACGAACCCCTTCAGCGCGGGCGTGCCCGCCGTGGCCGGGAGGCCGGCCGCTTCAATGTTGTCCTTCACCACCACGGGCACGCCCTGCAGGGGCAGGCAAGGGGCACCACTGGCGCGGCGGGCATCGGCCTGCCGGGCAGCGGTCAAGGCGCCCGCTTCGTCCAGTGTGACGAACGCGTTGAGCGCGGTCCGGGCCTTGGCGCGGGTCAGGTAAGCACGGGTGAGGGCTTCGCTGCTGACACGCCCGCTGCACACCGCTGCGGCGGCCTCGCTGGCAGTAAGGGCGGTGAGGTCGGGCAAAGGGCCGCCCGTGCTGGCACAACCGGCCAACACCAGCGGGCCCACCCAGATGGAAACAAAGAATCGACGCATGGCTGTGGCTCCGGCAAAAAGTGGGATCCCAATGTTGCGCGTCCTTGTACAGGCTGTCTGTCGTAAAGAAGGATGACACGACACAGGCACACGACTTGCTGATCATGCGAACCGCTCCCCAATCCGGATTGACCGCTGCCCTTGACCGGGGTAGCCTGCCGCCATGCAATTGAGTCCCACCGCACAAGGTCAGCTGGCAACGTGCTTCGCACTGCTGGCCCAGGACCTGAACGAACACGACATCCGCGCCCGCCTCGGAGGGCAATTGCTGCACCTGTTCCGCGCGGACCATTTCGCCTCCTATGTATGGGACGAAGCCACGGGCCGTTTTGATCATGGTGTGTCCATCAACATGGACCCAGGCAACCTCAGTCGCTACGAGACCTGGTACCAGTACCGCGATCCGATCACCTTTCGCCTGCAACAACGCCGCCGTGCCACGCTGGTGAGCGAGGTGATGCCCCGCGGTGAATTGTTGCGCTGTGAGTTCTTCAACGACTTCCTCAGCCGCGACGGCCTGCATTGGGGGATCAACCTCCATGCCTTCGACGGTGCGCAGGCCCTGGGTGACCTGCGCATCTGGCGCGGCCGCTCTGGCCGTGAATTTTCAGAGCACGATCGCTCGCTGCTGCAATTCATCGAGCCGGCGTTCGCAGCCGCACTGCGCCGCGCACGCGATGCGCGCCGACCCGACACCGATGCAAGCGAGATGGCCATGGCCTTGCTGAGCCCCCGCGAAACCGCCGTGGCCCGCTGCGTGGGGCGAGGCCTGACCGACAAGGAGATCGCACGAGAACTGGGCATTGCCCTGCCCAGCGTGCGCACCTATCTGCAACGGGTGTTTGAAAAGGTGGGGGTTCACCGCAGGGCCGCACTGGCGCGCCTGGCGGTGAACCTTTGACACTCACTGCGGCTGGAAGCCACTGTCCTTGATGATTTTGGCCCAGACCTTGCCGTAAGCCTGCTCGCGCGCACCGAGTTCTTTGCCGCTCATGTAGCCAACGGTCAAGCCCATGGCGGTGAGTTTGTCGCGGACGTCGGGCTGGGCGATGGCCTTCTGCACAGCGGCGGCCACGCGATCCAGTGTGGCCTGGGGCGTACCGGCGGGCGCGAACAAGCCGTAGTACGGCGCCTCTTCAAAGCCGGTCAGTCCCAGCTCGGCGAAGGTGGGCACTTCGGGCATCGCAGCTTGGCGCTGGGTACCCATGACCGCCACCACACGCAACTTGCCGGCCTTGTGGTTTTCAATGAAGTCCGGAATGGACGCCACGCCGGCGGCGATCTGGTTGCCCAGCATGTCGGCCATCATGGGCGCGCTGCCGCGGTATGGCGCTGCCACCAGGTCCAGGCCGTTCTTGCGTGCCACCTCCTGCACCAGGAACTGCGGCACGGATGCGGGCGCCGGAATGCCCACCGCCCCCTTGCCGCCACCCAGCTGCCGCACCCAGTCCACATAGGTGCTGAAGCTGGTGGCGGGCGTGCCGCCCGAGAGCGCAATGGCATTGACGAAGGTGGCAAATCCGGCCACCGGCACGAAGTCTTTGGCTGAGTCATAGCCGGGGTTCTTCATCACCAGCGGCAGGATGGTGATGCTGTGGTCGTGGCTCAGAAAAAGGGTGTGCCCGTCCGGCGTTGCCGCTTTGAGTGCCTGTGCAGCGATCTGGCCGCCCGCACCCGCCTTGTTTTCCACCACCACCGGGGCGCCGAGTTCGTCCTTGAGACGCTCACCCAGGATGCGGGCGATGGCGTCGGTGCCGCCCCCGGCCGGAAACCCGACCAGAATGCGGGTGGGCGTCTGGGCCAACAGCGGCGAAACGAACAGCGATGTGCCCAGTACCAACGCGAGCGCACGGCCAATCAGGGTTCTACGGGATGGGGACATGTGCAAATCCTTGATGGGTTGAAAGCGGAAGACGGCGGCCTTGTGGCTCGCCACGGGGTGACCCGGCCCCTTCACACAGGCCGATTTCGGTGCAGAAATGCTAGCAAGAAAAGCACCAGTTTCATGGTGCTGGCGGATGCGATCAGATGTCGCCACTGCCCACCACGTCGCTCGCGGTGCGGAAGGCCTCCACCGCGGTGGGAATGCCGCAATACACGGCCGCGTGCAGCAGCACCTCCTGCAACTCCTTCGGCGTGGCGCCGTTGTTGAGCGCGCCGCGCAGGTGCCCCTTGAGCTCATGCTGCTTGCCCAGCGCGGTGAGCATGGCCACGGTGACGAGGCTGCGCGTCTTGCGGTCCAGGCCGTCGCGCTGCCACACGTCGCCCCAGGCCGCGCGCGAAATGTGATCCTGGATGGGCTGGGTGAAGGGTGTGGCGCTGCCCAGCGCGCGGTCGACAAACTCATCGCCCATGACCTCTCTGCGCGTGGCCAGACCCCTTTGGTACTGTTCGTCCTGCATGTGTGCTCCGGTTGACGGTGTGAAGTGGACTGCAAGGATAAACTTTGGCGCCGATAACCAACGATTTACCAACGGAGACCCCCATGAGCACACCCCGCTATCCCCTGCCCGACCTGAACAGCCTGCCCGAGGACATCAAGACCAAAGTGATGGAGGTACAGGAAAAAGCGGGGTTCGTGCCAAACGTGTTTCTGGCGCTGGCACGCCGCCCGGCCGAATGGCGCGCCTTTTTCGCTTACCACGATGCGCTGATGCTCAAGGAAGATTCAGGCCTGAGCAAGGGTGACCGCGAGATGATCGTGACCACCACCAGCGCCGCCAACCACTGCCTGTATTGCGTGGTGGCCCACGGCGCCATTCTGCGCATCTACGAGAAAAAGCCGCTGGTGGCCGACCAGGTGGCCGTGAACCACCGCAAGGCGGACATCTCCCCACGCCAGCGCGCCATGCTCGACTTCGCCATGAAGGTGTGCCAGGCATCGCACCTGATCGAAGACGCCGACTTTGAAGCCCTGCACGCGCACGGCTTCAGTGATGAAGACGCCTGGGACATCGCGGCCATCACCGCGTTCTTCGGGTTGTCGAATCGAATGGCCAGCTTCAGCGGCATGCAGCCCAACCCTGAGTTCTACCTGATGGGTCGCATGCCCAAGGCCAAAGCGGCCTGATGCTTGCAGCGGTGCCGTCAGCCTTCGAGGTGGCGGCGCAACTTGTCAGGGATCGGTGCCGACTTTTGCTTGGGAAAATCCACCCACACGGTGGTGGCACCGCCCGATGCGTACACCATGTCGGGGTCGTCCGCACGGCTGAGCGTGCACCAACTCTCGAAACTGCTGCGGCCGGTGTCGCTCACATACATGATGGCAATCACATCGCCCGGAAATTCCAGCTGTTTGTGGAAGGTACAGAAGGCGTTGACGATCACTGGCCCCTCGCCCAGCGGGTCGGGCACGCAGCCGATGCTGTGCATCCAGTCGATGCGGATGGTTTCCAGGTACCGGAAGTACACCGTGTTGTTCACATGCCCCATGGCATCCATGTCGCCCCAGCGGATAGGGATGGTCATGCGGTGGACTTCGCGCTTCTTTTCGGGTAGTTCGAATTTCATCGGTGGGCCCGTATGGATGCCAGGATACCGAGCACGAACAGCACAGAAGCCGCCCACTGCACGGGTGCGGGCCATTGACCGCTCCAGGCAAAGGTATAGATCAGGCCAAACACCGTCTCGCTGACGATGAGTTGACCCGCAAGACTGGGGCTCAGCCGCCGGCTGGCCATGTTCCACAACACGGCAGCCACCCAGGCCGAGCCAATGCCGGTGACGGCGCACACCCCCACAAACGGCCAGAAACCGGGACGCTGCACCAGGTCGGCCCAGGCAGTGCCCCAGAACATCCAGAGCACCAGCGCCCCCAGGCCGGCCGCCACACCCAGCCAGTTGGCCCACAGGGTGGAATTCACTTCAGGGTGCCGGCGCAGCCACGCAGCGTTCAGCAGGCCGAAAGCGGTCCAGCTGGCCATGGCACACACAGCGTAGATCAAGCCACGAAAGAGGTGGCCACTGCCGCCCTCACCCACCTCGGCGGCCGTGGCCTGCATCATCAGTGCCAGCCCCAGTGCGGTCAGCCCAAGCGCAGGCGCGAGCGTCTTCCAGCGCAAGCCGGCGGGCTTGCCCAGCAGCATGATGGCCAGCGGAATGGTGCCGATGATGAGCACCGGCAAGGCAGCGCCCGCATCCGCAATGGCCAGCACCAGCAGCAAGTAGTAGCCGGTGTAGCCCAGCAAACTCAAGCCCACCGCCGCACCGGCCTGGCGCCAAGTGGGCAACCGCGCCGCTACGCCGCCCATGGCACGTTGCTTGAACTGGGCCCAGGCGAGCAGCATCACGCTGAAAACACCGCAGGCGACAAACCGCCCCACCGTGTAGTCCACCGAACTGAAGCCCTCCACCAGCAACGGCGCAATGAAGGTCATGCCCCAGAACGCACCCGCCCCCAGGCCAGCCAGAATGCCCAGCCACATCCCGGGCGGCAACCCGAGCGGACGATCGATCACCACACTGCTCATTTCAATTCAAGCAAGCAAGAAAAAACGAAAACCGGAAACCTGACCGACGCGAAGTATCCCATCCAGAAACACCGTGGAACCGGCTCTGCCGGGCCACTGGTGTTGCCCCCTGAGGGGGTGACGCCGAAGGCGGCGCAGGGGGGAGTCAAAGCTAGACACCAAAGCCATCGTCGGCGGCAATCACGGCGCCATTGATGAAATGGCTCTCGTTTGCGCACAGCATCACCAGCAGGGCGTCCAGATCGGCCGGCTGCCCCACACGTTTGCGCGGCAACATGCCGATGAGCTTCTGGCCCTGCTCGGTCTGCCAGTGATGGTGGTTGATCTCGGTGTCGATGTAGCCCGGGCAGATGGCGTTCACATTGATGCCGAACTTGCCCCATTCCACCGCCATGGCCTTCGTCATCTGCACCACAGCGGCCTTGCTCATGCAGTAAACGCCGATCTGCGGCAGCACCTTGAGACCGGCCATCGACGCGATGTTGACGATGCGCCCCCCCACGAAAGTCCCTGGTGCGGCTCCCTTGGCACGGGCGAGCATGCGTTTGCCCACTTCCTGTGCCACGAAAAAGGCGCCACGGGTGTTGGTGTTGAAGATGAAGTCGTAGTCTTCCTCCGTCACATCCACCAGCCGCTGGGTGGTGCTCACCCCGGAGTTGTTGATCAGGATGTCGATGGCACCCACTTCGGTCTCGGCATGCGCCACCGCAGCCTTGATGGACGCCTGGTCGGTCACATCGAGCGCGACGACATGCGCATCCCCGCCATCGGCCTCGATGTGTGCCCGCAACGCCATCAGTCGATCGGTCCGACGACTTGCCAGCACCACGGCAGCGCCCGCACGTGCCAGCGTCTTGGCAAACTGCTCCCCGAGGCCACCAGAAGCACCGGTGATCAGCGCTACCCGGCCAGATAGATCGAGGCTGTAAGACATTAGAGAGGCTCCTCAAATTGGCGTCCATGTTGCGAACGCGTGTTGGACGTGACAGTCATTGTGTCGCATCGACCACTAGAATCACAGTCAACCCCGCGATACGGTGAGGCCTGCCCACCGTTCTCCGGCGCTGGCGCTTCCCCATGGCGCCACCCATCAGCGCCTTGACAACCCACAGAGCGAGACCACGACATGTCCCCTGAAGAGATCCTCAGCACCTACGGCCCACGCGAAGCCATGGAATACGACGTGGTCGTGGTCGGAGGCGGCCCGGCGGGCCTGTCCACAGCGATTCGCCTGAAGCAGCTGGCCGCAGAAAAGGGCAGCGAGATCAACGTGTGTGTGCTGGAAAAAGGATCCGAGCCAGGTGCACACATCCTCAGCGGCGCGGTGATGGACCCGAAGGCGATCACCGAACTGTTCCCGAACTGGAAGGAGCTGGGCGCACCTCTGAACCAGCCCGTGACCGGAGACGACCTGCTGGTGCTCAGCGAAACCGGCGCCACGCGCACGCCCGACTGGCTGATGCCGCGCAACTTCCACAACGACGGTTGCTACGTGATCAGCCTGGGCGCGGTCACCAAGTGGCTGGGCGAGCAGGCCGAAGCGCTGGGCGTGGAGATCTTCCCGGGCTTCAGCGCCGCCGAAGTGCTCTACAACGACGACGGCTCGGTCAAGGGCGTGGCCACCGGCAACCTGGGCGTGGGCAAGGACGGCGAGCCTTCCGACAGTTTCCAGATCGGCATGGAGCTGCACGCCAAATACACCGTGTTTGCCGAAGGGGCACGTGGCCACCTGGGCAAGCAGTTGCTCGCGAAGTTCAAGCTCACCGAGGGCAAGGACGCACAGACCTACGCCATCGGCATCAAGGAGCTCTGGGAAATTCCGGCGGACATAGCCAAACCCGGCCTGGTGGTGCACACCGCCGGCTGGCCCATGGACGCCGACACCTTTGGCGGTGGTTTCCTCTACCACCTCGAAGGCAACAAGGTCACGCTGGGCTTGGTGGTGGGCCTGGACTACCAGAACCCCTGGCTGTCGCCTTTTGAAGAAATGCAGCGCTGGAAAACCCACCCCAGCATCAAGGCGCACATCGAAGGCGGCAAGCGCCTGGGCTACGGCGCGCGCGCACTGAACAACGGCACCCCCCAGGCGCTGCCCAAGCTGACCTTCCCCGGCGGCGCGCTGGTGGGCTGCAATGCCGGCTTCCTGAATGCCGCGCGCATCAAGGGCAGCCATGCGGCCATCAAGAGCGGCATGCTCTGTGCCGAAGCGGCCTTTGAGGCGGTGACGGCCGGCCGCAGCAGCGACGAACTCAGCGACTTCACGCAGAAGTTCGAGAAGAGCTGGCTGCATGAAGAGTTGTGGACGTACCGCAACTTCAAGAACTGGTTCAAGAAGAGCCCGCTGCTGGGCAAGCTCATGACCGGCGTGGAGCACTGGTTCCTGCCCAAGGTAGGCGTGAGCAGCCCGCCCTGGACACTGCACAACACCACGCCTGACCATGAAAAACTGCGCCCCGCGGCGGAGATGCCGAAGATCAGCTACCCCAAGCCCGACGGCAAGCTCACCTTCGACAAGCTCTCCAGCGTGTTCGTGTCCAACACCAACCACGAAGAGCACCAGCCTGCCCACCTCACGTTGAAGAACGCCAGCGTGCCAGTGCAGATCAACCTGGCGAAGTTCGCCGGTCCGGAAAGCCGCTACTGCCCGGCCGGTGTGTACGAGTTCGTGAAGAACGAAGACAACACCGACCGCCTGCAGATCAATGCGCAGAACTGCGTGCATTGCAAGACCTGCGACATCAAGGACCCGACGCAAAACATCGTGTGGGTCACACCCGAAGGGGGCGGTGGCCCCAACTACGCGGGCATGTAACCCCCGTCAATCCTGAGAAGACCGCCGTTGGGCGGTCTTTTTTTGTCCGTTCGTGCAGCAGGTACGCCACACCAGTCCAAAAAATCGTTGCCAAACATAAGCTTGATTTATTCTGTGGCACCCGTGCCCTGTGGAAACCCATGAATTCTGCTGCCCTGTACCAACACCGCTGGCTGATGATCCGCCTGCCATTGGCGGTGTTGGCACTGGCACTGGCCAGTGTGGTGTGGGTCAGGCTGTATCCCATGCCGCCCACCCAGCTGACGATCAGCACGGGCCTTGCCGACGGGGCCTACCAGTTCTACGCCAACCGCTACGTGGAAGCTTTTGCCCGCAGGGGGATCGAGCTGACGGTGCTGGCGTCAGAGGGTTCGTCCCAGAATCTGGAGCGCCTGCAAAGCGATCCACCTCAAACCGATCTGGCGCTGGTGCAGGGTGGGTATGGCTGGTCATCGCCGATCAGCGAGTCCAGCCAACAGGATGGCGTGCAAACGCTTGCCAGCGTCGATATCGAAGCCTTGTGGCTGTTCAGCCGCAACCCACCCATCCGCTCACTGCTGCAACTCAGCGGTCTGCGGGTGGCGGCCGGCCCCGAACGCAGCGGGCACCGCGTGCTGCTGCAAAGGTTGCTGACGCAGCAGCGCATCGGAATGGACGAGCTGATCTGGTCGGACCTGAGCGGGCAGGACGCGAACGAGGCATTGACGCGCGGCGAGATCGACGCCGTTTTCATGGTGGCGTCGCCAAGCTCGCCTGGCGTGATGGCGCTGCTGCGAAATCCGGCGTTGACGCTGGCCACCCTGGAGCGCACCACCGCCATCGCCGAGCGCAACAATTACCTCGAAAGCCGGTTGCTGCCACAAGACGGCCTGGGCGCCAACCTGCCACCCTCTGACACACCGATGCTGACCACACCGGCACACTTGCTGGTCAGACAGGACCTGGACCCCGCGCTCAAGCGGATGGCCACCGCCGTTGCGATGGAAGTGCACGGAAAAGCCGGCGCTTTTCACCGCGCGGGCGAGTTTCCCTCGTTGAGGTCGAGCGATTTTCCTTCGGCACCCGAGGCGAGGCAGGTGCTGTTGCGCGGCCTGGGGCCCATGGAGAATGTGTTGCCCTTCTGGTGGGTCCAGGTGCTGCAGCGCCTGCTGATCATCTGTGTGCCCTTGCTGCTGCTCACCGTCGCACTGTTCCGCATGGTGCCTGCCTGGGTGCGCTGGCGCCTTGAAAGCCGCATCACGCGCTGGTACGGCGAGTTGAAATTCATCGAGAACGACCTGATCAACAAGAACGTGGATGTCGGCGGCATGGAGCTGAGCCGCATCAACGGGCGCCTGCGCGACATGGATCAGGCCATCGGCTCCTTGAAGCTACCGAAAGAACTCGCTCAACGCTGGTACACCCTGCACCAGCACGTGGACTTCGTCCGCTCGCGCATCCGGGGGTACCGCGGCCGATGAAGCTCCTGCTGCTCTACCGCCGCCGCTGGTGGCTGCTCTACCTCCCCATCGTGCTGTCACTGGGCTTGCTGCTCGCGGTGGTGGCACGGGTGTGGGACCCCTTGCCCCCCACCCGAATCGTGATCGGGACCGGCCCGGCCCAGAGCAGCTACCTGCAACTGGCACGGGCCTACGCCAACCGGCTGGAGCATCTGGGTCTGGCGGTGGACATCGTCACACACCCCCGCCCGCAGGACCCGCTGCACAGGATGGTTGAGGGCGACCCATCCATCGACGTCACCTTCGCACAAGGGCTGTACGCCGCGCAGGGCAACGGCGTGCAGGCGCTGTCGGTGGTGGGACACGAAATCATCTGGGTGGTGGCACGGCACAGCATCGAGCACATCGACCAGTTGCGGGGTAAACGCATCGCGACATCGGTGCAGGATTCATCGAATCGCCTGGCGGCCAACCTGCTGCTGGCCCACCTGCGCATCAACGAGCACGAGGTCACGCTCACCAACCACGTGGGAGACGAGGCCGTCGCTGCACTGGCCAGCCGCGAAGTGGATGCCGTGGTTCACGTGGCCACGGGGGATTCGCAGACCGCCAATGCGCTGGTGCGGATGGACAACGTGCGCATTCTGGGCATTGAACGGGCCGGTGCGCTGGCCGCCCGCGAACCCAATCTGCGCGCCGTGATCATGCCCCAGGGGTCGATAGAACTGCGCAGCAACCTCCCCGCATCCGACCTGCCCACCATGGTCACCCTGACCCACCTGCTGGTTCGTCCGGGCCTGCATCCTGCCGTGCAGCGAGCGCTGCTCGATGTGGCGGGCGAGCTGCACGTGATGGCGGGTTTTCTGGAACGGCAAGGCGTGTACCCCACCACCCTGGGCAGCGACTTCGCTGTCTCGCCCACGGCGCAGCGGCATGCGCAGGGCCAGCGACCCTGGATGGAAACCCTGCTGCCCTTCCGCGCGGCGCAGTGGACTCAGCTGTGGCTGTTTGCGGTGCTGCCCATCATGTTGCTGGGCGGCCTGTTGCTGTGGCGTGCGCCCCGCTACATCGAGTGGCGGGTCGACGCCGCGCTGCAGCACTTCTACGGCGACCTGAAGTTTCTGGAGCAAGACATGTCCAGCATCACCGCCACCGACCCTGCCGCGATGCGCGCGGCGCTCTCCCGGCTGGACTTCCTTGAACGGCAGGTGGCCAACATGGAGCTGCCTGACCGCTTCGCTGACCGCTGGTACACCCTGCGTGAGCACCTGCAGCACGCGCGCGACCGACTGATGGCCTTGCGCAATGGCGCCGCATGAGAAACAACTCAGAGGCTCCAAGCCTTCACCCTGAGCTGCTGCAGCGCCTGCACGCACTCAGCGCCGGCCCGCGCCGCCTGCTGGGGCTGGTCGCGCCACCCGGTGCAGGCAAGTCGACCCTGGCGGCACGCCTGGTGCAGGCCCTCGGACAGCGGGCGCAGGCCGTGCCCATGGACGGATTCCATCTGGCACAGACCGAACTCCTCCGACTGGGTCGCACGCAGCGCAAGGGTGCACCTGACACCTTTGATGCTGCCGGCTACGCTGCCCTGTTGCAGCGGTTGCGCCACCAGGGCCATGATGAGGTGGTCTATGCGCCGGACTTCCGGCGCGAGATCGAAGAACCCGTGGCAGGCGCGCTGCCGGTGTTTCCCCACACGCCCCTGGTGATCACCGAGGGCAACTACCTGCTGCTTGATGAAGCGCCCTGGCAGGCGGCCGCCGCCGCACTGGACGAAGTCTGGTACCTGCAGGTGGACACCTCGCTGCGGCTGGAGCGTCTGGCCACTCGTCATGTGCAGTTCGGGCGCAGTCGTGAAGCCGCGCAGGACTGGATCGCCCGGAGCGACGAACCCAATGCCCGCCGGGTGGAGGCCAGCATGCACCGTGCGAACCGCAGCGTGACTTTCGACGAGACCTCGCAGATCTACCATTTCCTGGCCTGACGCCCTGGCACCTCCATCGGCAGCCGTCATTCATGACGGTGACATATGCAGGACACACACTCGGCACATCGTTGTTGGAGTCGTGAATCAGGGCCTGCTAACACCATTTTTCCAAGATGCGTTGCGGATCAAAAAGGCCATGCGCAAGGCGCGAAACGCAGCCGGGGTCGCCCCCCGGCAAGGCTTCGCAACGCGGCGCATGGCCTTATTGGCCGCAACCCGAAGGGAACGGGTTGAAAACAGCGCCACTCGTTGTTGCACTCCTAGGCCAGACACCCAGTCTGGCCGTCGTCGCGCGCCTAGATTGGCGCTGTTTTCAACCCATTCGCACTTGGAAAAATGGTGTTTGCAGGCCCTAGATGTTGATCAAGACCGAAAAAGGTCGGCAAGAGCTGCGCCCAGGCAACCGGACGCTGGGGCAGCGCGAGCGCACCTTGTTGCTCCTGGCCGATGGCCGGCAGAGCGAGTCGAAGATGGCCGAGCTGATGCAGGGTGATGGCCGCCGCCTGCTCGACCAGTTGCTGGCCCAGGGCTACCTGGAGCGGCGACACCCTGCCGGCACAGCCGCGCTCACGCCAGGTGTGCCCGGTCCGGCCGGGCAGCGGTTGGTCGCTCACGGCGAACCATTCAGCGGTGCGCGCTCGCTGGCTTCGGCCCGCATGTTCCTGTTTGACATCAGCGAACGGCTGTTCGCCCCCCGTGACAAGGCCCTGGCCAGCCACCATCGCCACGCCCTGCGCGAAGCCCGTGACCCACAGGCGATGCTGGTGGCGGGGCGAGCCCTGATTGCCGACGTGGAGCGCCTCGCCGGCAGCGAGCGCGCTGACGGCATCAGCGAACGCTTTGCCAAGCTGCTGCCCGATCATCTGCTCGACAACGTGGAATGAGTTCCGCGACGCGGCGATTCCGTTAAACTCAGCCCATCAGGAGAGCGCTCCCCCGAGGAGCCGCCGAAGGCGCAGGAGGTCGATCAACCGGCCCTGAACGCTCAGGCAAAAGGACTGATGACCACCGGTTGCAAGGCCGGTGTTCCCCACTGGAGAGAGGCCACCCACCACCAGGTGCAGGCGGCCCACCGAAGGAGCAAATGCGGCATCGTCCGCATGAATCTCTCAGGTAGAGCGGACAGAGGGGCAGACACGGATGAACCGTGATACCCGTCTGCGGGTTCTGCCTCCATTTCAATCGCCATTGAAAGTCTGCCGTGCCACCTCTCGACGCCGAACTGCTTCAGACCCCGTTACACGCCCTGCATCATGAGCTGGGTGCCCGCATGGTGCCGTTTGCCGGCTACAGCATGCCGGTGCAATACCTGATGGGCGTGCTGCAGGAACACCACCACACGCGCGCATCCGCCGGCCTGTTCGACGTGTCCCACATGGGGCAGCTCAGGTTGATCGGGGAAGACGCTGCGTCGGCCTTCGAAACCTTGATGCCGGTGGATGTCGTCGACCTGCCAGTAGGCAAACAGCGGTATGGGCTGCTGCTCAACGAATCCGGCGGCATCATCGACGACCTGATGCTTGTGAACCGGGGCGAGGACCTCTTCGTCATCGTCAACGGCGCCTGCAAGGTGGGCGACATTGCCCACATTCAGGGCACCATCGGCGCCCTCTGCAAGGTCGAGCATCTGCATGATCGTGGCCTGCTCGCATTGCAGGGGCCAAAAGCTGTGGACGCCCTGCAGCGCCTGATGCCGGGCGTGGAGCGACTGGTGTTCATGACCGGCGCTGCCTTCGAGTGGGAGGGTGCCGACCTGTTCATCACCCGCAGCGGCTACACCGGCGAAGACGGTTTCGAGATCTCCGTGCCCGGCGAACACGCAGAGGTACTGGCCCGCGCCCTGCTCGCCCAGCCCGAAGTGAAACCCATTGGCCTGGGTGCGCGCAATTCGCTCCGCCTGGAAGCCGGCTTGTGCCTGTATGGCAACGACATCGACACCACCACCACACCGGTGGAGGCCGCACTCAACTGGGCCATGCAGAAGGTGCGCCGCACTGGTGGCGCACGCGCTGGTGGGTTTCCGGGCAGCGAAACGGTCCTTGCGCAACTCGACGGCTCCCAGCCACTGACCCGCCAGCGCGTGGGGCTGGTGGCGCTGGAACGCATTCCTGTGCGTGACCACACCGAGCTGCAGAATCTGCAGGGCGACACCATCGGCGAAGTCACCAGCGGCCTGCTCGGCCCCACGGCCGACAAGCCGGTGGCCATGGGCTACGTGACCCCGGTGCATGCCGCCGTGGGCACCCGGGTGCACGCCATCGTGCGTGGCAAGGTGGTGCCTATGGAAGTGGTGGCGCTGCCCTTCGTGCCAAACCGTTATCACAGGGGATGACCCTCTGCGCCGCTTCGCGTCTTCCCCCTGAAAGGCGGACGCCTCCAGCAGCCCGGCAAAGCCGGTTCTGCGGGGACTCTGGACCAGAAAACCGCCCTCGCTCTCAACCTCCCATTTTTTTACTGGAGACCTCATGACGACCAAGTACACCGAAGACCACGAATGGATCACCGTGGAGGGCGACATCGCCACCGTGGGCATCACCACCCATGCCCAGGATGCCCTGGGCGACGTCGTGTTCGTTGACCTGCCCGAAGTGGGCAAGACCCTTGCGCAAAAAGACGTGGCCGGCGTGGTCGAGTCTGTGAAGGCCGCGGCCGACGTGTACATGCCGGTCAGTGGCGAAGTGACCGAAGTCAATGAAGCCCTGCGTGCCGACCCGTCGCTGGCCAACAGCGATCCACTGGCTGCCGGCTGGTTCTTCAAGGTCAGGCTCTCCGATGCGTCGCAAGTGGACGCGCTGCTCGACAAGACCGCCTACGACGCCTTCGCTGCAGGGTGAGAGTGACCACCCCTGCCGCGCTGCGCGCGACCCCCTCAAGGGGGCGATTCCAGTGGCCCGGCAAAGCCGGTTCCACGCTATCTCTGGAACAAGGCATTTCACGTCGGAGCAATTCATGTCTCCCTCGCGTCGCTTCGCGCCGCACCTCTTCAAGAACCGCTGATCAACATCTCCCTTAAGGCAAGCCATGCTGATGCCCGCCGTCAAACCCCTGGGTGAACTCGAAAACCCCAGCGAATTCATCGCCCGCCACATCGGTGTCAGCGAGGCCGATGAAGCCCACATGCTGTCCGTCATTGGCGAAGCTTCGCGCCGCGCGCTGATCGACAGCATCGTGCCGCGCAGCATCGCGCGCAGCCAGGGCATGCAACTGCCTGCGGCCACCACCGAAGCCGCTGCGCTGGCCGAACTCAAGGCCATTGCAGGCAAGAACCAGGTGGTCAAGAGCTTCATCGGGCAGGGCTACCATGGCACGCACACACCCGGCGTGATTCTGCGCAATGTGCTGGAGAACCCTGCCTGGTACACCGCGTACACTCCCTACCAGGCCGAGATCTCCCAGGGCCGCATGGAAGCGCTGGTGAATTTCCAGACCATGGTGACCGACCTCACCGGCATGTCGATTGCCAATGCCTCCATGCTGGACGAAGCCACGGCCGCCGCTGAAGCCATGACCCTGGCCAGGCGTTCGGTCAAGGCCAAAGGCAACACCATTGTGGTGGGTGGCGACTGCCACCCTCAGACCATCGAAGTGATCCAGACGCGCGCCGAGCCCCTGGGCATCGTGGTGAGCGTGGCGAACTCCGCCGCTCAATGGGACGAAGCCCTGGCAGGCGACGATTATTTCGCGGTGGTGGCACCCTACCCCAGCAGCAGCGGGCGCATTGAAGACCAGCGCGCCGATGTGCAGAAAGTGCACAGCAAGCAGGCCGCCTACATCGTATGCGCCGACCTGCTCGCGCTCACGCTGATCACGCCACCCGGCGAATGGGACGCCGACATCGTGGTCGGCACCACCCAGCGCCTGGGCATGCCCATGGGTGCCGGCGGCCCGCACGCCGCTTTCATGGCCTGCCGCGACGAATACAAGCGCAGCCTGCCAGGCCGCCTGGTGGGCGTGAGCGTGGACAAGCACGGCAACCCCGCCTACCGCCTGGCCCTGCAAACGCGCGAACAGCACATCCGCCGCGAGAAGGCCACTTCAAACATCTGCACCGCGCAGGTGCTGCCCGCCGTGGTGGCCAGCATGTACGCCGTGTACCACGGCCCGCAAGGCTTGAAGCGCATCGCGCAGCGCGTGGCTGCCTACGCTGCCATCCTGGCGCACGGCCTTGAGCAAATGGGCTGCGAGCTCACCAGCGAAGCGTTCTTTGACACCGTGACGATCAAGGCACCCAGTGCCCCGCAGGCACAGGCCTGGGTGCAACGCGCCCGCGATGCCGGCATGAACCTGCGCCTCTCGTGGGGCCAGTATGTCGGCATGACGCTGGACGAAACCACCACCCGCGAAGACATCACACAGTTGTGGCAAGTGTTCGCGAGTGAAGGCGCAACACCGCTGGGCTTTGACTCTTTCGAGAAAGGCGTGGAGCCCCGCATTCCCGCCGAGCTTCGCCGCACCAGCGACTTCCTCACCCACCCGGTGTTCAACACCCACCACAGCGAAACCGGCATGCTGCGCTACATCCGTGCCCTGTCCGACAAGGATCTGGCACTGGACCGCAGCATGATCCCGCTGGGCAGTTGCACCATGAAGCTCAACGCCACCAGCGAGATGATCCCCATCACCTGGCCCGAGTTCGCGAACGTGCACCCCTTCGCACCGGCCGATCAGCTGCAGGGCTACAAGGAGCTGGACGAGCAGTTGCGCGCCTGGCTGTGTGAGGCCACGGGCTATGCCGGTATCAGCCTGCAGCCCAACGCTGGCTCCCAGGGCGAATACGCCGGTCTGCTCGCCATCAAGGCCTACCACGCATCTCGCGGCGAGGCCCATCGCAACATCTGCCTGATCCCCAGCAGCGCGCACGGCACCAACCCGGCGAGCGCGCAGATGGTGGGCATGACGGTGGTGGTGACCAAGTGCGACGACAGCGGCAATGTGGACATGGCCGATCTCAAGGCCCAGTGCGAAAAGCACAGTGCCAACCTGGCGGCGGTGATGATCACCTACCCCAGCACCCATGGCGTGTTCGAGACCACGGTGAAAGAACTCTGTGCCCTGGTGCACGAACACGGCGGGCGCGTTTATGTGGACGGCGCCAACATGAACGCCCTGGTGGGCGTGGCAGCTCCGGGCGAGTTCGGTGGCGACGTGAGCCATCTGAACCTGCACAAGACCTTCTGCATCCCTCACGGTGGTGGCGGACCGGGCGTGGGCCCTGTGTGTGTGGTGGAAGACCTCGTTCCTTTCCTGCCGGGGCACCGGACCGCCGGTATCGAGAGCGGAGTGGGTGCCGTGTCTGCTGCTCCACTGGGCAATGCCGCCGTGTTACCCATCAGCTGGATGTACATCCGCATGATGGGTGCCGACGGCCTCAAGCACGCAACCGAAACCGCCATCCTCAGCGCCAATTACATCAGCAAGCGCCTTGCCGACCACTACCCCACGCTGTACGCCTCGGCCAACGGCCACGTGGCGCACGAGTGCATCCTGGACCTGCGCGGCCTGAAAGAGACCAGCGGCGTGATGGCCGAAGACGTGGCCAAGCGCCTGATGGACCACGGTTTCCATGCGCCCACGCTGAGCTTCCCGGTGGCCAACACCCTGATGGTCGAACCCACCGAGAGCGAAACGCTGGAAGAGCTGGACCGTTTCATCGACGCCATGATCGCCATCCGCGAAGAGATCCGGCTGATCGAGAACGGCACCTGGCCGCAAGACGACAACCCGCTGAAGAACGCGCCGCACACCGCCGCCAGCTTGATGAAGGCCGACTGGCTGCATCCCTATTCGCGCGAGGACGGTGCGGCCAGCACCTCCACCCGGGCGAACGCCAAGTACTGGCCGCCCGTGGGCCGTGTGGACAACGTGTATGGCGACCGCAATCTGTTCTGCAGTTGTGTGCCTGTCGGCGAACTGGGGTGATCAAACCGCAATGAGCAATGCCTGCCCTGCGCAGGCTCACCGCCACAGCGGGAGAGACCGGTGCCAACGAGCACCGGCGCCGAAGGAGCAACCACCCCGGAAACTCTCAGGCACCCCAGACCGCTGGAGCGAACCGGTGCGTATCGCCGCACCACACACTCTGAAGAGTGGTCGGGATTCGTCGCCCGGCCCACCGCAGGAGCAAGCCCCGGCCTTGAAGGTTTGGGTGAATCTCTCAGGTCCCAAACAGAGGGGGTCAAGGCCCGCACACGGTGTGCGGGTCCTGTCCATCCTTGTTTGACGGCTTTGTTCGAGAGATTCCCATGCCTCACCTCATCGTCATCGGCGGTGGCATCACCGGCGTCACCAGCGCTTACGCGCTCGCCCGCCAGGGCCACCAGGTCACCCTGATCGAAAAGCACCGCTACGCGGGCATGGAAACCAGCCATGCCAACGGCGGACAGCTTTCTGCCTCCAACGCCGAAGTCTGGACCCACCCCAGCACCCTGATCAAGGGCCTGAAGTGGATGCTCAAGGCCGACGCGCCGCTGCTGGTCAACCCCAAGCCTTCCTGGCACAAGCTCAGCTGGTTCGCAGAGTTCGTGGCCAACATTCCGAAGTACCGCGACAACACCGTCGCCACCGCGAAGTTGGCGGTGGCCGCGCGCGAGCATCTCTTCGGCTGGGCCGAAACCGAAGGCATCGACTTCGACCTCAAGCGCCAAGGCATCCTGCACATCTACCGCGACCGCGCTGGGTTCGAGCACGCAGGTGAAGTGTCCAGGCTGTTGGCCGAAGGCGGGCTGCCGCGCCGCGCGGTCACCCCCGATGAAATGCGCGCGATCGAACCCACGCTGCAGGGCGATTACTTTGGCGGCTATTTCACCGAGAGCGACAGCACCGGCGACATCCACAAGTTCACCCACGGCCTGGGCCTGGCCTGCGAGCGCCTGGGCGTGAAGCTGCTGACCGGCCACGCCGTGACCCGCGTGCATAGCACGGGCCAAACAGCCCACGTGACGCTGCAGAACGGCGAGGTATTGAGTGGAGACGCGGTGGTGGTGTGCGCCGGCGTGCACAGCCGCGCGCTGGGTGCTCAGTTGGGCGACCGGCTCAACGTGTACCCGGTCAAGGGCTACTCCATCACCGTGATGCTGAACGACGAAACCAGCCAGGCCGCCGCACCACAGGTGAGCCTGCTCGACGATGAAACCAAGCTGGTGACCAGCCGCCTGGGGAATGACCGTTTCCGGGTGGCTGGCACGGCAGAGTTCAACGGTTTCAACCTGGACATCCGCGCCGACCGGATCCGACCGCTGGTGGACTGGGTCAACCGCTGCTTCCCGGGCGTGAGCACGCGCCGCGTGGAACCCTGGGCAGGCCTGCGCCCCATGCTGCCCAGCATGCTGCCGCGCGTGGGTGCCGGCCGCCACGCCAACGTGTTCTACAACACTGGCCACGGCCACCTGGGCTGGACGCTTTCCGCCATCACGGCACACCAGCTCACCCTTCACGTGGCACAGTGGCAGGCAGAGCAGCAGCCTGCACAGGTGCTGCTGCCCGCAACGGTCGCTCCCTGACCGCCGCACACCGGAGACCGCCATGGCCATATCTGCCTTCGACCTGTTCAAGATCGGCATCGGGCCCAGCAGCTCGCACACCGTGGGGCCCATGCGGGCCGCGCGCATGTTCGTGGCCGGCCTTCAGGCACACGAACTGCTGGGCCAGGTGGCCCGGGTGCACTGCGGTCTGCACGGCTCGCTGGGCGCCACTGGCAAGGGCCACGGCAGCGACCAGGCCGTGCTGCTGGGCCTGTGCGGGCACGACCCGGAGACGGTGCCCATCGATGCGGTGAAGCCCACCATCGAAGCCATCCGCGGCAGCAAGCGCATCCAGTTACTGGGTCAACACACGGTGGACTGGAACGACCGCGAAGACCTGTCCTTCTACCGCCAGCCCCTGCCCTTTCACGCCAACGGCATGCGCCTGAGTGCCTGGGACGCCAGCGGCGCGCTTCTGGCCGAGCGCACCTACTACTCTGTGGGCGGTGGCTTTGTGGTGAGCGAAGAGGTGGCAGCCGATGGCAGCCGCCAGAAGGCCATCGCACCGGATGTCACCGAACTGCCCATACCGTTCCGATCGGGGGACGAGTTGCTGCAGCGCTGCCAGGCACACGGGCTGACGATTGCCGGCGTGATGCGGGCCAACGAGCGCCACTGGCGCAGCGACAGCGAAGTGCGCGAAGGCCTGCTGCGCATCTGGGACGTGATGCAGGCCTGCGTGGTGCGCGGCTGCCAGACCGACGGGGTGCTGCCGGGCGGCTTCAAGGTCAAACGCCGCGCACACCAGTTGCACCACGACCTGACCGCCCACCCGGAAAAGGCCCTGACCGACCCGCTGGCCGTGCTCGACTGGGTCAACCTCTATGCCCTGGCAGTGAATGAAGAAAACGCAGCAGGTGGCCGCGTGGTCACCGCGCCCACCAACGGTGCAGCCGGCATCGTGCCCGCCGTGCTGCACTACTACCGGCGCTTCGTGCCTGGCGCGAGTGACGACGGCGTGGTCGATTTTTTGCTCACCGCAGCGGCCATCGGCATTCTTTACAAGGAAAACGCCAGCATCAGCGGCGCGGAAGTGGGCTGCCAGGGTGAGGTGGGTGTGGCCTGCTCCATGGCCGCTGCAGCCCTGTGCGCGGTGATGGGCGGCACGCCCGAGCAGGTGGAGAACGCAGCCGAGATTGGCATGGAACACCACCTGGGCCTGACCTGCGACCCGGTGGGTGGGCTGGTACAGATTCCCTGCATCGAACGCAATGCGATCGCTTCTGTGAAGGCCATCAATGCCGCGCGCATGGCGCTGCGTGGCGACGGCACCCATTTTGTGAGCCTGGACAAGGTGATCAAGACCATGCGCGAGACAGGCGCCGACATGAAGACCAAGTACAAGGAGACTTCGCGAGGTGGGTTGGCGGTGAATATCGTGGAGTGCTAGAAAAGCACCCCCCGCGCCGCCTTCGGCGTCACCCCCCTGGGAGGGGGGCGGTGCCTGTGGCCCGGCGAAGCCGGTTCCACGGCACCTCTGGATGGGGGCACGCTCTCCGTAAGCGTATGGGCGGGGGCACTGCTTGGTGATCGATCCCTGTTGAGCTTCTTGGGCTAAGCTCCATGCTCCACCCCACCCTCGCGCCTCCATGACATCCGAATTTCGCGTGTTGAGCCTCATCCCGCCGATGACGCAGCTCAACACGCCCTACCCTTCCACCGCCTACCTCACGGGGTTCCTGCGCTCGCGTGGCGTGGATGCGGTGCAGGCGGATCTGGCGCTGGCCCTGGTGCTCAAGCTGTTCACGCCGGCCGGGCTGGAAGCAGTGCGTGGGCAGGCGTTGGAACTGCCCGAGCGAGACCGCACGGGCAGCGTGCATGCCTTCCTGGACCAGTTCGACACCTACCGCGCCACCATCGGGCCGGTGATCCGTTTTCTGCAGGGCCGCGATTCGACCCTGGCCCACCGCATTGCGGCGCGCGGCCTGTTGCCCGAAGGACCGCGCTTTGCCGCGCTGGATGCCTATGAAGATGACGGCAGCGGCGACCCGCTGGCCTGGGCCTTTGGCGCGCTGGGCGTGCAGGACAAGGCGCGCCACCTGTGCACCCTGTACCTCAACGACCTGGCCGATGTGCTGCGCGACGCGGTGGACGAGCGCTTCGAATTCGTGCGCTACGCCGAATCGCTGGCCAGCAGCCAGCCCACCTTCGACCCCTTGGCCCAGGCGCTGGCCGCGCCGCCCACGCTGGTGGACCGGCTGCTGCAAGACCTCACGCTGGCCGCACTGGAGCAACACCGGCCCGCGCTGGTGCTGCTGTCGGTGCCGTTCCCGGGTTCGGTGTACGCCGCGCTTCGCATCGCGCAGACCATCAAGGCGCACAACCCCATGATCAGCGTGGCGCTGGGCGGCGGCTTCGTGAACACCGAACTGCGCGAGCTGAGCGACCCGCGCCTGTTCGACTTCGTGGACTACGTGACCCTGGACGCTGGCGAACGACCGGTGCTGGCGCTGATGGAACACTTGCGCGGCCAGCGTTCCATTCAGCGGCTGGTTCGTACCTTCGTGCGCACGGAAGAAGGCCAGGTCCGCTACATCAACCTGGTCGAGCCCGACATCCCCTTCGAAGACGTGGGCACCCCCACCTGGGACGGCCTGCCCCTGGACCACTACCTGAGCCTGCTGGACATGCTCAACCCGATGCACCGGCTGTGGAGCGACGGGCGCTGGAACAAGCTCACCGTGGCCCACGGCTGCTACTGGAAAAAGTGCAGCTTCTGCGACGTGAGCCTGGACTACATCGGCCGCTACGAGACCGCCACCGCTACCACCCTGGTCGACCGCATCGAGGCCATCGTGAACGAAACCGGCCAGACCGGCTTTCACTTCGTGGACGAGGCTGCTCCGCCCAAGGCCCTGAAGGCGCTGGCCGAAGAGTTGATCCGCCGCCAGCTCAACATCTCGTGGTGGGGCAACATCCGCTTTGAAAAGACCTTCACGCCCGAACTGGCGGAATTGCTCGCGCAAAGTGGCTGCATCGCCATGAGTGGCGGCCTGGAAGTGGCCAGCGACCGGCTGCTCACGCTGATGAAAAAAGGCGTGTCGGTGGAGCAGGTGGCGCGCGTGACCAAGGGCTTCAGCGACGCCGGCATTCTGGTGCATGCCTACCTCATGTACGGCTTTCCCACGCAAACCTTGCAAGACACGGTGGACGCGCTGGAATACGTGCGCCAGCTGTTCGAAAACGGCTGCATCCAGAGCGGTTTCTTTCACCGCTTCAGTTGCACCGTGCATTCACCAGTGGGCATGAACCCGGCCGAGTACGGCATCGAACTGATCCCGCTGCCACCGGTGAGCTTTGCCAAGAACGACATCGGCTTCATCGACCCCACCGGCACCGACCACGATGCCCTGGGCATCGGCCTGCGCAAGGCCATCTACAACTACATGCACGGCCTGTGCGTGGAAGACGATGTGCGTCGCTGGTTTGAACACCTGCCGCAGCAGGTGCCACGCTCCACGGTGAAACGAAACCGGATTGCCAAAGCGCTCCACCACGCAGGCGCGCCCGCGTGAAGAACAACGGCTTCAAGGGCAACAAGCAATCGCTGCCCAGCAAGCCCTGCGTGGTATGCAGCCGGCCCATGACCTGGCGCAAGGCCTGGGCGAAGAACTGGGAGGCGGTGCTGTATTGCTCGGACGCGTGCCGCGCCAGAAAGCCCGCTGCAGCGAAGGTCCTGTGAAGCGCCCCCTGCCCGACTGCGTGCGCAACCTGGTGATCGTGCTGGGCGACCAGCTCGACGTTGCGTCCAGCGCCTTGCAGGACTTCGACCCAGCACAAGACGTGGTGTGGATGGCCGAAGTGGCCCAAGAGTCCGAACACGTGTGGTCGGCCCAGCAGCGCATTGCCGTGTTCCTGAGTGCCATGCGCCACTTCGCCGGACACCTGCGCGAACACGACTACCCGCTTCAATACTCGGCGCTGGATGATGCCAACAACACCGGCACGCTGGCCAGCGAACTGAGCCGAAGCATTGAAGCGTTGAAACCCACAGGCCTGGTGCTCACGGCCCCGGGCGACTGGCGGGTGCTGAAGGCCCTGCGCGCCACGGCGACGCAATACCAGCTGCCGCTGGACCTTCGAGAGGACGCCCACTTTTTCAGCACCGTGCGCGAATTCGCTGCCCATGCCAAGGGGCGCAAGCAGTTGCGCCTCGAATACTGGTACCGCGAACTGCGGCAGAAGCATGGCATCCTGATGGACGGCAAGCAGCCCGTGGGCGGGCAGTGGAATTTTGATGCCGACAACCGCGACTCATTCGGAAAGACGGGGCCGCAGAACCTGCCACCTCCCTCACGCTTTGAGCCAGACGACATCACCCGCGAAGTGATGCAGCTGGTGCGTGCTCGCTTCAGCAAGCACCCGGGCAGCCTGCAACGGTTTGGCTGGCCAGTCACCCGCTCCCAGGCCCTGATGGCGCTGGAAAGCTTTGTGCAGGAACGCCTGCCGCTTTTCGGCCGGTATGAGGACGCCATGTGGGCCGGCGAAGCCTGGCTCTACCACTCGCACCTGAGCTGCGCGCTCAACCTCAAGCTGCTGAACCCACGCGAGGTGGTGGCCGCCGCAGAAGCCGCCTACCACCAAGGCCACGCACCACTGGCCGCCGTGGAGGGTTTCATCCGCCAGATTCTGGGCTGGCGGGAGTACGTACGCGGCATCTACTGGACGCAGATGCCTGGCTATCTGGCGCGCAACGCGCTGGAAGCTCAAGCGGAGCTGCCCGCCTGGTACTGGACCGGTGACACCGACATGGCCTGTCTGAGAGACGCCATCAGCCAGACGCTGGAACACGGCTACGCCCACCACATCCAGCGGCTCATGGTCACGGGCCTGTACGCCTTGCTGCTGGGTGTGAGGCCCAAGGCGGTGCACCTGTGGTACCTGAGCGTGTACGTCGACGCGGTGGAATGGGTGGAGCTGCCCAACACGTTGGGCATGAGTCAGTTTGGCGACGGCGGGCTGATGGCCAGCAAGCCTTACGTGGCGACCGGCAAGTACATCCAGCGCATGAGCAACCACTGCAAAGGCTGCCGCTTCGACCCGGCGCAGTCCACCGGCGCCTTCGCCTGCCCCTTCACCACGCTGTACTGGGATTTTCTGGGTCGACATGAGGAACTGCTGCGCAAGAATCCTCGCATGGCCATGCAGCTGAAAAATCTGGACCGGCTGGATGCGGACACGCGGCAGGCCATTGCTTTACAGGCAGATGAACATCGGCTTGCTCAACGGTGATGCCAGAAACGGTCCAGATCGCCAACGCCAGCATCAACTCCAACGATCATGAATCTGTCAACGAGCCCAGCGGCTGGACTCAAGGAGGGAATCCGTTAGCGCTTGCGCAAGGCTGGCAATGTTCTCCGGCGCGAACAGGGTGAGATGCTCGCCAGAGAGCAAGACAACATCCAGCCCACCGCCTGCCAGACAAGCCCAACCATAGTCGGCCGGGCGCTCGACCTTGTCACTGATCGTCGAGGTCCTGAAAAGCGTGAGGCGTCCCGGGTAAGTCTGTGGACGGTAGGCCTGCATGGCCCGCCAATTGGCCTGGCGAACCTGCACGCGACGCAGATCGCTGTAGGGCTCCGCCGGCCCGCTGCGGTGCGCGGCCCTGACCTCCGCCTTCACGCGGCGGTTGGTCCGGATGCCTTCAATCAAACGGGTCCGCACCCGCTTCAACCGGCGCCATAACGGCTCGGCCGAGTTCTGTTGCCAGAAGACACGCAGCCGCTCCGTCAACGTGTAGTTCCGCGCCGGAACGGCCGGGTTGTGGGTGTCGAAGAGGCCCACGAACTCGACCGCGTGCCCGCCCCGCGTCAACTGGAAGGCCATTTCGTGCGCCACCACGCCGCCGAACGAGTAGCCGGCCAGCCGGTAAGGTCCGTGTGGCTGGATCGCCCGCAGGCTGCGGACATAACCTGCCGCCGTTTCTTCGATGGTGAAAGACTCGATGGGACCGCTGCTGCCGAGCTCGAGCGACTCGATGGCATGCAGCGGAATTTCTGGCGGCATCAACGTGGCGAGACTGCGGTAGAACAGAACCCCGCCATCACCGCCGTGAATGCAAAACAGCGGCGTGTCGTCGCCTCCGACCGCGATCGTGACAACATTGCCTTTGCCCGGAATCGGCGGCGTTTCGACCGCTTTCACCGCGACCGGTGGGACCAGGACGCCGGCAAGACCTTCGATCGTGGGATGCTGGAGCAGCGTGGCCAGCGGCAAAGATCTGTCGAACTCGCCATGGATGCGGGCAAACATCCGAAGCGCCATCAGCGAATGGCCGCCCAGGGTGAAAAAATCGTCGTCGCGATTGATTTCCGCCGTGCCGAGCAACTCGCTCCAGATCACCGCCAGTTGTTTTTCCGTCTCGCCAACCGGCGGAGCCGCAGGTTTCGCCACTGCCTCGCTCCGGCTTCTCGCAGGCTCTGGCAGGGAAGACACTTGAATCTTGCCGTTGGCGTTGAGTGGGAACGATTCGATGATGCCGACGGCGTCGGGTCGCATGTAGGCAGGCAACCGGGCCGCGAGAAATCCATCCAGATCGCCTTCCTTGACTTTGCCGAGCTCGCCAGGGATCACCCAGGCCAGGATGCGTTTTGTCTCGGCGTCTTCTCCGCGCACGGCGACCTTGGCTTCGCGGACGTCCGGGTGGCTGGCGAGCAGGGCTTCGATTTCACCGAGTTCGACCCTGAAGCCGCGTACTTTGACCTGATGGTCAGCACGGCCAAGAAACTCGATGGTGCCGTCAGTCGCCCGGCGGCAGAGGTCGCCGGTGCGATAGAGCCTGCCGAACTCGGGATGGGTGATGAATTTCTCGGCGGTGAGTTCGGCCGCGCCGTGGTAGCCGATGGCGAGGCCGTCACCACCAGCGAAAAGCTCGCCAGGCACGCCGACCGGGACCAGCCTGAGCATGCCGTCCAACAGATAGACCGTGGTGTTGGCAATAGGCTTGCCGATGGGGATCGATGGTTTCTCCAGATCCGCCAGGGTGATGGTGTGGCAGGTGGTGAAAGTCGTGTTTTCGGTGGGTCCGTAGCCGTTGATCAACCGGGTGCCTGGCAAGGATTCCAGCGCACGGCGCACATGCGGCACAGAAAGGACATCGCCTCCCGACAAAAGATAGCGCAGCCCCTTGAGAGACGCCGGGCTTTCGCTCATCAAGAGTTGAAACAAGCCGGACGTGAGCCAGAGCGTGGTGACGCCGTGTTCTCGGACCGCTGTGACGATTTCTGCGATGCCCGGGCCATGGGGGAGCAGGGTCAGACGGCCGCCATTGAGCAACGGCCCCCAGATTTCGAGGAGCGATGCGTCGAACGACGCCGGCGCGGCCTGCAGAAAAACGTCGTCCGGCGTGATCGTGAGGAAACTCTGATTCCTGACCAATCGCACCACGCCGCGATGGGGAAGCAGGACGCCCTTTGGGTTCCCGGTGGAGCCCGAGGTGAAAAGCAGGTGCGCCGGATGCTCTGCGGTCAGCGGAATCTCCGGAAGCTCGGTAGGGGCTGCGGCGTCTCCGGTCTTATGAATCAGGAGGAACTTTCCCTTCCAATCCGCCGGATAGCAGGTCTCGCATCCTGCCGTGGCGAGGCCGATGGACGCACCACAATCGACCAGCAGTTGCGCAAACCGGGCCGCCGGATAGGTGGGGTCGATCGGCACACAGCCGCCGCCGGCAAGCAGGATGGCGAGAAATCCGACGATCATTTCCGGCGAAGGACGCGAGCTGATCGCGATCAGATCGCCGGGGGCGACGCCGGTATCGCGCAGTTGCAGCGCGAGCTGGCTCGCCTCCGAATGCAGCTGGAAATACGTGAGCGAGCAGCCACCGCAGCGCAGCGCCTCGCGCTGCGGGAAACGGCGCGCCGTCTCCAGGAAAAGCCCGCCGATGGTCGCCTCTCGCGGATAGGCAGTGGTGACACCTTTCCATGCGCCGAGGAGCTGGGATTCCTCCGCTTCGGTGAGCGTTGCCTGGCTTATCGGCTCGGAAAATTCGGCGACAGGCATCACGGTTGACAGGTTGGGTGGGAGTTGTCGGGAATTCTTCCACGGGCCCAACAACGGAGAACCGAAATTGCAACCACATCATTGCGGGAGTGTCGCCAGGTCTGGGGGCTCAAACGCGTCCGGTCTGTACGGTATCAATGAGCTTTTGCCCTCTGGGGCGGCCACGATTTGATGGTGGGCAAGGGCGGGCCTCACGCACAGCCCGATCCCGCAGTGCACGGGTGGCCGTTTCCTTTCTCACCAAATGTCACCAGAATTGACTTCAAAAATCCACATTCGATTCGGTGAGGGGGTCGGCCCATTCCTGCGGAGCCTTGCATGGCAGGCCCCGTGCCAGATCAAAAAGGCGAACCGTGCTCGCCGTTCAAGCGGTTTCTTCTGCAGCAATCTGCCTCAGCGCCTGCTCGAACACCGCCGCCGGCTGACCACCGGAGATCAGGTGGCGGTCGTTGATGATCACCGCCGGTACCGAGTGGATGCCGTGGCTGGTGAAGAAGCGCTCGCGTTCGCGCACGTCTTGCGCAAACTCGCCGGACGCCAGTACGGCCCGGGCGCGCACTGTGTCCATGCCGGCCTCTGCCACGCAGGCCAGCAGCACGTCGTGAGACTCCATGGCTTGCGAACGCGTGTGGCAGGCCGCCAGCAGCGCCTTTTTCAGACCGTGTTGCTGACCCGGTTGGCCTTCCAAAGCGGCCCAGTGCAGCAGGCGGTGCGCATCAAAGGTGTTCCAGATGCGCCCCCGCCCTTCAGGGTTGAACACGAAACCGACGTCGGCGCCGCGCTGACGGATGGTCTCGCGGATCTGGAGCTGCTGTTCGGGCGTGGAGCCGTACTTCTGGGTGAGGTGCTCACCGATGTCCTGGCCACCGGAGCCCATTTGCGGATTGAGCTCGAAGGGCTGGAAGTGCAGTTCGGCCTGCACGTCGTCCTTCAGGGTGGTCAGGGCTTCTTCCAGCGCACCCAGGCCGATGGCGCACCAGGGGCAGGACACATCGGACACAAAATCGATTTTGAGGGGGGACATGATGATTCAGGGATGATGGCCTATGGCTTGGCGAGAATAAGCCCACCGCCGATGTCCACGCCCAGACCAAGGGCTTGCGCGACAATCGGCGCTCCAACGCCCGTGTTCAGTTTGCCCAGAGCCACATGATCGATCGCTACGCCGTCATCGGCCACCCTATTTCGCACAGCAAGTCGCCCCTGATCCACGGCCTGTTCGCACAGGCCACCGGCCAGGTGCTGGAATACACCGCGATCGACTCACCGGTGGACGCCTTTCGCCACACTGTGATGGCGTTTCGCACTGCGGGTGGGCGCGGCGCGAACGTGACCCTGCCATTCAAGCTGCAGGCCTTCGAACTGGCCACCGATCCTTCCCAGGGCGCTCGACTGGCCGGTGCGGTGAATGCGCTCAAGTTTGAAGGTGACCGCATCCTGGCGGAAAACTTCGACGGCACGGGCCTGGTCAACGACATCCTTCGCAACCAGGGCGTTTCCCTCGCAGGCAAGCGGGTGCTGCTGTGCGGCGCGGGCGGTGCCACGCGCGGGGCCATCCTGCCGCTGGCCGGTCAAGGGCCGGCCCTCATTGCCGTGGCCAATCGCACCGCCGCCAAGGCACATGCCCTCAAGGCCGACTTCGCCGAGCACGTGGACCTGCAAACCGGTGGCTACGACGACCTGGCTGGGCTGAGCTTTGACGTGGTGCTCAACGCCACTTCCACCGGTCTGTCGCAAGACACGCTGCCCCTGCCACCCGGCGTGTTCGCCCCTGGCGCTCTGGCCTACGAGATGGTCTACGGCAAGGGGCTCACCCCTTTCCTGAAACAGGCGCGCGCGGCCGGCGCAGCCCGCGTGGCCGACGGCGTGGGCATGCTGATCGAGCAAGCTGCCGAAGCCTTTCTGTGGTGGCGAGGGGTGCGCCCCGACACCCGGCCGGTGATCGAGCAGCTCACTGTGCCCCTCCTCTGAACATTCACCTTCTGCATTCACCTCTTCCGGGAACACCATGTCCAACATCCTCCTGCTCAACGGCCCCAACCTCAACCTGCTGGGCACGCGCGAGCCCGCCGTCTACGGCGCCACCACACTGGGCGACGTGGAGGCCATGTGCAGCGACGTGGCCAAGGGTCTGGGACACTCGCTCGAAGCCTTCCAGAGCAACCACGAGGGCGACCTGCTCGACCAGATCCACGCTGCCGGGCGCCGCTTCAAGGCCGGTGAGCTGATGGGCGTGGTGTTCAACCCGGGGGCATTCACCCACACCTCGGTGGCGCTGTTCGACGCCATCAGCGGTGTGAAGCCCATGCCCCTGATCGAGGTGCATATCTCGAACGTGCACGCCCGCGAGGCCTTCCGCCACCACTCCTATGTGTCGCCGGCTGCGGCAGGCATCGTGGTCGGGTTCGGCACCGACGGCTACCGCCTGGCCATCGAAGGCCTAGTGCGCAGGTCCACAGCTTCGGCTGGCTGAACCTGAGGTCCTGCCCGCGACAGGCCGCACGGCCGCCGCTGATGCCAGGCCCCACAATGCAGCGGTGAAATCCCGCCACTTTGCCCAGCTGGTCGCCCTATCGGCGCTCTGGGGCGCCTCCTTCCTGTTCATCCGCATCGCCAGCCCCGTGATGGGGCCCCTGGTGCTGGCCGGCTGCCGTGTGGCGCTGGCGGGCGCCACACTGGCGCTGATCATGCGGGGCCTGCAGCAGAAATGGCCGTGGGAACACTGGCGAGAACTGATGGTGTTGGGCGCGCTGTCGGTGGCGGTGCCCTTTCTGCTCTACGCCTGGGCGGCCCTTCGGCTACCGGCCGGCTACAGCGCCCTGCTCAACACCACGGCAGTGGTGTTCGGAACGCTGGCGTCGGCCTGGTACAAGGAAGATACGCTTACCGTGCGCAAGCTGCTGGGCTGCGTGTGCGGCTTCGTGGGTGTGGGCCTGATCGTGCGACTGGGCCCGGTGCGGCCGGATGCGGCCACTTTGGCCGCCGCGCTGGCTTGCGTCACCGCCGCCGCCTGCTACGGTTTCTCTACCCCGCTCATGAAACGCGCCACCACCCGCATGCAGCCGCTGGCCATTGCCGCAGGCATTCATGTGGCGGCCATGGTGCTCGTGCTGCCCGGCGCTCTGTGGGGACTGCCGCAGGCTAGCTTCACGGCAGAAGCCATGGGCGCCGTCGTGCTCATGGGCGTGGTCACCTCGGGATTGGCCTACTGGGCCCATTTGCGCATCATCCGGCACGTGTCGCCAGTGGCCGCCATGAGTCCGGTGTTCATGATTCCGGTATTTGGCGTGACCTGGGGCCACCTGTTCCTGGGCGAAACGCTTTCACCCGGCATCTTCCTGGGTGGAGCCCTGGTGCTGCTGGCTTCTGCGCTGGTGACGGGTTTCAACCCGCTGCGGCGCAGACCGGTGGTGGATCCGGCGCCCTGAAGCCCAGGGCCCACCGGCTGGCACCCCACTGCCCACTTCGGCGGGAGCCGAACCTATACTGCCGCCATGAACGAACCGGTACATTTCGCGCGCAAAGCGGGCCGCCCCAAGGCACAGGCCCGGGAAACCACCCGCACCAACGATCCTGATCGCACCATGGCCAACATCCTCGAGGTGGCCATGACAGAGTTTGCCGAAAAGGGACTGGCGGGTGCGCGCATTGACGAGATTGCCGCGGCCACCCAGACCAGCAAGCGCATGATCTACTACTATTTTGGTAGCAAAGAGGGCCTTTATCTGGCGGTGCTTGAGGCCTCTTACGGAGAGATGCGGTTTCATGAAGGCCAGCTTGACCTGGAAAACCTGGCCCCGGTGGACGCCCTGCGCAAGCTGGTGGAATACACCTTTGACCACCACCGGGAAAGCGAAAACTACATCCGCCTGGTGATGGGCGAAAACATCAACCGGGGCCAGTACCTGGCGCAAAGCCCGTTCATTCAGGAACTCAACGTACCCGCCATCTCGGCCATCCAGTCCTTGTACGACCGGGGCGTGGCCGAAGGGACATTCAGACCCGGGCTGGACGCGCTCGACATTCACGCCTCCATCTCGGCCCTCACCTTCTTCAACGTGTCGAACCGGCACACCTTTGGCCTGATCTTCAAGCGCGACACCGAGGCACCCGAGTGGATCGCCCAGCGGCGCCAGAGTGTGGTGGAGATGGTCGAGCGCTACCTGCGGCGCGACTGACGCTTTCCCCTTCGCAAACCCTGCCGTCCAGCGGCCCGCGCCCCAATTCAGGGAAAACCCTGATCGTCTCGCGTTGATTTAATTAACCAGTTCGTACATGATGCGAATCAGGCTTTTCAAGCCGCTTCTGCATCTGTTGAAACCGCCCCGCCCCAAGAGGAGACACACCATGACCGCTCACATTCAACGCCGTACCCTTCTCGGCGCTGCCGCCAGCCTGTGCGTTGCCGGCCTGCCTGCCCTTGCGTTTGCACAGGGCAAAGTCGAACTGATTTACTCCGATACCGTGGCCGAAAGTGACGTGCGGGCCACCATCCTCAAGGAAGCCTTCGGCGGCGCGCTGGGTGCCGACTTCGACTTCAAGCCCTACTTCGGCGCCACGCTGTTCAAGCAAGGCACCGAGCCGGTCGCCATGCAGCGCGGCAACCTGCACATGGCCAACCTGGCCGCCTTCGATGTGCAAAGACAGATTCCCGCCTGGAGCATCGTGACCACGCCCTACGTGTTCCGCGACCACGTTCACATGAAGGCCGTGTTCGACAGCGACGTGGGCAAGGCGCTGTTCACCATGATGGAAGAGAAGATGGGCATCAAAGTGCTGTCGGTGCCTTACATCGGCACGCGCCACCTGGGCCTCAAGCCCAAGAAAAAGATCATGACGCCAGCCGACCTGGTCGGCATCAAGCTGCGCATGCCGCCAGGTGAAGGCTGGCAGTTCGTGGGTACCGCCATGGGCGCCAACCCTTCGCCGCTGGCCTTCACCGAGGTCTACACCGCCCTTCAGACCGGCACCATTGACGGCCAGGACAACCCCATGGGCGCGGTGCGCAGCATGAAGTTCTACGAGGTGAGCTCACAGATCGTGAAGACCAGCCACCTCGTGGCCAACAACCTGTTTGCCATCAGCCTGAGCAAGTGGAACAGCCTGAGCCCTGCCCAGCAGAAGACCGTGCAGGAGGCTGCCGACAAGTTCGCCGCTGCCGTGACCGCCCAGGCACTCAAGGACGACGTGGAGCAGGAAGCCTTCATGAAGCAGCAAGGCCTGGAGGTGTACACGCCCGACCTGGCCGCGTTCCGCAAGCACGTGCTTGATGTGTATGCCAAGTCCAAGTTCGCGAAAGACTGGCCAGCCGGCATGCTGGACCGCATCAACAAGCTGTAAACACCCCCTGCGCCGCTTCGCGTCTTCCCCCTCTCTCGCCTTCGGCGGGAGGGGGACGGCACCAGAGGCCCGGCAAAGCCGGTTCCTCGGTGCCCCTGGAAGGGGGTACGTCGTGCGGGGCAGGTGGCGCGCCGGAGCATTTGAACTGTGTGATCTGAACATTCTAGAACCCCGCCATGCATCCCACTTCCTCCATGCACATGGTGCCCCGCCTCTTGCGCTGGCTCAGACTGGGCGCCAACCACGTCCAGGTCGTGATGATGGCCACCATGTTCGTGGCTTTCATCCTGCAGATCATGTTCCGCTACGTGTTCAACAAGCCCGTGGCCTGGACCGAGGAGATCTGTGTGATCACCTGGATCTGGGGCATCTTGTGGGGCGCCTCGTTCGTCATGAGCAACCGGGAAGACATCCGCTTCGACGTGCTCATCGGCCAGGTGCCGCGCGAGGTCAAGCGCTGGTTCACGGTGGTGGTGAGCGCTTCGGTGGTGGTGATCCTGGTGGGCTCGATGCCTTCGGCCTGGAGCTACGTGACCTTCATGAAGGTGGAGTCCACCGCCTCGCTGGGCATCCGCATGGACCACCTGTTTTCCATCTACATCGCCTTCGTGGTGGCCATGGTGGTGCGCCACCTGCACATCGGCATTGAAGCGCTGCGCGGTCGCCTCTATGACGACCCGCTGCTCGCCGATGGCGCCAAGGAGCCGGCATGAATTTCTTTTCGCCCTTTGCGCTCACGGTCTACCTGATCTTCGCGCTCAGCCTGATGGGCCTGCCCATCGGTTTGTCGATGATTGCCAGCTCGGTGGTGTACCTGTTCATCACCGGTCAGGACATGGGCATTGCCGCTGAACAGCTGCTGCAAGGCCTGAACAACACCTACACCCTGCTCGCGATCCCGCTGTTCATCCTGGCGGCCGAGATCATGAACATGGGCTCGCTCACCGACCGCCTGCTGCGCTTCTGCAACGCCATCGTGGGGCGCTTCCGGGGCGGCCTGGGGCACGTCAACATCCTGTCATCGCTGATTTTTTCGGGCATGTCCGGCTCGGCCATTGCCGACGCTGCTGGCGTGGGCCGCATGGTGATCAACATGATGACCAAGGACGGCCGCTACACGCCGGCCTACGCGGCGGCCATCACATCGGCTTCGGCCGTGATCGGCCCCATCATTCCCCCATCGATCCCGCTTGTTCTTTATGGTCTGATCTCGGACGCGTCCATCGGCTTCCTGTTCATGGCTGGCGTGGTGCCGGGCCTGCTGCTGGCCATGGTGCTCATGACCATGAACGCCTACCTGGCAAGGGTGCGCAACTTCCCGGTGGAGCCGCCGGTGCCGCTGCGGGAGTTGCCCGGCATCACCTGGCGCGCCATTCCCGCACTGATGATGCCGGTGGTGCTGCTGGGCGGCATCTACAGCGGCGTGATGACACCCACCGAAGCCGCCGCCGTGGCCGCGCTGTATGCGCTGGTGATTTCGGTGGTGCTGTACCGTTCGGTCACACCGGTCGGTGCGTACCGGGCGTTGCTCTCCAGCGGACGGTCCATGGCCTCCATCGGCATCCTGATCGCGGGTGCACTGGTGTTCAACTACGTGGTCACCCGCGAAGACATTCCGCAGTCGGTGAGCCAGTTCATGGCGGCCATGGATCTCACGCCCATGGGCTTCCTGTTGATGGTCAACGTGCTGCTGCTGTTGCTGGGCGCGCTGCTCGAAGGCGGCACCATCCTGCTGGTCATCGTGCCCATCCTCATTCCCACGGCCAAGCTGCTGGGCATCGACATGGTGCATTTCGGCATCGTGGTCACGGTCAACCTCATGATTGGCCTGATCACACCACCCTACGGGCTGCTGCTCTTCATCATGGGCAACATCACCGGCGAATCCATCAAGCGCATCGTCAGGGAAACCCTGCCGTTCGTGTTCGTGATGCTGGCCGCGCTCGCCTTTCTCACCTATGTGCCCGACGCCGTGCTCTGGCTGCCCCGCCAGTTTGGCTACCAGGGCTGACTCGTTCACACACTCCCATGATTCATCCTGACATCCACCGCTTCCTCACCGACTGGGACAAGGCCTGGTCCACCCTGCCTGCCGGCGCAGGCCCGGCCCAGCGACGCGCCCACTTCGAGGTGGTGGCCGCCGGCATGCGCGAACCCCATCCCGAAGGCATCGTCACCGATGTGCATCTGGTGGACGTTCCCGAGACCGGCGCTCAGGTGCGGGTGCGCACGTTCCGGCCCGTGCAGGCCGACAGCGCACTGCCCGCCCTGATCTACATGCACGGCGGTGCCTGGATGCAGGGCAGCCCTGAAACCCATTGGGACATCACCGCCGGCATTGCCGCCGCCAACCAGCAGATCGTGATCAGCGTGGACTATGCGCTGGCGCCCGAGCATCCGTTTCCCCGTGCCCTGCACGAGTGCACTGCCGTGACCCGCTGGGCCTTTGACCAGTCTGAGGCGCTAGGCATCGATTCAGACGCCATTGCCATCGGCGGCGACAGCGCTGGCGGCAACCTGGCCGCGGCCGTGACCCTGGTGCTGCGCGGCAGTGCCTGCCCGCTGCGTGCGCAGTTGCTGGTGTACCCGGCCGTGTCCTTCAACACCGACCGCCCGTCTCACCGCGAAAACGCCAACGGCCCACTGGTCACTGTGGCCTCGATGCCGTTGGTCAATGCCATGTACAGCCCCGACCCGGCCGGTCTGCTCAACCCCCTGGTGGCGCCGCTGCTGGCAGAGAGTCACGCCAGGCTGCCACCTGCCTACATTGCCGTGGCCGAACACGACCCGCTGCGCGACGAAGGCATTGCCTACGCCGAAGCGCTGCAGGAAGCCGGCACCCCCGCCGTGCTGGACCGCGGCGAAGGCCTGATCCATGGCTACCTGCGCGCCAAGGCCTATTGCGCTCCGGCGCAGGCCTCGTTTGAACGCATGTGCGCATGGCTCAAGGAAGCCACGGTCACAGCATGACCCCTGTGCCAACACCACCGGCCCTGAGCTTTGCGTTCACCATCGACGCGAGCATTGGCCCGTTCGCTGCACAAGCCGCCGGGCCACTGGGCCAGCGTCTGCACATTCCCATCGTTGGCGGTGAGGTCTCAGGGCCTGCTTTGAATGGACGCATTCGTGCGGGCGGTTCGGACTGGGCCCTGCTGCGCGCCGACGGCACAACCCTCATTGACGCGCACTACACCATCGAGGCGCACGACGGCACCTTGATCTATGTGCAATCCCGGGGCTTGCGCGTGTCCAGCGACGAGGTGCTCGCCCGCCTGCAGGCCGGTGCGCCGGTGGCAGACGACGAGGTCTATTTCCGTTGCGCACCCACCTTGGAAGCCCCTGCTGGCCCGCACGCGTGGCTGAACCAGCGCCTTTTCATTGCGACGGTGCGGCGCACGCCCACCGGTGTGCAACTGCAGGTCTTTCAGGTCGGTTGAGATTGCCCACACCCATGAACCATCGCACGCCGGCCACCATCAACGGCCATACCGAACTCATCGCCCACATCGGCTACCCGACGCACAGCTTCAAGTCGCCGATGATCTACAACCCCTACTTCGAACACGCGGGCGTGAATGCCGTGGTCATGCCCATGGGGTGCCAGCCGGCCGACTACCCGACCTTCCTGCGCGCCGTATTCCGCCTCACCAACATCCGGGGTGCGCTCATCACCATGCCGCACAAGGTGGTGACCGTGGATTTGCTGGATGAGGTCACACCGGCGGTGCGCGTGGCCGGTGCGTGCAACGCGGTGCGCCGAACAGACGACGGCCGCCTGGTGGGTGACAACTTTGATGGTGAAGGTTTTGTGCGCGGCGTGCGCCTCAAGGGACTGACTCTGACCGGAGCCAGCGCGCTGGTGGTGGGCTGCGGCGGCGTGGGTTGCGCCATCGCTGCGTCACTGGCAGCCGCTGGCGTCAAGGCCATCCACCTCTTCGACGTGAACCCCGCCACGGCCAACGCACTGGCACAGCGCCTGACCACCCACTACCCGGGCATTGCAGCCCACACCGGCAGCAACGATCCGGCGGGGTTCGACCTGGTCGTCAACGCCACACCCATGGGAATGAACGAAGGCGACCCTTTGCCATTGGATGTGGAGCGTTTGCAGCCGCACACCTTCGTTGGCGAAGTGGTCATGCGCACCACCATGACGGCCTTCCTGACCGCCGCACAGGCGCGCGGCTGCCGCGTGCAGGTGGGCACCGACATGCTGTTCGAGCAGATTCCGGCCTACCTGGAATTCTTCGGCCTGCCCACCACCACGGCCGATGTGCTGCGCTCTGTTGCACGCCTGAGCGACTGACACCTGCCGCCTGTCCCCACGTCCGGGCCAAACGGCCACCGTTTGTCGCCTGAAGGGCGTGCACGGCTTCAGATCCGACGCCTTGTGCCGATCAGATACGTATGGCGCAAGCGCCGTCCCTTTCAAAGCAGACCCACCCATGGCCATGTCCGTCACCTCCGCAGCATTCACCGGCATGAGCGGCATGCGCGCCGCCCAGCTCCGGCTGGACACGACGGCCCACAACGTGGCCAACGCGCTGACGCCGGGCTTCCAGCGCCAGGTCGTCACCCAGACCGCCCAGCCCGGCCTGGGCGGTGTGAACACACAGATCGGGCGCGAACCAGCGCCCGCTTCGGCGGCCGGCGCGCCCTTCGGCCACCTGGCTGAAGACCTGGTTGAACAGCGCATGAGCCTCTACAGTTTTGCCGCCAACCTGCGCACCGTGGAAACGCAAGACCGCATGCTGGGAACGCTGCTGGATACCAAGGCCTGAGCGGCTGAGGTCTTTTCAGGAAAGCCCCGCCAGCCGGCGGTCCAACTGAAAACAGGCAACGAACACCTCTTGGTCGGCCGGGGTTGCCATGGCCAGTTCCTTGCTGACCAGCTCATCCACGGCCGCACGGGCCGCCGCTTCGTGCAGGGACTCGACCACCAGCACGCCATCGAACGCGCCTTCCACACTGCGCCGCATGGATTTCTCTTTTGTAGGCACGCCGGTCGCGGCGGCATCCACCTGCATCAGCCACACCTGCGCAACCGCGTCGAGTCCTGCGATCCGCTCCACCAGATGCTGCTGCGAGGCCGCTTTCAACAAACCCGCACCTTCGAGGTCGATGCGCAAGGGCACCACAAACGCTCCGCTGCCCAGGCCAGCACGCGCCACCACAGGGCCACCGCCCCGCGCGAAGTTCTGCAGGATGGGCATGGTGCGCTGAGACCAGGCTGTGGGCGCGTTCAGGCGCGCCAGGTACGAGGGCCCTGCCAATGCCCCGGTCTCCTGCAATTCATAGGTGATGAAGAAGCGGCGTTTGCTGCCGGCCTCGCATCGAAACACCCGCCCGGAGAGGAAACCGTCAACGCCCACCCGCTCCAGCACGTGTTCCCGTGTGAGCCAGTGAAGGTAGTCGGTTTCCTGTTCCGGCTCGATGTCGCTCCAGATCGCCAACTGGGCCTGTCCGCGTGGGTGCATGGTGTCTCCTGGTCGCATGGAATTTCAACGTCACCACAGGGAAACTATCGCACGCGTATGCCCCTGAGCGAACAGACCCAGCTTAACGGCCCGCCAGCGATTTCAACCGCATCTGGTTCGGCAAGGGCACCGAGCGGCGCAGCACATCTTCGGCCAGCCACAGGGCAGATCGGCGGCCGCGCTCGGCCACCTGCGGCAGCGGCATCTGCTGGTAATCGTCGTTGAACACCTCGAAGCTGTAGTCACCCTCGTAGCCGAGCCGATCGAGCCGCAGCACCAGGTCCACCAACTGTTCGCTGTGCACGCCCTCACCAGGGAACACGCGGAAAGTGCGCGCGGTGGTCATGCGCTCTTCAAAGGTTCTGGTTTCCTGCCACATGAAGTCGGCGAGTTGCACCAGAAAGATTTTTTCGGGGTCCAGGTAGTCGATTTCTTCCAGCGACGTCTTGGCCGCGAAGATGTGGAACGAGTCAATGCCCAGTCCCAGGTTGGGGCAGTCGGCACGACAGACCACGTCCCAGGCCGTGGTGAATTCGTTGATGGTGCGGCCCCACGACAAGCCTTCATACGCGATGCGAATGCCCAGGGGCAGTGCCAGCATGGCGAGTTTGCGCAGGTCGCGCGCAATGTGGTCCAGGTCCTGGCTGGCGTGGGTGGAGGTGGACGAACACGCAAGCAGCACCTTGCAGCCCAGCGCGGCACACATTTCCAGCATGCTCTTGGCGATGTCCACCTTGTAGTGGTGCAGGTGCCCGGAGAGGCCCTCAAAATCGCGCAGCACCTGAAAACCGGTGCCACGCAGGCCGCTGTCTTTCACGGCCTGCACCGCTGAATCCAGCCCGCCAGGGTGGCCCACCAGGTCATTGGCCTTGAGCATCACCTGCGAGAAGCCAGCCGCCTTCATCGCCGCCAGCTTGGCCTCGAGCGGGCCGGCGAAAGTGATGGTGTCCATGCCAAAGCCGTTGATGGCTTCGGCGATCGTGTGAGGGCTGTTCATGGCGTCAGGCCTGTGCGATGGCCATGGGGCTGTGCACCAGTTCGAACACCACCGAACCCAGGTAGGTCTTGCTGATGGCACCGCGCTGCTCGGTGTGCGCAGCCTGCGTTTCCACGAACTCCACGCCCAGGGCACGCAAGGCCTTCACGGCAGCGAGCACATCGGGCACACCCAGCCCGATACGCTGCAGCCGCTCGTCACTGTCCACCACATTGATCTCGGGTTCGATCAACTGCAGCATGAACCGGTTGGCCGGATCCAGTGCGGGCACCCGCAGCAGCGTGCCTTTGGGCATGATGCCGAAACGCTGCTCGTCCGGGATCAGCTCTGCACCAAACAGCTCGTTGTAGAACGCGATCCAGTCGTTGCTGCGCTCCGGTCCGATGTACTGCACGATGCCGAAAAAATGGATGCCGGCGGTGGCCGGTGGATGCTGGACCACCGAGGGAATCGGCACGAAGTCCACGTCGTAGATGGAGAACTCCTTGTACCGGTCAACGAAGTAGATGCGGCTGCTGCCTGCGCCGTGGATGGCCGGGATGTTGAGCTCCATGACCTCGGCGTGCGTGCTCACCGACCAGGCGCCACGCTCGAGCACGCAGTGGTAGGCCGCTCGCGCGTCGCGCACCCGCAGGGCCATGGCAGACAAGGTGGGGACGTTGCTGCCGTGTCCGGCCGCTTTGGCATCCATGGGATGGGCATTGACCACGATGTTCAGGGCGCCCTGGCGGTACAGCAGCACCTCGCGGGAACGGTGGCGGGCAACAGGACGAAAGCCCATCATTTCCAGCACCTGGCCCAGCGCCTGTGGGTGCGATGTGGCGTACTCGATGAATTCAATGCCATCGAGCCCCAGCGGGTTCGCGGCGTCACTGAATGAGGCTTGCAAGGGCTCACGGCCCTCAGGGTGGTTGAGCAGCAGGTCACTCATGCAGGTCTCCGGATGGTGTGCTGGCGCACCCGCACCTGCAGGGGCCGCACGCTTGCGACACTGTAGAAGGGCAGACCGCGACTGCGGTGGCCGAGTCGCTCTGCGCTGATCGATAATCGCTCAATCTCGATCGATCATCGATCGCTTTGCGGGTTTTCCACGGTCACGACGCCCTTCGCCACATGGACCTCATCACACCTTCGTCCCCGTCCACACTGGACAAGCGCGACTGGATCGCCGGGCTGGAAAAAGGCCTGTCCATCATTGAAGTGTTTGACGACCAGCACCCTCGCCTGACCGCCAGCCAGGCGGGTGCTCGCTGCGGCCTGACGCGCACGGCCGCTCGCCGCTACCTGTTGACACTGGCGCACCTGGGCTATGTGGGCACCGATGGCAAGCTGTTCTGGCTCACGCCGCGCATCCTGCGGCTGGGCCATGCCTATCTGGAATCGGCGCGCTTCCCCCGGCTGGTGCACCCTTTCCTGCAGCGCATTGCGGGCGGCACACAGGAAATCGCCTACCTGGGGGTGCTCGACGGCGATGAAGCCGTCTACATCGCACGCAGCGGCACCCAGCGGCACATGAACACCGGCTACATCCTGGGTTCGCGCATTCCGGCCCAGCTTTCCACGGCGGGCATGGCCATTCTGGCCGCCTGGGGCGAAGCGGCTTGCGACGCCTGGTTGGCCGGCCGCAGCTTGCAGGCATTCACGCCTTACACGCTGGCCACGCCCCAGGCTTTGCGCGAAGAGCTGCAGCACTTCCGTCGCCAAGGCTGGGCCATGCTGGAGCAGCAACTGGAGCTGAACACCCGCGGCATTGCGGTCCCGCTGCTGGACCGGCACAACGGCGTGCACGGGGCCATCAGCATCACCATGCCGATCAACCAGGAAAGCCAGACCGATGCCCTGGCCCGGGTGCTGCCGGTGCTGCAGGAGGCCGCACGAGGACTGCGCCCCCTGCTCTGACTGTCACGCGCGGGTGGCGGGGCGGTGAATGCGCCACAGGCGCCACGCACAAGCCATGGCCACCAGCGCGCTGGCCATGGAAAGCCAGAACACACTGGCCAGCCCCAGTGCCGAGCTCAAAAAGCCGCCACCCACGCCACCCAACACGCCAGGCAACCCATACCCAAGCACCGAATACAGCGCCTGACCACGCCCACGCAGGCGACCGGGGAAGTGCCGTGACAGCAAGGCGATGCACACCGTGTGGTGCGCGGCGAAGGTGATGGCGTGCACCGCCTGTGCCAGCAACAGCAGCGGCCACACCAGAGGCAGCCCCGCCGTGATGCCCATGCGCAGGGCCATGAGCGCGGCCGCCAGCACCAGCCAGCCGGGCAGCGAAAGCAACGGCAGCCACCGCCCTTGTGTGAAGAACCAGCCGATCTCGATCACCACCGACACCGCCCAGAGCAGCCCGATCACGGTCTTGCTGTAGCCCAGTGAATCAAGGTAGAGCGAGAAGAAGATGTAGATGAAGATGTGCGAGAGCACATGGAAGAACATCGACAGGAAAAACCAGCGCACCGCCGGTTGGCGGAACACCGGCCACACATCGGGATGCTCGTCGGTGTGGTGCGCCGCTTCGCGAGCGTCTGGCAGCAGCCACACGCTCAGGGCCACGGCGGCCAGCGTGAGCGCGGTCCAGCCCGGGAAGTGCGACATGCCAAAGCGCTCGAACCAGGCACCCGCGGCCACCACCGTCAGCAGGAAACCCAGCGAACCCCACAGGCGCACGCGGCCGTAGCGGCGGGCGTCGAACGCGCCCCCGTGGCTCACCAGATGTGCCAGCGCGGCCTCGCTCATGGGCATCATGGCACTGGTGTGGCTGAACATGAGCAGCAGCACGATGAACAGCGCCACGCCGCCCATGTCAAACCACAAGCCCAGCGACAGCACCAGCGCCGCCGTGCCGCCGTAACGCAGCAGCTTCACGCGCTCACCGGTGCGGTCGCTCAGCGTGCCCCAGGCATAGGGCGCAAACAGCCTGGTGGCCGATTGCACCGAGGTCAGCACGCTGATGGCGATCAGGCTGAACCCCATGTCCTTGAGCCACAGCGGGAGGTAGGGGTTGAAGAACCCGATGTGGGCGAAATAGCTCGCCGACAGCATGGCGAAGGGAAACAGCTGCCGCTTTGAAGTCACCGGAAACCCCGATCGACCTGATCCCGTGGCAGGCTGGGTATGAGGCTCGCAAGCGCGCAGGAGAGCGCGTTCAGCGCGTCAGACCGAACGCTCCGGCGCCGGCACAAGCCAAATGGCTGCGGGCTCAAGCCCGCCCTGCTGCAGCAATATCGGGCGTGGGCAGCACCACATCACCACATTGCGCGCGGTGGCGCAGCGCATGGTCCATCACCACCAGCGCCAGAAGGGCCTCGGCAATGGGCGTGGCGCGAATGCCCACGCAGGGGTCGTGTCGGCCTTTGGTGATGACCTCGGTCGCGGCACCGGTGGTGTCGATGCTTTCACGTGGAATCAGGATCGAGCTGGTGGGCTTGATGGCAATCGACACTTCCAGATCCTGCCCAGTGCTGATGCCACCCAGCACGCCGCCGGCCTTGTTGGCCGCGAAGCCATCGGGGGTGAGGCTGTCGCCGTGGGTGCTGCCCTTGTCGGCCACACTGGCGAAACCGGCACCAATCTCCACGCCCTTGACAGCATTGAGCCCCATCATCGCGTGCGCGATGTCGGCATCAAGCCGGTCGTACAGGGGCTCGCCCAGCCCCACGGGCATGCCAGTCGCCGTTACGCGGATGCGCGCGCCGCACGAATCGCCGCTCTTGCGCAGCGCGTTCATGTAATCCTCAAGCGCAGACACGTCGGCCACGGGTGCGAAAAACGGGTTGTGGGGCACATGGTCCCAGCTTTCGAACGGAATCACCTGTTCGCCGATCTGCGTCATGCAACCCCGGAAGGTGGTGCCGAACTTTTCCTTCAGCCATTTGCGGGCCACGGCACCGGCGGCCACCGTGGGTGCGGTCAGGCGGGCGGATGAGCGCCCGCCACCGCGCGGGTCGCGGATACCGAATTTCTGCCAGTAGGTGTAATCGGCGTGGCCGGGGCGAAAGGTCTGCAGGATGTTGCCGTAGTCCTTGCTGCGCTGGTCGGTGTTGCGAATGAGCAGGGCAATGGGGGTGCCTGTGGTCTTGCCCTCGTACACGCCGCTGAGGATCTCCACGGTGTCGGGCTCGTTGCGCTGGGTCACGAACTTCGATGTGCCGGGGCGCCGCCGGTCCAGCTCCATCTGGATGTCTGCTTCACTCAGCGCCATGCCGGGCGGGCAACCGTCGATCACGCAGCCAATGGCCGGGCCGTGGGATTCACCGAAGTTGGTGACGCAGAAAAGGGTGCCGATGGTGTTGCCGCTCATGGGGCTGGATTATCCCTGAGGCCCGGGGCCCGAAGCCGTGCGCCCTCACCCACACTGGTGCACAGCGCGACGGACTGGCTGGTGCAAGAGGGCCAGAGAACGCCCCACCCACCAATGGAACGCTTCATGCTTGGTGCTGCAGTGCAGCACTCCAGCTGCCTACAGTGTCAAGGAGCGCCCCATGCTGGACCGAACCACCACCCTGTTCTCCCACGTCAAGCCCAACGACACCGCGTTCGTGCGCGGCGGCCTGCGCGACTTTTTCCTCTATCGCGACCTGGGCATTGCGGAAGCCACTCACGGCAAGGTGATCGCCCACCTGGTCAAGGCCAACGAACCACCCGACGGTGGCACCGGCTGGCACATCCACGAAGCCGACTTCCAGATCGTGATCATGACCAAGGGCTGGGCCAAGTTCATGTACGAGGACCAGGTGACCCTGGTCGAAGCCGGCGACGTGGTGCACCAGCGCCCCGGCATCCGCCACTATCTGTTCGACTACTCGCCCGACATGGAATACCTGGAGATCGTGTCGCCGGCCGATTTCAAGTCGGTGCCGGTCGAGCCGGCCTGTGAGATCCCGCCTCCAACCCCCTGGTAAAGATGGGGACTCCCCCCTGCGCCGCTTTGCGGCTTCCCCCCTCCGTGGCGCGCCTGCGGCGCTTCGAGGGGGGACGGCACTTGTGGCCCGGCAGAGCCGGTTCCACGGTGCCCCTGGATCAAAGGCACTTCGCGCGATACGGGTTCGATGATCCGGTCAGCTTTTGAGTGAGCGCAGCGGGCGAATCAGGCGAATGGTTCGGCTCAAAACTCTGCATCCAGCTCATCAATCTCATCCGGTTCGGCTTCGGCCGCCGCCACCCATTCCTTCATGGCTGGGAGGTCCATGATGGTGTCGCAATAGGCCACGCACTGCGGGTCCAGTGCCACCTCGTAGGTGATGAAACGCGTGACCACCGGCGCGAACATCGCATCGGCGATGCAGGGCTTGGCGCCGAACAGGTAGGGGCCGCCGTAGGTGGAGAGGCATTCGGTCCAGATAGCCTCAATGCGATCGATATCGGCCTGGGCGCGCGACCACAGCTTGAAGCCCGGAAAGTGGGCCTTTATGTTCATGGGCAGCGACGAACGCATGGCGCTGAAGCCCGAGTGCATCTCCCCACAGATGGAGCGGCAATGGGCGCGTGCGGCCCGGTCTGCTGGCAACAGGCCGGCCTTGGGCTTGATCTCGTTCAGGTATTCGCCAATGGCCAGGGTGTCCCAGACATGCACGCCGTCGTGCTCCAGGGCGGGCACACGCACGGAGGCTGACAGCAGGAGCATTTCGGCCTTCATGTCGGGGTCGTCGGGCGAAATCACGTGTTCCGTGAAGTCCAGCCGCGCCAGTTTGGCCATCAACCAGCCTCGCAATGCCCAGGCACCGTAGTTTTTGCTGCTGATCGTGAGAACCGCTGTGGCCATGAAGTGCTCCTCGTGAGGGCATGCACTGAGCAAGGGCTGTGCCAAGTTTGTGCGCAATCCCTGCATCCCCACGCACCCATGCGGTGCAGACTCGCTGGCCCATTCCTTGCCTGCATCGGGTGCATCCTTCTCCGGAAAGTCCGCCATGCTGTATCAGGCCTATCAGTTCCAGTCCGATCTGGCATCCCCACTCCGGCTCGCGGCCCAGTACATCAGCTCGTCACTGCTGTTTCAGCAGACCGAACGCAGCGTGTTGCGCAAGGTGGCGGCCGCCTGCGACGTGTTCTCGCGCATGCGGCTGACCCATTCGCGACCACCCTACAACATCCATTCGGTCATGGTCGGCGATCAGGACGTGCCCGTGACCGAAGAGACCGTGCTCACGCTGCCTTTCGGTACCCTGCTGCGCTTTCGCAAGGCCGACGCCGGCCTGCCCTACCAGCCCCCGGTGCTGCTGGTGGCGCCACTCTCAGGCCACTTTGCCACCCTGCTGCGCGAAACCGCCCGCACCCTGCTGCAGGACCACGACGTCTACATCACTGACTGGCACAACGCCCGCGACGTGTCGCTGCAGCACGGTGGCTTCAGCCTGGACGACTACATCAGCTACATGATTCGCTTCACCGAGGAGGTGGGGCCGGACAGCCACATGGTGGCGGTGTGCCAACCCTGCGTGGCGGCGCTGGCGGCCACGGCCATCATGGCCGAAGACGACAACCCGGCACAGCCCCGCAGCCTCACACTGATGGCCGGGCCGGTGGACTGCCGCATCAACCCCACGGAAGTGAACCGACTGGCCGTGAGCAAGCCCATCGAGTGGTTCGAACAGAACCTCATCAGCCGCGTGCCCCTGCCGCATGCAGGCTACATGCGGCGCGTCTACCCTGGTTTCGTGCAGCTCAGCGCCTTCATGAGCATGAACCCGGAGCGGCACAAGGAGTCGTTCCGCCTGATGTTCGAACACCTGGACCACGGCCGCATGGAAGAAGCCGCCACGATCCAGAACTTCTACGAGGAATACCTGGCCGTGAACGACCTGCCGGCCGAGTTCTACCTGGAGACGGTGGAAAAGGTGTTCCAGACCTACGACCTGCCTCTGGGCAAGCTGACCTGGAAGGGCCGCACCGTGAACCCGGCGGCCATCCGTCGCACCGCCCTCATGACCGTTGAAGGCGAGCGCGATGACATCTGCGCCGTGGGTCAGACGGTGGCGGCACAGGACCTGTGCAGCAGCGTGCGCCCCTACCGCAAGACCCATCATGTGCAGACCGGTGTGGGGCACTATGGCGTGTTCAGCGGGCGCCGCTGGAACCAGCAGATCTACCCGCGGGTGCGGGAAGCTATTTTCAGCACTTGCTGAATTTGGCCCCCCCTGCGCCGCTTCGCGTCACCCCCCCAGGGGGGGCAGCACCCTGTGGCCCGGCGAAGCCGGTTCCACGGTGCTACTTGAAGGACTCCTTCACGCCTGCGCTTTCTCCAAAACAAAACGCCCCGGCTTGCAGGGCGTTTTGTTTGGTGATCAGGGGAAGTTGGGCTCGGCTTTGCCGTTTTCTTCTTCTGGCCAGTCGCGGATGTAGGCCTTGAGCATCTTGTTTTCGAAGTTCTGGCTGTCGACCACGGCTTTGGCCACGTCGTAGAAGCTGATCACGCCCATCAGCATCTTGTTGTCCATCACCGGCATGTAGCGGGTGTGCTTTTCCAGCATCATGGGGCGTACTTGCTCAAGCTCGGTTTCCGGCGTGCAGCTCATGGGGTGGTCGTCCATCACGGCGCGCACGGTGCGGTTGCCCAGGGTGCCGCCACTGCGGGCCAGGGTGTGGATGAGTTCGCGAAAGGTGAGCATGCCCACCAGCTCGCCGTGTTCCATCACCGCCAGGGACCCGATGTCGAACTCGGCCATGGTCTGCACCGCCCGCTCAAGCGGTTCATTGGGCGAAATGGTGTAGAGCGTGCCGCCTTTGACGCGCAGTATGTCGCTGACTTTCATGCCTGGTCTCCTCGGAGTTGCACTGTCGCCAGTCGGGCTGGCCTGAGGAGGAATATAGCCCACAATCACGCCAAGCAACCATGCCTTCGCTGCGACTAGCGAGGCCGCTTTGATCGCTTTGAAACAACCTGTCAACACGGTCTGGCGACCCGCCGGACCATTGACTCCCAGGAGACATTCACATGGCCGGATACGCCGACCCGGGCTTCGACACCCTCGCCCTGCACGCGGGTGCTGCCCCTGACCCCACCACCGGCGCACGCGCCGTGTCCATCCACCTCACCACCTCGTTCGTCTTCGAGTCCAGCGACCACGCCGCCGCCCTGTTCAATCTGGAGCGCGCCGGGCACGTCTACAGCCGCATCAGCAACCCCACCAACGCCGTGTTCGAACAACGCATGGCCGCGCTTGAGGGCGGCATCGGGGCCATTGCCACCGCCAGTGGCCAGGCGGCCTTGCACCTGAGCGTGGCCACCCTGATGGGCGCGGGCTCACACATCGTGGCCAGCACCGCGCTCTACGGCGGCAGTCAGAACCTGCTGCACTACACCATGCGCCGATTCGGCATCGACACCACCTTTGTGAAGCCGGGCGACATCGATGGCTGGAAGGCGGCCGTGCGACCCAACACCAAACTTTTCTTCGGTGAGACCGTGGGCAACCCGGGCCTGGACGTGCTGGACATGCCCACCGTGGCACAGATCGCACACGAGGCCGGCGTGCCGCTTCTGGTGGACTCCACGCTCACCACGCCCTACCTCATCAAGCCCTTCGAATTCGGCGCCGACCTGGTCTACCACTCGGCCACCAAATTCCTCAGCGGCCACGGCACCGTGATTGGCGGCGTGGTGGTGGACGCAGGCAGCTTCGACTGGGAAAAATCCGGCCGATTCCCTGAACTCACCGAGGCCTACGAAGGTTTCCACAACATGGTCTTCAGCGAAGAGAGCACTGTGGGCGCCTTCCTGCTGCGGGCGCGCCGCGAGGGCCTGCGCGATTTCGGCGCCTGCCTCTCTCCACACAGTGCGTGGCTAATCCTGCAGGGGCTGGAAACGCTGTCACTGCGCATGGACCGCCACATGGCCAACACCGAAAAGGTGGTGCAGTTCCTGGCCAGTCACCCGCTGGTGGGCCGCGTGGGCCATCCCTTGCTGGAGTCGCACCCCAGCCACGCGCTGGCGGAGAAGCTGCTGCGCTTCGGCGCCAAAGGCGCAGGCTCGGTGTTCAGCTTTGACATCAAAGGAAGCCGTGAACAGGGCAAGGCCTTCATCGAGGCACTGAAAATCTTCAGCCACCTGGCCAACGTGGGCGACTGCCGCTCCCTGGTCATCCACCCTGCCAGCACCACGCACTTCCGCATGACGGACGAGGCACTGGCCGCCGGTGGCATCGGCCCGGGCACCATCCGCCTGTCGATTGGCCTCGAAGACGCCGACGACCTGATTGACGACCTCAAGCGCGCCTTGAAAGCGGCAGAGAAAGCGGGGGCCTGACCATGTACCTGACCGTCAACAACGCCCCCACGTACTGCTACACCGGCGGCAAGACCTTTGATTCCGCCAAGCCCACCGTGGTGTTCATTCACGGCGTCCTCCATGACCACAGCGTCTGGATCCTGCAAAGCCGTTACCTGGCCCACCATGGCTGGAACGTGCTGGCCGTGGACTTGCCAGGCCATTGCAAGAGTGAGGGTGAAGCGCCTGCCTCGGTGGAAGAAGCCGCCGATTTCATCGGTGCCCTGCTCGATGCCGCAGGCGTCCAGAAGGCCGCCCTGGTGGGCCACAGCTGGGGCTCGCTGATCGCCATGGAAGCGGCGGCCCGGCTGAAGGACCGTGTCAGCCACCTGGTGCTGGTGGGCACGGCCTACCCCATGAAGGTGTCACCCGCGCTCATCGAAGCTTCCCTCAACGAGCCCGAAAAGGCGCTCAAGATGGTCAACGTGTTTTCGCGCAGCACGCTGGCCGCCCCGCCTTCGGCGTTGGGCCCGGGCACCTGGGTGTTCGGCGCCAGCACGGCGCTGGGCCGCAGGGTGCTGGCCAGCAACACGCGGGTCAACGTGTTCCACCGCGGCTTTGTGGCCTGCGACAGCTACGCCGGTGGCGATGCCGCCATGGCGGCCCTCACCTGCCCGGTGCTGTTCCTGCTGGGTAGCCAGGACCAGATGACGCACCCCAAGGCGGCGCAGGGGCTGATCAGGGTGGCCCAGGCCGCGGGCAAAGCGGTGCAAGTGGTCAGCCTGCCAGTGGGTCACCACCAGATGACCGAGACGCCCGACGCCACCTTGTTTGCCATCCGGGATTTTCTTCAGGGTCGCTGAAGGTCACCTGGCGAAGGCGCGGGGCCATGCACTTCGTGCCGCGGCCGCTGCCTGCCGAATCCATCGTTGCAAAACACGCCAGACCGCGTGGCTCCAGGCGGGGTTCCGCACCGCTTCTGCCAATGGCGTCAGCAGGTACTCGCTGTAGCAGGGCGGCGCATCTTCCGGCGGGCGGGGTCCGGCGTCGGCGCCGATCACCACCCAGTCCTGCCGCAGGTCGACGCTGGCGCCGGGGCCGAGGAAAAGGTCTTGCTCTGCGTTCGGCTGGGTCAGCCAGAAATGGCCGCTGACCACCCTCAGGCGCATGCCGTTGCTGGCGTTGATCATGCGCGTCTGTAGCGGCAGCAGGCGGGTGGTCGGCGGGGTGGGGTGCATGGCGGATCTCCTTTGGACGAGGCTCCACTGTCTTTGATCGCGCCGCCGCGCAACAGACACACAGCACCCTCAGTTGCGCCCAGCGAAACCGGTACAGGCCACATCTGTGTGGTCTCTTTCAGGCCCATCTGTACCGGTCCTTCCCGGTGCTGACCCCGGCGGTGGCCAGACGCTGGGTTAGCATGGATGCGCCATGTCAGCGCCGCCACCCACTCTCACGTTGTGTCCGGTCCCGCCCCCCAGCCCCGGCCCCATCCTGCCGCTGTACCAGCAGATCGCGCAGACGCTGGCACAGCTGATCCACAACGGCACGTTCAAGACTGGCCAACGGCTGCCTTCGGTGCGCGAGACTGCGCTGACGCAAGGTGTGTCCATCTCCACTGCCATGCAGGCCTTTCGGCAGCTGGAAGAACAGGGCCTGGTGCAGGCACGCCCCAAGGCCGGGTACTTCGTGCGCCGCGCCCAACGCATCGCACAGCCCGGCTTGAGCGCGCCGCCACAGCGCAGCTTTCTGCTGGAGCGCCAGAGCCGTTCCGAAGCCTTCGCCCTGCTCCACCAGCCCGGTGACCGCGCGAGTTTTGGCGGGTTCACGCCCCAGAGCAGCGACCTCTTTGACGACGAGCGCCTGCGTGTGGCAGTGGGCCGAGCCTCGCGCGTGCACCGGCGCAGCCTGACCGAATACAACAAGGCCGATGCCGGGCGTCCCGCGCTGCGTCAGGCGGTGGCGCAGCGCGCCCTGCACCTGGGCTGCGCGTTCGATGCGTCGGACATCGTCATCACCGCCAGCTGCACCCATGCGGTCAGCCTGTGCCTGCGCGCCGTCACCTCGCCGGGGGACGTGGTGGCGCTGGAGTCCCCGACCTTTTTTGGTTACCTCGACCTGATCGAGTCCCAGGGCCTGCGGGTGCTGGAGATTCCAACCCACCCGGCCACCGGTCTCTCGCTGCCCGCACTCGAGCTGGCGCTGGACACACAACCCATCAAGGCCGTGCTCGCTGCCCCCACGCTGTCCAACCCCTTGGGCTCGGTGATGCCACTATCGGCCAAGCAGCGGCTGGTGCGCCTGCTGGCTCAGCGGCGCGTGCCATTGATCGAGGACGTGGTGTTCAACGACCTGTTGTCCGGGGACGAAAGGCGCAAGGCCGCCAAGTCATGGGACACCGAAGGCAATGTGATGATCTGTGGTTCGTTCGCCAAGACCCTGACGCCGGGCATCCGCCTGGGCTGGGTCGAGGCCGGCCGCTGGCGCGACACCATTGCCACCCACAAGCGGCTGCAGGGGGCAGCGACCAACGTGGTGCTGGAAGAAGCGCTGGCCGACCTGCTCACCCAGGGCAGCTACGAGGCCCACTTGCGGCGCCTTTCCACCCACATGCGGCAGCGCCGGAGCGAAGCCCGGCACCTGATCGCCCACCACTTTCCCCACGGAACGCGCGTGAGCAACCCGCCTTCAGGCGACACGCTGTGGCTGGAGCTCAGTCCGGCCATCAACTGCATGGACCTGTTCCGGCGCTGCGCGAGTGAAGGCATCACCTTCGGTCCGG
>PHCQ01000181.1 GCA_002840835.1 Betaproteobacteria bacterium HGW-Betaproteobacteria-16 | reverse complement strand
GCTGGCCATGGTGGCAGCCGCTTCAATGGCAGGCGTGCCCTTGCTCAACGGCTTCCTCAGCAAGGAGATGTTCTTTACCGAGGCGGTGCTGTTCACCGGTTTTGACGGCGCGCATCTGCTATTGCCGGTTTTTGCCACCATCGCCGGCATACTGGCCGTTGCCTACTCCGTGCGCTTCATCCACGATGTGTTCTTCAACGGCGAGCCTGTCGACCTGCCTCGCCAGCCGCACGAACCACCGCGCTGGATGCGCGTTCCGGTCGAGATTCTGGTGCTGCTGTGCCTGGTAGTGGGCATGTTCCCGGCCTGGGCCGTCGGCAGTTTGCTGGCATCCGCGGCCGGCGCTGTCCTGCAGGCTCCCTTGCCTGCCTACGACCTCAAGATCTGGCACGGCTTCAACCTGGCTTTTGTCATGAGCCTGATCGCTCTGGCCGGCGGCGTCGGTATCTACGCCATGCGCCGTCACTTGATAGAATGGCACCACAAGCTGCCTTCACTCAACAGCCGCACTGGTTTCGAACGCCTGCACCGCTATCTGGTGGAACAGGCCGAGCGCATACTTCGTGCCCTCGACAATGGCTCGCTGCAACGCTATGTCGCCCTGCTCTGTGCCTTCGTGCTGGTCTACGCCGGCTGGGCCTACAGCACTGGCGGCAGCCTGCCGCAGCACAATCCCGGCATTCCATTCGACATCGCCGCCCTCATCGCTCTGGCAGGCCTGATGCTCGGCACCATCGGCACCACGCTGCTGCACCATCGCCGTCTGCTGGCCGTAGTGCTGATCGGCATCGTCGGCCTCGTCGTCTCGTTGACCTTTGTGCGTTTCTCAGCACCTGACCTGGCACTGACTCAGCTCTCGGTCGAGGTCGTTACCATCGTCCTCATGCTACTGGCACTGTATTACCTGCCGCAAAGCTCGCCGAAGGAATCCTCGCGTGTGCGCATCGCTCGCGACATCCTCCTTGCGGTAGGCATCGGCCTGGGAATGGCTTTCATCACCTACGCACTGCTGACCAGTTCCTTCAGTACCATTTCCGGCTACTACCTGCAACAGTCGGTGCCGGGCGGTGGTGGCAGCAACGTGGTCAACGTCATCCTGGTCGATTTCCGCGGTTTCGACACACTGGGCGAAATCGCCGTGCTGGCCATGGCTGCGCTCGGCGCCCACGCACTGCTGGATCAACTGCGTCTAACGCCGCCGGCAAAAGATGCCGTTGGCCGCCTGTGGGCAGAAGAAGCTCACCCACTGTTCCTCAAGATGCTGATGCGGCCGCTGCTGCCGCTAGCGCTGGCCGTCGCCGTCTACATCTTCCTGCGCGGGCACAACCTGCCGGGCGGCGGTTTTGTCGCCGGTCTGGTCACCGGTGTCGCGCTGATCCTGCAATCGCTGGCGGGCGGCTTCTCCTTCGCCGAACAGCGCCTGCCGAAGTACTATCCGCCATTCCTCGGCATGGGGCTGGCCTTTGCCGCAGGCATCGGCCTCGTCAGCTGGTTCTTCGCGCGGCCATTCCTCACCAGCGCGCATGGGCATTTTGAAATTCCGCTGCTGGGTGACATCGAGCTCGCCTCGGTCATCATCTTCGACCTTGGGGTTTATCTGGTGGTGGTGGCGACCGTGCTGCTGATCCTGACCGAACTCGGTCGCCTGCATTACAGAAAGGAAAACGCCTGATGGAAGCCATGCTCGCCATCGCGATCGGTCTGCTA
>PHCQ01000001.1 GCA_002840835.1 Betaproteobacteria bacterium HGW-Betaproteobacteria-16 | reverse complement strand
GTCGTGGGGGAAATTCGCAAACTTGTCCGCTGCGCGGCCTTCGGACATGCGAATTTCTGATCCCCACGCCGCTGCGCTGCTCAGCCCGGCCACACGGCAGGGAGCGGGATCGGGAGCGGGCTACCGTTCAGGCGAGCATGTGTTCGCTCCGTAAATGGGTGGCTCGAAGCGCCACAGGGGTAGTCATCTGGTTCTTAAAGCTAACCCGCCCAAAGCCACCACCCCCACCGTCAGCCCCACCGCCAACGGCAAGGTTCTGCTGAGCAGCGCTGCGGTCAGCGCATCGGCCGTGCCCACGCCCTGGGTGTGCAGCAGCAGCACCATGGCGGTTTCGGTGGCGCCCACACCGCCGGGAATGAAAGAGGCCACTCCTGCCAGCAAACCCAGTGCAAAAATCGCCACCGCGTCTGTGGCCGCAATGTCGTGACCGAGCATCGACAGCACGACATACATCGCCATGCCTTGTGCGGCCCACGCCACGGCGCTCAGCGGCAGGGCCAGTCCCAGGCGCTGACCTGACAGCAGGTGCGAAATGGCGGCCAGGCCATCGGACGTGTGGCGACCCAGCGCGCCAGCGCCCAGCCTGCGAGCCAGCCATTCCAGGCCATGTGCGCGGAACACCCACACCACCGCCACACAACCCGCCACCGCCAGCCATGCGCCGATGCGGTGGTCAGGTAACCAGCCAATGGCCAGTGTGGCCAGCAGTCCCACGGTCAGCAGGTCCAGCAGGCGTTCCGACAAAAACGCGGCGACGCTGTGCACATAGCCCACGCCCAGTGGCTTCAGGTAGAGCGAGCGCACCGTTTCACCGGCTTTTCCTGGGGTCACCGCCATGGCAAAACCGGCCAGGTAGATGTGCAACTGGCGCCCCCACGGCACGCGATGCCCGAGCGCGTGCAGAAAACTGTGCCAGCGCGTGAAGCGGGCGATGTAGCTCACCAGCGTGAGCCCGAGCAACTGGACCCACAGCACCCATGGCAGCGACTGAACCTGCTGCACAAGGTCACCGAGTGCGACGGGCTTCGCAAGCACCAGATAGGTGACCAGCGCCATCACCAGCAGCACCGACAAGCCGCGCAGCCAGCCACTGGCTGCGCTGGATGCAAAGGCGTGTGGATTGTTCATGCGCGGGTGGTTCACCGGAAGCGTTGCCAGCCCCAGCCGATGCGCAACGCGGTGGTGATGCCACACAGCACCGTAAAGCCGTAAGCAATGGCTGCGAAATGCTGCGGCCACAGGCACATGGCAATGAAGGCCAGCAGGGTTTCGGTGGCTTCGGTCAGGCCGCCCAGAAAGTAGAAGCTCTTGTCTGGAAACGCCACCGAAGTGAGCTGGCGCTTTTCTGCCACCGCGGCAAACGCCAGAAAGCTGCTGCCGGTACCAATGAATGCCGCCAGCAGCACCGCCGCGGCGAGCGCGTTGGCGGAAGGGTCGGCCAGTGCAAAGGCCAGCGGAATGGCGGCGTAGAACAGGAAGTCCAGCGTGATGTCCAGAAAGCCACCCCGGTCCGTGGGTGTGGTAGCGCGCGCCACTGCGCCGTCCAGGCCATCCAGCAGGCGCGAGAGCAGCAACAGAACCAAGCCGACCATGTACTGGTGCCAGGCAATGGACAGCGCTGCCCCCATGCCGACGGCGAATCCGGCAAAGGTCAGCGCATCTGCCCCGACGCCCCAGCCCACCAATACGCGCGCCGCGCGGGTGAGCGCGGGCTTCATGGCCTGTTGAATGGCGCGGTCAAGCATGACCGGTAGCGGTGGGAGACAGATCGACCACCAGCGTGGGGTCGGCGATGTCGGCCGCATCGTGCGTGACCAGCACCACCGGGATGCCCCGCGTGCGCACGTGCTCGAACACGAACTGGCGGAACTGGTCGCGCAGCATGGCGTCAAGCCGGCCGAAGGGTTCGTCGAGCAGCAGCGCGCGGGGGCGGGCGAGCAGGGCGCGCATCAGTGCCACGCGCGCGCGCTGGCCGCCAGAGAGGGTGGCCGGGTCGCGGTCGCCATAGCCGGGCAGACCAGCTTCTTCCAGCGCCTGCACCACCTGAGAGCGGCGCAAGTCGCGCTCCCCAGGGGGCACGGCAAACAGCAGGTTCTCTGCCACGCTCATGTGCGCAAACAGCAGATCGTCCTGGAACAACAGACCAATGCCGCGTCGCGCCGTAGGCAGGTTGTGCAGATCCACGCCGTCAAGCTGCACAGAGCCTCGAAAGGACAGCGCCTGCGCGCCCTCGGCCACCGCTGACAGGGTGCCGGCGATGGCGCCCAGCACAGAGCTTTTGCCGCAGCCACTGGGCCCCATGAGGGTAAGGATGCGGCCCGGCGGGACGTTGAAGTGCAGGTCGCGCAAGAGGGTGCGCTGCGGGCTGCCAAGGTGATCGATGCGAACGGACAGGGTCATTGAATGTGAGCTTGATCCTGCACTGTAAATCGCCGTGGCCGGCCCACCCATGCGGCCAGTGCAAAACCCAGCACGGGCAGCACGAACTGCAGCCAGGCGTAGGCACTGGTGAGCGAGCGCTGTGCGCCGGAAGCCAGTGTCACGGCTTCGGTGGTCACGGTGGCAAAGCGCCCCGCGCCGATGTAGAGCGTGGGCAGGTACTGGGCCACGCTCACGGCAAATCCCACAGCGGCGCTGGCGGCCAGCGCGCGCCGCAGCAAGGGCCACTTGACGCGCCACAGCAGCGTCCAGCGACCGTGCCCCAGGCTGGCGTTGAGCTGCGCGTAGCGAGTGTCAAAACCCAGGTAGGCGGGCGACAAGGCCAGCAGCACATACGGCAGGGCCATCAAGGTGTGCGCCACCAGCAACCCGGTCCACTGAGCTTCCAGCCGCCATTGCAGCGCCAGCGCATACAGGCCCACCACCCACAGCACGGCAGGCAGCACCAGCGGCAAATACAGCACCGGGCGCAGGGCACTGTCCCAGCGGCGCGGCGCGAGCTCCAGCCAGGCCACGCTCCAGGCCAGCGCCAGCCCGGCAGACGCGGTGGCCAGCCCCAGGGTGTTGAACACGGTGCCGCGGCTGTCCCACACACTCGCCCAGGCCTGCGCAGTGAAGCGCTCGGGCCAGAGCTGCGGGAAAGGCCACACACCGGCGACGCTGCCCACAGCCAGTGCAAGCAAAACGGCGCCGTACAAACCGGCGAGTGCAAAGAATGACCAGGGCAGGGAAGCCACCTGGTTTGGTGCGGAATCCGTCAGCGGTGCCCGACCGCGGCGCCCCGAGGTGTGCCGGCTCAATGTGGACCAGGCTTGCTGAGCACTTTGCCAACCCAGGCCGACCAGCAGAACGGCGAGCGCCAGCACGCCACCGGCCGCCGCGCCCTGGGCATTGATCGCCAGATCGGCGTCTTGCAACCATTGCCACGCCAGCACCGCGAGCGTGGGAGGCGCCGCAGGGCCAATCACCAGGGCCAGGTCCACCACGGTCAGTCCGTAGGCCAGCACCGCCATGAGCGGCCAGAACAGCCGTGGCGCCAGTTGCGGCCAGACCACGCACCAGAAGGCCCGATGTGGCGCATAGCCCAGGGTTTGGGCAATCGCGTGTTCGGTCTGCCAGCGCCGTCGCACGTCGTCGCGCTGCAACTGGGTGGCGGCGGTCCACAGCAGAAAAGGAATTTCCTTGGCGACCAGTGCCACGATCAGACCCAGGCCCCAGGGGTCCTGGGTGGTCGGCCACGGAGGCGGGAAGTCGAACCCCGTGAGCCACGGTGAGAACAGACGCAGCAGCCAGCCACTGGGCGCCACCAGAAACACCAGGCCAATGGCGAAGGCGGCGTGCGGCGTGGCCAGCATCACCGGCAGGCCGCGCAAAAGCCGGCCCAGCGAACGCCGCACAAAACCTTGCGCCAGCAGCGCGGCGCTGCACCACCAGGCCAGCATGGTGGAGGCCAGGCCGGTCCACAGGCTCAAGCCCAGGGCTCGACGCCATTGGGAGTCGTGCCGCAGGGTCTGCCAGGCATCGGCATCGAGCAGGGCGCCCAGGGCCATCGCGGCCGTGGCCAGCACCGGCAGGGCGACCACCGCCAGCAGCGTCAGAACGGCTACCCTGCGCAGGGTCGTCATGGGCTCTCAGCTACCGTAGCGGCGTGTCCACTCCCGCTCAAGGGGGTCTACCCAGGCCGCATGAGGCTCGGGCAATGTGGGAGCGCTGACACGCACCTGGCCTGGCAGTGGCTGGCTCGGGAACCGGGCGCGTTCGGCGGCGGGCAGGCGCGCCACGTCGAGCACGGTCGGGTCGCCCCAGACCGCGATGTCGGCCTTGCGCGCCTGAGCCTGGGCCGAGAGCAGGAAGTTGGCCACCACCTGTGCGCCGGCAGCAGCGCGCGCGTTGTACGGGATGGCCACGAAATGTGTGTTGCCAATGGTGCCCTTGGCGAACTGCCAGCTCACCACGGTGTCCGGCAGGCGCTTGGCGGCAATTTCGTTGGCCGCTTCATTTGGGTTGAAGGTCAGCCCCAGCAGCAGTTCGCCGTCGGCCATCATCTGGCGGATGGCGGCCGGGTTTTGCGGGAACTGTTTGCCGGCGCGCCACAGATGCGGATGCAGGCTGTCCAGCAACGCCCACAGCGGCGCGGTCGTGCGAGCGAAATCGGCATCCACCGGCGGCCGGGCCAGCACCGATGCATCGCCCACGGTTTCGATCAGCGCCTGTTTGACGAAGGTGGTGCCTGTGAAGTCGGGCAGGCGGGGGTAGCTGATGCGGCCTGGCTGGCTGCGCGCCAGCGCGAGCAGCTCGGCCATGCTTTGCGGCGGCTTGGGCAGGCGGCGGCTGTCGGCATACAGGGTGAACTGGGCCATGCCCCAGGGTGACTCCATGCCCTCCGTGGGCACTGAGAAGTCATTGCGGGTAGTTGGTTTGCCGGTGGTGTCCACGAATCGGAAGTTCGGCAGGCTTTCCGCAAAAGGCCCGAACAACAGGCCATCGCGCTTCATGGCGGCAAAGTTCTCGCCGTTGATCCAGACCAGGTCCACCGTGCCTTCGCCCACGCCACGCCCGGCGGTCTTCTCGGCGCGCACGCGTTTGACCACGTCGGCGGTGTCGGTGATCTTCACGTGTTCCAGCTTGACACCATGGGTCGCCTGTACCTGAGCGCCCACCCATTGCAGGTAGGCGTTGGTACGCTCGCTGCCGGCCCAGGCGTTGAAGTACACGGTCTGTCCGCGGGCTGCTTTTTCAATGTCGTTCCATGCGGTACCGGTCTGTGCGAGGGCGGGGTGCAGGCTGCTGCCTGCGGCCGCACCGGCCAGAAGGAGCCAGTCTCGGCGGGTGAGGGTGTGTTTCTCGATGGGCAAGGTGGAGTTCTCCAGATGTCGGGCAAGCTTACCGGATGGGCTGGGGCTATGGTGCCGCTGCGGCCGAGCGCCGTTCGGCCCAGGGCTTGAGCCACAGGCAGTCCACCGACCAGCGGCCCACGCCATGGATCACCAGGGCGGCCAGCAACACGCCCCAGGTGATGTGCTGCTGCAAGGCAGCAGGTGCGATCTCGCTCAGACTGAGCACCGCCACCACATTGACCACGCTGAGGCCCAGCGCGGCAAAGCGTCCGGCCAGACCCAGCAGCAGCAACACGGGCAACACCAGTTCGCCGCCGGTGCCCATGACGGCAGCCACCTGCGGCGACAGCAAAGGCACCTGGTACTCCTCCGTGAACAGCAGCAGCGTGATCTCCCAGTCGCGGATTTTGGTCAGGCCAGAGAGGAAGAACACCTGGGCCAGATAGGCACGCGCGACGAGCGCTGCGAGCGGCCGCAGACTGTCCAGCAGGCTGCTGAACCGGTTCCAGAGGCCCATGGCGAAATGAATGGGGGTGTGGCGGATCATGAGGATGGCTCCATGGCGTTTGAAGAAAGTGGTGCAGCGGTGCGAACACCGATCACCAGCCCATCGGTGACGGCACCGGTGAGCCACTCGGAAAAATCGAAATCGAGCTCGGAGGCATTGGCCGGCTCAGTTGCGCTCGTCTCATTGAGAGCCGACACCAGATCGCGGCCCGCCATCAGGGAACGCCACAAGACCTGCTCCGCAGGCGAGCAGGTTGCCATCCGGGGTCGCAGGCCCTGGCGCCAGATCAGCGCGGTCTGCTTCATACCCGCACGCAGCATCGCGCCCACTTCAGAGAGTTCGGGTTCGCCAGTCTTGTGGGCGGCGATCAGCGCCACCACCGGGAAGCCGCTGTCGATCAAGGCGATGCCAGGCGCCAGTTCGAGTGACAAGCCTGCAGGGTCTTCGGTGGACAGGCGGGCGAAACTGGCGGTGTCCAAGGTCGCGTCCGGCCAGGTGGCTGCGCGGTGCATGGCCCATTCCACCTGCGCCACGTCGGCCAGGTAAGGCACGTCAGCCAGGGATTCGCGGCCGGCCAGCCACGTGGCCAGATCACCACCCCAGCAGGCCAGGTCACCCTGCGCGGGCGGGTGACGGTGCCACAGGTCGCGCGCCAGCAGGTTGAAGTTGTCTGCCCCCAACAGGGCCGCAACCACCGGGTAGGCCGCGTTCAGCGTGCGCTCGGCCAGGGCGTGGCCGTTGGCGCGGTAGGCCATCCATCCCCGGTGGGCCTGGGGGGACTCGGTATCCAGTGTGAATGAGAGCGTCGCAAGCGACGCTTCTGCCGAGCCTTCGCCAGGATGGGCGAACAGGGCCGTCAGCAGGGCTTGCTGATTTTTCTCCAGTGCAGAAGCCGCGCTCGCGGTCATGCTGGAAGTCCCTCTGTCTCAGGCAATGCGACCATGACCTCTCGCGCGTGGCCGAGTGCCGTTGTCGCTTCCTGCAGCAACACGTCCAGTTCGGGTACATCGGTGTCCCACTCGACCAGGGTGGGGACGGCGCCGAATCGGTTCAACGCGTGGCGATAGAGCGACCAGACCGCTTCCATCACCCGGCTGCCGTGATCGTCAATCACGATGTCACCGCAGTCGACATGACCGGCCACATGAATCTCTGCCACGGCGTGGAGGTTGATCGCGTCCAGCCAGCGCTGGCAGACGATCAGGGGCATGTCGATGGCGCCCCGCAACCGAGCGTTGAGGGCGTTCACGTAGATGTTGTTCACGTCGACCAGCAGATGACAGCCTGTGCGCCGAGCCAGGGCGTTGAGGAACGCGGGTTCGTCCATGTCGCTGTCGCGCCATTGCACGTAGGCCGACAGGTTCTCCACCGCCAGTGGGCGGCGCAACCGGTCCTGCACACGCTGCACGTTGGCGCACATCGCGTCAAGTGCTGCGTGGGTCATCGGAATGGGCAAGAGGTCGGCGGCGTGCAAGTGGCCGTCCGTCGCACCGGGCAGCGGCGCGCGCGCGAAGCTGGCATGGTCGCTCACCCGGACCGGTTCGATCCGCTCGACCAGCCGGGCCAGTTGTTCCAGGTGTGCGTTGTCCAGGCCGGCGGCCGAGCCCAGCGAGAGGCCCACGCCGTGCAGGCTGATGGGGTAGTGCGATCGTCCTTCGTGCAGCACGGCCAGAGCCGCACCGCCGTCGCCAAAAAAGTTCTCTGAATGGACCTCGATGAAATTCAGAGCCGGTCGCCGTTCGATGAGTTCGGCGTAATGCGGATGGCGCCAACCGATGCCCACAGGCGGACGCAATGGGGCGATTTGCGAGGCACTGAGGGGATCGGCGGGCGACATGGCATCAGCCCTTTTTCATCATGTCGTCTTTTTTCATGTCGTCTTTTTTCATCATGCCGCCCTTGGCCTCCTCCATCGTCATGCCGCTCATCTGCTTGCAGGTGCCAGCGGCCACGTACTTCCATTCGCCCTTGTCGTTGTCGACCTTGGACTGGCCGGCGCAGGAATGGGTACCAGCTAGGTTGGCGCAGTCGTTTTGCCCAGCCTTGGCAATGCCGAAGCACTTTTCCTTGGCGGCGTTCTGTGCCAGGGCGGGGCTCGACAGCATGGCGAGGGACATCAGCGATGCGGCGGCGGTGGTGATCACGGTGCGTTGGTTCATTTCATTGGCTCCTGAGATTGTGAAAAATGGGGAAGTGGAAACAACCGAGGCCTTTGCAGTGCATGGGCACATCGGTTGTGGGTGAGTCGGCCTGTGTGAAGGCTTCTTACAAGGGGCCCGAAAAAAATCTTCAGACCGGCTCAGAGCAGGTCCGCAATCCGGTCCCACGTGGCGGGCGGAATGCGCCCGGCGTAGCGCTCCACCAGTCGGCCCTGTTTGTCAATCAGGCAGCCACCGGGCAGTTGCTCGGGGCGGCCCATGGTGTCGCGAAAGCCCGGGCCAAACGCCGAAACCGATACGAAACGCGGACTCCCCGGCACCGTCTGGGCCACCAGCTTTTCGTAGGTCAGAAAGTCTTGAAGATTGGCGTCCATGTTGACGCCCAGCAAGGTGAAGGGTTGGTCCTTCCAGCCCGCGAGGTTGGCGCGCAGTTCACGCATCGTGTCACGGCAGACGGCACAGCCGGTGGACCAGTAAAACACCAGCACCACCTGCCCTCGCAGCGCGTCGAGTCGGATGCGCTGGCCGTTCGACGCAGTGCCTTCCAGTTCAGGCAGCTCGCTGCTGCCAGGGGTGGCTGCCTGCAACAGGCCGGGCAGCGCCACCGCACTGGCGGACAGGTAAGCCAGCAACCGGCGGCGTGAGGGGTGAGCGCGGCGAGGCTCGATGGTCAACGGGGCTTGTGGCATGGGCGATTCCTCGGTGGAGATGACCCGGATTCGTCAGCCGTTGTCGCCTTTCCTTACACTTGCACGCCAACAGGTCTCTCCATGCCACCACAAACCCCTTCCGAGTACGAGCAGCAACTGGTCGCTTTGCGCGATTACCTGATGCGATTTGCGCGCCTGCAGTTGCGCAACGACGCATGGGCGGAAGACGCAGTATCAGAGACCCTGCTGGCCGCGCTGGCCAAGCCGCAAGCCTTCGAGGCCCGCTCGCAGCTCAAGACCTGGCTGGTGGGCATTCTCAAGCACAAGATCATCGACACGCTGCGGCAGCGGCAGCGCGAAGTGGTGCTCGACGCCGGCTCCGACGATGACACCGTCGATCCCCTGGACCACATGGCGTTCAAGACAGATGGCCATTTCGCCGAAAAGCCGGCAGAGTGGGGCAATCCGGAGCGCGACATGCAGAGTCGCCAGTTCTTTGCTGTACTCGAGGCCTGCACCGAAAAGCTGCCGCCGGCACAGGGCCGGCTGTTTCTGATGCGCGAATGGCTGGAGCTCTCCAGCGAAGACATCTGTAAGGAACTCTCGCTGACACCGACCAACCTCTACGTCCAGTTGCATCGGGCCCGACTCCGTTTGCGCGAGTGCCTTGAGCTCAATTGGTTCGCCACGACCCCATGAAACCCGTCTACCCTTTTCGCCGCACCTGCAAGGAAGTCTCCGCGCTGCTGATCGCACGGGAAGACCGCGAGCTACCGTTGTCTGACCGCTTGGCGTTGCGTCTGCACATGGCCATGTGCCAGGCGTGTCCGCGCTTCGAGCGGCAACTGCTCACCATGCGCAACGCCATGAAGCAATGGCGCAACTATGCTGACGCAGACGAAGAAGTCAGCAACAAAAAAGCCTGACCTCTCAGGCGAGCAGGGCCTGAGCAAATTCCCGGGCGTTGAAAGTCTCCAGGTCTTCGAGCTTTTCGCCCACCCCGATGAAGTACACAGGAATGGGTTTTTCACGTGCGATGGCACAGATCACACCGCCCTTGGCCGTGCCGTCAAGCTTGGTGATGATCAGGCCGGTGAGACCCAGCGCTTCGTCGAAAGCCCGGACCTGCATCAGTGCGTTCTGCCCGGTGTTTCCGTCGATCACCAGCAGCACCTCGTGTGGTGCGGTGGCATCGGCCTTCTGAACCACGCGCTTGATCTTGCGCAGCTCTTCCATCAGATGCAGCTGGGTGGGCAGGCGTCCGGCGGTGTCGACCAGCACCACGTCGCGCCCGCGTGATTTGCCTGCCGTCACGGCATCGAAACTCACGGCAGCCGGGTCGCCGCCTTGCTGGGTGATGATCTCCACGGTGTTGCGATCGGCCCAGACGGCCAGTTGTTCGCGCGCGGCCGCGCGGAAGGTGTCGGCCGCCGCGAGCAGCACCGTGGCGCCTTCGCTGGCCAGGTGACGCGTGAGCTTGCCAATGGAGGTGGTCTTGCCCGCGCCATTGACGCCGGCCACCATCACCACCGTGGGCTTGTGCTCACCGATCACCAGGGTCTTCTGCAGCGGCTTGAGCAGGTCCGCAATGGCATCGGCCAGCAGACCTTTCACCGCAGCCGGGTCTGTGGTCCTGGTTTCCTTGACCCGGCGTTTGAGGTCTGCGAGCAGGAATTCGGTGGCCTTGACACCGCTGTCAGCCATCAACAGGGCGGTTTCGAGGTCTTCGTACAGCGCATCGTCGATCTGCGTGCCGGTAAAGACGGTGGCCAGGCTGGAGCCTGTCTTGCGCAGGCCCACCTTGAGTTTGTCCATCCAGCTCCGCCTGGGGGCCTCCAGGGGCACAGCTGCCACCGGCGCAGGTGGCACAGGCTCGGCTTCGGCTGCTGCGGGCAGGGGCTCCGGCAGGGCCGGTGTGGGCGCGACGGGATCGGGCGTGGGAGGTTTTTTGCGAAAGAACGAGAACATTTTTCCATCTCTAGAATCCATTGCATTCTATGAAACGCTCTTTGCTTGCGCACAACGCGCTGATGGCGGCCACGCTCGCCCTGGTTCTCTCCCCCGTCGCTCTGGCGGCAACACCCCCCCTGACGCCCCTGGCGTCACCTCCAGCGGCCATTGCAGCCGCTGCTTCTCCCGGGGAAGAGGCGCCCGTCGCACAGCAGTTCACGCTCGCCAACGGCATGACGCTCATCGTCCGCCCGGATCGCCGGGCGCCCACGGTGGCCCACATGCTGTGGGTGCGCGTGGGTTCCATGGACGAGGTCGACGGCACATCGGGCGTGGCCCACGTGCTGGAGCACATGATGTTCAAGGGCACACCAGACCTGAAACCCGGCGAGTTCTCGCGACGCGTGGCTGCGCTGGGCGGACGCGACAACGCCTTCACCAGCCGCGACGCCACCGCTTACCACCAGCAGGTGCCGTCCCACCAACTGGAAGCCATGATGCGGCTGGAGGCCGACCGTTTTGCCCGTACCCAATGGGCCGATGAAGAGTTCGTCCGCGAGATCGAAGTCATCAAGGAAGAGCGGCGGCAGCGCACCGAAGAATCGCCTCGTGCGCGCATGTTCGAAGCGCTCAATGCCATGATCTTCCAGGCCAACCCCTACCGCCGCCCCATCATCGGGTGGATGAGCGATCTCGACGCGATGACGCCCGATGACGTCCGTGAGTTCTACCAGCGCTGGTACAGCCCGGCCAACGCGGCGGTGGTGATCGCCGGCGATGTGGATGTGGCCCAGGTGCGGGCGCTGGCCGAAGACATTTACGGCCGCATCCCTGCAAGGGCGCTGCCTGCGCGCAAACCCCGCGAAGAGCCCCTGCAGGTGGGGCCGCGCAGGCTCGAATTCCGCGCCGTGGCCGATCAGGCCTTGGTCGCACTCGCCTGGAAAACCCCGCGCTGGACCGCCGAGGGCGATACCGGTGACGGTTCGCAGCAGGATGCGCTCGCGCTCACCGTGCTCTCGGCCGTGCTCGACGGGTACAGTGGTGCCCGGCTGGAGCGCGCGCTGGTGCAGGGCTCCGGGGCGGGTGGCAAACGCGTGGCAGATACCGCGGGAGCGTCTTACGGCCTCATGGGGCGAGGTCCGCAGCTTTTCCTGCTCAGCGCCGTGCCCGCGCGAGGCGTGACACCCGAGATGACCGCCGCCGCTCTCAAATCTGAAGTCGAACGCATTGCCCGGGAGGGCGTCAGTGAGGCCGAACTGCGCCGCGTGAAAACCCAGTGGACCGCCAGCGAAATCTACAAACTCGACTCCGTGTTCAATCAGGCACGCGAACTGGGCAGCTACTGGATCAACGGCATGCCTGTCGATACGGGTGATCGTCTCATGAAGCTTCTGCAAGGCGTGACGGCTGCGCAGGTGCAGTCGGTGGCCCAGCGCTATTTCAGCGACGAACAGCTCACCACAGGCGTGCTGGTGCCCGAACCCGGGCGGCGTGAAACCGCCACGCCCGCCGCTGCTGGCAACCGTCCTGCCCTTCGTCATTGACACGCAACCGCGCTGCCTGGAATTTCCATGTCATCTATTTCGTTGTTCCGTACCCCTTTCAAACGACTGCTGTGTGCCCTTGGCGTCTGCCTGTTTGGGGCCCATGCCCAAGCGGCCATTCCGATCGAGCACTGGACCCATGCCAGTGGTGCGCGTGTGTACCTGGTGTCCACGCCCGCGCTGCCCATGCTGGACGTGCAGGTGAATTTCGATGGCGGCAGCCGGCGCGAACCCAGGGCCAAAACTGGTCTGGCCAGTGCCACTGCCGGCCTGTTTTCTGGCGGCGTGATGTCCCATGGCAACATGCCGGCGCTCGATGAAAATCAGCTGAGCGAGGCCTGGGTGGACCTGGGCGCCCAGTTCGGTGCACAGGCATCAGCCGATCGTTTTACCGTTTCCCTGCGCACCCTCACGGAGCCCGCGTTGCTGGAGCAGGCCGTCGCTTTGGCCGCACGGCAACTGACCGCACCTGCGTGGCCAGACAACGTCTGGCAGCGTGACCGGGAGCGCACGCTGGCCGCCTTGAAAGAGGCAGAAAACCGCCCGGCCACCCATGCCGGACGCGCCTTTTCGCGCGCAGTTTTTGGTGACCACCCCTATGGATTCGAGGCCACGGCTGACACACTCAACGCCATCTCGGAGGCCGACATGCGCGGGTTCTACCGCCGTCACGTGGCCGCTTGTCGCGCCCAGATCAGCCTGGTGGGCGCCATCGATCGTGCCGGAAGCGACCGCATCGTCAGCCAGCTTATGACTGCGGTCCAGCCGAACGGCTGCGAACCGCTGACGGACGTTCCCCAGGTGAAGCCGCTGGACCGTGCGATCGAAGAGCGGATGCCGTTCAAGGCTGCGCAAGCACAGGTGCTCGTAGGGCAGCCCGGCGTGGCGCGCGACGACCCCGACTTCTTTCCCTTGTTCGTGGGCAACTACATCCTGGGAGGCGGCGGGTTCGTGTCGCGCCTGACCACCGAGGTGCGGGAGAAGCGGGGGCTGAGCTACAGCGTGTACAGCTATTTTTCTCCCGGCCTGCATGCCGGTGCGTTTCAGATCGGCCTGACGACCCGACCCGACCAGGCCGACCAGGCTGTGGGCGTGGTGCGGGACGTGGTGCGCGACTTCGTGGCCGAGGGACCTACCGAAGAAGAACTCAAGGCCGCCAAGGAATACCTCGTCAACAGCTTTGCCCTGCGCATTGACAGCAACCGCAAGCTGCTCGACAACGTCTCCAACATCGCCTGGAACGGCCTGCCACTGGATTACCTGGACACCTGGACCGAGCAGGTGGAGCGCGTGACGGTGGCCGACATCCGGCGTGCCTTCACCCGGGTGCTGCAACCCGACCGCATGGCCACCGTGGTCGTGGGTGCACAGCCTTGATGGTGCTGCGCACAGGCGTAACGGCGCGAGCGTCAGTTGCCGTAAGCTAGCCGCATGAAAGCATCAGGCAACAAAGCTACTGGCCGCCTGGCCAAGGCTCCCCACGAGGTTCGCATCATCGGCGGCCAGTGGAAACGAACCAGGCTCACCGTGATCGACGCGCCTGGGCTGCGTCCCACGCCAGCACGCGTGCGGGAAACGCTCTTCAACTGGCTGGGGCAGGATCTCAGCGGCTGGCGCTGTCTGGATGCCTTTGCCGGTACCGGTGCGCTGGGTCTGGAGGCCGCTTCTCGCGGTGCAGCCGATGTGGTGCTGGTGGAGCACGACAATGCCCTGCTGACGCTTCTGCGCCGCATGAAAGACCAGCTCAAGGCGGAGGCCGTGAAGGTGGAACGTGGCGATGCCGTGGCCGCCCTGAGGCAACGTGCCGGACAGAACCTGGATGTGGTGTTTCTGGATCCACCCTTTGCGGATGGAGGCAACGAAGCGCTCTTTGCCTCTGCCCTGGCCGCCGCGCGCCAGGCCATTGGTCCTCAAGGGTTCATCTACCTCGAAGCCCCTCGACTCTGGACCACCGACGAGCTTTCCCGGATGGGGCTGGAGGTGCATCGCCAGGGACGCGCGGGTGCCGTGGCCTTTCACCTGTTGCGGACATTGCCCGGGCAATGAGAGGCTGAACGGGGCCCCTCGCGCATAATTCCCGAATGAATGCTGAGTTGTCCACCACCGCGACCGGTGGCCGCATCGCTGTGTACAGCGGTACCTTTGATCCCCTGACCCTGGGCCATGAGGATGTGGTGCGTCGTGCCGCACAGCTGTTTGACGAGGTGGTGCTGGCCGTGGCCATCGCCCATCACAAAAAGACCCGCTTCAGCCTGAAGGAACGCCTGGAAATGGCCGCTGAAGCCACGCAGGACGTGCCCGGGCGTGTGCGGGTGCTGCCTTTTGACGGCCTGATCATGGACTTCTGCCGGCAAACCGGTGCGGTGGCGGTGGTCCGGGGCATCCGCAACATCACCGACTTTGATTACGAGGCCCAGATGGCCGCGATGAACCGGAAACTGCACCCCGGTGTGGAGACGGTGTTCCTCTTGCCGCAGGCCGAACTGCAGTGCATTTCCAGCACGCTGGTGCGCGAGATTGCGACACTGGGCGGTGATGTCTCAAGCATGGTGAGCCCGTCTGTGGCCCGGGCACTGGCGCCCAAACCATTGCAAGCCTGACACACAGAACGAAGGGAAGGCTGCACACCATGGCACTCATGATCACCGACGAATGCATCAACTGTGATGTGTGCGAGCCTGAATGCCCCAATCAGGCCATCTACATGGGTCAGGAGATCTACGAGATCGATCCGTCCAAGTGCACCGAGTGTGTCGGGCACTTTGACGAACCCCAGTGTGTGCAGGTGTGCCCGGTGAGCTGCATTCCCATCCACCCCGAACACATCGAGAACCGGGAAACGCTCTGGCAGAAATACCAGCGATTGCAGCAGCAGGGTCAGGCGTCTTCAGGTGCGGGTGGTGCGCCTGTGGCCGATCCGGCATTGACCAAGACCTGAGCGCCGGGCTCTTCCTTTTTCTCGGGCCTGGGTGGTTTGGGCCGGGGCGGTTTGCTGGTGTGAATCTGTGCAGTGGCCTTGTCCATGTCACCGGCAATGAATTGGGGCAGAGCCTTCAAACTGCGATCCAGCGCCTGTGCAATGGCGATGCGGTCGTCTGGCGACGGTTTTTTCAGCACCCAGTTCGCCACTTCGTTTCTGTTGCCCGGGTGGCCGATGCCGATCCTCAGGCGCCAGTAGTCGGGACTGCCCAGCTGTGCGTGGATGTCACGCAAGCCATTGTGGCCTGCATGGCCGCCACCCTTTTTGAGTTTGGCCTCGCCGGGTGGCAGGTCCAGCTCGTCGTGGATGACCAGTACCTCCTCAGGCGCGATCTTGTAGAAGCGGGCGAGTGAAGCGACTGCGCGCCCAGACAGGTTCATGAAGGTCTGGGGCTCGATCAGCCAGACCGACTGCCCACCCACATTGGCGCGGGCCACCAACCCCTGGTGCCCTCGCTCCATCTGCAGCGAAACCTTGAGCTGGCGAGCAGCCTCGTCCACCCACCAGAAGCCCGCGTTGTGGCGCGTGTGTTCGTATTCGGGTCCTGGATTGCCCAGGCCAGCGATGAGTCGGATCATGACAAGGATTATCGGTGAGGCCAGACAGAAACACCCCCGCGGCGCTTCGCGCCACCCCCTCAAGGGGTCGGCACTGGCCGTCCGGCAAAGCCGGCCCGGCGGTGCCCCTGGATTGGGCTGTTTCATGCAGCGTGGGTCGCGCGCTGCGCGGTGGAGCAACTGAAATGAAAACGGCCCGCTGAGCGGGCCGTTGGTGGCAGAAGGCAATGTCCGGAAGGACTTACTTCTTCTTCTTGCCCTTTTTCTCGTCGGTTGCGGCCACCACGGGTGCGGCCACCACTTCTTCGACCGGCTCAACCACGGTCGCCACCGTCAGGTTGGAGCGGCCGTGCATGACCAGCTTGATGCCCTTGACCAGCTTGATGTCACCCGTGTGGATGGTGCTGCCCTTGGTCACTTCGCTCAGGTCGACCACGATGTTCTCGGGCAACTGGGTGGCTAGGCACTCGATTTCGATCTCGTTCATCACGTGGTTGATCACGCACTTGTCGATCTTCACGGCTGGTGAGTTCTCGGCACCTTCAAAATGCAGAGGCACCTTTTTGCGCAGGCGGGTCTTTTCGTTGACGCGCTGAAAGTCCACGTGAAGCACTTGTGGCTTGTAGGGGTGGTACTGCACATCGCGCAGCAGCACTTTCTGCACGGCGCCACCGATGTCCATGTCCAGAATGGCCGAGTGGAAGGCTTCCTTTTTCAGGGCGTGCCACAGGGCGTTGTGATCGAGTTCGATCGTGATGGCTGGCGTATCACCGCCAAAAACGATACCGGGCGCGCGACCGGTGTTGCGCAGACGGCGGCTCGCACCCGTACCCTGCTTGGCGCGCTCAAAAGCGACAAATTGCATGACATTCTCCAATTGAGGGGTTCCGCGACCAGAACGCCTCTGTTAAAAAAAGCAGCCCCTCACACGAGGGGCGCTTGCTCTTTGCTGCCAGCAGGACTTCTTAAAAAAGGTTGTCCTGATCGGCAAACAAACTCATTACCGACTCACCGGAAGCAATGCGCGCGATGGTCTCAGCCATCAGCGGTGCCACGGAAAGCTGGCGAATCTTGGAACAGGCCTGTGCGGCCTGAGACAGTGGAATGGTGTTGGTGACCACCACTTCATCCAGTGCGGTTCCCTTGGCAATGCGCTCAATGGCCGGACCGGAAAAAATGGGGTGTGTGCAATACGAATACACATGCTTGGCGCCGCGCTCCTTGAGCACCTCGGCCGCCTTGACCAGTGTCCCTGCCGTGTCGATCATGTCGTCCATGATCACGCAGTTGCGGCCTTCAATGTCGCCGATCACGTGCATCACCTCGGACACATTGGCCTTGGGACGCCGCTTGTCGATGATGGCCATGTCGCAGTTGAGCTGTTTGGCAATAGCACGGGCGCGCACCACACCACCGACGTCTGGTGACACCACCAGCAGATCGGGGTAGTTCTTCTGACGCAGGTCGGCAAGCAGCACGGGAGATGCGTAGATGTTGTCGACCGGAATGTCGAAGAATCCCTGAATCTGGTCGGCGTGCAGGTCCATGGTCAGCACGCGGTTCACACCCACGGCCTGAAGCATGTTGGCTACCACTTTAGCCGAGATCGGCACGCGGCTGGAGCGGGGGCGGCGGTCCTGGCGGGCGTAGCCGAAGTAGGGGATGACCGCAGAAATGCTCACGGCCGACGCACGCTTGAGCGCGTCGACCATGATGATCAGCTCCATCAGGTTTTCATTGGTCGGGGCGCACGTGGACTGGATCACGAACACATGTCGTGCCCGGACGTTCTGGGTGATCTCGACGGTCACTTCACCATCCGAGAAGCGCCCAACATTGGCCGCGCCAAGCTGCGTGCCCAGGTGCTGGGCAATCTCCGCAGCCAGCACCGGGTTGGCGTTCCCGGTGAAGATCATGAAATCCGGGGGCTGAACTTGCATGGTGTTTCCAGCGGTTTGAACGAAGCGTCTGAAGCTGTCGTCAAAAAAAGCCATTCTGAAATGGCTGATCGCGTGCTTGTCGTGCTTAAAAAGGGTGGCAGGGGAGAAAGGATTCGAACCTTTGCATGCTGGAATCAAAATCCAGTGCCTTAACCAACTTGGCGACTCCCCTACGCAAGCTGCTCGCTGGGCTTGTCACCCGGCAGGCAGCCAAAAAAATGTCGCTGAATCCGTATTCAGTGCTCGGCCGCTGAGCCCGATATTCTAATCGCGACACCAGCCAAACAATGGATGCGAATCCATGTTGCTGCAAACTTGTACCGTCCATGTGCCTGGCGCGTCGGTCAAAGCCGGCGAATGCCGCACATGTGCAAATACCGCAGTCCCCGACCCCGTCATGCGACCTGACAAATCGTGGCGTTGAAGCCAGTCGATGCAAAGTCCCACATCAGGGCACAAGTCTTGCGCGACGGGTTGCAGGTCGTTGTGGCCGAAGTCCAGAATCTTCTGGAGATCAAGCTTCAACGTGCCTGCTGACTCGTTTGCAGCAAAGCCTTGGAGTATAGCAGTTTCGGTGTCCCTTTTGAGCTGAAGCGATCGGAAAATCTGCTGCGTGGATGCGCCCCCTGGTGGTTTGACCACAACAAAACGGGCCTCCCCCAGGGAAACCGGTGTGAGTTTTTCGCCGATACCTTCTACCCAGGCGGTCTGCCCACCAATGAAAAAGGGCACATCGGCGCCCAGGGGCAGGGCGATGGCGGCAAGCTGCGGGCGGGTGAGGCCCAGCCCCCACAACCGGTTCAATGCGAGCAGGCAAGTCGCGGCATCGGAAGAGCCACCGCCCAGTCCGGCTTCCGAGGGCAGGCGCTTTTCCAGCCCGATGTGCACGCCCAGCGGACACCCCGTGGCGGTCTTCAGCGCGTGGGCGGCCCGCACGCAGAGGTCGTTGGCTGGGAGAGCGATGCCGGAAATATCTTCCCGCGTGACAAGGCCGTCGGCGCGGATCTCAAAATGGAGCGCATCGCACCAGTCGATCAACATGAAGACCGACTGCAACAAGTGATAGCCGTCAGGCCGCTGGCCGGTCACGTGAAGAAACAGATTGAGTTTGGCTGGTGCAGGCACATCAAGCAGCCGCCGCAGCGCCGGCGTGGCGAGGGCATTCATTGTTGCAGTACCAGGCGCAATTCGGCACTGGGCAAAGGATGGGTGCGCCTTGCCGTGATGCGGCCATCTGCGTGCCTTGAAAGATCGGCTTGCCAGCCATCAATTTCCAAGGCGGTTCCGTTCAGCCAGGCGAACAGGGCGGCCACCGGCAGTGCCGTTCCGCCCAGTTCGGTGGCGAGTTCTTCGAGATTGCGCTTTTTGATCACCCGGTCGCCTTGGCGCCATTCAGCGTCTGTTTCAGACCACACGACCCTGGCCACGGCATTGCCCAGAGGCGATGTGAGCAAAAGAGAGCCCGCATCGGGCGAGCCTCTGAGGTCAAAGCCGGCGGCCACCGATTGAACGGGTTCGGTGTGGACAGTGAGTGCCAGGCGGCCCATCCATGCCGACTCACCGGGCGGGACCGGTCTCTGCGGTGTGGCGCAGGCGGCCAGCAACAGGGTGCATGCCATCAGGCACCAGAGCCGCCACCTTCCGGTGAGCGGCCGAATCGGATGGCTCACGGCTGCACCTGCAGTCTCTTCAGGGTATTGAGCAGGGTTTCGTTGTCGCTGGCCAGGAGCAGGCCTTCACGCCAGATTTTCAGTGCCTGTTCTCGCTGCCCCATTGCCCAGTGAACTTCACCCAGGTGGGCGGCGATTTCAGCATCCGGGCGCTTGCCATAGGCCGCTTGCAGGATGCTCAGCGCACGCGACGCATTGCCCATGCGGAACTCGACCCAACCCAGGCTGTCCTGAATGTAGGCGTCGCCAGGTGCGAGTTCCACGGCTTTTTCGATCAGCGCCTTGGCTTCAGGAAGCCGGACATTGCGATCGGCCAGGGAGTACCCCAGCGCGTTGTAGGCGTGGTGGAAATCAGGCTTTGCAGCCATCAACTGCCTGAGCAAGGCTTCCATCTCTGGCAGGTTGTTGGCTTTCTCAGCCATCATGGCCTGATCGTAGAGCAGGTCGGTCTGGTCCGGGAACAGGCTCACGGCCTCCTTGTAGACCAGGTAGGCCTGTTGCCACTCCTTGAAATCCCTGAGCAACTGGGCTTCAGCCACGAGCTTGAGCCTGGCGTCGTCGGGACGGCGTTCCGGGTGGCTGCGCAACAAGGCCCTGGCCTCAGTCATTTGGCCCTGTCTGGCGAGCAGCGATGCGCGCCGCATCTGGGCAGCCATGATGTCGTCTGCATTCTCGATGCGGTCAAGCCAGGCATTTGCCGCCTGAAAATCGTTCTGCTTCTCTGCGATCTGCGCCATCAACAAATAGGCCTGCGTCAGGCTCCGAGTCGATCGTTCGTCACCCGCCTGTCGCGAAAGCCGCATGTGGTTCTGCAGAGAGAGGCTCGCCGCGTTCAGCTTGTTTTCCTGGACCTGGATCGTGGCCTGGAGCAACCAGGCATCGGCCAGATCAGGTTGGTGGGTGGTCAGGCTCTCCAGTTGGCGGGCCGCCTCCGCCGTGCGTTGAAGGTCGAGCAGGATGCGGGCGTAGGCGAGAGGGACCTGTGACCCGAAAGGCCCGGCAGGCGAAGCCACGCGCAAATGGTCGCGCACGATGTCTTCGGCGCCCTGCTGGCCTTGCTCCACCAATTCAAGGGCCAGCATGGCCGGAAAAGGCGATTGTGGATTCGCTGCGTGGCCCTTGCGCGCTGATGTCAACGCAGCTTCGGGTTGCTCCAGTCCCGATTCCATGCGCCCGATGGTGGTCCATGCGGCAGGCGCATGAGGTCCCTGGAGATAGGGTGCGAGCGTGTCTTGAACCACTTGCAGTGCGAGCGCTTTGTCGGTGACGCGCGCGTAGGTCTGCGGAATGGCATTGATGGTTTCGTCGCGCAACTCGCCAGTACTGGACGCCAGCAGCGACGTGAGCGCGGGACCGGTCTCTGCCACCCGATTGAGTGCAAGAAGGATTTGCAGGACGAACCGGTCGGCGTCGGGGGACCCTGGCAGCTCTTGTGACCAGGCCTGGGCAGCACTGAGTGCAGATTCACCTGATCGGGCCTGCAACGCGATGTCGACCGCTCGCCGGTACAGAAGCGGATCCTGTCGCTTGCGGGCCGCATCCAGGATCAGCGAGTAGGCCGCGCCGGCGTCACCTGAACGCGCATTGAGTTCGCCGATCAGGAGCTGGTAGAACAACGGGGCATCGAGCCCGGAATTCACAACGGTTTCGGTGGTGTTGACCGGATCCGGCGTGCGCAGAGGGAGTGCTTCAGTCTGCGCACAAGCCGTCAGCGAAGAGCATGTCACCCACGTGGCCAACAGGGCAAGGCCGACGCGACGGTACAACCGGGCAGGCGCGGTCTGGCTACCCTGACGATCCAGATGGGGTGTGGGGGTGCTGCTCAGGGTATTCATCGGATGATGATAATTGAAGGTTTGTGGCCGAAAGGGGATGAGAGTCCAAGACCCTGATTGCGTTCCACACCAATTGCGAATGCTGAAACGCCATGCCTGAATTGCCCGAAGTCGAGGTCACCCGTCGGAGTTTCTCTGAGCGCATCGCTGGGGCGAGCGTGTTGGGCGTGCATGTGGGAAAACCGCTTCGCTGGCCGCTCGGGTGCGAGCCTTCTGCGCTCGAAGGGCGCACCGTGCGCACGGTGACGAGGCGTGGCAAATACCTGATCCTGCAGATGGATGTCGGTATCTTGCTGTTGCATCTGGGCATGTCGGGCAGCCTGCAGTTTGCGGCGGTGTTGCCTGAGCGGGGGCCGCACGACCACTTCGAGCTGCACACCAGCAAGGGTGTTCTGCGCCTTCACGACCCTCGACGATTTGGCGCAGTGGTTTTTGCCACGGGGATGGACGCACCGCCCGCCACCCGGCTTCTGGGGCGGCTGGGCGTCGAACCGCTTGAGGCAGGATTTGATCCACTGCGGTTCCATCAGGCCCTTCGCCAGCGCCGCACCAGCATCAAGCAAGCGCTGTTGGCGGGTGACACGGTGGTGGGTGTTGGCAATATCTATGCGTCCGAGGCGCTGTTCGCGGCCGGCATACGGCCCTCCGTGCGTGCCGACCGCCTGAGCAAGCCGAGAGCATTGCGTCTGCATGGGGCCATCGTCACGGTCCTGCAGCGGGCGCTGGCGCTGGGTGGCAGCACACTGCGCGATTTCTCCAGTGCCGAGGGTCAAACCGGCTATTTTCAACTGGATGCGATGGTTTACGGACGGGCCGGTCTGCCCTGTCGGGTCTGTGGTAGTTTCGTGAAGGTCGTGCGCCAGGGTCAGCGGTCGACCTTTTTCTGTCCCAGCTGCCAGAAACCTTGAGGAGCAGCGGTGCCCCTGGGCGCCCCCAGTGTGCCGTACCTCCGGCGAGACGGGTTATGGCATAAGGCCGGTGCTATATTGCCGGCATCAATGAGACACGGTATATGAGCTTCAATCAGGAATTCGATCAGCATGGGGTGTGGCGCCGGCAGTTTGCCTTGCGCCTGCGGCTGTTGTCTGAATGGCTCGTCGACCACGATCTGATGGAGCCCGGTATCCGCGAGCGGCTGGACCAGCTTCATGAGCAGGTTCGCAACGACAAGATCATGGTGGCTTTTGTTGCTGAGTTCTCTCGCGGCAAGTCCGAGTTGATCAATGCCGTGTTTTTTGCCGGGTATGGTCGCCGCATCATGCCCGCCAGCGCCGGGCGCACCACCATGTGCCCGACGGAACTGGGTTACGACGCAGACATTCCCCCTTGCTTGCGGCTGCTTCCTATTGAGACCCGGCTGCAGGCCAAATCGCTTCTCGACTGGCGCAATGCGCCGGAAAAATGGGAGCGCATCGATCTGGACGTGAACGACCCCCAGCAACTGGCGCAAGCGATTCAGAAGGTGGCCGAGGTGCGCAAGGTCACCCAGGCGGAGGCGGCAGCGCTGGGCTTCTGGAACGACGAACTGCCCGAAGACAATCCGATGCCCAGCCCGGACGGGATGATCGAGGTGCCGAAATGGCGGCACGCCTTGATCAACATGGCGCACCCGCTGCTCAAGCAAGGTCTGGTGATCCTGGACACGCCTGGGCTGAATGCCATTGGTGCCGAACCCGAACTGACCGTCAGCCTGTTGCCCCAGGCCCATGCTGTGGTGTTCATCCTGGCCGCCGACACCGGCGTGACCAAGTCCGATCTGGGCATCTGGCGCCAGCACCTTTCTGTGCTGGGTGAGGGCAACGAGTCAAGACTGGTGGTGTTGAACAAGATCGACACCATGTGGGATGCGCTGAGCTCGCCCGAACAGGTGCAGCTTCAGATCGCATCGCAACGAACCGACGCGGCCGACATTCTGGGATTGTCGCCACGCCAGGTGCTGGCGGTTTCGGCGCAAAAAGGCCTTCTCGCCAAGGTCAACCGCGACAAGAAGCTGCTCAAGGCGAGCAAGCTGATGGAGCTGGAGACAGCGCTCGGCGTTGATCTTCTGGGGCAGCGCCGCGCGATACTGCGATCGGCAGTGGCCACCGGCATCCAGGCACTTCGCCTGGAGACCAGCCGCCTGGTGCACACCCGTGCCCGCGATCTGGTGGAGCAGGTACAGGAGCTTGAAGGCCTGAGAGGCAAGAACGACGGCGTCATCAAGCAGATGCGATTGCGCATCGAGCAGGAGCAGGCGGAGTTCGATGCGAGTGGGGCGAAGATCCAGGCAGTGCGTTCGGTGCACCTGCGCTTGTTGAAAGATCTCTTTGCCTTGCTGGGGCACACCCATCTCAAGATCGAGGTGGCCGAGCTGACCAAGGCCCTCAAGCAACCGGGTGTCAAGCTGGGCGTTCGCCGCGCCTATGGGAAAACCTTCGAACGTCTTCGCGAAGGGCTTGTCCAGACGGAGCGTCTGGCGGGCGAGATCCAGTCGATGCTCGAAGGCAGCTTCAAGGGGCTGAACGCCGAATACGGATTTTCACTGCAGGCGCCGCCCCAGCCCAAGCTGGCGCGGTTCTACAAGGACCTTGAACTGATTGAAAAAAGTCATGTTCAGTACCTCAGCCTGGGCAATGCACTCAGGCTTGCGCAACCTGAATTTGCTGAACGCCTGGCCAGGGCACTCATGAGCCGCCTGCGCGTGGTGTTTGAGACGGCAGTCAATGAAGTCGAGTTGTGGAACAAGTCGGCCGCTGCGCAACTTGATGCCCAACTGCGGGAGCGGCGGCGCAACTTTGGCCGTCGCATTGAAGCGGTCTCTCGAATCCAGCAGGCAGCGGGAGGCCTCAATGAGCGCATCCGGGAATTGCAGGCGCTGCAGGCCGAACTCAACCTGGCCGACGCCAAACTGGGCGAACTCACGGAACACCTGCTCTCTGTGAACGAAGACGAAACCGCAGAAGCCACGGCTGCATGAGTGGCCCGCCCGTTGGCGCCCGCGCCGACCTGCCTGACGGTTTTGCGGCGGAGCTGATTGCCTGGCAGCGGGTGCATGGCCGCAGTGGCCTGCCTTGGCAACACACCCGGGACCCCTACGTGGTCTGGCTGTCGGAAGTCATGCTGCAGCAGACTCAGGTGAGCACCGTGCTCGCCTACTTTCCGCGATTTCTATTGCGTTTTCCCGACGTGAGGTCTTTGGCCAGCGCTTCCAGCGATGAAGTGATGGCGCTCTGGAGCGGGCTGGGTTACTACAGCCGGGCACGCAATCTGCATCGTTGTGCTCAGGTGGTGGTTGCCGAGCATGGGGGGCTGTTCCCTCGGTCTGCCCGGGATCTGGCGCTGCTTCCGGGCATTGGCGAGTCCACCGCAGCCGCCATTGCAGCGTTCTGCCATGGCGAAAGAATCTCGATTCTCGACGGCAATGTGCGGCGTGTACTCAGCCGTTTGCTGGCCTATTCCGGCGACATGTCACAGGCAACTGCCCAGAAAGCGCTGGGGTCGCTGGCGCAGGCGCTGGTACCGAAGGTAGCTTCGGGTGACGACATGACGGCCTACACACAGGGGCTCATGGATCTGGGAGCCACGGTCTGCACACGAAGCCGGCCACTGTGCGAGCGTTGCCCGGTGTCCGCCCTTTGTCGTGCCCGAGCTGCTGGCACCGTTGAGCAGTTTCCAGTCAAGACACGCAAGATCCAGCGGCGGCATGAAACCTGGTGGCTGTTGCTGGCGAGGAGGTTACAGGCGTCAGGCCAGATTCACTGGTGGCTTCAGCGCCGTCCTTCACATGGCATCTGGGCAGGGCTCTTCTGTGTGCCCGTGTTTGACAGCGATACGAACCTGATGGACACCCTCGATGCCGTGCAACGCGACAAGCTGCGACTGCTGGAGCCCATCTCGCACAGCCTGACGCACCGGGAGTTGCGGTTGCAGCCCATGCTGCTGGACTTTGATGAGCAGGATGCAGGTGTGGTTTCAAACGGTCAGTGGGTGCCGGAAAACGCCCTGGATGCGCATGGCATGCCCGCACCCTTGCGCGCATTGTTGCTGGCTCAGCGTCCTGCCGAGCGTCTTCAGGGTTCCGAACCGGCTCGCTGAGCCTGTGCCGCAGGCCAGCCATCGATTTCCCTGTGGCGCACGCGCGTGGCCCATTCCGCGCCAAAGGCCTTGGCCAGCCGCTCGACCAGATACACCGACCGGTGCTGCCCCCCTGTGCAGCCGATGGCCACCGTGACGTAGCTGCGATGGTCTTTCAACATATGGGGCAGCCATTGTTCGAGGAAAGCCTGGATCTGCGCTTCCATGGCCCGAACCTCGTCCTGGCTTTCAAGGTAGGTTGCCACCGCCGCATCGCGGCCGGTGAGAGGCTTGAGTGCGGGCTCGTAGTGGGGGTTGGGCAGCATGCGCACGTCGAACACAAAGTCCGCATCCATGGGAATGCCCCGCTTGAATGCGAAGGACTCGAACACCAGTGTCAATGGCGCAGGCGACGTGCTCAGCAAGGCTTTGACATGGCTTCTGAGCTGTGCCGGCCGGATCAGGCTGGTGTCGAGCACCAGCGCCTCGTCACGAAGCTCAGCCAGGAGCTCTCTTTCGTATTCAATCGCATCGGTCAGCGCGCGTTGCTGGTCGTTGGCGGTCTTGAGCGAAAGCGGATGCAGGCGCCTGGTCTCAGAGAAGCGACGCACCAACGTGTCTGTGGTGGCGTCCAGAAACAGCGTGGTGAGCTGAATCTTTCTGTCCGTTCGCTGGGTGAGGCGCTTCAACCGGTCGGGCAGGCCAGGCAGTGAGGCTGCGCTGCGCACGTCCATCGCAATGGCCACCTTGTTCGCACGATGGGTTTGATCCAGTGCAACGAACGCATCGAGCAGGTCAGGAGGCAGGTTGTCCACGCAGAAGAAGCCGATGTCTTCCAGCGCGGTCAACGCGACCGATTTGCCTGATCCGGACATGCCCGTGATCAGGACCAGTTCAATGGCGGTTTCTGGCGTATTCGTCATGTGTCAGGAAGGGTTCAGGCTGCGAGCAGTTCGCGCGCATGGGCCAGCGACACTTCCGACTGGGCGCTTCCGCCCAGCATGCGCGCCAGCTCGTGCACCCGCGCTTCGGCCGCGATGGGTGCAACTGTGCTCAAGGTCTGTTTCCCGGAGCGCTGCTTGCTCACCAGCAAATGGTGATCGGCACATGCGGCCACCTGTGCCAGATGAGTGACTGCCAGCACCTGACGGTCCTGGCCGAGTTGCTTCAGCAACTGACCGACCGTGTGCGCCACGGCGCCGCCAATGCCCGAATCGACCTCGTCAAAAATGAGTGTGGGTGCGGTTCCCAGCCGGCTGGTCACCACCGAGATGGCGAGCGCAATGCGCGAGAGCTCACCACCAGAGGCCACCTTGCCGACGGGCTTGGGCGTGGTGCCGGCATGGCCAGCGACCAGAAACTCCACGTGCTCCCAGCCATGGGCCTGGGGTTCATCGAGCTTCCTGAGCGTCACGTCAAAGACACCACCTTCCATACCGAGCGTCTGCATGGTGGCGGTCACAGCGGCGGAAAGTTGCGGTGCGGCTTGCTGGCGCTTTTTCGTCAATGCTTTTGCTGTCTTCTCGAAAGTCTGCCACGCCTGTTGTTCAGCCTGCTGCAAATGGGCCAGATCCAGTGCCTGCCCGACTTGCCCCAGCTCGGTCTTCCATTGCACGAGCAGGCTCGCCAGGTCTTCCGGCGGTCGCCGGTAGCGTCTGGCCAGTGACATCCATGACGAAATCCGCTGATCCAGGGCTTCGAGCTGTTCCGGGTCAAGGTCGGCATGGCGGGTGTACTGGTGCAGGTTGTGCAGCGTGTCCTGCACTTGCGCCAGCACGCCTTCCAGCGACTCGATGTGTTCGACGAACAACGGTTCAATGTGGGACTGGGCCTTCAGGGCAGAGATTGCCCGATGAATCAGACCGGTGGCACTGGTGTCTTCTTCGTCGAGGGCAGACAGCGCGGTCTGGGCCGCGTCCAGCAGCGCTTGTGCGTTGGCCAGACGGGCATGCCGGGTGTTGATGTCTTCCCATTCCCCTGCCAGTGGTGCGAGCTTTTCGAGTTCACCCAGTTGCCAGCTTAGTCGGTCACTCTCCTGCCGCAGCGCGGCCTGCCGCTCCGTGGCGTCCGTGAGGGCCTTGCGGCTTTCACGCCAGACCATCCATCCCTGTTCGGCTTCGCGCGTGTCAATCCCTGCGTAGGCGTCGAGCAGTTCGCGCACCGCCTGGGGGCGTGTGAGGCTTTGCCATGCGTGTTGCCCATGGATGTCCACCAAGGGCTCAGCCAGTGCCTTGAGCTGGGCCGCTGTGGCTGCGCTGCCATTGATCCAGGCGCGACTGCGGCCTTCCGAGTCGACTGTTCGCCTCAGGAGCAAGGTCTCATCCACGGCAAAGCCATGCTCTTCGAGCCAGGGCGCCAGTGAGGGAAGGGTTTCAAACTCGACGGCAATTTCGCACCTCGACGCGCCTTCCCGGACCACACCACTCTCAGCTCTGCCGCCAAGCGCGAGTTGCAAGGCGTCGATCAGGATGGATTTGCCCGCGCCCGTTTCACCCGTGAGCACGCCAAACCCCTCGTCAAGCTCAAGGTCAAGAGATTGCACGATCACGAAGTCGCGCAAGACAATGCGTCGCAGGCTCATGAGATGGAAAAGCTAAGGTCAAACAGGGGCCACGGAGTCCGTATTCTGACCGCTATTTCAGACCCCTTCATTCCAGTGCAGCTTCTTTCTCAGGGTGTCGAAGTAGTTCCATCCAGCAGGGTGCAAAAGACGCAAGGCGTGTTCTGATCGCCGAACCACGATGCGGTCTCCGTGCAGCAGGCTGGTGAGCGACTGCATGTCGAAGTTGGCGCTCGCGTCCTTGCCCGAGACAATCTCCACCGCAATCTCGCTGCGCGCCGGGAGCACAACCGGCCTGTTTGACAAGGTGTGCGGGGCGATCGGCACCATGACCCAGCCGTCGATGGCGGGGTGGAGCAGTGGGCCTCCGGCCGACAGTGCGTAGGCGGTGGACCCGGTCGGTGACGCGATGATCAAGCCATCGGCGCGCTGGTTGGCCACGAAATGACCGTCCACCTCCACGCGAAGCTCGATCATGCTGGCCGCCCCACCGCGATTGACCACCACGTCGTTCAGCGCCGTGGCCTCAAAGACACACCGGCCATCCCGCCACACGGAAGCGGCCATCAGCGCCCGGGCGTCCTCTTCGAATTCGCCGCGCAAAATGGGCTGCAGCGTTTCGCGATAGCTTTCGAAAGGAACGTCGGTGATGAAGCCCAGCCGGCCTTGATTGATGCCCACCATGGGAACGCCGTAGCGGGCCAATTGGCGCCCGATGCCCAGCATGGTTCCGTCTCCGCCCACCACCAGCGCGAGATCACAGTTTTGCCCCATGGCGGGAACTGAGAGGGCTGGATACTGGAGCAGCCCGGTATTGAGCGCTGTGTCGCGTTCCAGCGACACATCGCACCCTTCGTCGTGCAGGAAATGGGCAATCTCTTCGACCGCATTTCGAGAACCCGGCGCGTGGTACTTGCCCACGATCACCACATGGGGAAATCGAAGGCTGCGGGCCTTCTGCGAGGCGGCAGGCCGTTGGTCGGGAGGGTGACTCATGGGCAAATTACAGCACAGCTGGCCAATCGTTCCAGTCTCCCAAACCCTCGCAGCCACTCGGCACGACAACGGCACACTCCTTAGAATGCAGGCATGCTGGATGACCGCGCAAAGCTCTTGCTCAAAGCCCTGGTCGAGCGATACATCGCCGACGGTCAACCCATTGGCTCCAGAACGCTGGCCAAGGCCGCCGGGTTGGATCTGTCGCCAGCGACGATTCGCAACGTCATGAGCGACCTGGAAGAGCTCGGCCTGATCGTCAGCCCGCACACTTCAGCGGGTCGAATACCCACGGCGCGTGGCTATCGCCTGTTTGTCGACACCATGCTGACCGTGCGCCGCGAGAGCCTCTCTCCCGTGGGCGACATGTCGGCGCCCAGTATTCAGGGGGGGCAACCCCAGCGCGTCATCAGCCACGCGGCGAACATGTTGTCGAACCTGTCTCAGTTCGTTGGGGTGGTGATGGCGCCCCGGCGCGCATCGGTGTTTCGCCACATCGAATTCCTGAGTCTGTCCGAGCGCAGGGTGCTGGTCATCATCGTGTCACCTGATGGCGATGTGCAGAACCGCATCATTCACACGCAGGTGGATTTTTCCCAGACGCAGTTGCTGGAGGCCGCCAATTTTCTCAATGCCCACTACGCTGGCCTGACGATGGAAGCCGTGCGCGAGCGCTTGCGCACCGAAGTGGATGCATTGCGAGGAGAAATTGCCGATCTCATGAAGGCCGCCGTCGACATCGGTGCCGATGCGGACAGCGAACACGACGATGTGGTTGTGGCGGGTGAGCGGAATCTGTTGTCTGTCAGCGAGTTCTCCAGCGACATGGGGCAGTTGCGCCGCATGTTTGATCTGTTCGAACAGAAGACTCAGCTCATCCGGTTGCTCGACGTGTCCACCCAGGCCGACGGGGTGCGCATCTACATTGGTGGAGAGAGCCATGTGGTGCCCTTCGAGGATCTGTCGGTGGTCACCGCGCCGTACGAGGTCGATGGGCAGGTGGTGGGCACACTCGGCGTGATCGGACCTCAGCGCATGCCGTATGACAAGATGATCCAGATCGTTGATGTCACGGCCAAACTGGTGAGCAATGCGCTCAGCCACAGCAAGTGAACTGTCTGCGGCAGCGCCTACAATGCGCACTCCGTAGGGCCGTTAGCTCAGTTGGTTAGAGCAGAGGACTCATAATCCTTTGGTCGAAGGTTCAAGTCCTTCACGGCCTACCAAAAAAGTCGTGCTATACTGCAGGGCTTGCGCGGCTGTAGCTCAGCTGGATAGAGTACTTGGCTACGAACCAAGGGGTCGTGGGTTCGATTCCTGCCAGCCGCACCATTATTCGTAATGAGATCAACGGGTTAGCTCTGAAGAGCTAACCCGTTTTTCTTTGGGGCGTACCATTCGACAGGGGTTGTACCAATCCCGCCGCTCCGAGCCTGGGACTTTCCGGCCATGGCAACACCTCGATGCGTACTCGGGCACCCAAAAAGTGTGGCCTCAGGGGGGGGGCTGAGAAAAGGCACGCTTGCCTCCAATCGGTCGGCCTTGCTCGGCGTTTCACACCGAATCAACGGATCTGTGCCAGAGCGTTCAGAACGCCAGCACCCGTGTGCTCAAGCAGTGGCACGCCGGCGTGTATCAAGTCTGCGGAGTCTGCATTGTTCAAAGCAGCAAGCGGAAGTGGCGATTGTCTGCGTCGGATGAATTGAGTAGCCGATAATCCATTCCGCTGGCCACCGCGATCTGCTGAGCGAAGTCCTTCTTGGCCAGCACCACGGCATCATCGATCTGGTCGTCGGCCTTAACCTCCACGATCACGTACTTCAGGCTGCCATCCGGCTCTTCCCTCTGGAAGATGAAGTCCGGGTAGTAGCTGCGCACGGTGCGTGAATTCGGGTCGAGGTACTGGATGAAGAAGTCTGACTGGCCGTGGGTCAGCATCCCGGTGAAATAGATCTTCTCCACCCGCCGCTCGCGCAGCAGATCCCAGAACAACCAGTTCTCCTATCCGGCTAACTCATCGGCGAGAGACCCTGTTAAGCAGTTCTCTACATCCACAAGCCTCTAGTTTCCACCCATTCCAGACTCAATCCAGACGTATGTTCCCTAGCTTTGCGTTGGGGTCAAAATGGAAGTGAAGAAGGTGTGCCCAGTCCTTGGTCGCGTCATCAAGGTAGCGCTGGTACCACTTCAAGTTGTATGGTCCTACCCCATGTTCTGCACTGAAGCTTCCGTCGTATTCAAGTACCGTCAGGTCGTAGATTTCGTCTCTCAATTCATCAATTCGAGCAGCCTCGATGTCCTGCGGAACAACCATGTTCAAGTGGACCCCACCATCGCCAAGGTGGCCAAAATCGCAGACTAAGGCACTAGGCACCTGCTTCGCGACGACCTCTAGGCAGCGATCTCGGAACAGTGCAAAGCTTGAGCGCTTTACGGCTAGGTCGAAGGCAATCATTCTCCCAAGCCCTTGAACCGCTTCGCTCAGGGAATGACGAATACGCCAAATCTGCTCCGGCTTTCCAACGATGGCATCCAGGATCAAACCATTGTTGAGCTGCTTCTCCATTGCATGAATGAGAAGTGACTCTAGATTCAAGCCACTCTCTAGTCCTATCGCACTCGAAATTTCTATCAGGACCGCATAGCGGGGGGTGTGGGGGAATAGCACGCTGCCACCCGGATGATTGGCGACAGCATCAAGCGCAGCGCCCGAGATACCCTCGAACGCACTGACGAACTCACCCAAATCCGCTTCCAGTGCGCAAAGCAGTTGCATAGCCATTGCGCTTGACTCAACTGCAAGCAGCGCTGTTGCGGTCTGCTTTTGCAGCGGATGAAGCTTCACTGTCGCTCGCGTAACGACACCGAAAGCACCAAAAGTACCACAGAGCAGCTGCTTCCAAGACAAGCCCGTGTTGTTCTTCCATAGCCCGCGCGCCCCACCTACTTGTGTGCCTTCGGGCGTAGCAAGAACACCTTGTACATCGAGAAGATTCTCTCGCACCCCTCCGTACCGGAGCAACCGTGCGCCTCCCGTGTTGGTGGCAACCATGCCCCCGATACTCGGGTCAGATCCAAGATCAATTGGAAAGGTCAAGCCATGTTCGGCGGCTGCCTTGTTCAGATCTGAAAGTCGAAAGCCTGCGGCGACTGTCGCGCTCCGATTTATCACGTCGACCTCCAAGACGTCGCGCAATCGTTGAGTTGAGAGTACCCATTGACTACCGTCTTGGGTCGGGGTGGCGCCTGATACCAAACCGGTGACAGCGCCCTGCGCAACAAAGTGCACCCTCGCGGCAAGAAGTTCCTTGATCGTCCATGACATCTCTTCCGCTGATGCAGGCCGAACCACCGCTCTTGCAACACCGCCCGCGTGTCGCGCGCCCATTTCGTAGGCCTGTTTGTCGAAAGGTTGTGTGATGAGCGCTAGCGGTCCCAGGCTTGCCAACAATCGTTTCATCAGATCTTCCGGCGACCGACTTATGGGGTGATGGCTTTCCTTGTGAGCGCTCATGCTTTCTCCGGATCGATGGCTTTGGCTTTCAACGTAGCCGATCGGACACGTGCACGTGTCGAGGTAGGTGTGGTTGCCTCAGCTTTGAGCTCGATCAATGATGGCTCCCCACCTTGAACGTACCGGACAAGTGTCTCGGAGAAATGCGCTGTGTGTGTCACCTTTTGGCCTTGTGCTCCACTCAGTTTGACCGCGTCTCGCTCATGCCCACAATTCACGTGGCGAACTTGGTCTCGTCCTTCGCAAAGCGCAGCAAACACTGCTAGATATCTTTGACCAAGTAAACAAAAAACAGGGTCTGTGCCGTGGGTCCTGAGTCTGGAGACCAGTAGTTGCGCTCCGGTCGTTGAGGTGGGTAGAGTTTGATTCATGCAAGGATGATGCCGCTCTTGGGACCCGTGGGATAGCGATGTATATTTGTCCTCTCATGAGTAAACCTGATCGCACAAATGGGCTGGCAACTTCCTTCACTTGCAGCCCTTAAAACCTTTGAAGCTGCAGCGCGGCACCTCAGCTTTACGGAAGCGGCTGGAGAACTCAATCTGACGCAAAGTGCGGTCAGTAGACAGATTCGAATCATGGAGGACTACTTGGGAGTCCTTCTTTTTCAGAGGGTTAAGCAGCGCTTAGTCTTAACTGACGCAGGTCGCATCTATGCCGACGACATTCGCGCGGCATTGGTGCAAATGCAAGCTGCGACCGTCAACCTGCTCGCCAATCAAGGCAAGGGAGGCATCCTTAGTATTGCCACTCCGCCCGCATTTGGGACGAAATGGCTCATGCCTCGACTGCATCGCTTCACAAGCGCCCATCCTGAGATCGTCATCAATCTTGCTACTCGAGCACGACCGTTTGACTTGGTTGCGGAGGGTATTGACGTTGCCATTCATTACGGTAACAACGACTGGCCAGGTGTCCTGTCTGATCGTCTGTTGGGCGGAGATATGGTGGTTGTATGCGCTCCGGCCTACCTCAAAGTAGGCGAAAGTCTTGTAGAACCGGGAGACCTCGCGAAACATACCTTGCTGCAATGGTCCATTAGACCCAATCTCTGGCGCGAATGGTTAGATGAAAAGGGAGTGGTGGCGTCGAACGCGGGTGGTGGACCGCGCTTTGAACATCTGTACATGGTCATGCAGGCAGCCATAGGTCACCTTGGTGTCGCACTCTTGCCGCGCATCCTCGTCGAGGACGATATCCTGGCCGGTCGCCTCCTCGTTCCGTTTGGCGACTCTTACGAAAGTGCCGACGCATACTGTTTGGTTTATCGCCCCGATAAACGTAGCGACCAAAAAGTGCTGCTGTTCAGGCGTTGGCTCTCTGAGGAGTCCAAACGCGATGGTGGGTGAGAAGATATTTCCATTCGAATTCATCAGGCGAACGTCGGGGCTGCTCAGACCAGTCAGTCGGGGTTCGAAGCACTCCTGCACCTCGTTGGAAGCAGCGCGACTTCAGCTAACTGCGTCGCGCTCCTTGGCGCCAAGTTTGATGTCCGTTCATGTGCCCGTTGCGCCCAAGTTGCCTACGCCGTGCAGATGGGGTCCCTGCAGCTAAGGCGGTGACATCTTTCTGCTCGGCTTGCAGTATTCTCTGAGTGATGCAGCCGAGTTGCTTCCTCTAGGAGCCATGCACGATCCAGTATTTACACAATAGCAAAGAAGGCATGGATACCCAATTTCTGCAAAACTTTCTCGACGTGGTTGAGTATGGATCGATTGCGGAGGTGGCGCGTAAGCAGTGCATCACTCCTGCGGCTGTCAATCTTCGAATCAAGAAAATTGAAGAGGAGCTGGGATTCAAGCTCCTTGTCCGATCGGGCCATACAGTCAAGCCGACACCTGAGGGCGCACAGGTAGTCACTCAAGCGGCCAGAGTACTTCAGGAGATGCGAAACCTGAAGGCTGCCTCTCAGGGACCTATAGTCTTTGGTCATGTCGCTATCGGTGCGTACGACTCGGCAATGACTAGCTTCATACCGAGCTTGATGGTCCGACTTATTGATCGTCATCCCAACCTCGAAGTAACCCTCGTCAAAGGCTATTCGATGCACCTTTACAGCAAGGTGTTCGACGGTCAGGTTGACGCTGCAGTGATCCTGCGGCCTCAGTTTCAGCTGCCTAAGAACTTGGAGTGGCGGCACGTCAGAGATGAGCCGTTGGTCGTACTTGCGCCACCCTCCAATCAGGAGAAAGATCCCAATCAGTTGCTCCGAAGCAATCCATTGATCTGTTACGACCGTTCTTTGTGGGGAGGGCAGTTGGCCGCGAACTACTTCCGCGACCACAACATCAATCCAAAGATACGCATTGAGGCTGCATCTATTGAGCTGATTGCGAGCCTTGTTTCGAAAGGGCTTGGTGTATCTCTGGTCCCAGACTGCGAGAGTGATCTGCTGAAATACCCTGCGTTGCAGAAGATTTCACTAGAAAGTTCGAAATACCTAAGGAGCGTGGGCCTCTTGTGGAATCGCCATTCGACCCGGTCCGCTCTTCTTGAGGAGATCTACAAGCTCGCGATCCTCCCGGAAGTTGTTCCCTCCTGAGTCCTCGTCTAAAGGACATCTCAGAGCGTGCCCCGAGTGCCGAGGATCACCGTGGACTGGCTCGAAAGAGTACCGCCGTTTCCGTGTGCAAGCGCCAGTTGCGCCCCCGAAATCTGTCGAGCACCAGCATCGCCGCGCAGCTGGCGCACCGCCTCGATCACGATGAAGACGCCATACATTCCTGGGTGCACGCAGGACAGCCCGCCACCATTCGTGTTCACAGGCAACCGGCCGCCAGGTGCTATGCCACCGTTGCTGACGAAGTCGCCTCCCTCGCCCTTGCTGCAAAAGCCCAAGTCTTCGAGAAACAAAATGGGGTTAATCGTGAAGGCGTCGTATAGCCCCACCACATCAATGTCAGCAGGTCTGCAGCCGGCCATGGCAAACGCCTGTGCGCCGGAGTCGCGCGCAGCGGTGACCGTGAGATCATTCATCGAGGAGATCTGTCGATTCCAAACAGCCGTTGCGCTACCCAGCACATACACAGGGCTAGTGCGGAGGTCGCGTCCGCGATCTGATCTGACCATCACGAATGCTCCGCCGCCATCTGTGACTAGGCAGCAATCTCTCACGGTGAGCGGGTCGGAGACCATGCGCGCTGCTAGGACGTCGTCGATGGTTAGTGGACTCCGGTCAAACGCTTCGGGGTTGAGCTGCGCCCATTTGCGGGCTGCTACGGCCACCTCCGCAAGGTGCTCGCGCCGCGTGCCGTATTGATGCATGTGGCGACGCGTTGCCAACGCATACGAGCTGGGTGGATTCAGAGGTTCATATGGTGCTTCAAACGGCTGCGGGTCCAGTGATTTGCGAGCCTGGGTAATGACCGATCGGCTAACGGTTGACGTGCGCTGAGCGCTGCCGTAGCAGACCAAAACGGCGTTGCATCGACCGGACTCTAGCGCCCGAGCTGCGGCTTCAATGTACGAGATGAAGCTGGAACCGCCAAGACAGGTGCCGTCTATATAAGTGGGTTTTATACCGAGATATTCAACTGCAGACATTACCCACATGCTTGCGGCGACGCTTGAGGTGGCGATCCCGTCGATGTCTTGCATCGTCAGTCCAGCGTCGCTCACAGCGAGAGCCGCGGCACGGGCCATCAGCTCCATGTCGCTGAACCCGGGAGATTGCCCGAGGCCGAACTGACCGACTCCGGCAATCGCCACCTTTCCTCGAAATTCTTGCTGAGTCAAACCTGCGCTCCTTCAAACACCACCGACCACGTGCCGTTGCGCTCGACGAGCTTCGCTACGACAGGCACTCCGATCTCAACGCTGGAGGCAGCCACCCCGATCACACAAGACATCATTCGCACCCCCTCTTCGAGGTCGATCAGCGACACGTTGTAGTCTCCCCCCGCTTCTGGTTTACGCCTCACTGTGGTGTACGAGTAAACGGTCCCACGTCCGCTGGGTGCGACCCATTCAAGGGCACAGGATGCGCAGTGAGGGCAGATTTCGCGCGGATAGAACACGTGTCTTTCGCAACCCAGGCAGCGCTGAATCCGAAAGCGACCCTCGGCCAGGTTGCGGAAGTACGCCTGTTCGACGCCGATCGTTTGGTCTCCTTGTTGTTGGCTGCTCATGTCGGATCTCTTCCTCTGCAGCTGGACAGGCTGTCGACCTCGCTATCAGAGTAGTCGAGCATGGTTGTGAGCACCTCTCTAGTGTGTGCACCTAGGGTTGGGGGTGCACTGTGGTACACCACAGGACTGTCGGAAAATCGCATCGGGTTTCGGATCTGGGGCGCCTGGCCGGCGACAGGGTGTGGGATGTCGAACCTGAGCTCTCTGGCCCGCACCTGAGGATCCTGATGTACCTGTTCGATGTCGTTGATGACCGCAACAGGAACCCCGGCGCGCTCTAGCATTGCCAGCCACTCATCTCTACCACGCGTTAGGAATAGCGCGCTTAACTCTGGAATCAACCGCGACCGGTTGGTAACTCGCAGTGAGTTAGTCATGTATCGAGCATCCTCACCGAGATCTGGCCGACCTGCGGCAGTACATAACTTACTGAACTGACTGTCGTTTCCGACTCCAAGCACAATGCTTCCGTCCGCTACTTGAAAGACCTGATAAGGAACCAAATTGACATGCGCGTTGCCTTCCCGGCGGGGTACGGTTCCGGACAGCAGATAATTGAAATTCTGAACGCCAAGTGCGGCTACCTGGCAGTCGAGCATAGCAATGTCGATGTGTTGACCTTCGCCGCTTCGAGCGCGTTCGAGCAACGCTGCCAGAATCGAACTAGTAGCGTACATGCCGGCCATCAGATCGGCGGCAGCATTGCCAGCCTTCTGAGGGCCACCTCCCGGCAGGTCGTCACGTTCTCCCGTAATGCTCATAAGGCCACCGACTGCCTGGATGACAAAATCGTATCCCGGCCGCTCTGCGTACGGACCCGTCTGTCCGAAGCCAGTGATAGAGCAGTAGATCAGGCGTGGATTAATTCGCCGGAGTGACTCATAGTCGAGTCCGTACTTGCGCAGACCGCCGACCTTGAAGTTATCGACGAAAACGTCACACTTTTCAGCTAGGCGACGAATAGCCTCGGCCCCTTCCTCGGTGGCGATATCCAACGCAACTGACTTTTTGTTTCGGTTGGCCGCCAGGTAGTACGCAGACTCTTGTGTTGTTCGTCCCTGTGAATCCAGCAAGTTGGGGGGGCCCCAGCCCCGGGTGTCATCTCCTGAGACCGGGCGTTCGATCTTGAGCACCTCGGCGCCAAGGTCAGCCAGGTTCTGGGTGCACCAGGGACCGGCCATAACGCGAGTCATGTCCAGTACCGTGATACCTGTCAAAGGGGGTGGTCGCTTTTTCATGTTTGTTGTCTTCTAAGTGGGCAGTGCAAAGCTATCGGCTGTAGAAGCCGCCATCGACATCCGCCAGCCTCTCGAGCAAGGGGGCGGGAGTCCAGAAGACTGACCCGACTTGGCTACCGTAGTGCCGGATTCGTTCGACGACAATGCGGAGCCCGATGTGGTCCGCGTAAAACATTGGCCCACCGCGGTATTTTGGAAAGCCGTATCCATTGATCCAGATCGTATCGATCTCTTCTGGTCGGGACGCGACACCTTCCTCGAGAATCCGAGCCCCCTCGTTAATCATGGCGAACAGGCATCTTTCCAGAATCTCCTGATCGTCGATCTCGCGCCGCACCAATCCTCGACGGTCCCGGTTTCGCAGGATGAGCTGCGTAACTTCCGGATCGGTCGTCCTGTTCCGTTGCTCGTCGTACCGATAGAACCCTGCGCCACTTTTCTGCCCGAAGCGCTTCGACTCTATTAGTTCGTCGAGAATGTTGCATTCCAGCTCCCGCTTAGTGATGCGGTCGATCCGACTCTGACGGTTGCGCCATGCAACGTCAAGGCCTGCCAAATCGTTCATCTGGAATTGGCCCATGGGAAATCCGAACTCGTATAGAACGCGATCCACTTGTTCTGGCATTGCGCCTTCTTCGAGCATGAAGTAGCACTCGCGCGCCCGCTTGGATAGCATCCGATTTCCCACGAAGCCATCGCTGACTCCGACCATCACCGGAACCTTGCCGAGCTTCTTGCCAAGAGACTGAATGCGGCCAAGAACCTGGGGCGAGCTATGGCGGGCGCGAACGTTTTCCAGCAATCTCATGATGTGCGCCGGGCTGAAGAAGTGCATGCCAACGATCCGCTCCGGAGCTTGGCACGCCATAGCGATTTCGTCGATGTTGAGGTAGGACGTGTTGGTGGCGACTATTGCGTCTGGGCGAACTACGCTCTCAATGCGGGCAAGGACATCCTTTTTGACTTGCATGTCCTCAAAGACAGCCTCAATGACGAGGTCGCAGCTGGAAAGCGAATCGTAAGTGAGTGTCGGCTGCAGTAGCTCCATACGCGCGTTCATCGTTGGCTCAGTGAGCCGACCTTTCTCGACCTCTCGCCTGTAGTTCTTGCGGATTGTCTCCACGCTTGCAAAAAGAACCTTCTCGTCCTGCTCAACCAGGTCAACGTGTATCCCAGCGTTCAGGAAGCACATCGCGATGCCAGTCCCCATGGTGCCTGCCCCAACGACGCCGGCGTCACGAACACCGTGGTCCACCCTTGGAAGCTCAGACGGTTGGGTAGCAACACGCTCTGCGAAGAAAGCGTTGCGCATGCCTTTGGCTTGCTCAGATATAACTAATTCTCGGAAGCGCACACGGGCAGCGGCAATGCTGGTGTCGAAATCCTCTCCCTGTGTCGCTTGAGCGAGATCCACGACAGCTTGGGGAGCAACTTGGCTGCGATGTGAGCGTTTCAGGCGCTCGCGCATCTCCGAGAACAGACTTGGCTCAGATGTTCGTACTGGCAGTTCGCGACACCGTCGAATGGCTAGGTTGTCAAGGAGCAGCCGCGCTGCAAGAGCAATGGCGGCCTCGACTACCTCGCCCGAAACCATTTCGTCGACCACACCCGCACTCACCGCCTCGGAGCTGGTAATCAGCTTCCCGGTCGCGAACATGTCTACAGCGAGTTCGGGTGGTGCCAGGCGCATCAGGCGCGCGATTCCACCAGCTCCGGGGATCACTCCAAGGGTCGTTTCTGGAAGTCCAAGCCGAGCCTTCGAATCAGCGACTCGATAGTGACAACCGAGTGCCAGTTCCATGCCGCCCCCAAGTGCTGTCCCGTGGATTGCAGCAACGACCGGCTTGCTCGATAGTTCGATCTCGTTGATCACCTCAGACAGGTGAGGGTCCTGCGGTGGTTTCCCGAACTCCTTGATGTCCGCGCCGGCAACGAAGGTATTGCCCTTGCAGGCAAGCACAACTGCTCGGATTGCGTCGTTGGACATCGCTGCCCGAAATGCTTCCTGTAAGCCCCTGCGTACGTCGATGGAAGTTGCATTGACCGGCGGATTGTCGATTTGAATCAGAGCGATTTGGCCCCGCTCGGTGGTGGTTATGACAGACACGATACTAGGACTTCCTTGGTTCAATCTTCAGCGGATGTCTTGCATCGGGACGTTCGCTGCCTTGATCACGGTTGCCCACTTTTCCTTCTCACGCTGGATGTAGGCGCGGAATTCCTGCGGCGAGTTCGCCCGAGGCTCCATGCCTTGCTTCTGCAGGGCAGTGATGAAATCGGGTTTGGCCATGGCCTCGCGCACAATAGCGTTCACCCTGTCCACGACGGCCTTGTCAGTGCCCGCGGGAGCCACCAAGCCGTACCACCCGACCGCCTCGAAGTCGGGGTAGCCTGACTCGGCGACTGTCGGAACGTCCGGGAGTGAGCCGATCCGTTTGGAGGTGCCGACGGCCAACGGGACTAGCCGGCCGGCTTGAAACATCGGGATCATGGTGATCGCGTTGTCGCTCATCAGCGAGATGATTCCTCCAACAAGATCGGCGAGGGCAGCTGGACTCCCCTTGTAAGGAATGTGCCTCATGTCAGCTCCGGTCGTCACCTTCAGCAGCTCTACCGACAGATGCTGCGTGGAGCCGGTTCCTGCCGATCCGAATGTCAATTTTCCTGGGTTGCTTTTGGCCATCGCAACAAGCTCTTGGAAGCTCTTTATGCCAAGCGAGGGATTTACGCCGATGACCAATGGAGAGACCGCGACCATCGTGATCGGCTCATAGTCCTTCGTTGTGTCGTAGGGCAAGCCGTTGTAAAGCGAAGGATTGATGGACATCGCTCCAGCAAACGTCAGGCCGAACGTGTAGCCATCGGCCGGCGCGTTGGACAACGCTCTCATGCCCATGATGGCAGCTGCGCCTGGTAGATTTTCCACGACGACCGGCTGTCCCATTTTCATTGACATCTCATTGCCGACCATGCGAGCGAGTGTGTCTGCGGCACCACCGGCTGAAGCTGGGACGATAAGCTTTATCGGCTTTTCTGGATATGCTGCGCTTGCTGTTGCGCCAATGGCAGCGAGAGAAACGGCGGCGATGAAGTTCAAAGTTTTTTTCATGAATTGTCTCCTTCTGGTTAAACGTAGTGGTGAGTGATGGTGCCGATAACAACCTTCTTGCCGTCGGGCAAGGTGCAGGAATATGAGAGTTCGATGCTCTCGGCCGAATGCTTGACTACATCGAACTGCACTGAAACAGCATCGCCTGGGCGCGTGAACGAAACGAACTTCGCCTCAATCTCAGTTCGCTCGGAGCTTGCTGATCCGAAGAGCTCGGTGCAAATGTCAAAAATCGGGGCCATTACCAGTGCTCCCTGGACAATGACGCCGCCAAACGCACTTTGCCGCGCATATTCAGGGTCGGTGTGAGTCTTGCCCGTGGTTCCATGCAGGTTTCCGAAGCGGTTGATGTTCTCCTGCGTAGCGGGCCTGAGCGACGAACGGAAGACGTTGCCTTCTGCCAATTTCATGACGATCCTTTCAGTGTGGCCACACAAGGGTGCGCTCGACCACGAGTGCAACTTTTCCGGTCTCTTGTTTCTGCGATGTGATCTCAAGGACAACGAAGCGTTTATCGTTTTTGATGTACTTGTCCTTGATGGTCACGATCGCTTTTAGCGCTTCACCTGGATACACGGTTGCCAGGAGAGAGACCTTCTCTTTGGCATGCAAGACGCCGACGGGCCAACTGAAAGCAGCATGCTGTGGCTGGAAACTTCCGACCAGCGTGGGGTGCGCTGCGCGAACTGACGGATTGCCTTCCGGATCTAGCACAACGATCCCGTTTGAGTGCTTCACAGGCTCGTGATCAAAAGTCCCGATGAATGCGTCGTTGTCCGCAGCCTCAACGCAGTAGTAATAGGGGGGAAATTCGTGCCCCACTGAGAAGTCCTCGTATGCATGCAGGTTGCCCGCCATGTTTGTTCCTAAGTGCAGTAGTGCATCGATACTACCGACCAGCCTCTGCTGTGTGGGATAGGCACGCTATCTTCAAAAGATAGTTTTTCTCCAGTGGTGCACAGAGGCAAGCGAATGCTTAGCGAGGACTTTTTGTCGCTACGGCTCACGAGTCACCATGCGTGCTCTTACACAAATAGTCTCATGGTGTGAAGCCAAAAAAATCATGTCGAAACGAGGTCAGCCATTTGGCTGTCCTCTGTCACGGGTGAACGCAACGGATGGTTCACCACTGCATGTATCTCATCAAAGGTCGGCTTCCTGACGCTTCCTCGTACTCAAACTTCCGGCCAGGTGCAGACGGTCGCGAGCGGCAGCTTCTGGGCAGGTCGTTCAGCGAGAATCGGGCTCATGCTGCCTGAAACTATGTCTGCTATCGAGGACCTCCTTAACCTCGGCGGCACCAATTACATGGAGAACGGCTGCTTCTGGCCAACGCTCACGGCAAGGATTAGGCCTCCTGACTCTGTTGCCGTGGATACGAGTACGTCCGCGCAGTGACCACATCTGCATGTCCCAACAGACGCCGTCTTGGATGCATGCGGGCCTGAAGTGGCGGCATACTCATCGAAATGCGATGTAGCGCTTTCTCGGCGTGACCGAAGGAGATTTCATGACCAGTGAAACTACCGAGCCAAAGGCTGAGGCGACACGGGCCGGCAACGGAAGTGTCGCCCACCAAATCATTGGCGAGTTCATCGAGGCGCTAGAGACGCAGCCGCGGTACAAAGAAGTTGCTGGGCGCCTTGCGAAGGTGGTCTTCGACGGTAAGGTCAACGAGGCGTCGTTACGGATCGCGCTGTTTGGAGAGCTTGAGCTGTGATCCTGGTCAAGTCGATCTCGATTCACGAGTTCCGCGGTGTGCGCGACCTGACGCTCACGCCCGACGGCAAGAACTTCGCCGTCTGTGGCCCAAACGGGACCGGCAAGAGCGGCATTGTCGACGCGCTGGAATTCGTGTTGACGGGGAACATATCGCGCCTCTCGGGCGAAGGGACGGGCGGGCTGTCGGTGAAAGAGCACGGGCCGCATGTCGACAGCCGAAACCGGCCTGAAGATGCTTATGTGTCCGTGACGCTTGCGATTCCGTCGCTGGACAAGGAAGCGACCATCCGACGGTCGGTCAAGGATTCTAGGAATCCGAAGATCAGCCCAGACGAGCCCGCCATCCGGCGCGTAATCGAGCGCGTCGGCCTACATCCGGAGTTTGTGCTCTCCCGGCGCGAACTGATTCGATACATCCTTGTCGAGCCTGGTAAGCGCTCAAAAGAGGTGCTAGCGCTTCTAAGACTTGACCAGGTTGAGACTCTGCGCATTCAGTTCCAGCGGATTGCGAACGCTACCGAGCGCGAGGTAGCCGGGCAAAAATCTGTCCAAGAGCGCGCTGGCGCAGCGCTTCAGTCGGCACTTAACGTTCCGAAGCTGACGAAGGACGCACTACTGGCGGCCGTCAACGAGCGACGTGCCCTGCTGGGCCTCGCACCTCTGACCGTGCTCGAGCCCACGACGTCGATAAAGGACGGCATATCGACGGTAGCCAAAGCCAACCAACCAACCAAGGTAATCAAGGGCGACGCAAGCGCGCATCTGACAAAGCTTCAGGAGAAATTGGCTGAACTGGCGTCGGGGGATCTCCAGGCCCAGTGCGCAGCCGCGCAGGCCAGCATCTCGAAGCTGCTGCAGGACGAAAAGTTTCTCGACAGCGCCACTTCCGAAGAGTTTCTGCAGCGGGCGTTGGTGGCCTATGACGACCAGCTCTGCCCAGTCTGCGACACTCCTTGGGAGCCAGAAGAATTTCGCGCACGCATCGCGCAGAAGCTCGCACGCCATTCGGAGGCGATCAAGCAGCGGCGGGCGCTCGAGAAGGTGCTGAAACCAATCTTGGACAGAGTGAACAACGTTATGGCCTTGTGCACTGTTGTTGCAGGTCATGGCGCAGCTATCGAACCGGCGGTGGACTGCGCGCCGATCCTTACCTACCTTGCGCACTTGCAGGCAGTCTCCGAGGCGCTTACGGCGCTTCTGCCCCTCAGCAAGTCCAGCGAGGCTCTAGGCTCTTTTGCCAGCAGCGACGAAGCTATGAAACCAACTCTCGAGAAGCTGGCCGGCGCGATCGCGGCACTTCCCGAGCCCAACGTTCAAGAGGCTGCGCGCGACTATCTGACGATCTGTCAAGAACGCTTGGAGACGTTCCGGCAGGCGAGCGCGGCGCTGAAAGCGGCTAGCAGCAAAGCTCAACTCGCGCGCGATGTGTTCGACATCTACGCAAGTGAAACCACAAAGGCTTTGGACGCCATCTACGCTCTTGTACAAGAGACGTTCAGCCGCCTGTATCGCCTGGTCAATCAAGATGACGAGGAACATTTCCAGGCCCGACTCAAGCCGTCGATCGGAAAGCTGGGCTTTGACGTCGACTTTTACGGTCGCGGCTACTTCCCGCCTGGCGCATATCACAGTGAAGGGCATCAAGACGGGATGGGCTTGTGCCTCTACCTGGCGCTGATGCAGCACCTAGCCGGTGACGCGTTCACGTTCGCAGTGCTCGATGACGTGCTGATGTCGGTCGACTCTGGACACCGACGCGAGGTCAGCAAGATGCTTCTGCAGGAGTTTCCGAAGACACAGTTCTTCTTGACCACGCATGACGAAATCTGGCTGCGCCACATGAAGGTGGTTGGTCTGATCAAACCCAAAGGCGCTGCGCACTTTCGCACGTGGAACGTCGACCAAGGCCCCACCGAGTGGGACGACAAGGACGTTTGGGGCGAGATCGATTCGTTCCTTGCGAAGAACGACGTCCGAGCATCCGCTGCGCTACTGCGCAACTACTTGGAGCACTTCTCCAAAGAAGCTTGCCACGTCCTACGCGCGCAAGTTGAGTTCCGCGGCGACGCACAGTTCACTTTGGGCGATCTGCTGCCCAGAGCCATCAGCCAGGTCAAGAAGCTTCTCAAAGAGGCGAAGGCTGTAGCCCAGTCGTGGGGGCAAACCGACAACTTCGAGAAGGCACAGGAGCTGGAGACCAAATTCGCCGCCGCCGCTGCCGCATCGAACGCTGAGCAGTGGCAAGTCAACGCGGCGGTCCACTACAACGAGTGGGCCAATCTGCACCGAAACGACTTTGAGCCCGTCGTAAAGTCCTTCAAGGTCCTGGTCGACGCATTCACATGCCAGACCTGCCATGCAATCCTGTTTGTCACGCCGGAACACAGGAGCCCCGAAAGCATGCGTTGCAAGTGCGGCAGCATAAACGTCAATCTGCTGAAGAAAACTTGAGGCCCCGCGCTTCGGTCGCGCGACAGTGGCGCAACCGCTCGGATGCTAGGCCGTCCATCGAGCGACAATCCACGGTCAGTCTTGCTTGTAGCGAAACGCCGCCCAGCTCACATGTTGAGGGGCCGCTTTCCCGTCGCGTAGGTTCCGCCTTCAGAGGCAGCACTGGGCCCGGAGCGGGCAGCCAATCGCCACACACATAGCAGTCGCCGGATGAAACCGGATGCTGGATTTCGTGGTGTATTTGTCGCTGCACGAAATCAAGCTGCAGCGCTTAACCCATTGATCTGACTGTGTTTTGGGAGGGTTGAGATGACCGGGATTTCCCCCATCCTCCAGAATCTTCCGTAGTATCTGCGGGTCGCGTAACGTTAGGACCCGCAGTCGGTAGCCCGCTATGCCCCTCGATCTCTCCAACACTCTGGTAGTCGGAATCACAACGACGGCACTCTTCGACATGACCGAATCAGACTCGGCATTCCAAGAGAAATTCAAGAGCGACCGAGAAACCGCGGTGGCGGAATACCGCGCGTATGCCCTTCAGCATGAGGACGAGCCACTTTCAGATGGAACCGGCATGCCTCTCGTGAAGGCACTTTTGGCATTGAACATGTACCAGAAGAAAGGAGAGCCTCCGCTCGTAGAGATCGTCGTTATGTCACGCAACAGCCCCGAGACAGGGATTCGCGTTTTCAAAAACATTCGATCACGATCGATCGCGATCTCGCGCCACGCCTTTACAGGAGGTGAGTCGGTTGTCCCGTACCTGGATGCGTTTGACGTTGATCTTTTGCTGACCACGAACAAAAAAGATGCCCAGCGCGTTATCGATGCAGGCAACTGCGCAACTGCCGTTCTCAAGGCGCCTCCAGCCGATCTCGCTTCAATTCCGGAGGGCCAGGTTCGCATCGCCTTTGATGGAGATGCCGTTCTCTTCGATGACAGCAGCGAGATCGTCTACAAGGCGGAGGGGCTCAGCGGTTTTCACAAGAATGAAGATACCCACCAAGATACGCCCATGCCTGAAGGTCCGTATGCGCAGTTTCTTCACAAGCTGGCAAAACTGCAAAGCCGCCTTCCCTTCAGCGTCGAGTTCTCGCCTGTTCACCTCGCGATCGTCACAGCTAGGAATGCCCCAGCCGAGTTGCGCGTCATCAAGACACTTCGGCACTGGGGTGTCTACGTAAATGAGATCTTCTTCTTGGGCGGACTTGAGAAGACCAAGGTACTTAAGGCATTCCGTGCTCACATCTTCTTCGATGACCAAGACCTTCACCTTGACCCAGCGGCTAAGCATGTGCCGGCCGGTAAGGTGCCATACAAGTCCGACTCGCCCCTCAATCAAAGAGAAGCGTAGGGACTGCAATTCGAGTCGCTGATTCAATCGTACCTGTAGGATTTTCCACATGAAGGCTCCCCTCCCATAGCCAGTCAACAAGCGAGTGTGGCGTCTTCTTTCGGCTGCGTTGTTGGCTCAATCTTGTGTTGATCCTACCTACAGCACTTGTAGGACGGCCGTGGGTCGCGAAATTTCTTGAATCCAACGCTCCGGCTTGGATTCAAGCCGTCGGTTCTGTCGCTGCCATCGACGCAGCCCTTGCAGCAGTTTGCCGTGTAGGGTTTGGCGTACTTGGGTGCTGCACAGAGAGTGCTGAAAAGTCCGGAATTTGGGGGAGACGTTAACTGCCGCAACAACTCACATCAATCTCATTGACGAGCTCTTTTGAACGCTTGCGTCTTCCTGGACTGAAGCGTGCTGGTCGCATTCGCGTAATCCCGAAAAGATCCCCAGTCACTTTCCATCGCGGCCACCAACCTCTGAGGAGGTGGGACCTTCCCGCCTTTCACAAACACAAGGCACCCCTCAGCACTAAATTGCGTAGGAGCTCCCGAGTAGCCGCCAACAACGTCTGCCAATCCGAAGCCGAGCTGGCAACTTGACAATTGCCGACGCAATGTTTGCATGTCTGCGTTGGCCCAATGCTGTGACACGATAACTGCGACACCTCCATCGTTCAGCACACCAGACAAACCGCGGAGGAAGTGGGCTCGATCCGCGAGGTTGCGCGGCATGCTGTCGACCGCCAGCACCAAGTCGAAACGTATGGTGGTTACCCAAGGGATGGCCGCAACTTCAAAGTTCGCCTTTGAACCTACGCGTTCGCGCGCGACATCAATTGCCCGTTCCACAGGGTCAATTCCGTGTATCTCGTTCTCGACTACTTCTGCCAGGATGTCGCATGCGATGCCCGCATGGCATCCCGCATCCAAGATCGGACCGGGTAATCCAAGTTCGCGTACTACCGCGACAGCGAGCGAGATGGCGTCAATGAGGAACGCACGCCTGGAGGACGTCACGATGCCGAGAAGCTCAGCGTCGCACATCGCTTCGTAGACAGCAGTCTCCGAGCTACCGCGCTTCACGTTGTCAGCAGCTCTCTCGTTTGCTGCGTGATATCTACTGGCTGCGCCTTCGGTCGCCACATGTGCAACATGGTCAACAAGGCCCAGCGGTGTCTCAAAGAAATCTACTTGCCAGCGATCGCGCAAGGCCCTATCGATCTGTTCGAGCAGCCCGACAGGAAGGCCCAGGAGATCTTTGTTCGCGCCGAGTTTTTCAAGTCGTTCCTCATGATGCTTGACCATGGTCGGACTACGCTCAACCATCAACGTTGGGCGCAAAGCCCACATAGGATCCCATTCCTCCAGGTGGCGCGACGTAGGCCGCAATCTTGAAGGCGTCAGGAAACGAGAAGCTATCGGTCAGCGCGTCCGTGCCAGGCACCTCTCCATCGTTGGCGTTGATCTGCACGAAACCATCTTCACCAAATTCCACAGTAAGTCCACGTTGCCTTAACTGCTCGGCTGCAAGAGGCGAAATATATTCAAAGCCTTCGTCGTGCGCGACGAACAATGTGTGAGGACAAGGATGTACAGCCAGATCTTCATCCCCTGCTGTGACGACCTTCGTACCGCAATACGCGCAACAAATTGCCAAGTCGTAATGCTTTGTGCGCTCTACCCGCTGAATACTTTTTCTCATCGAATCCCAAGCTTCTGAAAAGTCGGACTACACGGCAGCTCTCAAGCCTGCGTCGACGTGCATAGTAAGCCATCGCGAGGCGACGACCACTCGCGGAGTGACCCAAGCGCGTGGGGATCCCGTTCTTGACAAAGGCCAGCAGCCTGAAATGACGTTTGCCCGGTAGGCCCTCGATACTGCATAACTATGAGTTTGAAGGTTGGCCAGGCGACGACTTGTCGGAGGCAGAGCTCGGAGGTAACTGAGCTACGATCGACCGATGAAAATCATCACACTCGTCATCTCACAAGCTCTTCTCTTCTCAGGAATTGCATCCGCACAGCAGCGAGTTTCTTCAGATGCGACAGACGCCTTCGTAGCCCGGTTTACGGCCATAGCTGAGAGTGACTGGGCCAACTGGAAAAAGATGGTTGATGCCAACACCGGTGTAGTGTCGAAAGAAATGATTGAGGCCTGGGTTCAGCCGACAAACAAGAAAGAGCCCTGCCGAATACACAGCGTTGCCCCAGAACCTTGGTGGGAGCTAAAAGAAAACTTCCTATTCTGGGATGGTGACTGCAAAGACGGATATGCCTTCGGAATCGGTCGGGAGTTCGCTACCCAGGGTGGGGAACTTGCTTCATGGTTAGTCAACTACAAGGAGCCAGGTAAGCCGGCTACTTACCACTTGACAACGCACTACGATCGAAACTATGTCGAATTCAAGGGAGCGGCTCCACCTCGATACGTGACGCTCGCCTATCAGATGAACGAAACGCCCACCGAGGGTGCTTTCATGACGAGGAAATCGATGGTGGACCTTTCGGAGAACCGCGTTTATCACCAGATCCACGTTGCAGGCACCGATGAAGTGCGCAGGGTGATGGTCTTGCCAAACCAGAACTCCTACATCACCTCATTGCAGGCAGACTCGGTTTCCACGAAAAATTCGTGGTGGACTGCCTCCAATGGCCAGGCAGTGGGATATTCTGTTGGAGCGTGGAAAACCGAAAGCGGCGTAACTGCGCGCCACGCTCAAAGCGAGCCCAACCAAAGCGTCAAAGAAGTACGCTTGCCTGAAACGTACTTGCGACATCTGACGGATGTTGACACGCAGATCCAGCAAAACCTGGGCATCGCGGATATGTTGCTTAGGGAGTCCTTCGTGGTCGTAAACATCTACAAGCGCCGGGTATGCCAAGGTCAAGTGTCGGTGGATTTTGTAAATCCAGAGATTTACGGCCGCATCTGCCTTGAGAACGGCGAGCTCAGTCAGTACGATAGGTTGGTCGCTGACTTGAACCAGCAAAAGGAAAAGCGTCACATCCAGATAAAAGAGGAGTACGCCCGCCAGAAAACTGAAGCGATCGCCCGGCAACAGCAAGCACAAACAGAACAACGGACAGCCGAAGCGAGTAGAGGACAGGCGAACAACTTGGGTTTCGGTCGCGCTCTGGCAGACTTTGCCGGCGCCATGGGAAATTTGCATCAGCAGTCGTCGCAGTTCACCCAGTCCTTCATGAACTCCCAGCTGAAGCCTCAAGGCGGCTTCAGCTCTCCTGGCGGAACAACTACCACCTGCGTGCGAGTAGCCAACGTTGTCAACTGCCGTTAGAGAGAAAAACGATCACTACCGATGGTTTAAGAACTATGCTGAAAGTGGGCCGCCGGATCGGATCAACTGCGACTCCATTTTGGCTCTTGCGACGGGTGATACCTCCGGCATGGTTAGGTCAGTTACGCCGTCGCTTGATGTGACCGCAAGCGCAAGCGCTCGGATTCTTTTCTGGACGTCAGACTCATCTACGGAGCCATCAGGCCGCACCCTGAGCTGGATTGCATCCATTTTGAGAATCCTTGTCGGCTTACGACGCTTGGTTTCATAGTAGATCACCGCGACGACGATGGCCTGATTCGAGTACTGGGTCAGTTCAGCCTTCCCGCGAAAGTAGAAAGCATTGAAGGCCTTTTGACTGATGTGTGTGACCTCGTCGCCTTGAACGACGAAGTACCGGTAGCTGGTGTTCATGGATTTCCTTTGGTATTGAAAAAGCACATGGCGCCATGAAGATGACATCCTGTGCTTGGGGAGACGTCTTCTCGGCAGAGAAGCATGGTTTTTGATATGGAGCGCACGAGCAGCAACGCTGGTATAGCGTCGAGCGTGGTCCCACGGTTTGAGGTCATCGATGTGAGCTGGCCTTGCCAGCTTCTTCAACTGGTTTGATCCTGGAAGGCTGGCTCCCGCCCTGCGACGAGCGCAGGAGGGAGGGCCGATTCACTAAAAGATCAAGTGGTCGCCATCCTCGAATAAGCAGAGTTCGCGAGTGTGATAGTGACCGTGGCTTGAGCGCAGCAACGCCGAAGCGATGAGGGGGCCGGAGACTTGATATCGATGTCGTCGAGCGTTTGATCAAGCTACTCGTCGATCAAGATCTGCATCTATGGCTTTGGTCGGCGGGACTTCGGCCTTCGCTGGCCTTCGCCTGATTGGCTCGACCACCTCCGCTTTGCGTCGATAGACGCGTTGCGTGGTTTTGGTATCAGCGTGAGCCAGCAGACTTCTCGCGTGCTCCAACGATGACGCGTCACTTCCAACCTTTGCACGTAAGTCATGCTCGGTGAAAGGTTCTGTCACCTTGGTCTCTTCCAAGACTCGATCCATGAAGCGCTGCCACATCGATTTCCATCCAGAGGCGCGCCCTTGGTCTTCGTTGACATAGCCGCGGCCTTCTCGATTACAAAACAGGTACGGTGAGTCCTTAGGCCTGGTCTCCAAAGACTGTTTCACTGCCTCCCTTAGCTCGCCTGACCACGCATAGATCGTCCACTTCTCCATCGCTTTCTTGGTTTTGTGGCGCTGATTGTGGATGCCGTCTTCCTTGATGTTCTCGTCAAGGCGTAGCCGAAGCAGATCTCCCTGCGCCATTCCCGTGAGTAGCTTGAGTCGCACATAAGCTTGAATCATCCGTACAGAGCCTGCGCTGCGCTTGGGCTTGAGGGACAAGATTTCTTCGACCTCCCAATCCTCCACGTACCGCTGGCGGGGTTGCTCTCCTTGAAGGCGGACCTCGCCTTTGAACGGGTGCTTGTCTATGTACCCCCATTCGACTGCTTTGGTGTAGGCATGTGAGAGCACCTCGATCTCCCGATGTGCAGCGATTTTGCCTCCGGTGACTTTCCCGGTCTCGGGATCTTTCTTCTTCTTGCTGCGGGCGTCGATGTACTGGTAAATCAGCTGAGGTCGAAAGGGGAGCAGGGGCATGGAACCAAAAACCTCCCTGATTTTCTTCAGTTGGTTCTGGTTGCTGGCTTGGCTCGCTGGCGACTTGGTCGGGATCACCTCCAGCGCGTAGCGATCGAGCAAGTCGCCGATAGTGCGAACATTTGCCTGCTCTCCCAGTCTTTTCGCCCAAGCCTGGTAGGCCTCGTGGAGCTTCGATCCCAAGCGGAACAATTTTTTGTTGTCCCACAAATGCTCGAGGCCCGGAGGGACGTTGTAGTAGTAGGCCCCGTGGGTATGTCGCCATCGGAGTGGGAGGCCTTGGTTCTCTCGTGAGCGTGGTTTTGGCATTGTCTGTTTTTCGGTTCGATTAGATGGCAAGCCAGTTGGGGCTTGCTTCTGTTCTGTGTCGTGGAGCGGCATCTGCACCGCCATCGAATACCTTGGCGATGTGCGCTCTCAGCACAGCAATACCGCCGTCGGGTCGAACCTTGTGTTCGATGCCCATAGATCGAAGTACTTTCACCTGCGCATGTCGACGTGTTCGAGCCGTCAGACTGTGGATCTCAAATAGATCCAAGAATGTCCCGGGTACTCCAGGGGTAACTTTGGAGTTCTGAGCATGTGGGCGTGCGTGTAGATTGGCTTGCTGTTGTCTCCGTGGCCGGTCGCTTTGGTATATCGGCTGCATATAGTCGGTTGGGTTCACTTTGGGGCAGTTAGAACATCGGGTGAGGACTTTCGAGAAGTTCTTCCCGACTTCTCCAGAACTTCTGCCCGGAAAAAAAGAAAGCGGACGCTTCTGTTGAAACGTCCGCTGCGAATGTGGTGGACCTAGGTGCGAGGTGCCCTCAGGTATCAACTATGGTGGCTTCATGTGGGTCTTTTTGATCGAGTAGTTTGAACAGATGTTTGTAAGTATTCGAAGAAGCGCCCGGAGGGCGCATCCGCTCAGCTGCCGGGCTGAGGTCATGTATATCGGCTGAATATCGGTATGCAGAATCGAGTTGAAATGCCTCGATCTGAAGGTTGTGCCGGCGCTACCTAGGCGGTCTGGCGAATGTCCCAAACGCACTGTTGTGTAAGGTGGGTGGTGAATCCAAAAACCAAGCATCTCCAACCGGGGGGGGGGGAGGTTCTTTATCCTGCGATGCATCCATCAGACCTGAGTGCGTACACCTGCGAGTAATTTTTGACAAATCCTCGGCTTATGCTTTGCTGAAGTCTGAAAGTTCAGGGCGTATCGGAATAGTGTTTAAGGCTTCCGTCCTTTGCTCTGTATGCCCATCAGCAGCATCGCCGCGACCAAGGGGTACGTTGGCGCGATTTCTCGCCAGCTTCTCAACTCCTGTGGTACATTCTCTTTACACTTAAATCAACTGAAAGTTAAATCTACCTAGTAGATTCACAGAAAGCCGGAGGCTTCTGCAGTTGATATGACTTAGTCACTTGCAGTCACTTGCAGTGACGCTCCAGACCTTCCAGCAGGACAGGTCCTTCAGGAGTCCCGGCTTAGCAACCGGACCAAGGTTTGCTAAAACCTTCCCTTTCTGACAACACCCACCCGGGTAGCCCGCAAGTATGGGTTTACTTCGCCTTCACCTGTTTTTTAGCTATCCGTTGACTCGTGCTCATCAAAAGGCCGCAAGCCCTGCTGGTTCCGAGGTTGCCGACATGGTGGATGTGTACCGGTCTTTTTTTGGCTCTTTTCTGTACCATTCGGAAATCAGAGATCCAAGTAAATCAAGCACTTACTGCTACCGAAGAGTTTCGACTGTGGTACAGGGTTTCGATTCCAAGTGGTTGACAGGAAACAAGTTTTTGAAGACAGACGACCAGGCTACGAACCAAGGGGTCGTGGGTTCGATTCCTGCCAGCCGCACCAAAAATGAAAGCCTGCAGCCAAAAGCTGCAGGCTTTTTCATTTTCTGTCTGGGCACCCGTTTGAGCGGTGTGTTGCCTCCCGACCTGTTTGTTTCTGGTGTCTTATGAGCAAGGCGTTCACCCGCGAAACCGACCGAGACGAGGATGACGAAGATCCTCCCGCTCCGAGCGCCCCTGATGGCAAGAACTACATCACTCGGGCCGGGTATGAGCGACTGAGAAGCGAGCTCTTTGCGCTCATTGACGAAGAGCGCCCGAAGATCGTGGAGATCGTGCACTGGGCGGCCAGCAATGGAGACCGTTCAGAAAATGGCGACTACCTCTACGGCAAGAAGCGCCTGCGTGAAATTGATCGACGCATCCGCTTTCTGACGCGTCGACTGGAAATTGCCGAAGTGGTGGATGCCTCGATGCATCACGGAGGCGAACACGTGTACTTCGGCGCGACGGTGACCTATGCTGATTCCGCAGGCGAGGAAACCACGGTCACGATTCTCGGGATCGATGAAGCTGACAGTGCCAAGGGCCAGATCAGCTGGGTGTCACCAGTGGCCCGTGCTTTGCTCAAGTCGCGTGTGGGTGACGAGGTTCGGCTGTCGCTGCCTGACGGTCCGCAGGTACTGGAAGTGCTCTCGGTTTCTTACCCGGCGCCAGGGCAGGGCTGAAAACCCGTCAGGGCTTCGCAGGCTTGAACCGCTGGGCCTTGAGCACCGAGGGTGTGCGTTTGAGGCTTCGCAGCACGTCTGCCAGATGGACCCTGTCTCGCACCGAAACCAGAAAGCGAATGTCGGTGGCCGATTGCGCGGGCTCATTGCCCATGTCGACATGGGTGATGTCCGCTTCGGCGGCTGTAATCGCTGAGGCCACACGGGCCAGCACACCTTTTCCATTGGTGACGGTGACCAGCAGGGTGGTGTCGAATGGGCGCACCGGTTCATCTGCCCACTCGACCTCAAGAAACCGCTCGCTGTCGCGGGCCAGAAGACGTCTTCCAGTGGGGCAGTCCTCCGCATGCACGATCAAACCTTCGCCGCGTCCCAGGTAACCCACAATGCGATCGCCCGGGATGGGTTTGCAGCACGGTGCGTACTGCACCGATAGCCCCTCACTGCCATCCAGCGTGACCATGCCCTGAGAGACCGACTCGTCGGCGCCTGAAGCGTAGCGTTCGGTGCTGATGAGCAAAGCGTCGGGCTTGAGCCCTGTTTCCGAGAGCAGCACGGCAAGCTTCTTGCCCACCATGCCGGCAATCCGCTTGCCCATGCCGATGTCGGACAGCAGTTCGATCCTGCTCTTGTTGCCTGTGAAGCGCAACAGCTTGTCCCAGATGGCCCGATGATCGTCGTCTTCTGCAGGCAGGGCGGCGATGCCCTCGGAGCGCAGCGCCTGATTCAGCATGCGTTCCCCGAGTACGTGGGCCTTTTCCTGCGCCATGGTCTTGAGGTAGTGGCGAATCTTGGATCGCGCACGCCCGGTCTTCACGAACGACAGCCAGGCGGGATTGGGTTCTGCGCTGGCCGCGGTGACGATCTCCACCACATCCCCGTTGTTGAGTTCGGTGCGCAAAGGCAGTTGTTCGCCGTTGATGCGTGCGGCCACGGTGCGATTGCCGACGTCACTGTGGATGGCGTAGGCGAAGTCCATGACGGTCGCACCTCGTGGCAGCGCCATGATCTTGCTTTTCGGGGTGAACACATACACCGCGTCGGGGAACAGGTCGATCTTGATGTGATCCCAGAACTCGCTGGCGTCATGGGTCTCTTGCTGAATGTCCAGCAAAGACTGCAACCATTGGGTGCCCAGCCGCTGAGACGTGTCACTGTTGGGCTCGCTGGCTTTGTAAAGCCAGTGCGCAGCGACGCCGGATTCGGCCACCACGTCCATGGCATGGGTGCGCAACTGGAATTCGATGTTGGTGCCGAACGGACCAATCAGCGTGGTGTGCAGCGACTGGTAGCCGTTGACCTTCGGAATCGCAACGTAGTCCCGGAACTTGCCTGGCAAAGGCTTGTAGAGTTGGTGCAGGATGCCCATGCCTGTGTAGCAGTCGGTCAGCTCGGGCACCACGATGCGAAAGCCATAGATGTCGGTCACCTGCGAAAACGACAGGTGCTTGCTGTCCATTTTTCGGTACACCGAATACAGCGTCTTCTCTCGACCGAGGATTCGCACGGGCATGCCGTGCTGGGCAAAAAGGGACTCGACCTCCTGTTCCACCCGGCCGATCAGATCCCGGCGGCGGGTGCGGGATTTGTTCAAGGCCTTGCGAAGCACCTCATAGCGCCAAGGGTGCAGGTGGCGGAAAGCCAGGTCCTGCAGTTCGCGGTAGGTGAAGTTCAAGCCAAGCCGGTGAGCGATGGGCGCGTAGATTTCCAGCGTTTCACTGCTGATACGTTCCCATTTGCTGCGCGGCATGTCACCCATGGTGCGCATGTTGTGGGTGCGATCGGCGAGCTTGATCAGGATGACGCGAACGTCCTTTGCCATCGCCAGCAGCATCTTGCGAAACGACTCTGCCTGGTTCTGCTCGCGCGTATCGAACTCAAGCTTCTCCAGTTTGGTCAGCCCATCCACGAGTTCGGCCACCGGGGATCCGAACCGTTCCACCAATTCCGGTTTGGTGATGCCGCAGTCCTCGATCACGTCGTGCATGAGCGCCGCCATCAATGCCTGCGCATCAAGCTTCCACTCCGCGCACTGGGCAGCCACCGCGATGGGGTGGGTGATGTAGGGGTCACCGTTCTTGCGCAGCTGTCCCAGGTGCGCCTCATCGGCGAGTCGATAAGCCTGGCGGACGCTTTCGACTTCAACCGGCGTCATGTAATCGAGTTTGCCGACCAGTGCCGCAAAGCTGGCCGCAGCGGCGCTCACAGCAGGGTGCGAAGGCACTTCTGCTGGCGCGAAAACACCGGATGGGGCCACTGGACTCATGCCACTACTTTAGCGCGAGATGGCACAACTTGGCCGCAGGCCCGTCTGAAGCCTGTCTTTGAGCGTCATTGAGCAGGTCGCAGAAACAAAAAAGCACCGCGTTGCGGTGCTTTCCAGCGAGAAGGCGCTGCCTGATCAGAGTGGGACCTTCTTGAGCATTTCAAGCCCGACCTTGCCTTCGGCAATCTCGCGCAGGGCGGTGACACCTGGCTTGTTCTTGCTTTCGATCTTTGGGGCGTGGCCCTGGCTGAGCATTCTGGCGCGGTAGGTGGCTGCCAGCACAAGCTGGAAACGGTTCGGGATTTTTTCCAGGCAGTCTTCGACGGTGATGCGTGCCATGTGTGGGCTCCGGGTATTGCGGTGAATCAGGAGATGTTGAGTGCGCTGAACGTGTCGCTCCTGGCGATACGTTGGGCGGCGAACTTGAGCCGCTGAGCATGGACGATGGCCTTGAGGTCGAACAAGGCCCGTTCAAACAACTCATTGATTATAACGAAATCGAATTCCCGGGCGTGGCTCATTTCGGTGGCCGCGTTCTGCAGCCGGAGTTCGATCACGTCTGGCGTGTCCTCGGCGCGGCGTTCCAGGCGCGAGCGCAACTCGTCCCAGCTCGGGGGAAGTATGAAGACGAGCACGGCATTCGGAAAAATCCGCTTGACCTGGATCGCTCCCTGGAAGTCGATCTCCAGCACCACATCGGCACCTTGCGCCATGCGCTGCTCTATCGCCATTTTGGACGTGCCATAGCGGTTGCCATGCACCATGGCCCATTCAAGAAACGCGCCTTGAATGACCATCTGGTCGAAGGTTTCCTTCGATACGAAATAGTACTCCCGTCCGTGCAATTCCTGCCCTCTAGGGGGGCGGGTGGTGTGCGAAACGGAGGGCACCACACGTGCGTCGAGCTCCATCAGTGCCTTGACCAGGCTTGACTTGCCTGCACCACTCGGTGCAGCCACAACGAACAGGTTTCCGGGGTATTGCATGAAATTCTGGCTATTCAATGTTCTGGACTTGTTCGCGCATCTGTTCGATCAGCACTTTCATGTCCACAGAAATCCGGGTCAGTTCAAGATTGGACGACTTGGAGCCCAGCGTATTGGCTTCGCGATGCAGTTCCTGAATCAGGAAGTCGAGCCGTTTGCCCACTTCGGCGCCCTTGTTGAGCAGCCGCTCGATCTCGGTCAAGTGCGAGTCCAGCCGCGTCAGTTCCTCGGCCACATCGATCCGGATGGCGAACGCGGTGGCTTCCGTCAGGGCCCGATCATGGGCCATCTCGGGGGCCACCGAGTTGCCGGTCACTGCGCCCGCCGACGCGGACAGTGCTTCATTCCATCGGTCGATGAAGCGCTGACGCTGTTGTGTCACCAGTTGGGGTATCAGGGGCTGTGCGTCGTGCGCCAGTTGCCTCAGTTGACCGAGGCGATCCAGGAGCATGTCGGTCAGCCGCTGGCCTTCGCGCGCGCGGGCCGAGAGCAGGTTGTCCAGTGCCTTGGTTGCCAGCTCCATCAAGGGCTTGTGCAGATCGCCCACATCCACGTGGTTGCGGGAGGACAGTTGGAGTACTTCAGCAACGGACAGTGGTGCGGCGGTGGGCAGCCATGCCCGAACATTGTCTTGCAGGCCCACCAGCTTCTGGAGTTCCAGTGCACTGGGTGAGCGAGGGCCGGCATCGGTCCGACCTTCGATCCATGCGCGGACTTCGACTTTTCCCCGCTTGAGTTTGGCCGTCAGGATCTCCCTGAGTGCCGGCTCCGCGCCGCGCAGGTCGTCCGGCAATTTGAAAGACAGGTCCAGAAAACGGCTGTTGACCGAGCGGATCTCCACGCCCACAGAAGGCTGGGCCTCGCGAATATGGTCTGGCGTTCTGGCGTCCGCGGTGCCTCCGGATTGGCCCGTAGCGTAGCCGGTCATGCTGTAAACTGCCATCGAACTGTGCCCCATCAGGTTGTCTGGTCCAAAACGAGGCGTTCCGGAATCCATCCGAATTATGTCAAAGGTCAAACCCGCCCCCTTGCCGCCCGACACCGTCATTGGCGGTTATCGCATTGTCCGCAAGGTAGCTGCGGGTGGTTTCGGTGTCGTGTACCTGGCCGTGGACACCGAAGGCCAGCAAGTGGCCGTCAAGGAATACCTGCCATCTTCGCTCGCCTCACGGGCGCCAGGTGAGTTGCTTCCCCAGGTTCAGCCAGAAAAGCTCTCGCTTTACCGGCTTGGCCTCAAAAGCTTTTTCGAAGAAGGCCGGGCGCTGGCGCAAATTTCGCATGCATCGGTGGTGAGCGTGCTGAATTTCTTTCGTGAAAACGAAACGGTCTACATGGTGATGAACTACCTTGAGGGTGCGTCCCTTCAGGAATTCATCATCACTGCACGTGAACAAAAGAAGCAGAAGGTGTTTCGCGAGTCGACGATTCGCTCACTGTACGACGAGGTGCTTCGGGGATTGCGCATCGTGCACCAGCACAAAATGCTTCACCTCGACATCAAGCCGGCGAACATCTTTGTGACCGACGACAACCGCGCCGTGCTGATCGATTTCGGCGCCGCCCGCGAGGTGTTGAGCAAAGAAGGCAATTTCATTCGGCCCATGTACACGCCGGGGTTTGCGGCGCCAGAAATGTACCGTCGCGACTCCTCCATGGGTCCGTGGACCGACATTTACGCCATCGGCGCATGCATTTACGCCAGCATGCAGGGCTATCCACCCAACGACGCGCCGCAGCGACTGGAAAAGGACCGTCTGTCGCTCGCTTTGTCCCGCCTGCGCGGTGTGTATTCGGACAACCTCATCGAGGTGGTGGAATGGTGCATGTCGCTCGATCCATTGTCTCGTCCGCAATCGGTGTTCGCCTTGCAGAAGGAACTGAGCCGGGAGACCGAACGCAGCTACACCAAGCTCACGGTGGCCGAAAAGATGCGGCTGCAGTTTGACAGCATCGTGTCGGACAACAAGAAATCGATGCGCAAGTCCACGAACGCTGGTACCAAGTTTCGATGAAGTTTTCGGTCTACCAGATCAGTCGTCAAGGCGGTCGCGAGCGAAACGAAGATCGCATGGGCTATGCCTACACGCGTGAGGCAGGCCTGTTTGTGCTCGCCGATGGCATGGGTGGGCACCCCGAAGGCGCCATGGCTGCACAGCTCGCGCTGCAGACGTTTTCTGCCTATTTCCAGAAGGCGGCAAATCCCACGGTGCGAGAGGTGGCCGAATTCCTCTCCAGCGCCCTGATGGCCGCGCATCACCAGATCATTCGCTACGCGTCTGAAAAAGGCATGCTGGACACGCCGCGTACCACGCTGGTGGCGGCTGTGATGGAGCGCAACCACATGCACTGGGTGCATTGTGGTGACTCCCGCCTCTATATCGTGCGGGACGGCAAGCTACTCACCCGCACACGCGACCATTCCTACATGGAGCAACAGGCGCACCTCGGCAAGGCCACCGACCACATCAACCGCAATATCCTGTTCACCTGCCTGGGTTCGCCCGCGAAGCCGGTCTACGACCTGTCAGGGCCGCTGCAGTTGCAACAGGGCGACCGCGTGCTGTTGTGTTCTGACGGCCTCTGGGGCACGGTGAAGGATCTGGAGATCGCGGATGAGCTCTCCAAGCGCCCTCTGGAACAGGCCGTCCCGGAACTGGTGGAGATGGCGCTCAAGCGCGGCGGGGCGCGTTGCGACAACGTGACCGTGCTCGCCATGGAGTGGGAAACACCTGAAGAATTCCAGTCGACCAGCGTGTCCACCGAGGACATTGAAGATGGTGTGTTCGCATCCACCATCCAGTCTGGCGTACCCGATCCCACCATCGAGGACATGGACGACGAGGCTATTGAGAGATCCATAGCCGAGATCAATGAAGCGATCCGCCGCACGGCCGAGCGCAAACTCTGACCCCCTCTTTTTTCTCCAATGACAGCATTGATTCGACCGGGCCAAAGGGCCCCAGATGCCCTGCGTGACGTTCGCATCACCCGTGGCTACACCCTTTATGCCGAAGGCTCGGTGCTGATCGAATTTGGCCAGACCAAGGTGTTGTGCAACGCGTCGGTGGAAGAGAAGGTGCCGCCGCACAAGCGTGGCAGCGGAGAAGGCTGGGTGACGGCCGAGTACGGCATGCTGCCTCGCGCCACCCACACCCGCAGCGACCGGGAAGCCGCTCGCGGCAAGCAAAGCGGACGCACCCAGGAAATTCAGCGGCTGATTGGGCGTTCCCTGCGTGCGGTGTTTGACCTCAAGGCCCTGGGTGAGCGAACCATTTCGCTGGATTGCGACGTGATTCAGGCGGACGGTGGTACCCGCACCGCCAGCATCACCGGCGCATTCGTGGCGGCACACGATGCGGTGAGCAAGCTGCTCAAGGAAGGCAAGATTGCGGCATCACCGATCAAGGATCACGTGGCTGCCATTTCCGTGGGTCTTCTTCAAGGCGAAAGCCTGCTTGACCTCGAATACGTGGAGGACTCTGCCTGCGACACCGACATGAACGTGGTGATGACGGGCGCCGGTCATTTCGTGGAAGTGCAGGGCACGGCAGAAGGCGCGGCCTTCACCCGGCGCGAAATGGACGCACTGCTGGTGCTGGCAGAAAAGGGCATTGGTGAACTCGTGAGCCTGCAGCGTCGCGCGCTTGGGTTGTCCTGATCTGTCGTCATACCGGGCGTGAAGCTGCCATGAAGCTGGTACTGGCATCCAACAACGCAGGAAAGCTGGCCGAGCTGCAGGCACTGTTTGCACCGCTGGGCGTGGAACTGGTGAGGCAGGGCGAGCTTGGCATTCCCGAGGCACCCGAACCCCATCGCACCTTCGTCGAGAACGCCCTGGCCAAGGCACGCCATGCGGCGCGCGTGAGCGGGCTGCCCGCCGTTGCGGACGACGCGGGGCTGTGTGTGGAGGCCTTTGGCGGACTGCCCGGCGTGGACACCGCCTTCTATGCCACCCGGTTTGGGTATGAGAAGGGCGATGACAACAATGTGCGCGCCCTGCTCGAACAAATGACCGACGTGAACGACCGGCGCGCAGCGCTGGTCAGCACGCTGGTGGCACTGCGCAGTGCAGATGATCCCGAGCCTTTGGTGGCAACAGGTCGCGCGCCAGGGCTGATCACCCGCGAGCCTTTGGGGAAAAATGGTTTCGGCTTCGACCCTGTGATGTTCCTGCCCGAGTTTGGAAAGACGTTTGCCGAATTGCCCACCGAAGTCAAGAATGCCAACAGCCACCGGGGCCGGGCGGCCCGGCAGATGCTGGCGCTGATGCGCGAGCGCTGGTTCGCACTGCCTGCCGAAGCGCGCACATGACAGCGGGCAAGCCGGTGGCCATGTCCTGGCCCCGAGAGATCGCAGAAGGCCGGGATGCGTCCCCCCAGTCACAGGCCGCATGGAACGACGTGAATCGCTGGATGCGGCCAGGCACGCTGCAGCTGCAGAGCCTGCCGCCGCTGTCGCTCTACGTGCATTTGCCCTGGTGCCTGAAGAAGTGCCCCTATTGCGACTTCAACTCCCACGAATGGGCCGCCACCGCAGGCGCTGATGAAGCTCTGCCGGAGGCTCGCTACCTGGACGCCTTGCGAGCCGATCTCACGGCCTCGCTCCCATTGATCTGGGGCCGACCCGTTCACAGTGTCTTCATTGGTGGTGGTACCCCCAGCCTGTTTTCCCCTGCTGCCATCGACCGGTTGCTGGGCGACATCCGCTCTTTGGTGCGGCTTGATGCCGACGCGGAGATCACGCTGGAGGCCAATCCCGGTACTTTCGAGAAAGACCGGTTCCGTGCGTTTCGCGAGGCCGGTGTGACGCGGCTTTCGATCGGGGTGCAGAGCTTCAATGACCAGCACCTGAAGGCGCTGGGCCGGGTTCATGATGGAAACCAGGCCCTGGCGGCCGTCGAAGAAGCCGCCCGTTCATTCGACACCTTCAACCTGGACATCATGTACGCGCTGCCGGGTCAGTCGCTGGCCGATTGCGAGAAGGACATTCGCACGGCCCTGTCGTTTTCGCCACCGCACATCTCCATCTACCACCTCACGCTGGAGCCCAACACCTACTTTGCGAAGTACCCTCCAGTGCTGCCGCAGGAAGACGATGCCTGGGACATGCTGGATCTGATCACCGAAACCACCGGTCAGGCGGGCCTGGGACGCTATGAAGTGTCGGCCTATGCCCGCGAAGGGCATCGCTGCTGGCACAACCTGAACTACTGGCAATTTGGTGACTACCTGGGTATTGGCGCGGGCGCGCACAGCAAGCTCAGTTTCGCGCATCGCATTGGCCGACCGGTGCGCGTGCGTGACCCCAGGTTGTACATGGAACGGGCCATGGCCGGTGATGCGGTGGTCAGCGCCGACGAGGTGTCGAGGAAGCAACTGCCGTTTGAGTTCATGCTCAATGCGCTAAGGCTCAGGGACGGGTTCACCCTGCAACAATTCACCGAGCGCACTGGGTTGCCGCTCTCCACCATCGATCAGGCTCTGCAACAGGCGCATGACCAGGGCTGGGTCACGCTCGACGCGTCATGGGTGAGGCCGACTGCCCGGGGCTTCGATTTTCTGAGCGATCTGCAAAGCCTGTTCCTCGCCGACTGATGGGTGGCCCCTTGCAGTTGGGGCAGCGGATCAAGCGCCCATGCCTGCTTCAACGGCACGCAGACTGAAGCCCACCCGGGTGGTGCCATTGGTCGACTCTGCCGTCGGAAAGCCATCGTGCATGCGCGCGATGGCGGCCACGATCGACAGCCCCAGGCCATGATGAAGGCGGTCCGGCTCGCTCCTGGCGGAGTCTGCGCGAAAAAACCTGTCAAAGAGCCGTGGGAGATGGGCCTCATCGATGCTGGGGCCAGCGTTTTCCACCCAGAGCCGCACGGAACGGTCCTGATCCTGGGCGATGTGCACCGAAAGCCGGGACCCTTTGTCTGCATAGCGGATGGCGTTGCCAAGCAGGTTGGAGAGTGCCCGTTTGACCAGGGGTTCATCCAGCGGCAGGCGGGCGTCACCCTCAATGGCCACGCACAGTCCTGACTCCTCAATGGCGGCCTCGTGAAACTCCACCACCTGCTGCACCAGGTGCGCCAGGCCGACGGGCGCACCACGCCTGGCCTTGACGCCCCGGTCGGCCTGGGCGAGGAAGAGCATGTCGTTGACAATGGCTGCCATGCGCTGGAGCTCTTCCAGGTTGGACACCAGCGTTTCGCTCAGCTCATCTGCGCTTCTTTCCCGGCTCAGGGCCAGTTCGGTGTGACCGATCAGCGTGGCCAGCGGGGTTCTGAGCTCGTGGGCCACGTCGGCGTTGAAGCCCTCGAGCTGCGTGTAGGTCCGTTCAACCCGGTGCATCAGTCCGTTGAACTGATCGATCAGTGGTTGAAGCTCTTCTACCGGCTCCTCCAGCGTGAGGCGCTGGCCCAGCCGCCTGGCATCGATCGCCTTGGTTTGTGCTGCCAGATCGATCAGGGGCCGCAGACTGCAGCGGACCCGCCAGAACGTGCCCCAGCCCACCAGGGCAGCCCCGGCAATGACCGAAACAATCAAGAGCAAAGCCACCCTGCGGCCGGTCTTGGCGTCCTGGGTGCAGTCGAGGACGAGCTGGCCCCGGTAAAGGGGTTCACCAGCCGCTGTCGGCACGGTGAACGCCATGGCATTGGTGACGCTTTCAGCCATGTTGAATGAGGGGGCGACATCGCGATAGAGCGCACTGCCATCCGCTCTTTCCACTTCCAGATAAAACCCGGAGCTTCGCTCAGCCAGCCAGCTCAGTTTGGACACGACCTCAGCTTCCCCGCCCTGGATGTTGGACTCCTTGATCACATCGACCAGCACGTTGCTGTAGGTGCGCAGTTGCTCTTCGTGCTTCATATTGAAGAGCATGGTGGTGGCGCCATAGATGGTCGCCAGCAACACACCAAGGCCTATCACCGTCTGTATGGCCAGCAGCAGGGAAAGGCGCCGGCCAATCGAATACGCGCAGGGTGTGGTGCCCGCCTTGGCTGCGGACGCGCCGGCCGGCATGGCCGCGGTGTTGGCATTCACTGGACGACCCTCCGTGCTGCGCACTGCGGGACTGAGCTTGCTTGGGAACGGCCCGGCGCGGCGCTCATGCTCTCTCCTCCAGCACATAACCCATGCCCCGCACGTTGTGCAGCAGCTTGGGCTTGAATGGGTCGTCCATCTTGGAACGCAAGCGGCGCACCGCGACCTCGACCACATTGGTGTCTGAGTCGAAGTTCATGTCCCACACCTGTTCCGCAATGGTGGTGCGCGACAGGATCTGACCCTTGCGCCGGGCCAGCAATGCCAGCAAGGAGAATTCCTTGGCCGTCAGATCGAGCCGCTGGCCCGCCCTCCAGGCCTTGCGGCTGAGCAGGTCCATCTCCAGGTCGCTCACGGCCATGCGGGCCGTCGCGGCTTCGCTGGCTGCCGGGCCACGGCGCAGAAGCGCCCCCACCCTTGCGAGCAGTTCTGAGAACGCGAACGGCTTGACAAGGTAGTCGTCTGCGCCGGCCTCCAGGCCTTGCACACGGTCCTCCACCCGGTCGCGCGCCGTGAGCATCAACACCGGTGTGCCGTGGCGCTGGCGCAAGGCGGAAAGAACACCAAATCCATCAATGCCGGGCAGCATGATGTCGAGCACCACCAGCTGGTAGTCGCCTTCAAGGGCGAGGTAGCGGCCCTCGATGCCGTCGCGCGCCACGTCCACCGTGTGCCCGGCTTCGGTCAGACCGCGCTTGACGTAGTCCGCCAGTTTGGCTTCGTCTTCAATGACCAGGATGCGCATGGTGTGAGGGCGTGGTGTTGCCGGTGGGAATGCGATGGGGAGGTGCAAATTGTCGGGGAATCGGGGCCTGGCTGCATTACGAATTGGTAATTCTCGTGTTCATGAAACGCAACCTGCGGTTTTTAAAGTTCATTCCGTGCCGCAGATTAGTCAAAGCGGCACGCGAAGCAAACCCTCAACCTCTCAGGAATCATCATGAAACTCTCCACCCGAATTCTCGTTCCCCTCGCATTCACCCTGGCCGCCGGTGCCTCGTTCGCAGAAGGCCCGCTGGAGGGCAACGAAGTCTTCTCTTCGTCCACCCAGTCAACGCTGAGCCGCGCTGAAGTACGTGATCAGGCCGTGGCAGCCCGCGCCGATGGCTTGATTGCAAGTGGTGAAATCCAGCCCGTGCAGGCCGAGCAGGGCATTGGCAAGAGCCGCGCCCAGGTGCGCGCAGAACTGGCCGCAGCACGCCGGATGGGCTTGCTTGCCGTCGGCGAGATCCAGCCGGTCGCCACGCCAGCGCAATCCGAGCAGATCCGTCTGGCCGGTGTGCGTGCCACCCAGGTCGTGCAGAAGTGATGGGTGTCGGCATGGCCGGGTGGAGCGGTCTGCACCGAGGTGCGCGCACCACACGGCCATTGCCAAGCCGCTTCCCGAGCAAGCGAGGGAATCGGTATGTTTTTCAAGATTTGGTGCTCGCCTGAAGTTCCGTTGTCAGCGCCAAGGCAGGTAGTTTTTCTTTGAAGGCTGTGCCGGTTTTCCGGATGTGAAGTGCATCACTGATATGGTGAATGTGCGCGACTTCCAAGGCGCATTGTTTTTAGGTGCAGCGACGTGGATTCCACGTCTCCATAATGCGCAGGATCATTCACAGATCCTTCAGCGTGGAGCCCCGTACAAATGCGCACCCCCCGATTCCTTGAAAGACCGATTGTGATCGGCGCCTTTGTGGCGGCGTGCCCACTGGCGGTGAAGGCAGCAGACGAGGCATCCGCCGCTGGCGAGCTGAAGTACAGCTGCGGCGTGGATCAGCCGCTGGTGGTTCGTCTTGCCGCAGATCGGGCACAGCTCATCGTGGCCTTGCCGACCGGGCAGGTGCTGGAATTGCCGGCACAGACCACTGGGTCCGGTTTTGCGTATGGCGACGGCAAGCACTCATTCAGTGGACAGAAGGACCGTGCACTCTTGCACCTGCAGGGCCAGGCGCCCTTGACTTGTGTCGCGACCAAGTCCGTTGTCGTGGCTTCCGCCGCACCCAAGACGGATGTTGACGCGACCGAAATCTGTCTGCTGGAACGCTTGCGCAGCATGCCGCCGACCGCCACATTGGCTGAGGTGCGCCAGTCATGTCAGCCGACCGATGTGGCACAAGCTGAATCAGCGCCCGCAGTTGCGGCTGAGGCTGCCCCTGAGGGTGTCACTGTCCCGGATGAAGATGCAGATGCCGAGCCGGTGGTGGCCAGCACCAGCAGCCGGCTCGCCGGTGAATGGGCTGCCTATGACAATCCTTACGCGCTCACGCTCAACCGTCCCTCCTACCTACTGCTCGGGCGGCAGTTTTCGACACCCAACTCGGCGCCGTTTCAGGCGGCCTTTCCGGAGGTTTCTTCAACCTTGCACCGAGACGAAGCCAAGTTTCAGATCAGTCTGAAGGTGCCGCTGGCGCTCAACCTGTTTGACGGTCAGGCGGACTTGATCGCGGGGTACACCAACCGTTCGTTCTGGCAGGTGTTCAACAAGGAAGTCTCGTCTCCGTTTCGCGAGACCAACCACGAACCAGAAGTGTGGATGCGTTGGCGCAGCGACCTTTCCCTTCTCGGCGGTCGGTTCAGGGTGATCAGTCTAGGTTTCAACCACCAGTCCAACGGCCAGGCTGGTCCTTTGTCGCGCAGCTGGAACCGGGTGTTCCTTGAATCCTTGTATGAACGGGGCCCGTTTGCGCTCAATGCACGTGTGTGGCAGCGCCTCAGCGAGGACGCCGCCAAGGACGACAACCCGGACATTGTGGATTTCATGGGTCGTTTCGAACTCACCGGCATCTACCGCCAGGGCGAGAGCGAGTTCAGCGCCATGTTTCGCCGCAACCTGAGCACGCGCAAAGGCGCGTATCAGCTCGACTGGAGCTACCCGCTGTACAAGAACTTGCGCGGCTACCTGCAGTGGTTTGATGGCTATGGGGAGAGCCTGATCGATTACAACCACCGCACACGATCGCTTGGCATCGGTGTGCAACTGGGCGGATGGCTGCTCTGATGGCAGTGTGTGACGGGCGGCGCACTTCCGGTGCTGCGCCATCTGACATTCCCCAACGGCTTGGGGATGTGGTTTTGGTGTGGTTGCGCTTAAATGGGCGTCTCTTTCAGGGAGGTGTGCATGTTTCCATGGTTTTTCATCTTTGCGCCCCAGTGGCACCTGCCGTTCAGCGGCAGCGTGGCGCAGCGGATCGACCCGCAGACCGATTGGTTTTTTGACGGCATCGACGCGACCGCAGGTGACAGCAGGATTGAGCGGCAGGCCTTTGAAGTTGCCTCGTACGGTCGGCAGCTTGGGCTGCTGACCGAGGTGCTCGTCGAGTTGGCCGAGCAGGTCCCGCCTCAGTCGGAGACGGCCGTCAAGTCCTTGAAACGGCTCAGGGCCATTCAGCTCGAGATCGAAAAGATCAAGACCAAGGACGCCGCCTCCCTGGTTCGCGATGTGGAGCAGGCGCTGAACCGTCTGCAGAAGCAGCACCCTGCCGAGTACGAGCGACTGGGCGAGCGCATGCAGCTGCTGCGCCTGGGCCGCCCTTACTGAGTCCCGCTACAGGGCGTCAGCCGGACAGGGGTGCCCCCAGCCAGTGAACCAATGCGGCGATCACCAGCAGTGACAGCAGATTCAAACCGAACCCCGCTTTCATCATGTCTGACATGGCCACCTGTCCTGAGCCATAGATGATGGCGTTGGGTGGCGTGGCCACCGGCAGCATGAACGCGCAGCTCGCGGCCAGGGCCACCGCCATGAGCAGGGGCAATGGATCGACACCCAGCCCTACTGCGGCTGCCGCCATCACAGGCATGAGCGTGTTGGCGACCGCTGTGTTGCTGGTCAGTTCGGTCAGGAAAATGACCAGGGTGGTCACCGCCAGCAGCACCCAGAACATGGGCATGCCGGCCAGCGCTGAAAAGCCAGAAGCCAGCCAGGCGTCCACGCCGTGGGTGCTGATGGCGCCGGCCAGGCTGAGGCCACCGCCAAACAGCAAGAGGATGCCCCAGGGCAGTTTGACTGCCGTTTCCCAGTTCATGGCGAAGGTGCGCTGGCGGATGTCGACGGGCAGGACGAAGAGAAGCAGGGCACCCGTCATGGCGATGGCCGCATCGGTCAACTGCGGGAGGTCGAGCCACTGGGACAACGGCAGGCGCAGCATCCAACCGGTGGCGGTGAGGCCGAAGACGGCGAGCACGATGGCTTCGCCCCGGCTCATTGGCGCGCGGCTGTTCAGATCGGTCAGAAGGGTTTCGCGGGTGCTGGCGTCAACTTTAAGTCGGATGGGGAAGGCCACCTTGACCAGCCAGAGCCAGGTCAGCGGCAGCAGGACCATCACCAGAGGGAGGCCCAGGGCCATCCATGCCAGCATGGTGATCTCCATGCCCAATTGTTCGCGCGCGAAGCTTGCCAGGATCAGGTTCGGTGGCGAACCGATGAGGGTGCCCAGTCCACCGATGGAGGCCCCGTAGGCGATACCCAGCAGCAGGCAGGTGCCGAAATGGTGTAACCCAGGTTGTGCTGCGCCGTCGCTGAGGGGTGTGCGATCCCGCAGCAACTGGATCACGCTCAGGCCCACCGGCAGCATCATCATGGCTGCCGCGGTGTTCGAAATCCACATGCTCATGAAGGCCGTTGCCGCCATGAAGCCTGCCACGAGGCGCGCCGGCGAAGTGCCCACCATCCGGACGATGGCGAGTCCGAGCCGCACATGCAGGCCCCAGCGCTGCATGCCCAATCCGATGATGAAGCCACCCATGAACAGGAAGATAATGTCAGAGGCGTAGGGCTGCAGCGTCTGTGCCGTGCTTTGCACGCCAGAGAGCGGAAAGGCCACCACAGGGAGCAGGGCGGTTGCGGGCAGTGGAATCGCCTCGGTCATCCACCAGACCGCCATCCAGACCCCCAATGCTGCCGTAGTGCGGCCCGCCGGACTGAGCGTCTCTCCCTGGGGCAGCAACCACAAGCAGAGCAAGAACAGCGTGGGACCGGCCATGAGACCCGCCCATCTCACGCGGGTTTGCCACCGTTCTTCGGTGGGGCCAGGGGCACACGATCCGGATTCAGACATGGAGACAGGATAAACGGCGCGCACCTGTCACCGTTCTGACCTGCGTCAAGGGTTCTGGCCCGTTGCAGGCGGACACTGTGGCCTTCCGTTCCAGCATATGCCCTGTCTGCCCCAACCGTCTGGCCGCCACCGTGTCTTCCATTCCTTTGCATCGCCCCTCACCGCCGTCCTCGACGCCTGTCGTCGCGAAAGCCCAGGTGATGCATCGTCCTCACGAAGATGTGCAGGCCCTGCTCACCGGGACCTTGTTCGTTGCGTTGGGCGTCGTCATGTTTCAGCAAACCGGTCTGCTGACCGGCGGCACGGCTGGCCTGGCGTTCCTGCTGCATTACGCCACGGGCTGGAGCTTCAGCGCCGTGTTTTTCGCGATCAACCTGCCTTTCTACGCCCTGGCGGTGCGTCGCATGGGGTGGGCGTTCACACTCAAAACCTTTGCTGCGGTGGCCCTGCTGGCTGCGTTTGTGCACTGGGTGCCGCTCTGGATCAGCTTTGACAAGCTGAGTACCGGGTTTGTGTCGGTGATGGGTGGATTGCTGATGGGTGCTGGCATGCTGATGCTGTTTCGCCATCGCGCCAGCCTGGGCGGTTTCAACGTGCTGGTGCTCTATGCGCAGGAGCGCTTCGGATGGCGGGCGGGGCACCTGCAGATGGCAATGGATTGTGCGATCGTGTTGGCAGCCTTTCTGGTGGTGGACTGGCAGCAGGTGGCCTGGTCGGTGCTGGGTGCCGTGGTGCTGAATCTCGCGCTGGCCATCAATCACCGACCCGGGCGCTACATGGCGATGTAGGTCATCTGCGATCCCGCCTGCCCAAAGCAGGTGGTGGTGGCACGGAAAGCGCATTCAATGGAGCGAGCGCGCAGGGGTTCCCGGATGGGTCCTGATTGGTGGTGGCAGACTCGGCGCATGAGCCACTTTCGATTGACTTCCACTGAGCTTCTTCCGCGGGCATGGTCTGCACGCCTGTTCCTGTTCTTCTGTCTCTTTCTGGCCGTGGCGGTTGCGGGTGCGGCAGACAACGACCACGACCGAAAAAGCAGCCCCAAAGAGAAGGTGTATCTGGCCAAGGTGACCCGGGTGTTTGATGGCGACACCTTGTGGGTGCGACCCCTTGCGGGAGGGCGATACCGAAAGCTGCGGCTGGTTGGCATTGATGCACCCGAGATCTGTCAGGCCGGCGGCGTGGCGTCACGCGACGCGCTGGCTGCCATGGTGTCGGCGCAGGATGTGCGCGTGGAAGTGCATCGCTACGACGACTATGGGCGGGCGTTGGTGCACTTGAGTGTGGGTGGTGAGGATGTTTCGGCCCGACTGGTCGGTGCCGGCCATGCCTGGTCCTACCGCAGGCGGCACAGCCTGGGTCCTTACGCCGAGGAAGAGGAAGTGGCCCGCAAGCATCGCAGGGGCATATTTTCCGGCCCGACACCGGAACTGCCGCGCGACTTCCGCCGCCGCCATGGGCCTTGTCCCCTGCCTTGATGCTGTCCGCCCGCCTCCGGCGGACCCGGTTCAGTGCCCTTGAGGCGGGCCGCACACCGCACAATGGGGGTTCTGAGGCAGGGCAATCTCGTTGAAGGCCATGTCCCGGCCGTCGATCATCACCAGTCGTCCAACCAGGCGCGAACCGATGCCTGTGAGCAACTTGAGCGCTTCGGCCGCCTGCAGCGTGCCCACAATGCCCACCAGGGGCGCGAACACACCCATGGTGGCGCAGCGTGTTTCCTCCACGCCGCTGGTTTCAGGAAACACGCAGGCATAGCAGGGATTGCCCGGCTGCCGAGGGTCAAATACGCTGAGCTGGCCGTCCATGCGAATGGCAGCGCCAGAAACCAGCGGTTTTTTGTGGGCCACGCACGCGCGGTTGATGGCGTGACGGGTCTCAAAGTTGTCCGTGCAGTCGAGCACCACATCGGCCTGCGCCACCAGCTGACTCAACATCTCGGGGTCGGCACGCTGGTTGACCACGTTCACCACCACGTCCGGGTTGATGGCCGTGATCGCGTCGCGGGCGGATTCGGCCTTGGGATGCCCAACACGCGCCAGGTTGTGCGCGATCTGGCGCTGGAGGTTGGTGGCGTCGACCGTGTCGTGATCAACGATGGTGATGCGACCGACACCCGCACTGCCCAGATAAAGCACCACCGGCGACCCCAGACCACCGGCTCCCACCACGAGGGCGTGCGAAGCGAGCAGCTTTTCCTGCCCTTCGACGCCCAGCTCGTTGAGCAGGATGTGCCGCGAATAGCGAAGAAGCTGCTCGTCGTTCAAGGGCGGAATCTGTCAGCTTTGGCCGAAATCGTCAGTTCGCGGTTTTTTCTTCGGTGCGAACGGTCTGGGTCTTGCTCACGAGCACCACCTGCCCCTTGAGCTGATTCAAGGCTTGCTGCAGTTGAAAGTCCTGTTCGCTGCCGAACTCGGGTACGAGGCGCTGCCCTGGGTTCTTGCGCGCTTCTTCCTCGAGCCGCTGGCGTGCCTCTTCCCGGTCCTGGTCACGGCGCTGTTCGGCTGCCCGTTGCGCATCTGTCATCGGCGCAGGCGTTCCATTGCCGTTGCTCAGGTGCTTCTGCAGATCCGCCTCGCGGGTCCGCAGGGCGGCAAACACGTTACCTTCAGCCGTTTCGTCCACCAGCACGTCCGGCACGATGCCTTTGGCCTGGATGGACGTTCCCAGCGGGGTGTAGTAACGGGCCGTCGTGAGCTTTAGGCCGGTGTCCGGGCCCAGAGGCCGCACCGTCTGGACCGATCCCTTGCCAAAGGTCTGGCTGCCCATGATGGTGGCGCGCTTGTAGTCCTGAAGCGCGCCAGCAACGATTTCGCTGGCAGAGGCCGAACCCTCGTTCACAAGCACCACCAGAGGCACCGTCCGCAAGGCGCCCTTGGTCGTCTCTGTCAGGCGGCGGATGGGGTCGGTGCCGCCCCGGCGCAGATAGTGCTGAGGCACCGCCTTGTAGACGAACTTGCTGTCTTCCAGTTGCCCGTTGGTGGACACCACCGTCACGTTTTCCGGCAGGAAGGCGGCAGACAGCGCCACCGCCGCGTCAAGCAGACCGCCCGGGTCGTTGCGCAGGTCGAGCACCATGCCCTTGATGTTGGGGTCGGCCTTGTAGATGTCTTCGACGCGGCGCGCAAAGTCTTCAATGGTGCGTTCCTGGAACTGCGAGACCCTAACCCAGGCGTAGCCGGGCTCAACCACCTTGGTCTTCACGCTCTGGGTCTTGATCTCTTCTCGCGTGATCGTCACCGAGAAAGTGCGGTTCTCGTCCTTGCGGAAGATAGTGAGCAACACCTTGGTGCGCGGCTCCCCGCGCATCAGTTTCACCGCGTCGTTGATCGCCAGGCCCTTGACCATGGTGTCGTCAATCTTGGTGATCAGGTCGCCGGATTTCAGTCCGGCGCGAAAGGCGGGCGAGTCTTCAATGGGTGAAACCACCTTGACCAGGCCGTCTTCCATGGTGATTTCGATGCCCACACCCACAAACCGCCCGCTGGTGCCCTCGCGGAATTCCTTGAAGGACTTCTTGTCGAAGTACTGGGAATGGGGGTCCAGGCTGGCGACCATGCCCGTGATCGCGTCTGAAATGAGCTTTTTCTCATCCACGGGTTCGACATAGTCGCTCTTGACCATGCCAAACACCGCAGCGAGCTGTTGCAGTTCTTCCAGTGGCAACGGCGCCATGGTGCTCCTGGCCACGGCCTGGAACTGCACCGTAGTGAGCGCTCCTGCCACCGCACCAATGGCCACCCAGCCTGCGATTCTCAGCTTGTGACTCACTTGTTTGCCCATCGAAATATCCTGAAGTTAACACCAGCGCCAAGCACGGTTGGCCCACTGGCGAGCCAATATACACCTTGGAGCGGTGTCCAAGCCTTCGGTTCCGCAAAGCCCGTCACAGAGGCGCGATGTGCCTGCCCAACGGTGGCATTCTGACGATGTACGCCCCGCACGGGCACCCCGTGACCGGGCCTCTCAGGCCTTGCCCTGCGCCGCCACGGCCGCAGCAGCCTTTGCAATGGCCTCCGGATCGCCCAGATATTCGCTCCTGATCGGCTGCAGGGCGGCGTCAAGCTCATAGACCAGCGGAATCCCGTTCGGGATGTTCAGGTTGACGATGTCGGTATCTGATACCCCGTCCAGGTACTTGACCAGCGCCCGGATGCTGTTGCCATGGGCGGCCACCACCACGCGCTTGCCGGAGCGGATGGCCGGGGCCATGGATTCGTTCCAGAACGGCAGGACGCGCGCCACGGTGTCCTTGAGGCATTCGGTCAGCGGGACTTCGTTCGGGCCGAGCTTTTCATAGCGGCGGTCGTGGCGTTCGCAACGCAGGTCATTCGGCTCCAGTGCCGGCGGGGGGGTGTCGTAGCTGCGCCGCCAGATCAATACCTGATCATCGCCATACTGTTTGGCGACTTCTGCCTTGTTCAGACCCTGCAAGGCCCCGTAGTGGCGCTCATTGAGGCGCCAGCTGTGCACCACGGGCAGCCAGGTGCGGTCCATTTCATCAAGTGTGTGCCACAGCGTACGGGTCGCCCGCTTGAGCACGCTGGTGTAGGCCAGATCGAAGTCGTAGCCTTCGGCCTTGAGCAGCCGGCCCGCGTTCTTGGCTTGTTCCAGGCCGGTGGCGGTCAGGTCCACGTCGGTCCAGCCGGTGAATCGGTTTTCGAGGTTCCAGGTGGATTCGCCATGGCGAATCAGGACAAGTTTGTACATGGGCAGTGAATCGGATTGAACTGAAAAAGCGATCGGACGTAGCTCGGCACATCTTGGCGCCGGCTGACTGTTGGCGATGGTTGCCACGCAGGACAGCCAGACATTCTAAAATCCCGGGTTGTCTAGAAAGGGTACCCCTGTGAGTTTCTTCATCGAAAACTGGATTTTGATTGCTGTGGCCTTTGCCGCCGGCGCCATGCTGGTGTGGCCGGCGGTCTCGGCGGGTGGTCGCACCGGATCGCTCAAACCAACCGAAGCTGTGATGCTGATGAACCGGGACAAGGCGGTGGTGGTGGATGTGTGCGATGCCACCGAATTCGCGGCCGGACACGTCATTGGTGCCAAACACGTCCCTCTGGCCGATCTGGAGACGAAGCTGCCCGGCACGGTGAAGAACAAAGCCACGCCGGTGATTCTGGTGTGCGCTTCCGGGGCGCGCTCCAACCGGGCCTTGGCCATCGCCAAGAAACTGGGCTATGAGAACGCCCATTCCCTCTCGGGCGGCATGGGGGCGTGGCGCGCTGCCAGCCTGCCGGTGGAAAAGGCCTGATCATTCGTTTCCTTCAAATTTTGTCTGTTTCAGGAGATTCCATGGCCACCGTCACGATGTACACCAGCGCTTACTGCCCCTTCTGCAGCCGGGCCAAAGCCTTGCTCCAGCGGCACGGCGTGGTCGATCTGAAGGAGGTGTTCGTGGATGGCCAGCAGGCACTTCGCGCCCAGATGACCGAGCGCACCGGGCGCACAAGCGTGCCGCAGATCTTCATTGGCGACACCCATGTAGGGGGCTGCGATGACCTGCATGCGCTCGACGCCCGTGGTGGCCTGGTTCCCCTGCTCCAGGCGGCTTGAACAGCCCTTCTGGTTGGGGCTGACATAATCCCCCATCAGTGCCCGCTGCGGACGAATATCACCCGCTGCGGGCTTCGTTTTTTAATTATCGAGACACCATCATGGCCGACAACCAAGAACCCACTTTCCAGATCCAGCGTGTCTACCTGAAGGAAGCTTCGCTGGAACAGCCGAACTCCCCCTCCATCCTGCTGGAGCAGGAGCAACCTTCCGTCGACATCCAGCTGGGCGTGGAAGCCAGCCCCGCTGCCGATGGCGTTTACGAAATTTGCGTCACCGCCACCGTGACCACCAAGATCAAGGAAAAGACGGTCTTCCTGGTGGAAGCCAAGCAGGCCGGCATCTTCGAGATCCGCAACCTGCCCGAAGAGCAGATGGGTCCCATCATGGGCATCGCCTGCCCGCAGATTGTGTATCCCTACCTGCGCTCCAACGTGGCCGACCTGATCCAGCGTGGAGGGTTTCCGCCCGTGCACCTGGCAGAAATCAACTTCCAGGCCATGTACGAGCAGCAACAGGCGCAGGCCGCCGAAGACGCGCCACGCATCGTCACGCAGTAACGCCCGTTCGCTGGATCAGGCGCAATGAAGATCGTTGTGCTCGGCGCGGGAGCCTGGGGGACTGCGCTGGCGGTCAGTGCCGCCCGTCTGGCAGGTGCTGATCGTGAAGTGAGCCTCTGGGCGCGCGACACTGCCCAGTTCCAGGACATGCAGGCGGTGCGCGAAAACCGCCGCTATCTCCCGGGGGGGGCTTTTCCTCAAGATCTGATCGTTGAAGCCGTGCCCCTGGAAGCCGTGTCCGGCGTGGTCATGCAGCGGCTTGGGCCAGACGATCTGGTGATCGTTGGCACGCCCATGGCCGGTCTGCGCGCCGTGTTGACCGGGCTGCGCGAACACCCCGGTCCCGTCGCCTGGCTTTGCAAAGGGTTCGAGTCGCCTCAGGGGCCGGACCAGCCCGTGGGGCTGCTGGGCCACGAGATTCAGGCACGCGTGGCACCGCTGCTCAAGGCGGGTGTGCTCAGTGGCCCCAGTTTCGCGCAGGAAGTGGCGCTGGGTCAGCCGACCGCGCTGGTGGCTGCCAGTGAGCATGCCAGTGTGCGTGAAGCGCTGGTGACGGCGTTTCATGGTCCGGCCTTGCGGGTGTACGGCAACGAAGATCTGGTGGGCGTGGAAGTGGGCGGGGCCGTCAAGAACGTGCTGGCCATTGCCACCGGCCTTTGCGATGGTCTGAAGCTCGGATTGAATGCCCGGGCGGCCCTGATCACCCGGGGGCTGGCAGAAATGACCCGGCTGGGCCTGGCGCTGGGTGCGCGCGCCGACACCTTCATGGGGCTGTCCGGCCTGGGTGATCTGGTGTTGACCGCCACAGGCGACCTCTCTCGCAACCGGCGCGTCGGTCAGCTGTTGGCGCAAGGGCTCACCTTGAGGCAGGCGGTGGACTCATTGGGCCATGTGGCCGAAGGTGTTTACAGCGCACAAACCGTGGTGCAGCGCGCGCGCCTGCTGGGCGTGGACATGCCGATCAGCGAGGCTGTGGTGGAGCTGCTGGAGGGGCGACTCCAGCCGGCGCAGGCGCTGGCCGTGCTGATGGGGCGCGATCCGAAGCAGGAAGCGCTCTAGTGTGCTGTCCCGCAAATAACTTGCATATGAAACCGTGCCTTCACACCCATGGCTGCGTTACAAATCCTCGCGACAGCTCAGGCTATCGCTGCGGTTTGCGCCTTGCCCTGGGCGCGAATCCATCGGTTTCATTTCATGCAACTGTTTCAGGGACAGCACACTAGGCCCTCTCGACCCTCGAAGCTGGGGTTCACGGGCGCCATGCGCCGCCTCTACACCTCGAAGTTGTCGATCAGCCGCGTGCTGCCCAATCGGGCAGCGCCCAGCACCACCAGGCTCTGGGCGCTGATGGCGTCTTGTGCCTGGGGCGCCTGAAGATCGCTGCGGCGACGAACTGTCAGGTAGTCGGGTTGCCACCCACGTTGCGACAACGCGTGCATGGCGCGCTCTTCCAGTGCCCGTCTCTGGGCGGGCAGGCCGTCGGCGGCGGCCAGGGCATCGCGTGCCAGTGAACGCAAGGTCAGCGACAGATGCACCGCTTCATTCCTTTCGGTGTCGCTCAAATACCCATTGCGCGAACTCAGGGCCAGGCCGTCTTCCGCGCGCTGGGTCTCGGCGCCCACGATGTTCACGGGCAGAGCGAGCTGCTGCACCATGTTCCGGATGACCATCTGCTGCTGGTAGTCCTTCTTGCCGAACACGGCGTGGCGCGGTCCCTTGGCTTCGGAGAACACGCACTGGAACAGCTTCATGACCACGGTGCACACGCCGACGAAAAAACCGGGCCGGAAATGGCCTTCGAGGATGTCGGCCAGCTCAGGGGGCGGGTGCACCTTGAAGCCTTGTGGTTCCGGATAGAGCTCATTTTCCGACGGCGCAAACACAACGTCACAACCAGCAGAAGCCAGCTGGTCGCAGTCGGCCTGCAGCGTGCGTGGGTAGGTGTCAAAGTCCTCGTGCGGCGCAAACTGCAGGCGGTTCACAAAGATGCTGGCTACCGTCACATCGCCGAGCGGTTTGGCTGTGCGGACCAGCGCCATGTGGCCCTGGTGCAGGTTGCCCATCGTGGCCACGAAGGCCGGTGAGTCGTAGGGCCGCAGGGCGGCGCGCAGGTCTTCGATGGTGTGGACGATTTGCATGAGAAGAAGGTTGTCTGTTCAAGTGGTGCCGCGGAACCGGCTTTGCCGGGCCGCCAGCGCCGCCCCCTTCAGGAGGTCGCGCTGACGGCACTGCCGGGGTGTGTGCTGTTCACCAGGCATGAAGCGCGTTGTCGGGGAAGCTGCCGTCTTTCACGGCCGCCACATAAGCGGCCATGGCATCGCGTACGCTGGCCTGACCCTCCATGAAGTTGCGAACAAACTTTGGATTTTTGCCCAGGTTGATGCCCAGCATGTCGTGCATGACCAGTACCTGACCGGCGGTGTCCTTCCCGGCACCGATGCCGATCGTGTGGCAGGTCTTGAGCTGTTCGGTGATCTCTTTTGAAAGCACGGCGGGCACCATCTCCAGCACCAGCATCGCCGCGCCGGCATCCTGCAGTTCCAGCGCCTGGCGCTTGAGTTGCAAGGCCGACGCGTCGCCCCGGCCCTGCACCCGGTAGCCGCCCAGGGCGTGCACGGTCTGGGGGGTCAGGCCCAGATGGGCACACACCGGAATGCCGCGTTCCACCAGGAAGCGCACGGTCTCGGCGGTCCATCCGCCGCCTTCGAGCTTGACCATGTGAGCACCGGCGCGCATCAACTCCGCGGCGCTGCGCAGGGCCTGCTCCTTTGACTCGTGGTAACTGCCGAACGGCAGGTCGCCAATCACCCAGGCGGTGGCTTGCACACGTTGCAGACCGCGAACCACACTTTCGGTGTGGTATTTCATGGCATCAAGCGTGACGCCCACGGTGCTGGACAGACCCTGGCACACCATGCCCAGCGAATCGCCGACCAGAATGCACTCCACGCCGGCCGCATCGGCGACCGCCGCAAAGGTCGCGTCGTAGGCTGTGAGCATGGTGATTTTTTCGCCTCGCTCACGCATTTCATGCAGGCGCGGCAGGCTCACCGGCTTGCGCTGCGGCAGTGGCGAGGCCGACGGCAGCGTGCCATAGGGCGTGCCGGTGGGAGGGGAGGCGGAGGCGCTTGGGTTCATGTTCGGTTCCCTGGCGGCATAGACCGCAGATGGGGGGCACTATATTCGATCCCGTTATGCTTGGCCCCTATGAAACACCTCTCTGAATTCAGCGCAAGCGATTTGGCAGAACTGGCGCTTTCCGATGTCAGCCGTGCATTGGCCGAGGATGTCGGTGGTGGTGACCTCACCGCTGCGCTGGTCGATGGTTCCCGCCGGGCCCGCGCCCGCATTGTGGCCCGCGAAGACGCGGTGATCTGCGGGGCACCCTGGGTGGAAGCGGCGGTGCTGGCCTGTGACCCCCAGGCCCAACTGGTCTGGCATGTGAAGGAGGGTGAGCGCTGCGTGGCCGATCAGGTGGTCCTGGAGATTGAGGGCCACGCCCGGCCGCTGCTCACGGCCGAACGAACCGCGCTCAACTTCCTGCAGCTGCTGTCGGCCGTGGCCACCAAGACCGCCGTGTACAAGGCGGCGGTGGCCGGCACCCGCGCCCAGATCGTGGACACCCGCAAGACCTTGCCCGGGCTGCGTCTGGCCCAGAAATACGCCGTGACCACAGGGGGTGGCGTGAACCACCGTGTGGGGCTGTATGACGCGGTGCTGATCAAGGAAAACCACATTGCAGCGGCCGGTGGCATCGCCAACGTGCTGCAGCGGGTTCGTGACACGGTGCCGGAGGCCCACTTTGTGGAAATCGAGGTGGAGACCCTGGCGCAACTGGACGAGGCGCTGTCGTGCGGCGCCACCATGGTGTTGCTCGACAACATGGACTTGCCCACGCTGAACGAAGCCGTGCGCCGCAATGCCGGGCGCGCCATCCTGGAGATTTCGGGTGGGGTGAACCTGCAAACCGTGCGCGCTCTTGCAGAAACCGGCGTGGACCGCATCTCCATTGGAGCCCTGACCAAGGACGTCAAGGCCATTGATTTCTCGATGCGCTTTGACGCCATCTGAACCCTTTGAACTCCTCGCACGAACGCAAGGCAGACCACCATGACATCCAGCGACTCCAGCGATGTGATCGACGTTGAATACGAGCAACCCGCTTGCCCCACGCAGCACGCCTGGGCGCGTGTGCCGGTGGAACCCGGCCCGAAGCAGCGCGAGGCGCTCAAGGAGCGCATTCGCCAGTTGCTCAAGGAACGCAATGCCGTGATGGTGTCGCACTATTACGTGCACCCGGATTTGCAGGATCTGGCGGTGGAAACCGGCGGCATCGTCAGCGATTCCCTGGAAATGGCGCGCTTTGGTCGCGATCATGCGGCGCAGACGCTGGTGGTTTCCGGTGTGCGCTTCATGGGTGAAACCGCCAAGATTCTCTCGCCTGAAAAGACGGTGCTGATGCCCGACCTGGACGCCAACTGTTCGCTCGACCTGGGTTGCCCCATCGACGAATTCAGCGCGTTCTGCGACGCCCACCCCGACCGTACGGTGGTGGTGTACGCCAACACCAGCGCGGCGGTGAAGGCGCGTTCGGACTGGCTGGTCACATCGAGCTGCGCGCTGGACATCGTGAGCGCCTTGAAAGAAAAGGGCCACAAGATCCTGTGGGCGCCCGACAAGCACCTCGGTGCCTACATCCAGCGCGAAACCGGGGCCGACATGGTCATGTGGAGCGGTTCGTGCATCGTGCACGACGAATTCAAGGCGTTCGAACTGGAAGCCTTGAAAAAAGAGCATCCCCAGGCCAAGGTGCTGGTGCACCCGGAGAGCCCGGCCGATGTGATCGCGCTGGCCGATGCCGTGGGTTCCACATCGGCCATCCTGAAAGCCGCGCGGGAAATGGACGCGCCAGCCTTCATTGTGGCCACCGACAACGGCATGATGCACATGCTGCGCCAGCAGAACCCGGGCAAGCAATTCATCGAGGCGCCCACGGCGGGCAACAGCGCTACCTGCAAGAGCTGTGCACACTGCCCCTGGATGGCCATGAACGGCCTGGCCGGTGTGGCGCAGGTGCTGGAAAAAGGCCTGAACCGCATCGAAGTGGATGCCGCCTTGATCGAACGCGCCCGCCTGCCGATCGACCGCATGCTGGCCTTCACCGCCGCGCAGCGTGGAGGACAGAACCCGGGGGCACTGGTGCCGAACATCGGGGCGGCCTGATCAGCCGTCAAGAGGTGAGTCAGGCGTCCACGGGCCGGATCAGCGCCTGGATCGACTTTGTTTCACCCCTGGAAACGGGTGGCAGCGAGCCTCTCCGACTGGCATTTGGTGAGCCCCTCCGTTGCCTGGTGGCGCACGCCCCCGCAGAGGTGGCGACCGTGCTGCAACGGGTCCATGAAGCTTCCTTGCGGGGCTGCTGGTGCGTGGGCTACGTGCGTTATGAAGCGGCGCCCGCGTTCGACCCGGCCATGGCCGTGCACCCGGTGGAAGGTCCCCTGGCCTGGTTTGCGGTGCACGAGGCGCCCTTGCCGACGGAAGCCTGGTCTCCAGGTGGTCCTTCCGGGGATGTGACGCTCGCGTCCTGCACGAGTGAACCGGACCGCACGGCGTTTGATACCTCGCTGAAACGCATCCAGTCGGCCATCAGCGCCGGCGACCTGTACCAGCTCAATCACACGGCAGGCCTTCGCGGCACGTTGCAGGGCGATGCGTTTCAATGGTTCCAGCGGCTGCGGCGCGCCCAGCCCGGCGGCTATGCAGCTTATCTTGACGATGGCCAGGAGCAGATCCTGAGCGTGTCGCCTGAATTGTTCTTCCACTGGGACGGAGCGAGCCTGCTGGCACGCCCCATGAAAGGCACGGCGGCGCGGGGATCACATCCGGTTGACGATCAGGCTCTCAAAGAAGCTTTGCAGAGCTCGGAAAAGGACCGCGCCGAGAACGTGATGATCGTCGACCTGCTGCGCAACGACCTCTCGCGCGTGGCGCTGCCCCATTCCGTGAAGGTGCCGGTGCTGTTCGACGTGAAGGGCTGGCCCACGGTGTGGCAGATGACGTCGGACGTCACCGCCAGGACACGGCCGGGCGTGCAGCTGGGTGACATTTTTGCCGCGTTGTTTCCTTGCGGTTCCGTGACGGGTGCCCCCAAACTTCAGGCGATGCGCCAGATTCGCGCGCTGGAGCCCGAGCCGCGCGGTGTGTATTGCGGCGCGGTCGGTGTGGTGCGGCCCGGTGGTGTGGCCACTTTCAACGTGGCCATCCGAACCGCCACCGTTCGCGGCACCAGTTGGCGGTGCGGCATTGGCAGCGGCATCACGGCAGGATCCACCGCCGAGGGTGAATGGGCCGAATGGCGCCAGAAGCGGGCATTTCTGGAACGGGCCCGAGAGCCCTTCGATATTCTCGAAACCCTCTTGTTGCAGGACGGGCAGGCGCAGCATGCCGAACTGCACATGGCCCGCATGGCGCAAGCGGCGAAGCACTTCGGCCATGCATGGCAGCCGCAGGTGTGGCACGACGCCTTGTTCGATCTTGCCCAAAGGCACCCAGCAGGCAACTGGCGCGTGCGCCTGTTGCTGGATGCCGGCGGCCGGCTGCAGGCAGAAGCATTTGCGTTCCAGCCTTTTGACGGCAGGGTGAGGCTGCAGCTGGCGGATCGGGCCTTCGAGGAGGCGGGCAGCGAGTTCACGCGCTTCAAGACCACGCGACGGGGCCACTACGAATCCCATGCACCTCGGCATCCCGAGGTGTTCGACACCTTGTTGTGGAACGCGGCGGGCGAACTTACCGAATGCACGCGCGGCAATATTGCCGTGCAGCTGGACGGCCAGTGGTGCACGCCTTCACTGCGTTGTGGCCTGCTTAACGGCGTGCAACGACAGGTCGATATCGCCAGCGGCCGACTGGTGGAGCGCGTGATCGGGCGGGAGACGCTGCCGCAGGCGCAAGGACTGGCGTTTCTCAACAGCCTGCGCGGCTGGCTGCCTGCCCAGCTGTGATTGCATGGCGGTGGCAGGAGGCCAGTCGCCGGGACCTGTGCGCCAGCGCGGATGGTCAGCGAGCCGGAGGCACCAGCACCGTGGGACGGGCTTCAGGCAACAGGTCGGGGTGGTCGCGGCTGAAATGCAGACCGCGGCTCTCGCGGCGCATCATGGCCGACATCACGATCAGATCGGCCACCTGCACCAGGTTGCGCAGCTCCAGCAGGTCGCGGGTGACGTGGAACTGTGAATAGAACTCGTGGATCTCGCTTTGCAGCAGGGTGATGCGATGTGCCGCGCGCTCCAGTCGCTTGTCGGTGCGCACAATACCCACGTAGTCCCACATGAAGCGGCGCAGTTCGTCCCAGTTGTGTGAAATCACCACCTGTTCGTCAGCGTCGGTGACGCGGCTCACGTCCCATTGGGGCAGGGCGGGGCTCCAGGAGGCATCACTCTGGCGGATCGATTTCACGGCCGCCTGCGCGAACACCATGCACTCCACCAGGGAATTGCTGGCGAGCCGGTTGGCCCCGTGCAGGCCGGTGCAGGTGGTTTCTCCCACTGCGTACAGGCCCTCAAGGTCGGTCTGGCCCTTTAGATCGGTGATCACGCCGCCGCAGGTGTAGTGCGCCGCCGGCACCACGGGAATGGGTTCCCGGGTGATGTCGATGCCCAGCTCGGCACAGCGAGCCAGGATGTTCGGAAAGTGCTCCTGCAGGAACTCCGGACTCTGGTGCGAGATGTCCAGATGCACGCAGTCCAGGCCGTGTTTCTTCATCTCGAAGTCGATGGCGCGGGCCACCACGTCGCGAGGCGCCAGTTCGGCGCGTGGGTCGTGGTCGGGCATGAAGCGGTGGCTGCCCAGTCGCGGGGGCAGCTTGAGCTGGCCGCCCTCACCGCGCACGGCTTCGGTGATCAGGAAGCTCTTGGCGTGGGGGTGGTAGAGGCAGGTGGGGTGGAACTGGATGAATTCCATGTTGCCTACGCGGCAGCCTGCGCGCCACGCGGCTGCGATGCCGTCGCCGGTGGCGGTGTCCGAGTTGGTGGTGTAGAGGTAAACCTTGCCCGCACCGCCGGTGGCAAGGATGGTGTGCGGCGCGCTGAAGGTGATGACTTCATCGCGCTCTTCGTCGAGCACGTAGGCGCCCAGGCAGCGAGGAGTGCTGCCGGCCGCGTGCGGCAACTTGCGGTCGGTGATGAGGTCGACCAGCATGTGGTGTTCGAACAGGGTGATGCCGGGCGTGGCGCGCACACGTTCGATCAGGGTGGCCTGCACGGCCGCGCCGGTGGCATCGGTGGCGTGCACGATGCGGCGATGGCTGTGACCGCCTTCGCGGGTCAGGTGCAGTTCGCCCTTTTCGGTGGAGAAGGGCACGCCCAGTTCGCGCAGCCAGGCAATGGCACCGGGTGCGTTTTCCACGGTGAAGCGGGTGGCCTCGAGGTCGCACAGGCCGGCGCCTGCGATCAGCGTGTCTTCAATGTGCGAGGCCACGGTGTCACCTTCGCCGAGCACAGCAGCGATCCCGCCCTGGGCCCAGTTGCTGGAGCCGTCTTCGACCTGACGCTTGGTGACCACGGCCACCCGGTGCGTGCTGGCCAGGTGCAGGGCAGCGGTCAGACCGGCGAGGCCGCTGCCGATGATGAGGACGTCGAAGCGGTGTGGGTCGGTCATTTCGGGTGAAATCGGATCAGGAGAACGGTCGCCGCGCGCTTGCGTCCGTTTTCAGTCTTGTGGTGTATAGGCGAGGCGCACGTAGATGGGTGCGAATGCCTCGGCCTGGGTGAGCTCGATCAAGGTTTCTTTCGCCAGCTCCAGCATGGCAATGAAGGTCACCACCAGCACGGGCGATCCCTTTTCGGGATCAAACAATTCACCGAACTCCACGAACTTGCGGCCTTGCAGGCGGCGCAGCACGATGCTCATGTGTTCTCGCACAGACAGTTCCTCGCGGCTGATGCGGTGGTGCTGGACCAGCTTGGCGCGTTTGAGGATGTCGCGCCAGGCGCTTTGCAGGTCGAGCACGTGCACGTCCGGGAAGCGGGGCGCCAGCGATTGTTCGATGTGCACCTGGGCGCGCAGGAAATCGCGGCCGTATTGCGGCGTGTCGGCCAGGCGCTGTGCGGCCAGCTTCATCTGTTCGTATTCGAGCAGGCGGCGCACCAGTTCGGCGCGCGGGTCTTCGGGCTCTTCGCCTTCGGCCGTCTTCTTGGGCGGCAGCAGCATGCGCGACTTGATCTCGATCAGCATGGCGGCCATCAGCAGGTACTCGGCCGCCAGCTCCAGGTTGCCGGCGCGGATTTCGTCCACGTAGCTGAGGTACTGGCGGGTGACCGCCGCCATCGGGATGTCGAGGATGTTGAAGTTCTGCTTGCGGATCAGGTAAAGCAGCAGGTCCAGCGGGCCTTCAAAGGCTTCCAGAAAGATCTGTAGCGCGTCTGGCGGGATGTACAGGTCCCGCGGCATGGTGAACAGCGGCTCGCCATAAAGTCGGGCCAGGGCGACGTGATCGACCACGCTGGGCAACAAGGCCTCCAGGCCCTCAGGGGCGTCGTCGAGCGTTTGGGGCTCCTGGCTCATGGTGGGCGCTGGGGCCGAGCAGGCTGAGTTTTTCAGGCGTGATCAGAGCGGGTCTGGTACACGTAGGGCTGCTGGGGCACCTCGGCAGCATCGGCCCGGGCCTGGAATTCGCGGTCGATCTGCTTGTCCCACAACAGGGAACGGCCCTCGCGCTGTTCTTTTTCCAGGTTGGGCTTGTCGGCTTTCAGCTTCTGGATGAACTGTGTCGCGTCAGAGGTGTAGTGCGGGCGGGCAAAGATGGACATGTTGAGGCGAACCAGACAAAGACCGCCATTTTAGCGAGCCGGTGCACCACGCCCCTGAAAAGGCCTTCCGAACCGACCCAGGCTGCTTTCTGGTGTTCAGCCGACTGGCGCCAGCGGCTCCACCGTGCGGCTGTTCCAGTTGAGCACGGTTTTCCGCACGGTCATGAGTGGTGCGAGGTGCTCGAACTCCTTTCGCACCACGTCGGCAGCGAAGTCGGCCATGAAATTGGACTTGAGCACGGCGCGAGCCCTGTCAACGCCGATGTCTTCATAGGGCACGGACGACAGGATCAGAAAGCCGTCGTCGGGAATGCGGCCGGCGCGCATGTTGGCCTGAATGATGCCGGCCGCCTTGCGGATCGGGTCGGCCAGGTCGGGGCTGTAGGGTCCGATGATGAGCGCCAGGTTGGGCAGGTGCAGCCAGTCGAAACCGCGCCCGACGCAGATCATCCACTCGCGGTGTTCAATGTCGAGCGTGCGCACGGTCTGGCGAATCTGCGCAATGTGGCGCAGGTTGCCCAGCAGCAGGGGCAGCAGGTCGTGCCGGATCTGGGTCGGCATGTCGGGCAGCAGGTGCAGCAGGCGCTGGGGCAGGCCGGGTACGTCGGCCTCGTTCAGGTCGGCCATGTTCAGTGTTTCACCGTTGGCCCCGTGTACCACCAGTGCTTCTTCGTCGGTTTCAAAACCGCAGACCAGCGGATACACCGTGCCATGTGCCGCACCGAAAACGGCAGACACCTCGCGCTGGATCTCGAAGGTGTGTGCGCGGGCGTCGGCGGTGCGGAAATTGAAGCCAGCGCAGCCGCGGCGCTCGTCGCCCTTGCTGTGGTGGTAGGTGATGACCACCAGGGCCTGGCGGCCACTGCGCACCACTTTCTCCAGCGCCGCGGTAAGTGTCTCGCCCAGGTGCGGCCAGCCCAGGTTGAAGATGCCCCCCAGGTTGCGAAACGGCTGGATGATGCCCTTGGGGGTCTGTGTGGCGATGGGGATGTTGATGCGCCCGTCCATGCACTTCATCACCAGGATGGCGGTGGGGTGGTTGGCCAGGTGGCGCTGGCGGGCCAGCCAGGCTTCGGGGCTGGCGTATTCCTGTGCGTGTCGCTGCGCCAGACCAAACAGCCAGTCGATGCGTTCGGTGATGGGGCTGTTGTGAGGAACCATGGTGCGAGGTGGAGTCACTGAAAGGTGTGCAACTTGGCCGCAAAGCCCGAGCGTTCCATCAGCGATTTGGGCTGCGGGTTCAGGCCAAGCAACCCCAGGTGGCCACCGCGCTTCTCCACCGCCCTGTGCAGTTGCTCCAGCGCATCCAGCCCGGTGGTGTCGAGCGAAATCAGGTGGGTGGCGTCCAGCATGACGTTGACGGGCGTGGGTGAGCGCTCCACCTCGGCCACGATCGGGTCGATCTTGGCCACCGCGCCAAAGAACAGCGAGCCGAAGAGCCGGAAGGTGATCTGGTGTTCGTTGCGGGAAATGGGTTCGGCACGGAAGATGTCGCTCTGGCGGCGCACGAACAGCACCACCGCCAGCACCAGGCCCAGTTCCACCGCCACCGTGAGGTCGAAGACGATGGTCACCAGGAAGGTGGACACCATCATCAGCCGATAGTGGTTGCTGAACTGTTTGAGCCGGCCGAATTCACGCCATTCGCCCATGTTCCATGCCACGAACAGCAACACGCCGGCCAGCACGGCCAGCGGAATGTGCGCAGCCAGTGGCGCAGCCAGCAACACCACCGCCGCCAGCGTGCCGGCATGCACCATGCCTGCCACGGGCGATGCGGCCCCGGAGCGGATGTTGGTGACCGTGCGGGCGATGGTGCCGGTGGCCGGCATGCCGCCAAAGAAAGGCACCACGGTATTGGCAATGCCCTGCGCCATCAGCTCCTGGTTGGGGTCGTGCTTGGGCGCGTCGCCGAGCTGGTCGGCCACGCGTGCGCAGAGCAGCGACTCGATGGCGCCCAGAATCGCAATGGTGAGGGTGGGGGTGACCAGCAGGCGCACGGTGTCCCAGGAGAAGGCCGGCAACTCGAAGACCGGCCCGCCCTGAGGAATGCCGCCGAAGCGCGTGCCAATCGTCTCCACCGGCAAGCTGAATGCCCAGGCCAGCAGCGACAGCGAAACCAGCGCCACCACCGGTGCGGGTACCCGCGAGGTGGCACGGAGTGCGCTCACGGTTTCGATCTTGTCGAGCTGCCGGCGGAACTGGGAATCGACCGCCCACAGTCGCGGCCAGATGAAAAGCCCGATCACACAGACGACGCCAAGCCCCAGCGCATAAAAATTGAGGCCGCCAATGTGACCGGCAATGGCGCCGATCTGGCTGAAGAAATCGGCCGGCATCTTGGCGATCTCCAAGCCGAACAGGTCGCGCACCTGCGAGAGCGCGATCAGTACCGCAATGCCGTTGGTGAAGCCAATGACCACACTCACTGGCACGTAACGCACCAGGGTGCCCAGCCTGAACAGACCGAGCAGGAAAAGCAGCACACCGGCGCTGGCGGTGGCGATCAGCAGGTTGGCCACGCCGTAGCGCTCGACGATGCCGTAGACGATCACGATGAAGGCGCCGGCCGGTCCGCCGATCTGCACCGAGGTACCTCCCAGCGCCGAGATGATGAAGCCAGCGATGATGGCGGTCCACAGACCGGCTTCGGGCTTGAGCCCGCTGGCAATGGCAAACGCCATGGCCAGCGGCAGCGCCACGATGCCCACCGTGATGCCCGCACCCACGTCGCGCATCAGTTTGTCCCGGGTGTAGCCCTTGAGGTCCTGAATCAGGCGCGGGCGGAATGGGGCAAGCGGCGGCAATCCTTGGAGCATCGGCAAATGTTACCTTTCACCACAGTTCGTGAAGCTGACAAGAGGGCAACGCAGAACTGAGGGTTTACACTGATTTTCCTCATGATCTTCCGTCAACTCCCCCAAACACGTCGCATTTTTGCCCTGAGCCGCCTGCGGGCGGGGCTCCTGGCTGCCGGTGCGGCGCTCGCGCTGCTGGGCTGCGACGTGCAGAACATCAGCGAACTCGAAGAAGGCTTCTCGACCGAAGAAGACGTGCGCGAAAAGATGGGCGAACCCGAAGCGGTGTGGGACGGGCCCGATGGCGCCCAGATCTACGAATACAACCGCCAGCCTGCCGGCCACCGCAACTACATGATCACCATCGGCCCCGACGGTCGCATGACTTCCTTGCGCCAGGTGCTCACCCCCGAGAACTTCGCACAGGTGCAGCCCGGGATGCCCATGACCGAGGTGCGAAAGATGCTGGGCAAGCCAATGAAGATCACGCCTTATGAAGCCAAGCGCGAAACGCACTACGACTGGCGCTACCTCGACGGCCCCAACACCAGCGACTCAAAAATCTTCACTGTGGTGTTCGACAACGATCTGAAAGTGGTGTCCACCATGTCGGTGAGCGATCCCGATCTGGAGCGCGGGCGCTGAACGACCCTGAACGTTGCGTGCTCCAAGTGCCGTTTCCGGAGAGGAATCTCTTCATCCAGTAACACCCAGGATCCGGCTCTGCCGGTCCGATGGTGTGCCCCCTTGAGGGGGTGACGCCGCAGGCGGCGCGGGGGGGTCTTCTATCGCCTGAAGTCGTCCAGCGCCGGCCGCATCACCAACAGCAACAACAAGGCTGCCAACGGCACCGTGCTCACATACCCCAGGTATTTGAAGCCCAGCGCGCCCGCCAGGCCACCCACGAAGAAGCTGGCAATGAGCTGGCCATGCACGCGAAGCCGGTCGCGGTTGGCTCGTACCGGTTTTTGATCGGGGTGGCGGTTGACGTACAGCAGCTTGCCCAGTTCAATGCCCAGATCGGTGAGCAGGCCGGTGATGTGGGTGGTGCGGATCACGGCGCGCGAGATCTTGGTGATCACGGCGTTCTGCAGCCCCATGATGAAGCACAACAGCACCACGGTCAGTGGCAGGAACACGGCGGTCATCAGGCCGATGGCGGCACCGAACAGGCCAAACACCAGCAGCAGCACGGCCTCCAGCAGCAGGGGGAGGCCGTACGCGCTGCGCAGGTGGCGGCGCAGGCCCCAGTTCACCATCCAGGCGGTGGTCATGGCACCTAGCAGAAAGGCCAGCAATGCGCCCAGGCCACCGAGGGCCAGCGCGAACTGGCCGAGCACCGCGTTGTCGGCAACCGATGAGAGGATGCCCGTCATGTGAGAGGTGTACTGCCCCACGGCCAGGAAGCCGCCTGCATTGGTCGCGCCGGCCACGAAGGCCAGTACGGTACCGAGCTTCAGGTCGGCCTGCGGTGATCGCTGAAGGCTGGTGAAGCCCCGGATGCTGGCGAACATAGCCTCTAGTGCCTGTTAACAGGCACTAGCGCACCCGCATGCCGGGCGTGGCGCCTGGCCAGGGGTTGAGGATATGGATGCCCGGTTCGGCGTTCTCGTCGGCGTGGCTGGCCGCCAGCACCATGCCCTCGCTCACGCCAAACTTCATCTTGCGTGGTGCCAGGTTGGCCACCATCACCGTGAGCTTGCCCACCAGATCGGCTGGAGCGTAGGCGCTGGCGATGCCGCTGAACACGTTGCGGGTTCTGCCTTCGCCCACGTCCAGCGTCAGGCGCAGCAGCTTGGTCGAACCTTCCACGGCTTCGCAGTTGACGATCTGTGCGATGCGCAGGTCGATCTTGCTGAAGTCGTCGATGGTGAGGGTGTCCGCAATGGGTTCACCGCCGGGCACGGTGGCGGGGGCCACCGGTTCAGGCGGGGGCTCGAACAAGGCATCGAGTTGTTTGACGTCCACACGCTGCAGCAGGTGCTGGTAGGCGCCAATGGTGTGGCCGGCGCCCAGCAGTCGGGCGGCGTCGGCAAAGGTCAGTGGCGTCACTTTCAGGAACGCCTCCACCTGGGTTGCCAGCGAAGGCAACACCGGCTTGAGGTAGATCGAGATCAGGCGGAAGGCTTCGATGCAGGTGGTGCACACATCTTGCAACCGCCCGTCCATGCCTTCCTTCTTGGCCAGTTCCCAGGGTTTGTTCTGGTCCACATAGGCGTTCACGCGGTCGGCCAGTTGCATGATTTCGCGCAGTGCCTTGCCGTATTCGCGCTCTGCGTAGAGCTCGGTCACGATGGGCGCCACGCTCTGCAGGTGGTCGAGCAAGGCGTCGCCATCGGCTGAGACCGTGCCCAGCTTGCCTTCGAAGCGCTTGGCAATGAAGCCTGCCGCGCGGGAGGCGATGTTGATGTACTTGCCCACCAGGTCGCTGTTGACCCGCAGCATGAAATCTTCGGGGTTGAAGTCGATGTCTTCGTTCTTGCCGGTCAGCTTGGCGGCCAGGTAGTAACGCAGCCACTCGGGGTTCATGCCCAGGCTCAGGTACTTGAGGGGGTCAAGGCCGGTACCCCGGCTCTTGCTCATCTTCTCGCCGTTGTTGATGGTGAGGAAGCCGTGCACGAAGACCGCATTGGGGACCTTGCGGCCGCTGAACTTCAACATCGCCGGCCAGAACAGGGTGTGGAAGGTGATGATGTCCTTGCCGATGAAGTGGTACTGCTCGGTGGTGGGGTCCGCCATGAAGGCGTTGTAGTCGATGCCTTGTTTGCCGAACCAGTTTTTCAGCGAGGCCAGGTAGCCGATGGGGGCGTCCAGCCACACATAAAAATACTTGCCCGGGGCGTCCGGGATTTCGATGCCGAAGTAAGGTGCGTCGCGGCTGATGTCCCAGTCGCCCATCCTGGGTTTGCCGTCTTCACCGGGTTCGATCCACTCGGCGATCTTGTTGAGCACCTCGGGCTGCACCGCGCCGCTCTGTGTCCACTGGTCCAGGAAGGCCAGGCAGCGCGGGTCTGACAACTTGAAAAAGAAGTGGTCAGATTGCTTGAGCACCGGCTTGGCGCCGGACAGGGCCGAATACGGGTTCTTCAGCTCCGTGGGCGCGTACACCGCACCGCAGACCTCGCAGTTGTCACCGTACTGGTCCTTGGCGCCACATTTGGGGCATTCGCCCTTGATGAAGCGGTCGGGCAGGAACATGTTCTTTTCTGGGTCGAAGAACTGTTCGATGGTGCGGGTCTCGATCAGGTCGTCGGCCTTGAGCGCACGGTAGATGTCCTGCGCCAGCTCATGGTTTTCAGGGGCGTCGGTGCTGTGCCAGTTGTCAAAGCCGATGTGGAAACCGTCGAGGTAGGGTTTGCGGCCGGCGGCGATGTCGGCCACAAACTGCTGGGGTGTCTTGCCGGCTTTTTCGGCCGCGATCATGATGGGCGCGCCGTGCGCGTCGTCCGCGCACACAAAATGCACCTCGTGGCCCTGCATGCGCTGGAACCGCACCCAGATGTCGGCCTGGATGTATTCCATGATGTGGCCGATGTGGAAGTTGCCGTTGGCGTAGGGCAGGGCGGTGGTGACGAACAGGCGTCGCTGGCTCATGAGAGGCTTTCCGGTAAGGGCTGTCTGGGGTAACCCGCGATTTTAGGCCGCTGGCTCCCTGCCCGTGCAGGACGGCCCATGCGAGGGGTCCGGCGCGGCTCAGGGCCGATGCCCTCATGCCGATTGTGTGAATGGGGGGCGTCCGGACACGCGGGTAGACTTCCTCCCACGCCTCTGGCGACCCCATCGCAACCGAACCCAACGATTTCACCGATTCCAACAGGAGATTGCCCCTCATGGCCGTAGAAACACAAGCGCTGCTGAACGCCCTCCAGGCCGTGACCGACCCGAACACCGGCAAGGACTTCGTGTCCACCAAGGCGCTGAGGAACCTGCAGGTGCAGGACGGCGACGTGTCGTTCGACGTGGAGCTGGGCTACCCGGCCAAGAGCCAGATGCCCGCCCTGCGCCGTGCGCTGATCGCGGCCGCCAAAAGCGTGGCCGGCGTGGACAACGTGTCGGTGAACCTGAGCATGAAAATCACCGCGCATGCGGTGCAGCGCGGCGTGCAGCTCATGCCGAACGTGAAGAACATCATCGCCGTGGCTTCCGGCAAAGGCGGCGTGGGCAAGAGCACCACGGCGGTGAACCTGGCCCTGGCATTGGCCGCCGAAGGCGCGAAGGTCGGCATTCTGGACGCCGACATCTACGGCCCCAGCCAGCCCATGATGATGGGCGTGGAAGGCCGGCCCGAAAGCGCCGACGGCCAGACCATGGAACCGCTGGAGAACTACGGTGTGCAGGTGATCTCCATCGGCTTCCTGGTGGACCGCGACGAAGCCATGATCTGGCGCGGCCCCATGGCCACGCAGGCGCTGGAACAACTGCTGCGCCAGACCAACTGGAAGGACCTCGATTACCTGATCGTGGACATGCCGCCCGGCACCGGCGACATCCAGCTCACCCTGAGCCAGCGCGTGCCCATGACCGGCGCCGTGATCGTGACCACGCCGCAGGACATTGCCCTGCTGGATGCGCGCAAGGGCATCAAGATGTTCGAGAAGGTGGGCGTGCCCATCCTGGGCATCGTGGAGAACATGGCGGTGTACTGCTGCCCGAACTGCGGCCACATCGAACACATCTTTGGTGCCGACGGTGGCAAGAACATGGCGACCGAATACGGCATGGACTACCTGGGCGCGTTGCCGCTGAACATGAGTATCCGTGTGCAGGCCGACAGCGGCATGCCCACCGTGGTGGCCGACCCTGAGGGTGAAATCGCCGGCATCTACAAGACCGTGGCACGCCAGGTGGCGATCAAGATCGCCGCCAAGGCGAAGGATTTTTCCAGCAAGTTTCCGAGCATCAAGGTGTCGAAGGACACCTGAGAGGCTGAGCCCGCGCAAATACGGACGGTTGGTGCGCCTTCAGTAGTGCGGGGGCAATTCGTCGCCAGGTACGTGCTGACCACCGGCGCCCAGGCCCGTGTCCTGCTGCCGAAGGCGGGCCACTTCACGCAGCAGCAGGTCGATCTGGTCCTGCTGCTGTGCCACCAGGGCATTGAGGGTGTCGAGCAGGTCTTCGGTGTAGCTGATCTTGATCTCCAGCTGGGTCAGGCGTTCGTCGGTGGGCGTGTTCAATGAGGTCATGGTTGCTGTGTGAAAGTGGGGGGCGTGGCGCTCTCGCGCCTGGCCTCAAAGGTCAGGGGGCCGTGTGCAAGCGAAGCAGGTGCCCGTACTTGCTGGCCAGTGCGCCTTCGGCACGTTCCAGCATGAAATAGCGAAACGCCTCGGCGGCTGGCGAGAGCAGCTTGGACAGCGTGTGCACTACGTTCCAGCCGCGCACGATGGGCGTGCCCTCAACGTCGAGCGTGGCTATCAGCTGGTGCTCCAGCTCCAGGCCGATGGTGTGCAGCGACAGGAAGCTGATGCCCAGGCCCGCCATCACCGCCTGCTTGATGGTCTCATTGCTGGTCATTTCCATCACCACGCGGGGCTCCATGCGCGATGACGCCAGGAAAGCTTCCATGGCCGCCCGGGTGCCCGAACCGCGCTCGCGCAGGATGAAGCCATAGGGTCGCAAGTGATTCACCGTGAGGGGATCCACCTTGAGCAGCGGGTGGTCGGTGGGCGCCACAAACACATGGGGGTGGGCCGCGAACGGCTCGGCGCGGGTGGCCAGTTCGGTGGGCGGGCGGCCCATGATGGCAATGTCCACTTCGTTGCCGTGTAGCATCTTCACCAGTTGTTCGCGGTTGCCCACGGCCAACCGGATCTCGATACCTTCGTGCTCGCGCCGGAACTCGGCCAGCAGGCCGGGCAGGAAGTACTTGGCGGTGCTCACCATGCCGATGGTGAGCGTGCCCACCTCCAGCCGCTGCAGGCGCGCGGCGGCATCTTCGGCATCTTTCAGCGTGGCCAGCACCCTGCGCGCGTAGACCAGCATGTATTCGCCCGCCGTGGTCAGCGTCACCTGACGCCCCTGGCGCTCAAAAAGCGGCAGACCAATATGGCCCTCCAGCTCTTTCACCTGCATGGTCACCGCCGGTGGCGTGAGGTGCAGCACTTCTGCCGCGCGAGCGAAGCTGAGGTGCCGTGCGACCTCGGCGAACACCCGGAGTTGCCGAATGGTGGCGTTCTTCATTAAGGTTTTTCTTAATCGAAATTGAATAAATCGTGAATTTACCTTACTTCATCGCGTACTTATAGTCCGTCCATCCCCCGGTGAGACAGGGGTTCTGGAAGCGGGAGGCCCCATGTTGAAAGCGCTGATTTTTGATGTCGACGGCAGCCTGGCCGACACCGAAGCCCTGCACCTGGCGGCTTTCAACCACGCCTTTGCCGAAGAGGGGCTGGACTGGCACTGGACCCCCGAACAGTACACCCAACTGCTCGACATCTCTGGTGGCAAGGAGCGCATGCTTCACCACTGGCGCAGTGTTCAACCCGACCTCAAGGAACTGCAGGGCGGCGCGGTGCGGGCCACCATCGACCGTTTGCACGAAATCAAGACGGCGTTCTATGAAAACGCGGTGAATGGCGGTGCTGTTTCATTGCGTCCCGGGGTGCTGGCCCTGATGAACGAGGCCCTCGAGCAGGGTCTGGCGCTTTCCATAGCCACCACCACTTCGCCGGTCAATGTGGCGGCGTTGCTGCGCCACGCCATCGGGGCCGACTGGCGGATGAACTTCGTGGCCATTGCAGACGCCTCATCGGCACCCATCAAGAAGCCCCATCCACAGGTGTACCTGCGGGTGCTGGGCGACATGGGCCTGCCCGCTGATGCGTGCATCGCGTTTGAGGACTCTGCCAATGGCTTGCACTCCGCCATGGGCGCGGGTCTGTCCACCGTGATCACGCCGACCGGTTTCACCCGTCACCACCGTTTTCAGGGGGCGCTGCGTGTGGTGCCCGATCTGGCTGCGGTCAGCGTGTCGCGCCTGCGCGAATGGCTGGCGGCCGAGCCTGCACAGCGCGCTCGGGCCTGAAGGGCGTTCTCTCTTTTTCTTTCACCTTTGGCAGTGCCCAACCACCATGACCACACGACGCCGCTTCACCCTCACCCAGTACCTGATCGAGCAGCGCCGCCGCTTTCCGTCGGCCAGCGGGGACTTCAACGCCCTGGTGCTCGACGTGGCGCTGGCCTGCAAGGCCATTGCGCGCTCGGTGGCCTTTGGTGAACTCACCGGCGTGCTGGGCAACCCGGTGGTGGATGTGGCCACCAGCCTGAACGTGCAGGGCGAAGAGCAGAAGCGCCTGGATGTGATCAGCAACGAGTACTTCACCCAGATGACCGAATGGGGTGGTCATCTGGCGGGCATGGCATCTGAAGAGATGGACGAGCCCTACCAGATCCCAGACACCTTGCAGCGTGGCAAGTACATGCTGGTGTTCGACCCGCTGGACGGCTCCAGCAACATCGATGTCAATGTCACAGTGGGCAGCATCTTCAGCATCTTGCGTGCGCCTCAGGAAGTCATTGACAGCGGGCGCGACGTGGTCGAAGCCGACTTCCTGCAACCTGGCGCACAGCAACTGGCCGCCGGCTACGCGCTCTATGGCCCCACCACCATGCTGGTGCTCACGGTGGGCAATGGCGTGGCGGGCTTCACGCTCGACCCCAACCTGGGTCAGTTCATGCTTACCCACCCGACCATGACCGTGCCCGAAGACACGCAGGAGTTCGCCATCAATGCTTCCAACAGCCGCTTCTGGGAGGCGCCAGTGAAACGCTACGTGGACGAATGCCTGGCCGGCAAGACCGGTCCGCGTGGCAAGGACTTCAACATGCGCTGGATCGCCAGCATGGTGGCCGAAGCCCACCGCATCCTCATGCGCGGCGGCGTGTTCATGTATCCGCGCGACACCAAGGACGCGAGCAAGCCAGGCCGCCTGCGCCTGCTCTATGAGGCCAACCCGGTGGGCATGCTCATCGAACAGGCGGGCGGGCGCGCCAGCACCGGTCGCGAACCCATGCTTGCCGTGAGGCCGACCTCACTGCACCAGCGCATTGGCCTGGTGTTCGGGTCAAAGAATGAAGTGGAGCGCATCGAGCGTTACCACGCAGAACCGCAAGCCTTCAAGGACGAGCGCAACCCGCTGTTTGCGGAGCGCTCTCTGTTCAGGGATTAGTGAAACACGCCCCCGCGCCGCCTTCGGCGTCGCCCCCTCAAGGAGGCGGCACTGGCGGCCCGGCAAAGCCGGTTCCGCGGTGCCCTTGGACAAGGGCCTCGGCGCCTGACCCAGTTTGTTTATTCGGAGTACGCCATGTCAGAACGCCACCCCATCATCGCCATCACGGGCTCCAGTGGAGCGGGCACGTCCACCGTCACCCGCACGTTCGAGAACATTTTCCGACGCGAAGGCGTGACCGCTGCCGTGATTGAAGGCGACAGCTTCCACCGCTACGACCGTAAGCAGATGAAGCTCAAGGCCGCCGAGGCCGAGGCTGAAGGCAACCGGAACTTCAGCCATTTCGGCCCTGAATCCAATCTCTTTGAAGAGATCGAGACGCTGTTTCGCAGCTACGGCGAAACCGGTCAGGGACGCAGCCGAAAGTACCTGCACAACGCCGAAGAGGCCGCGCCGTACCAGCAGGAGCCGGGGACCTTTACCGCCTGGGAAGATCTGCCCACAGACACCGACATGCTGTTTTATGAAGGCCTGCACGGTGCGGTGGTGACACCCGAAGTCAATGTGGCGCAGTACCCGGACTTGCTGGTGGGCGTGGTGCCCGTGATTAATTTGGAGTGGATCCAGAAGCTCTGGCGCGACAAGAACATGCGCGGCTACAGCGCCGATGCGGTGACCGACACCATCCTGCGCCGCATGCCCGACTACGTGCACTACATCACCCCGCAGTTCCAGCACACCCACGTGAACTTCCAGCGTGTGCCCATCGTGGACACCAGTAACCCCTTCGTGGCGCGCGACGTGCCCACCGCCGACGAGAGCATGGTGGTGATTCGCTTTGCGAAACCCAAGGGCATCGATTTCCAGTACCTGCTCAGCATGGTGCACGGCTCCATGATGAGCCGCGCCAACACCATCGTGGTGCCGGGCGGAAAGATGGAGCTGGCGATGCAGCTGATCTTCACGCCCTTTATTTGGCGAATGGTGGAACGCAAGAAGAGAGCCATGGGCTTGGCTTGACTTTTTAGCGACGCTGCTTCGCGCAGGCCCCCATCCCCGCCTTCCCCAGAGGGAGGAGGAGTGAAAGCCCGAGTGCGAGCGCTTCCCCGTATCACTCCCTCCCCCTCTGGGGGAGGGCAGGGGTGGGGGCCCGCCAGCAGACACCTCCGCCAGAAACCCGAATCTCCAAGCATCGAAGGTCAATCATGAACAACCCCTCTCCCGAACTCGCCCGCCAGATGGCCAATGCCATCCGCATGCTCGCCGTCGATGCGGTGGAAAAAGCCAAGAGCGGCCATCCCGGCGCGCCCATGGGCATGGCCGATATCGCCGAGGTGCTGTGGAGCCGCCACCTCAAGCACAACCCCAGCAACCCACACTGGCCCGACCGCGACCGCTTCGTGCTGTCCAACGGCCACGGCTCGATGCTGATCTACGCGCTGCTGCACCTGACGGGTTACGACCTGCCCATGAGCGAGCTGAAGAACTTCCGCCAGTTGCACAGCAAGACTGCCGGCCACCCCGAGGTGGGCATCACCCCCGGCGTGGAAACCACCACCGGACCGCTGGGCCAGGGCATCAGCAACGCGGTGGGCATGGCGCTGGCCGAAAAGCTGCTCGCGCAGGAATTCAACCGCGAAGACGAAGACGTCAGCCACCACATCGTTGACCACCACACCTACGCTTTCCTGGGCGACGGTTGCATGATGGAAGGCATCAGCCACGAGGCCTGCGCGCTGGCAGGCACGCTGCGCCTCTCGAAGCTGGTGGCCTTCTACGATGACAACGGCATCTCCATCGACGGCCACGTCGAAGGCTGGTTCACCGACGACACCCCCAAGCGCTTCGAGGCCTACGGCTGGCATGTGATTCCCAGCGTGGACGGCCACAATCCCGCCGCCATCGAAGCCGCGCTGGTAGAGGCGAAGAAGCAGGGCGCGCTGCCCCACGGCAAGCCCACGCTGATCTGCTGCAAGACCGTGATCGGCATGGGCTCACCCAACAAAGCCGGCACGCACGACGTGCACGGTGCCGCGCTAGGTGCCGCCGAGGTGTCGGCCACCCGAGAGCAACTGGGCTGGACGGCGCCACCGTTCGACATCCCGGACGAGATCGCCATCGCCTGGAACGCCGTGGAGCGCGGCGCCGCAGCCGAACGTGCCTGGCGCCATCGCTTCGAGGCCTACCGCACACAGTACCCGCTGGAAGCGGCCGAGTTCGAACGCCGCATGGCCGGTGATCTGCTCCCCGCATTTGCCGACAAACTGCCCGAAGTGCTGGAAGCCATCGCCGCCAAAGCCGACGCCTATGCCACCCGCAAGGCCAGCCAGAACGCGCTCGATGTGCTGGCCCCGCTGGTGCCCGAGTTCTTCGGTGGCAGCGCCGACCTGACCGGCTCCAATCTCACCAACTTCAAGGGTTGTGTGAAGGCCGGCCGCGATGCCTGGGGCAACCACATGAGCTACGGTGTGCGTGAGTTCGGTATGGCTGCGATCATGAACGGCATCGCGCTGCACGGTGGTTACATCCCCTACGGCGGCACCTTTCTCACTTTCAGTGACTATTCGCGCAACGCCATCCGCATGGCCGCGTTGATGAAGCTGCGGGTGATCCATGTGTTCACGCATGACAGCATCGGTCTGGGCGAAGACGGTCCCACCCACCAGAGCGTGGAGCACATCCCCAGCCTGCGCATGGTGCCCGGGCTGGACGTGTGGCGACCGGCCGATGGTCTCGAAACGGCAGTGGCCTGGGCCTGTGCCATCGAGCGCCGTGACGGACCCAGTGCGCTGTGCCTGTCGCGCCAGAACCTGCCCCGCCTGACCGAGGCCGCCTTGGCGAACCGTGTTCGTCAAGGCGGCTATGTGCTGGCCGAAGGGGTGAACCCCGTGGCGGTGATGGTGGCCACGGGTTCCGAGACCTCGCTCGCCATGGAAGCCCATCGGGCGCTGGCGGCCGAGGGCATCGCCACCCGCGTGGTTTCCATGCCATGCACCAATGTGTTCGATCGCCAGCCGCTGGCCTACCAGCACGCCGTGCTGCCGCTCGATCTGCCAGCTGTGGCGGTGGAAGCCGCTCACCCGGACTTCTGGCGCAAGTACGTGGGTCGCACGGGCGCCGTGGTGGGCATCACCAGCTTCGGCGAATCCGCTCCGGCCAAGGACCTGTATGAGCACTTCGGCATCACGGTGCGCAAGGTGGTCGAGGCGGTGAAAGGGCTGCTCGCATGACATTCCCCTCAAAAGGGTGATCTGCTGTGAACAACCCATTCGACCTCATCCTCTTCGATCTCGACGGTACGCTGATCGAGACCGCGCCCGAAATCGCCGATGCGGTCAATGACACGCTGGAGGCTTTCGACCGCCCGCACATCAGCCAGCAGCAGGTCAACGACTGGATCGGCCACGGCACGCGGGAGCTGCTGATTTCGGCACTGGCGTTCACCGACAAGAGCACCACTGAAGCGGTGCGAAGGAGTGCGAGCTTTGCGCGCATTCAAGCGGCCTTTGGTGTGCACTATCAGAAGCGCTGTGGCACGCGCAGCCATCTCTACCCCCATGTGCGGGAAACCTTGCAGACCTTGCGCGAACGAGGTGTGAAGCTGGCGGTGGTCACAAACAAGGAGCAGCGCTACACCCAGGTCGTGCTGGATGCACACAAGCTCACGCCGTTGTTTGCTCGTGTCATCAGCGGTGACACCTTGCCGCTGAAGAAGCCCGACCCCATGGGCGTTCACGACTGCCTGCATCACTTTCTCATCCGTGGCGAACGCGCACTGTTCGTGGGCGACTCATCCATCGACGTCGCCACGGCGCGCAATGCGGGTGTGGCCGTGTGGGTTCTGCCCTATGGCTACAACATGGGCCAACCCATCGAAAGCGCCCATCCCGACCGCGTGATCGCCGATTTCTCCGCCCTCATTGCTTGAACCCACCGAAGGACACACCATGGCCCTCATCGCCCTGCGCCAACTGCTCGACCACGCCGCCGAAAACCACTACGGCGTGCCTGCGTTCAATGTCAACAACCTGGAGCAGATCCAGGCCATCATGCAGGCCGCTGATGCCAGCAACGCGCCGGTGATCCTGCAGGCCAGTGCGGGTGCGCGCAAGTACGCCGGTGAACCCTTTCTGCGCAAGATGGTGGAAGCGGCGATCGAGATGTACCCGCACATTCCCATCGTGATGCACCAGGACCACGGCGCCACACCTGCGGTGTGCCAGCAGTCCATCCGCAGCGGGTTCAGCAGCGTGATGATGGACGGCTCCCTGATGGAAGACGCCAAGACGCCGGCGAGCTACGAGTACAACGTGGCCGTGACGCGCGAGGTGGTGAAGTTCTCGCACGCGGTGGGCGTGTCGGTGGAAGGCGAGCTCGGTTGCCTGGGCTCGCTGGAAACCGGTGAGGCCGGTGAAGAAGACGGCGTCGGTGCGGAAGGGCACCTCACGCACGATCAGATGCTGACCGACCCGCAGCAGGCCAAGGACTTCGTGTCACAGACCGGCGTGGACGCAGTGGCCATCGCCATCGGCACCAGCCACGGCGCCTACAAATTCACCCGCCCGCCCACCGGCGACATCCTGGCCATGGACCGCATCGTGGCTATTCATCAGGCCATCCCGAACACGCACCTGGTGATGCACGGATCAAGCAGCGTGCCACAGGAGTGGCTGGCCATCATTCGTGAGCATGGCGGCGAGATCAAGGAGACTTACGGCGTGCCGGTGGAGGAAATCGTGCGCGGTATCCGAAGCGGAGTGCGCAAGGTCAACATCGACACCGACATCCGCCTGGCCATGACGGGTGCCATGCGCCGCACCATGGCAAAGAACCCGGGCGAGTTCGACCCGCGCAAGTTCTTCAAGGACGCGACGCTGGCCGCCAAAGACATCTGCCAGGCCCGTTTCCAGGCCTTCGGCTGCGCTGGCATGGCCGGCAAGATCGTGCCCTTGCCGCTGGAGAAGATGATTCCGCGCTACGCCTGAGTCTCGGGCGTGGCGGCCCTCGCCACTGCGTGGGGGCAAGCGGGCAATCAGTGCTTTCGGTCGAGCACGCGCACGATCACCTCGGCCCGCGAGTGCACGCCCAGTTTGTCGAAGATGCTTGACACCTGGTTGCGCACCGTTTTGTCACTTTTCTTCAACTGCTGCGCAATGGCCGCGTTGTCCAGGCCGAGGGCCACGAGGTGTAGCACCTCGCGCTCGGCCGGTGTCAGCGCGGTATCACCGTTGTCGTGCGTGGACTCGGCCGCAGCGGCGCCCAGAAATGTGCGCAGTTCATCCAGGAAGGCGGGCCACGCTGGTTCGGAGTCCAACAACACGTGGTTGTCGCTGTCCAGCGGAACAAATCGGGCCCCTGGGATCAGCGCCGCCAGCCGCAGCCCTTCATCGAACGGCACGCGCGCATCACCCCGCGCATGCAGCACCAGCGTCGGCACGCGCAACTGGCGCGCAAGTTCGGTCACGTCGACGCGGTGGAAGGCCTCGAGCGTGCGCGCGGCGTTCTCGGGACTGGCGGTCAGTCGCTCGAGTTCGTTCCACCACTGGTGCTGCGCCGGCGTGCCGCCAGGAATGAACTGGTTGGTGAACACCTGCCGGAAGGCTGCGTTGTCCCGACCCCACCCCAGGCGGATGAGGTTCACCAGGGTCTCTGCTTCCAGCCGCTCGGCATCGCTGGTGGCACGCTGCAGCGCGCCTCGCGCGTAGGCGCCCGGCAGCACCAGATGCGACACCTTGTCCGGGTGGCGCACCGCATAGGCAATGGCCACGGCGCCACCTTGCGACATGCCGATCAGCGGAAAACGGCGCAAGCCCAGGCTGTCGACCACGGCTTCGAGGTCGCCCACCCAGGCGTCGAGCGAGAAGTCGGCCACCGCACTGTCGGACAGACCACAGCCCCGCTGGTCGTAGCAGATGTAGTGGTGGTCGCGCGAGAGTTCGGTCAGCCAGGGTCGCCAGACTGGGCTGTGCAGGTCGTGTTCGACGTGGCTGAGCCAGTGCGCTGCACGCAGCAGCGGTGGGCCTGAACCGATGGACGAGATGGCGATGCGGGTGCCGTCCGGCGCGTTGCAGAAACGCAGGCGCTGTCGCGGGATCGAGGGCGGACTCGGAACGGCGGGCATGCGCCATTGTCGCGCGCGTAGGCCGCTGGTCCCATGCCCTTGCACGGGCACCGTCTCCTTGCTGGGGGATATGGGACATCCGCCTCATGCGGGAATGCCCGCAGGGGTGAATGCTTGATGCACGTCGATTTGACGGATGCAACCTGAGAGGAACCACCATGCAGACCCAAGCCACTCCACTGGATATCCCGCGCTATGCCAAGACCATCGAGGTCTCCAAACGCATTCGCTGGGACATTGATCGCGACGTCATCCGCGGTCGCGGTTTTGACCTGAACCACACCTTTTTGCCCGACGGGCTGTCCCTGGCCGACGAACTGACGTTTCTGAACCCGGCCGAGCGCCGCTTCCTGAGTCAGGTGCAGGGCCGCACCTATGCGAACATGTTCGGCTTGGTCGAGCGCTTCATCAGCGCGAAGATGCTGGACGTGAGCCGCGACCACTGGCTGGGCGACCAGACCGCGCTGGAAGCCATCGTGCGTCTCACCGACGAGGAGCTCAAGCACCAGGAGCTGTTCCGTCGCATCGAGCTGCTGGTTGCCGCTGACATGCCGGCGGGCTACCGCTTCGATGTGTCGGCCAACGACGTGGCCGCCTTCGTGCTGGGCAAGTGCACCTGGGCCGTGCTGGCACTCACCTGCCACATCGAGCTGTTCTCGCAGGCGCACTACCGCGCCAGTATCGCTGCGGCCGAGGACCTGTCACCGCTGTTCAAGGACGTGTTTCTGTTCCACTGGCGCGAGGAGTCGCAGCACGCGATCATCGACGAACTGGAATGGGAACGCGAAGACGCCAAGCTGGCCTCTGATGCGCAGTGCGACCAAGCGGTGGACGACCTGATTGCACTGGTCGGCGGCGTTGACGGCATCCTTCAGGCGCAGGCCAAGGCGGATGCCGACTACTTCCTGCACGTGACCGGCATGGGGCAGGTGGGCGAACGCGCCGATCAGGTCAAAGCCACCATGCTGAGGGCCTACCGCTGGCAATACATCGTCTCCGGCACGCTGGAGCCGCGCTTCCAGGCGATGCTGGGCAGACTGGTCAGTGCGGCGCAACTGGCGCGTATTCAGTCAGCGCTGGCACCACTGAGTGGCGCCGTTCCGGCGCGTGCAGAAGCCTTGCATGCGATGAGTGCGACCGTTCACTGATCCAGCCTGGCAGGGCGTCACTTGCTGCTCAGGTATTCGGCCACGGCGGCCATCTCGAGTTCGGTCATCTTGTCCACCACGGCGTGCATCACCGCGTTGTCGGTGGTGCGCTCGCGCTTGCCGAACGACTTGAGCTGGTTGTGCAAGTAGCCCGAGAACTGCGTGGCCAGGCGGGGCAGGGTGGCCGTACCTTCGCCTGCCATGCCATGGCAAGAGGCGCAGGCCGGCACACCGCTGTATTTGTTGCCGTTGTGATAGATGTATCGGCCCATGGCCGCGAGTTGCGGGTCCTTCGCTTCTTCGCGCGGCAGACTCATCTGTTCGTAGTACTTGCCCAGTGCGAGCATCTCGTCGGGCGTGAGCCGCGCCACCATGTCTGCCATGGCGGTGCTTTTGCGCTGGCCCGATTTGAAAGCTTCCAGCTGGCGCGCGATATAGCCCGCATGCTGCCCCGCCAGACGCGGGAACGCCTCGCTGGTGGATTCGCCATTGGCACCATGGCACAGGAAGCACGAACCCCCGGCGATCTTTTTGGCGCGCGCTTCATCGGCCTGTGCCCACGCACCACCGGCGCCCAGCAGGGCGGCGCTCGCCACGAATGCCAGGAGGAGCCGGGCAGGTGTCGGAAGCTTCATTGCATAACCCCAAACGGATATTCAAACGCAAAGAAAGCCCTGGCCGAAGCCAGGGCGTGGAGGTGGATCAGGCCAGGGTATCGGCCCAGATATTGCGCGCCCAGGCCAGGGCGTAGCGTCCCTCCAGCTCGTTGGCGGCGGGGGAGAGACCACCCGCGCCAGTGACTGGCAGCATGGTCTTCTTGTCGGCGTCGTACCTGTGCACGCTGGCGACGTGCACCACGTCTTCGGCCGTGACGAAGCTGTAGCAGGTGTTGGCGTAGATTGGCAACGACGGTGCTTCCTTGCCCTGCAGCAGTGAAACCACGGCCGCAGCGCAGGTTTTGCCATGCTGGTTGGCCATGTGGCCGGACTTGGGCATGGCCGGTGCAATCTGGATCGAATCGCCCAGCACGTGGATGTTTTTGTGGGCCTTCGATTCGAAGGTGAGGAAATCCACTTCACACCAGCGTGCGTTGGCGGTGGCCAGGCCGGTCTTCACCGCGATGTCGCCCGCGCGCATGTTGGGAATGACGTTGGCGACACCGGCCTTGAAGTCGTCGTTGAATTCGAACTTCAGCGTGTTGGTGGCAGCATCCACGTCCACCACCTTGTGCTTGGGGCGGTAGTCGATCATGCCGTCGTAGTGCTCTTTCCAGGCCTTCATGAACAGGCCCTTTTTGGAGGTGATGTCGTCGTTGGCGTCGAAGATGACGACCTTGCTCTTTGGTTTGGCCTTCTTGAAGTAGCTGGCCACCATGCAGGCGCGCTCGTAGGGGCCGGGCGGGCAGCGGTACGGTGCCAGTGGAATCGACAGGGCGTACACGCCGCCGTCGGGCATGGCCTCAAGCTGCTGGCGCAGTGCCACCGTCTGCGGGCCGGCTTTCCAGGCGTGCAGCACCTTGTCGGCCGCACCCGGCTTGGCCATGCCAGGCATGGACTCCATCATGAAATCGATACCGGGCGAAACGATCAGTCGGTCATAGGGCAGTTCGCCACCACTGGCCAGCTTCACCGTGCGCTTGGCCGGGTCGATGCTGGCCACCATGTCGCGCACGACCTTCACGCCGTGGCGCTTGCTCAGGTTGTCGTAGGGCGTGGTGATGTCGGCCATGGTCTTGTGTCCGCCGATCACCAGGTTGGAAATGGGGCAGGAGACAAACGCGGCGTTTGGCTCGATCAGGGTCACATCGATGCCGTGATCGGAGAACAGGCGCACGTACTTGGCAGCGGTGGCGCCGCCATAGCCGCCACCAACCACGACCACCTTGGCACCGCTGCCGGTGGTGGCGCAACCGGCCATGAGACCCAGACCGGCGACGGCAGAGCCGGCACCCAGAGACTGTACGAATTGACGACGTTTCATGGTGTGGGCTCCTTATTTCTTTTGCGCAGCGAAATAGCCGACGATCTGTGCCAGCTGCTCATCGGTGTAGCCCTTGGAGAGCTGATGCATGATGGTGGCGGGCTTGCGGCCGGACTTGAAGTCCATCAGCTTCTGCAGCATTTCGTCCTTGTCCTTGCCCGCGAGGGATTCCATGCCCGTTTCGGCCCTCCCGTCGGTGCCGTGACAGTTGGCGCAAGCGGCAGCCCAGACACGTACCTGGTTCACCTGCGCCTGGGCGCCCACCGCACTGGCGCACAGCACGCCGGCCGCCAGCCATTTCATCGTTTTCACCATTGTTGTCTCCAGAAGAGGGGTTGAACTGACACCATCGAAAACTGTAGCAGAGGCCCTGGTGTTCTGTCCCGCATTCAAGCTGCAGGTGAAGCCGCGCTTTTGCACCCATGGGTGCGCAGTTGTCACTTTCGCTTCCTGCAACCATCTGCGGGGGAGGGCTCCCACGCTGCTAAACATTAGTGCTTACGCATATGTAGATGTTTCATCCTAGCATCGCACCCGGATGCATCGCACGGTGAAAACCCTAGCGCTGCTTCAGCCGGCTTTCCATGGCATCGCAAGGTAGCCAGCGCTGGAAGTCGACACGGCAGTGGCCCGGAGCCCGCACGATGCGCCCAAGATTCTTGCATCCGTTTTTCTGCCGATTCGACGTCCATATTCGGGTTAACTCTAATCCGAATATCAGCAAGTACGGATATAGTCGGGCATCAAGCTGTCTGATCCCTTCTCAGAAATTCCATGCATCCAGCCCGTTCTCTGTCAAACCCCCGAGTCCGTCCAGGTGGCCCGCTGGCATGCGTAGGGATCGGCTGGGGAGCGGAAATGTGCCTTGCCCCTCACTTCGCCGCGGTGGCCTGAAACCTGCCGCCGCCGACATCAAAAGGAAATCACAAGTGTCCAAAGAGTTGAGCGATGTCATCGGGCGCGTCTTGCCGGCGCCCGAACATCATCTGAACGCAGAGAAGCTTGAGCAGGCTCGCAAGGCCCGGCGCAGTTTCATGGGCAAGGCCTTGGCGATGGGGGCGGGTGCGGCTGCCAGTGCAACTGCGGCGACCCGTGCGGTCGCCGCTGAAGGTGAAGACGCCATTCTCAAGCTGCCAGCCCATACCACCGGTCTGGGTCAGGGGGTGACCACCGACGGTTACGGCAAACCGAGCAAGTGGGAAGCCAACCTGCAGCGCCGTGAAAGCCCGGGGTTGACCCGTGTCCAGCAGGCCTCGGTGAGCTTCACGCCTTTGCAAGGCCTGTTCGGCATCATCACGCCCAATGGCCTTCACTTCGAGCGCCACCACCAGGGCTGGTGGGACATCGACCCCAGCAAGCACCGCCTCATGGTCAACGGCCTGGTGAAACGCGAGCGCGTGTTCACCATGGACGATCTCATGCGGCTGCCCAGCGTCTCGCGCATCCACTTCATTGAATGCGGTGCCAACTCCGCGCCCGAATGGGGCAATGTGGCGCTGCCGGCCGTGCAGTACACCCATGGCATGCTGAGTTGCTGCGAGTACACCGGCGTGCTGCTTTCCACGCTGCTTGAAATGTGTGGATACGACAAGAAAAACGGCAAGTACGTGCTGGCCGAAGGTGCCGACGGTTCGTCGATGACACGCACGATCGACATCGAGCGCGCGATGGACGACTGCATCGTGGCCTGGGCCATGAACGGCGAGATGCTGCGCCCGGAAAACGGCTACCCATTGCGCCTGGTGGTGCCCGGCATCCAGGGCGTGAGCTGGGTGAAGTACCTGCGCCGGCTGGAGGTGGGCGACATGAAGTGGGCCGCCAAGGATGAGGCCATCCACTACATCGACCACATGCCAGATGGCACGCACCGGCAGTACACCGGCATCCAGGAATGCAAGAGCGTGATCACCACGCCTTCAGGCAGCCAGACATTGCTCGACAAGGGCTTCTACAACGTGACTGGCCTGGCCTGGTCGGGCAGGGGAAGCATCAAGCGTGTGGACGTGAGCACCGACGGCGGGCGCAACTGGCGCACCGCGCGGCTTGAAGGCCCGGTGCTGCCCAAGGCGCTCACCCGATTCAACATCGACTGGGTATGGGACGGCAAGCCCGCCATCCTGCAGAGCCGCGCCATCGACAGCACTGGCTATGTGCAGCCCAAGCTCAACCAGTTGCGCGCCGTCCGTGGCACCCGATCGGTCTACCACCAGAACGCCATCCAGTCCTGGAAGGTCGCCGAAAACGGCGAAGTGTCCAACGTACACGTCTACTGACAAGGCCCGCCATGCGATCCCTGAACATTCTCGCGGCAGCCTTGATCAGCAGTGCCGCATGGGCTCAGCCCACCCCCTGGCACGACATTGGTCGCGACGCGACGCCGGCCGAAGTGAAAGCCTGGGACATCGACGTGCGACCCGACTTCAAAGGCCTGCCCAAAGGCGCTGGCACCGTGGAGCAGGGCGAGCGGCTGTGGGAGGCGCAGTGTGCGTCGTGCCACGGCAGCTTTGGTGAATCGAACGAGGTGTTCACGCCCATCGTGGGCGGTACCACCAAGGCCGACATCGAACGCGGCAGGGTGAAGAACCTGGAGGCCGGTTCCACTTTCCCGCAGAAGACCACCATGATGAAGGTGGCCACCGTCTCCACCCTGTGGGACTACATCAACCGCGCCATGCCGTGGAATGCGCCCAAGTCACTCAAGCCCGACGAGGTCTACAGCGTCACCGCCTACATCCTGAGCCTGGCCGACGTGGTGCCCCCGGACTTCACGCTCAGCAACGAGAACATCGCCGAGGTGCAGAAGCGCATGCCCAACCGCAACGGCATGGTCTTCCATGGGCCGCTGTGGAAAGTGGGTGGCAAAGGCGATGTGAAGAACGTGGCTTGCATGAAGGACTGTCCGGTGGAGGTCACCATCCGCTCTTCGCTGCCCGACTTTGCCCGCGATGCGCACGGCAACATCGCCGAGCAGAACCGGATCATCGGGCCGGTGCGTGGTGCTGACACCACCAAGCCGCCTCCAGCCGGACCGGTGGGTACCCTGCCTCGCCCGGTGGTGGCCGTCGTCGGCGCCGCCGACGCCGGTGCGGGCAACGTCAAGACGCTGCTTGACACCAACGGCTGCACGGCCTGTCATGGCCTGAAGCAGAAGATCGTGGGACCCGGCTTCAGCGAGATCGCTGCCAAGCACAAGGGGCAGGAAAAGCTGGAGACCTATCTGAGCGGGAAGATCCGGGAAGGTGGCGTGGGCGTGTTCGGCGATGTGCCCATGCCGGCACAACCCCAGCTCAGTGAGGCTGACGCCGGTGTGCTTGCGCGGTGGATCGCCGCCGGCGCCCAGTGACCGGGAATGTACGCATTCTTGCCAGCAGGCCGCTTAGATTCTCTTAGTTAAATATTTGCATGTACTCGTATTCCCTATTCAAACTGCGAGAAGGATTCCCTAACCTATGAAGATGTTTTCCACCCTCCCGCTGTTCACTGCAAGCCTGTTCGCACTGGCAAGCTCACAAGCACTGGCTCTGGATGCCGCCGCTGCCAAGGCGCTGGCGGCCAAGAGCGCCTGCCTGGCTTGCCATGCAGTCGACAAGAAGCTGGTTGGTCCGTCCTACAAGGACGTGGCGGCCAAGCACAAAGGGCAAGCCGACGCTCTTGAAAAAGTGTCTGCGCGCATCAAGTCCGGTGGATCGGGCATGTACGGCCCCGTGCCAATGCCGCCGCAGGCCCAGCTCAAGGACGATGAACTCAAGTTGCTGGCAGGGTGGATCCTGGCCGGTGCACCCGACCAATGAACCGCCCATACACTCTTTCCCTTTCCTCATTTCACAGGAGCCCCCAATGAACCCCTCACGCCGAGTCGCCCTCAAGACCACTGGGGCTTTTGCCACGCTGGTGTCGCTGGGCATCATCACCCAGAGCCAGGCCCAGGCCGCTGTCGATCACGCGAGCTTCCAGGTCAAGACACTGGAAGAAGCCCTCAAAGCGGTGGGTGGAACGCCCGCTACCAGCGACCAGGTCACCCTGAACTCGCCCGACATTGCTGAAAACGGTGCTGTGGTGCCTGTGGGCGCCAGCAGCAAGCTGCCCAACACCACCGAGATCTATTTCATCGTCGAAAAGAACCCGATGCCACTCTGCGCTGCCTTCATGATCCCGGCAGGGACCGCGCCAGACGTGCAGACCCGCCTGAAGATGGGACAGAGCTCGAACATCATGGCCATCGTCAAGGCCGACGGCAAACTGTATTCTGCTGTCAAGGAAACCAAAGTCACGCTGGGCGGCTGCGGCGGTTGATCGCCCACCACTTCCAGACCCGATAGCTCACCCAACCGATTTCAGGAGACCATCATGGCCGATCCGATGCGCATCCGCGCTGCCCTTGCAGGCAACGAGACCACCGTTCGCGTGCTCATGTCTCACGTCATGGAGACGGGGACACGCAAGAACGCCTCAGGCGAAGTCATTCCCGCCCATTACATTCGCGACGTGGAAGCCACCCACAACGGCAAGACCGTGTTGAAAGCCATGTTCAGTGGCGCCGTGTCGCAAAACCCATTCCTGTCCTTCAAGTTCACCGGCGCTGCCAAGGGTGACAAAGTGATGGTGAAATGGGTCGACAACAAGAACGACACCCGGACCGACGAAGCCGTGATCGCTTGACCCCCCAGGGGGCGACATCGGCGGCCCGGCAAAGCCGGTTCCGCGATGTCCCTGGTCTGAAGACACCGCGTTTTTGACATCACTACAACGAGGAGACACCCGATGACATCCACCACCTCCCGAGCCGTGCTGGCGATTGCCGGACTGCTGGCCGCTGCATCCGTGCAGGCCCAGTCGTCCACCGCCGACGGCATCGCCAAATACCGCGAGATGCTGCAGGACGGTAACCCCGCCGAGCTGTTTGAAATGAAGGGCGAGGAACTCTGGAAACAGAAGCGTGGCCCGAAGAGCGCCTCGCTGGAGCAGTGTGATCTGGGCAAGGGACCGGGTGTCATTGAAGGCGTGTTTGTCGAGTTGCCGCGCTACTTCAAGGACACCGGAAGGGTGCAGGACCTGGAGACGCGGCTGATCACCTGCATGGAAACACTGCAGGGATTCAAAGGTGAAGACATCGCCAAGACGCCGTTCGGTCGCGGCGAAATGGCCAACGTCACCGCGCTGGCCACCTATGTGGCCACGGCGTCCAAGGGCATGAAGTTCAACCTGCCGCAAGCGCATCCGCAAGAAAAGCTCATGTACGAAGCCGGCAAGCGCATCTTCTTCACACGCGGCGGTACGCACGATTTTTCCTGCGCCTCCTGCCACGGTGAAGACGACAAGCGCATCCGCCTGCAAGACCTGCCCAACCTGACCAAGAACCCCGGCGACGGCATCGGCTTCGCCGCCTGGCCCGCCTACCGTGTGTCGAACTCGCAGATGTGGGGGATGCAGTTGCGCCTCAACGATTGTTTCCGTCAGCAGCGTTTCCCCGAGCCCAAGTTCGGCAGTGACGCCACCATCGCCCTGGGTGTCTACATGGGCGTGAACGCCAAGACGGCCGAGTCCATCGTGCCGGCCATCAAGCGCTGAACGGGAGAACACCGACATGAAACAGAAACTCATTTCCGCCCTGCTGCCTGTGGCTGCACTCGTTCTGGCTGGCTGCACCGCTTCGCCCTCGGCCACCGACTATGACAAGGCCGCTGCAGACATTCTGAAGACCTCTTTCCAGGACCGCGGCATCGCCAAGGTGGATCGTCTTGTGCAGGATGAAGCCAACCGCGAGTGCGCGGCCGCCGATGTGGCCGGCAAGCCCATCGACGAAAAAGTGGCCAAGGCCATTGAGGCGGCCAACATGAAGACCATGAAATGGCCTAGCGACGGCAAGTTCCTGGGTGACTGGAAAGAGGGGGAGAAGATCGCGCAGAGTGGCCGCGGCATGACCTGGAGCGACAAGGCAGATGCCGCCAACGGCGGCAACTGCTATAACTGCCACCAGATCAGCAAGGAAGAGATCTCCTTTGGTACCTTGGGGCCCAGCCTCTACAACTACGGCAAGCTGCGCGGCGTGACCGATCCGAACGCGGCCGCCAGCAAGGCCATCGTGGAGTACACCTGGGGCAAGATGTACAACGCTCGGGCCTACAACGCCTGCTCGCAAATGCCGCGTGCCGGGCACAAGGGCATCCTGAATGAAAAGCAGATGCAGCACGTGATGGCACTGCTGCTTGATCCGGCTTCTCCCGTCAACAAGTGATTGGCATCGTCCTCCTGGGGTGAAGCCCCAGGAGGATCGCTGTTGCGACAGTGGACTTGATCCGGCCCCCGCCTCACGGGTTCACTTTGGTTCCGATGAAGCTTGACTTGAATATCAGTAAACAATTGACAAGGAATATTTATGGGCTTCAGTCGCCGTGAATTCATGCAGGTGCTGGCAGTGGCCAGTGCCACAGGCATGGCCCTGGACCATCGTGATGTGCTGGCGGCTGCGCCTGGTGCGGGTGAGCGCCTGTACGACGTGCCGAAGTTCGGCAACGTGAGCTTTCTGCATTTCACTGATTGCCATGCACAGCTGACCCCGATCTATTTCCGCGAACCGAACGTGAACCTGGGCGTGGCCGATGCCGTGGGCCGCCCGCCGCACCTCGTGGGCGAAAAGCTGCTCCAGCACTTCAAGCTCAAGCCCGGCAGCGCACAGGCACACGCCTTCTCCTACCTGGATTTCAGCCAAGCCGCCAAGACCTACGGCAAGGTGGGTGGCTTCGCCCACATGGCCACGCTGGTCAAGCAACTCAAGGCCAGCCGGCCCCACGCGCTGCTGCTCGACGGCGGCGACACCTGGCAGGGCTCGGCCACCTCGCTGTGGACCAACGGGCAGGACATGGTCGACGCCTGCAAGCTGCTGGGCGTGAACATGATGACCTCGCACTGGGAGCACACCTTCGGTGCCCAACGGGTGCAGGAAATCGTGGAGAAGGACCTGAAGGGGAACATGGAATTCCTCGCGCAGAACATCAAGACCACCGACTTCGAAGACATCGTCTTCAAGCCCTACGCCATGCGCGAGATGAACGGCGTGCAGGTGGCGGTGATTGGTCAGGCCTTTCCCTATACCCCCATTGCCAACCCGCGCCACATGGTGCCTGACTGGACCTTCGGCATCCAGGACGAGCACATGCAGAAGATGGTGGACGAAGCGCGGAGCAAGGGCGCCCAGGTGGTGGTGGTGCTCTCGCACAACGGTATGGACGTGGACATCAAGATGGCCTCACGGGTGCGCGGCATTGACGCCATCCTGGGTGGCCACACGCACGACGGCATGCCTGCGCCCACCATCGTGAAAAACGGCGGCGGCGAAACCCTCGTCACCAATGCAGGTTCCAACAGCAAGTTTCTCGGCGTGCTGGACTTCGACGTGCGCGGTGGCAAAGTGCAGGGTTTCCAGTACAAGCTGCTGCCCATCTTTTCCAATCTGCTGCCGGCCGATGCCGCCATGCAGGCCCACATCGACAAGGTGCGCGCGCCGTACAAGGCCAAGCTTGAAGAGAAGCTCGCCGTCACCGAAGACCTGTTGTACCGCCGTGGCAACTTCAACGGCTCGTGGGACCAGGTGATCTGTGACGCGCTCATGCAGAACAAGGGCGCCGACATCGCGTTTTCGCCAGGCGTGCGCTGGGGCACGTCGCTGCTGCCGGGCGACATCATCACCTACGAGCGCATGATGGATCAGATGGCCCTGACCTACCCGGCCACCACGCTCAACACGTTCACGGGCACGCAGATCAAGGAGATCCTGGAGGACGTGGCCGACAACATCTTCAACCCCGACCCCTACTACCAGCAGGGTGGCGACATGGTGCGTGTGGGCGGTCTGCAGTACACGGTGTCCCCCAAGGCGGAGATGGGACAACGCATCAACAACATGGTGCTCAAGGACAAGCCCATCGAGGCCGACAAGACCTACAAGGTGGCGGGGTGGGCGTCGGTGCAGGAAGGTGTGCAGGGCGAACCGATCTGGGACGTGGTCTCTGGCTACCTGCGAGACAAGAAGGTCATCAAGGGCGTGAAGATCAACACCCCCCGCATCACAGGCATGGAAGGCAATCCGGGTATTGCGTTCTGAGACACTTTTCACCCTTGTGAACAGGTGTCGCGGAATCCTGCTTTGTTATCCTCAAGCCTTGTTGAATCTTCAAGGACGAATCCATGACCAAGTTCGCAGGGATGCTGATCGCCGTGGCTGTGCTCGCAGGTTGTGCCTCGACAGCCAAACCCTACTGGCACAAGCCCAACGCCACTGCGGATGACGCCTACACCGAGTTGTCCGCTTGTCGTTTCCAGATCGGTCTGAACAAGATCCCCGAGAAAGAGCAGGAACTCATGGTCGCGCATTGCATGCGGGGCAAGGGTTTCCGCTTGCTGGCCAACGACAGCTGATCCCCCGGCAACTGTCCCGACAGGCCCCTTCATGGCATCGCCATGAAGGGGCTTTTTCCTGGGCCGCTGGCAACACAAGACGTTTGGTATTCTCGATTCCAATCACACCGCCCAGCCACAGGTGCACCACCTCTCGCGCGGCGGCGTCGCCTTCCCCGTGTCCTGCCAGGGGCCCGTCAACTGCGGATGTGACTGCATCGGGTTGAAAGGCCTCAGGCCAACCAGAGCGACCCATGGCCCATCAGACGGATTTCGCTGGTCTGAACCCGCAAAAGAGTGCGCGGCGCATGGTGTTCGCGGCACTGACCTTGGCCCTGGCAGGTTCCGTGCTGGGGCTGACGCTGGGTCGATCCACCGGAGCGGTCGTGGGCGCCGAGATCTGGCTGGTAGGCGCCTCTGCTGTGTTCTGCGTCGCCATGATGGGGGTGCTGCTGGCCAGGCCTTTCGACCGTGCCGCCTGGATCGCACCGGTCTCGAGCCTCTTCTTTCTGAGCTATCTGGTGCTGGGCGCCCTGTCGTCGATCACGCGCGACTCGATCCTGCAGAGTTTCCTGGTCTATCTGATGTGGTTCTTTCCCCTGCTCGCGTTCAACCGTTTCGTGAACGTTTCCTGGTACCAGCAGCGTCTTTCTTTCGCCATCTATCTCTGTGCGGTGTCGCTGGCCGTGGGCAGGATCGCGACCTTGCCGGGCGCCGAGACCGAGCCGCCCATGCTCCTGGTCTATTGCCTGTGCGTGACCAGCTTTGCGCTGATTCTGGAGCTGTTCGCCAAGTACCGCGAAGCCTACATCTCAGAGCGGGAGCGGGCCGATGCACTTGAAGCCACCCGGCGGGCTGTGCAGGCCAGCGAGGCGGCGTTCCGTCGCACTTTGTCGAATGCGGCCAGTGGCATTGGCTGGATCACGGTGGACGGACGGTGTCAGCACGTCAACACCACCTTCGGCAGCATGCTCGGTCGTCCGGCAGCTGAACTGGAAGGCTGCCGTTTTGAAACCCTGATTGCACCGGCATCGCAGCCCAGCTGGCAGCGTCTGAAAGCCGACATGCAGCGCGGCAGCAGCACCGACTTCCAGGCCGAGCTGCAATTGCAGACTGCAAGCGGGAAGACGCTGTGGACCAAACTGAGTTTTGCCGTTGCAGCGGTGACGCCGGATGCACCGCCTGGCATGGTCTTTGTCTGTCTGGACAACAGTGCCGCCCACGAAATGGAGGAACGCCTGCGGCAGTCGCAGCGCCTTGAGTCAGTGGGCCAGCTCACCGGTGGCGTGGCCCATGACTTCAACAACCTTTTGACGGTGATTCTTGGCAATGCCGAGTTGCTGCATGAACAACTGCTCGACAACCCGAGGCTCGCACCCCTGGCCGGCATGGTGGTCAGTGCAGGCGAGCGTGGCGCTCAGCTCACCCAGCGCCTGCTGGCGTTTGCCCGTCGCCAGACGCTGGACCCCAAGGCGGTCGACATCAACCAGCTGGTCGCGGAAATGGACCCCTTGCTCAGGCGCTCATTGGGAGGACACATTGAAATCGAGTTCATCCGGGGCGCGGGCCTCTGGCCGGCGCTGGTCGACCCGGCCCAGCTCGACAACGCCTTGCTGAACCTCTGCCTCAATGCGCGTGACGCCATGCCCGAAGGTGGTCGCCTGACCATTGAAACCGGTGATGCGCATCTGAGCGAGGACTATGCCGCGCACAATGCCGATGTGCGCCCCGGCCAGTACGTGATGGTGGCGGTCTCCGACACCGGCACGGGCATCGATCCGGCGCACGTGCGGCGGGTGTTCGAACCGTTCTTCACGACCAAGGCCGCAGGCAAAGGCACCGGGCTCGGACTGGCCATGATCTATGGCTTCGTGAAGCAAAGCGGTGGCCATGTGAGCGTCTATTCAGAGCCTGGTGCCGGCACCACCTTCCGACTCTACCTGCCGCGTGCGTTCGAGTCTGCAACGGTCTCCCGGCGCGTTGTGGAGACCTTGACTGTGGCAGGAGGGCATGAAACCGTGCTGCTGGTGGAAGACGACCCGATGGTGCGCCGCTACGCCTTTGATCAACTGGTGGCATTGGGCTACCGCGTGATCGAGGCCCACAGCGGGGCTCAGGCGCTGACCATCTTGCGCGAAGGCCAGGCCGTTGATCTGTTGTTCACCGACGTGGTGATGCCGGGCATGAGCGGCCGGCAACTGGCCGATCAGGCCACGGCATTGCGCCCGGGCCTCAAGGTCCTGTTCACCTCGGGTTACACCGAAAACGCCATCGTGCACCACGGCCGGCTCGACCCCGGCGTGCATCTGCTGAGCAAGCCCTATCGGCGCGAAGACCTGGCCAGAAGACTGCGAGACGTGATCGGGTTGCCCGCAGTGCGCTGAAACTAACGCCGCCCGGCGACACCGGCCAGCGCCGAACGCAGCGCAGACAGGCGAGGGGGCTTTGTCATCACCTGATCGATGTGTTCGGGCGGTTGACCTTCGGCCAGCGGATCGCTGCCCCAGCCCGTGAGCAGGATCACATGGCGGGTGAGTCCTCGAGTTTTCAGTTGCTCAGCCAGGGCCAGCCCATCCATGCCCTGCATCGTCAGGTCGGTGATGACCACATCGAACGCCTGTCCCGCTGCTTTGGCGCGTTCGGCCTGTGCCAGGCCTTCGGTGGCGTCCGGCGCGCACACCACCGCATGGCCATCAAAATTCACTGTGTAGGTCAGCGCTTCCAGCAACAGGGGATCGTCGTCCACCAGCAGCACGCGCAGGCCAACGGTCGAAGGGGATGGCCTGGGAGCAGAGGCCACTGTTGACGCCTGAGCAGCGGCGGCACCCGCCTGATCATCGGGCTGGGTGGTGCTGGCGTCGGTCGGACGGTCGAGTTGCCGAAACGACTCCAGCGATTGGCTCACCTCATCGATGGCGGCTTGCACACTGCGCAGCTGTTCCTGGCTGCGCGCGTTGAGCTGGTGTTCACGAGCGAGCACCGAATCCACATACAGGGCCGCTGGCGAGAGCAGGTTGTTGATCTTGTGGGCAAGCTGGCTGGACGAGCGCTTGAGCGCCTGCAGTTGTTCGTCAGGCAGTGCTGGCGCGTCAGCGGGTTTGTCAGCGTTCATGTGCTGCCGCCTTTCATGTTCCGGTTCTGTCCGGATTCGCGCGGGCGATCACTGGCTCGGCTGCCAACGGGTGCCGTGGAAAGACCATGGTGAACATCGCGCCTTCACCCAGCCGCCCCCGGGCTTCGACCGCGCCACCGTGCCGCTCGACGATCCGGCGCACATTGGCCAGGCCCATGCCTTCACCCACAAAATCCTGCGCGGAGTGCAGGCGGCGAAAAGGCTTGAAGAGCTGATCGGCATGCGCCGGGTCGAAGCCGGCACCATTGTCGATAACCGAAATTTCATGGCTGCCACTGGGCCGCAACATGGCCCGGACTTCGATGCGTGCCTGTGCTTGCGCTGCCGTGTATTTGATGGCATTGCCCAGCAGGTTCACGAAGGCCTGGTGCAGCAAGCCGGCATGGCCGTGAATCGGCGGCAGCGGCCCGATCCGCCACTGGATGTCGCGCCCCTTGCACAGCGGCTCCAGGGCTGTCATGGCGGTGTTCAGCACGTCGTCAAGCGCCACGGGTGCCAGCGTCAGGGGTTCGTCGCCCAGTCGAGCGAAATCAAGCAGATCCTTCACCATCCGCAGGGCCAGATCGCCTGAGGCCACACCCCTGCGCAGCATGTCGGCAAGGGGTGCGTTTTCGGTGGCGTCCAGTTCCTGCCCCACCATCTGCAGAATGCTTCGCATGTTCACCAGGGGGCCCCGCAAGTCGTGCGCCAGTCGGGCGGCAAACGCATCCAGTTCCTGGTTCACCGCGCGAAGCTGTCTCAGTTGCTGGGTCACCGCAGCCTGCAGGCTCCGGTTGTTCACGCGCAGCCGCTGCACCTCCAGCGCGCGTTCCACCACCGGAACGATGGTGCCTATGCGAAAGGGTTTTTGCACATAATCCAGCGCCCCGTTTCTCATGGCATCCACCACGCTGTCGACGCTGCCATGCGCCGTCATCAGGACGACCACCGTGTCTGGCGACAGGACCTGGGCGTGCCGGATCAGATCGATGCCATTGAGGTCCGGCATCTGCAGGTCGGTCAGCAGCAACTCGAACCGTTGGTTCTCAAGCACCTGCAGAGCCGCTTGGGGGTCAGAAAAGCCGGTGGTGTCGTAGCCCTGCTCAGTAAGGATCTCGCACACGGCCTGCTGCTGCTTCGGCTCGTCATCGACCACAAGCAGCCTCGGCTTGTGGTTCTGCAGTGGCGCGGTGGCGTTGGGCATTGCGCAGGCGGGGTGTGGATTCCTGAAGTGGACGGCGTTCACATCGGTCAGGCATCAACTTAACACCAATCTCCCATCTGTAAAAGTGTGTGAGTGAAATCGCCACAGGAATTGGTGAGGTGGGCGCCTGCTAAATCAGGCTCCGCGCAGCTCAAGCCTGGTCCCGTTTCGCCGATAGATCACCTATGCAAAGTGAATCGGCGACGGGCACTTCCTTGCTCTGTAAAACGAAAGTTGAGAGCGGTAAGAAGGAGGTAAACCCAAGCAGGTCCAGATGTGCAATTTCGGTTGAACTGGCATCTGCCTTTCGTCAGAAAACACCGGACCGCAATACCCCCGAATGACTTTGCGTGCATCGACAACTTTTCATGCATGGGGGTTTCATGACACACAAGACGGCGCTCTTCAGCCTGCTCTGCGCAGTTTTTCTCAGCGCCTGCGGCGGCGGCGGTGGTGGAGACACCAGTGCAGCATCTGCATCGCCCGCATTGGGCAGGAACGGCGCGGTGGATGTGAACACCGTCAGCCAGCCCGGCGGTCAGACCTGCGATATTGGCCAGTACGCCCAGAAGATACTGGCTGCCATCAACGCAGCGCGCGCAGCTGGCCACGACTGTGGCGGAACCGCCATGCCAGCGGCCAGTGCCCTGTCCTGGAACATGCTGCTGACCCAGGCGGCGGCCGGCCATTCGGCCGACATGGCCACGCACAACTTCTTTTCCCATACCGGTTTCAACGGCAGCCACTCGTCTGACCGCATCGCCGCTGCAGGCTATGTGTCCAATGGCAGCGGCGAAATCCTGGCCAAGGTGACGGGCGCAAATGCAGGCAACATGATTCCATTGATCCTGGACGGATGGCTCAAGAGCCCGGGGCATTGCCGTGTGCTGATGAGCGAGGACATGAAGGAGATGGGTGCTGCGTGCACCAAAAGCGGCAAGAGCGCTTACACCACGGTCAACTTTGGTGGTTGATCACAGCGCAGAGGTGGGGCGTTGAATCAGGCCTCGCTGCCGCGATGAGCCAAGGTCCTGGCCCTTTGTTGGGCCCGGAAAAGGAGAAAGCCCTGGCGCTTGCGCATCAGGGCTTTCATGAAGTGGTGCCGGAGAGATGAATCGAACACCCGACCTTCTCATTACGAATGAGCTGCTCTACCGACTGAGCTACACCGGCAACAGCCTGCGATTATAGCCCGGAGTGGTAACTGGTGACGCGGTCCACCTCGTTCTTGGAACCAAGCATCACGCTCACGCGCTGATGCAGCTTGGTGGGCTGGATGTCGAGAATGCGCTGGCGTCCGTCGGTGGCCGCGCCGCCGGCTTGTTCCACCAGCCAGGCCATGGGGTTGGCCTCGTACATCAGGCGCAGCTTGCCGGGCTTTTCAGGCTCGCGCTTGTCCCAGGGGTACATGAAGACGCCGCCCCGGCTCAGGATGCGGTGCACGTCGGCCACCATGCTGGCAATCCAGCGCATGTTGAAGTCCTTGCCGCGCGGGCCTTCCTTGCCTTGCAGGCATTCGTCGATGTAGCGCTTCACCGGCTCGTCCCAGTGCCGCATGTTGCTCATGTTGATCGCGAATTCCTTGGTGTCTTCGGGAATACGGATCTGGTCCTGTGTGAGCACCCATGATCCCTGTTCGCGGTCCAGCGTGAACATGGCCACGCCGTCACCCACAGTGAGCACCAGGGTGGTTTGTGGGCCATAGACACAGTAGCCTGCAGCGGCCTGCTGGTGGCCGGGCTGCATGAAGTCCTGTTCAGACACGCCGGGGTGCGTCCCCGTCTTCTTCAGCACGCTGAAGATGGTGCCGATGGAGACGTTCACGTCGATGTTGCTGGAGCCATCCAGCGGGTCGAACATCAGCAGGTATTCACCTTGCGGGAAACGGTTGGGCACCACGTAAATGCCTTCCATTTCTTCTGACGCCATGGCCGCCAGGTGTCCACCCCACTCGTTGGCTTCGATCAGCACTTCGTTGGCGATCACGTCGAGCTTTTTCTGCACTTCGCCCTGCACGTTCTCTGTGTCCGCCGAGCCCAGCACTTCGCCGAGTGCGCCCTTGTTGACGTTGATGGCGATGCGCTTGCAGGCACGGGCCACCACTTCGATCAGCAGGCGCAGCTCAGGCGGGATGCGCCCATGCACGCGCTGTTGTTCGACCAGGTAGCGAGTGAGTGAAATCTTGTTGCTCATGAAAGGGTCTGGGTGAAGGTGAAGAGAGGCTGTGCTGTCACTCGGCGAGCGAACGTGTGACCACTTCGCGCAGGTCGTTGCTCAACTGCGTTTTCGCGGCCACGCGGGCGATCGCTTCTCGGGCCGAAGCGCGGTAGGGTTCAGCCAGCTTTTTCCAGCGGTCAAGCGCGCGTGCCAGGCGCGCAGCCACCTGTGGGTTGAAGGCGTCGAGCTCGATCACGCAGTCGCTCCAGAACTGGTAGCCCGCTGCGTCGGCCCTGTGGAAGGCGCCCGGGTTGGCGCTGCAATAACTGAAGATCACGCTGCGGGCGCGGTTCGGGTTCTTCAGATTGAAGTCGGCATGTGACATGAGGCGGCGAACGGCCGGCAGCACGTCGCCGCCGCGGTCCGGCGCACCAGCCTGCAGGGCGAACCATTTGTCCAGCACCAGCGCTTCATTGCGGAACAGCTGGTGGAAGCGGGCCAGCGCATCGCTCGCGAGCGGATGGCCGCTGACCACCAGAGCCGAGAGCGCGTTGAAGCGGTCGGTCATGTTGCCGGCGTCCTTGAAGCGTTGCAGGGTCTTGCCGGGCCACACCGGGCTGCCGCTGGCACGGGCGGCCAGGCAGAGCATGGTCAACGCCATGCCGGTGAGGGCACGCCGCCCGGTGCTCAGCGGGTCGGGGCGGTAGGCGCCGTTGTCACGATGGGCCTCAAACGCCCAGACCCAGTCGTCGTGCAGCGCCTGGGCCAGTTGTTCGCGCATGGCTTCGCGCACCGCGTGCACCCGCTGCGGGTCCACCACATCAAGCTGTTCGGAGATGTAGGTTTCCGATGGCAGGGTGAGCACCAGCTCCTTGAAGGCCGCGTCCAGCGCGGGGTGGCGCAACACGGCGCGCATGGCTTCAATGAATGCCATGTCAAGCGGTTCGGCTGGCAGGGCGCCTTCGCTCTGGATGGCTTTCAGCGCCAGCCGCAGCGCCAGGCGCTGGCCGGCTTCCCAGCGGTTGAAGGGATCCACGTCGTTGGCCAGCAGGGTGAGCAGCTGGGCGTCGCTGTAGGCAAAATCCAGCACCACCGGTGCCGAGAAGCCGCGCAGGATCGAAGGCACGGGCTCGGCGTCGAGGTTGACGAAAGTGAGGGTCTCGCTTTCCTGGGTCAGCACAAAGCTGCGGGTGCCGGTTTCGGGCTGGTTCCAGTGCGCGAGCTGCAAGGGCAGTTCACCGCCCTGTGCATCCAGCAGGCCGATGGCCACCGGGATCACGAAGGGTTCCTTCACTGCTTGGCCGGGTGTGGGCGCGCAACTCTGTGTGAGCGTGAGCGCGTAGCTGCGGGTGCTGCTGTCGTAGTTGCCGTGCGCTTTCAGGCGAGGCGTGCCGGCCTGGCTGTACCAGCGCTTGAACTGGGGCAGCAGTCGCGCCAGGTCAGACGCCGGGTTGGCGTGCGCCATGGACTGTGCGAAATCGTCGCAGGTGACGGCCTGGCCGTCGTGGCGCGCAAAGTATTGCTTCATGCCGGCGGCAAAGCCTTCACGCCCCACAAGGGTCTGCATCATGCGCACCACCTCGGCGCCTTTTTCGTAGACCGTGACGGTGTAGAAATTGTTGATTTCCACATAGCTGTCGGGCCGCACCGGGTGCGCCATGGGGCCGGCGTCTTCGGGGAACTGCGCGGTGCGCAGCACGCGCACGTCTTCAATGCGCTTGACCGCGCGTGCCGAGGGTTCGGCGCAGAGGTCCATGCTGAATTCCTGGTCGCGGAAGACGGTCAGGCCCTCCTTCAGGCTCAGCTGGAACCAGTCGCGGCAGGTCACGCGGTTGCCGGTCCAGTTGTGGAAGTACTCGTGGCCCACCACCGACTCAATGTTGGAAAAATCGGTGTCGGTGGCGGTGGCGCTGTTGGCCAGCACGTACTTGGTGTTGAAGATGTTGAGGCCCTTGTTCTCCATCGCCCCCATGTTGAAGTCGGAAGTCGCCACGATCATGAAGCGTTCCAGATCCAGCGGCAGCCCGAAGCGGGCCTCGTCCCAGGCCACGCTGGCAATCAGCGAATTCATGGCGTGTTCGGTCTTGTCCATGTCGCCGGGCCGCACGAACACCTGCAGCAGGTGTTCGGTGCCGCTGCGCGAAACAATGCGCTGCTCACGCGCCACCAGCTGGCCCGCGACAAGCGCGAACAAATAACACGGCTTCTTGTGCGGATCGACCCACTTTGCAAAGTGGCGCCCATCGGCCAGATCACCTTCTTCCACCAGATTGCCGTTGGACAGCAGCACCGGGTATTTTTTCTTGTCTGCGCGCAAGGTGACCGTGTAGCTGGCCATCACGTCCGGGCGGTCCAGGAAGTAGGTGATGCGCCGGAAGCCTTCGGCTTCACACTGCGTGAAAAAGGTGCCCTGGCTCACGTACAGACCCATCAACTGGGTGTTCTTCTCAGGCACGCAGGTGGTGAAGATCTCCAGCTCAAACGGCTCTGAGCCTTCAGGCAGGCTCTCCAGCACCAGCTGGTTGCCGTCCATCCTGAATGAGCAGCCCGCGCCGTTGACCAGCACCCTTGCCAGGTTGAGGTCTTCGCCGTCCAGCCTCAGGGCTTGCGCAGGCACGTCGGCGTTGCGACGCAAGCGCATCTTGTTCAGCACCCGGGTTTTGGCCGGGTCGAGGTCGAAACTCAGTTCGACCGTGTCGATCCAGTAGGCGGGGGCCGTGTAATCTTCCCGGCGCACCACGGTGGTGGGGCCTTCACGCAATGAGCTCATGTTCAGACGCCTTGTTTCAGTGATGCTTCGATGAACGGGTCGAGATCGCCGTCCAGCACCTTCTGGGTCGCGGAAATCTCGACGTTGGTGCGCAGGTCCTTGATGCGGCTGTTGTCCAGCACATAGCTGCGGATCTGGTGGCCCCAGCCCACGTCGGTCTTGGTGTCTTCGAGCTTCTGCTGTTCTTCCTGCTGCTTGCGCAGTTCGAAGTCGTACAGGCGCGAGCGCAGGCGCTGCCAGGCCACATCGCGGTTGCTGTGCTGGCTGCGACCGTCCTGGCACTGCACGACGATGCCGGTGGGGATGTGTGTGAGGCGCACGGCCGAATCGGTCTTGTTGATGTGCTGGCCACCGGCGCCGCTGGCGCGGAAGGTGTCCACCCGCACGTCGGCCGGGTTGATGTTGATTTCGATGGAGTCGTCAATCTCGGGGTAGACGAACACCGAAGCGAACGAGGTGTGGCGCCCACCAGAAGAATCGAACGGGCTCTTGCGCACCAAGCGGTGCACGCCTGTTTCGGTGCGCAGCAGGCCGAAAGCGTATTCACCTTCGATCTTGATGGTGGCGCTCTTGATGCCGGCGGTGTCACCCGCCGTTTCGTCTTCCACCGTGGTGCTGAAGCCCTTGCGTTCGGCGTAGCGCAGGTACTGGCGCAGCAGCATGCTGGCCCAGTCACAGGCTTCGGTACCGCCAGCGCCGGCTTGAATGTCCAGGAAGCAGTTCAGCGGATCGGCCGGGTTGTTGAACATGCGCCGGAATTCCAGCTTTTCCACCTCGGCGGCGATCTTGGCGGCCTCGCCTTCAATCGTGATCAGGCCCGCTTCATCGTCGTCGTCCAGCGACATGTCGAACAGCTCGGTGTTGTCCGAGAGTTCGCCGGTGAGGCGGTCCAACACCACCACCACGTCTTCGAGCGACTTCTTTTCCTTGCCCAGATCCTGGGCGCGCTTGGGGTTGTTCCAGACGGTGGGATCTTCCAGTGCGGATTCGACTTCCTTCAGCTTCGATGCCTTGGCATCGTAGTCAAAGATACCTCCGGAGCTCGACCACGCGGGTGGTCAGGTCTTCAAGCTGGCTGCGGATGGTGTTGCTGCGTTCTGCGTCCATGGGGAGTACCTTCGTCAAAATTCTGCGGAAATGGGTCGGAGGCGTTGCCAGGAGCGCGCCAGCCGAAACCGCGATTTTCTCACGTCAGTCGTCCCCGCACCGGCGTGCGACCCGCCAAGAGGGAGATGCCCTCAAAATCCAGGGGCGACAAGGGTCCGGCTCCGCCGGCCCGAGCCGCCGTCCCCCTCCAAGCCGAAGGCGCCAGAGAGGGGGAAGCCGCGTCAGCGGCGCAGGGGGTGATTAGTTCAAGAAGTTTTCGATGAGGCGGGCCAACGCATCGGGCTGATCGTGGTGCAGCATGTGGCCGGCGTCTGCAATCACCTCACTCTGCAACTGGGGCACTGCCTGCAGGCGTTCCAGGTACTGTGCCAGGGTGAAAGTGCCTTTCCACCACTGACTCAGGCTGTCGTCGCTGGCCGTCACGCTGAGCACGGGCGCGCTGATGCGGCGGTAGATCTCCAGCGCCTCTTCAACCTGGTACAGGTGGGCACTGATCACCTTGTGGGCAGGGTCGCCCTGAATTTCCCATTGCCCTTGTGCGTTCGGCGCTGCCCAGTGAAGGGCCAGCCAGGCGGCTTTGTCTGCGCCCAGCCTGGGGTTGGTCTTCATCAGGCGGCGTGCCACGCCCTCGGGCGATTCGTAGGCCTTGAGCGCCATCTTGCCAGCGTGCAGCGACTTGATTTCATCGATCCATTTGGCGTATCGCCCAGGTGCCTGGGCCGGTTTGGTTGCAGGCAGACCAAAGCCTTCCAGATTGACCAGGCGGCGAATTCGCTCAGGGCGCACGCCGCCATACATCATGGCCACATTGCCGCCCATGCTGTGGCCGACAAGGTCGACTTGCCGCGCTTGAGCGAAGTGGTCAAGCAGCAGGTCGAGGTCGGCCAGGTAGTCGGCAAACCAGTAACTGTCGGGCGCTGGGCCGGGTTCGCGGGTCAGGCCGAAACCGCGCCAGTCCGGCGCAATGATCCAGCGATCCGCCTGCAGGGCGTCAACCATGAACTGCCACGATGCGGCCACGTCCATCCACCCGTGTACCAGCACCAGTGGCGCCTGATCCGTCGAAGGGGAGCCCCATTGTCGAACGTGGTACTGCAGGTGGCGGATGGGGACAAATGTGGACTGCGAAGGTTTCTGGACTTGGTACATTCACCAGATCATAGAGAACACCACGGAGACAGACGATGCCATCGAGTCAACGCAGCGACAAGGGCCGCGCCGGGAAAGTGGCTGGCGGGCAACATCGCACCTCGCTTGCGAACCACTCGATCACCGACAGCTACGAGGCCTTGCACAGCGGGTTTCGCTGGCATGTGCCGCAGCGTTTCAACATGGCCGAGGTTTGCATGCGACGCTGGGCCGAAAACCCCGCCACCGCAGCGCAGACTGCCGTGATCGCCTGCGCGCCGGGTGAACCTGACCAGCGCCACAGTTTTGCGGAGATGCTGAACCAGGCCAATCGCCTGTCCAACGCACTGACGGCGCTGGGCGTGAAGCGCGGCGACCGGGTCGCGATCGTGCTGCCCCAGCGGTTTGAAACCGCCGTGGCCTACATGGCCGTGCTGCAGATGGGTGCGGTGGGCATGCCGCTTTCCCAGTTGTTCGGCCCCGAAGCGCTGGCCTACCGCCTTCACGACAGCGAAGCGGTGGTGGCCATCTGCGATGCCAGCACCCTGGAAGCGCTGCAGTCCGTCAGCGACGATTGCCCGCTGCTGCACTCGGTGATTTCGGTCGGTGCGGCCGCACAGGGCGCGTCGGCGCTGGATTGGACGGCGGTGCTCGCGCAGGAACCCGAACAATTCGCGCTGGTGCAGACCCATTGCGACGAGGCTGCGGTGTTGATCTACACCAGCGGCACCACAGGCAATCCCAAGGGTGCGCTCATCCCACACCGCGCACTCATTGGCAACCTCACCGGCTTTGTGTGCAGTCAGAACTGGTTCGGCTTCGACCCGTTCGATGCCAGTGCGCCGTCAAACGCCGTGTTCTGGTCGCCGGCCGACTGGGCCTGGACAGGCGGGCTCATGGATGCGCTGCTGCCCACCCTGTACTTTGGTCGACCCATCGTCGGATACAACGGCCGCTTTTCGCCGCAGATCGCATTTGAACTGCTGCAACGCCACGGCGTGACACACAGCTTTCTGTTTCCGACCGCGCTCAAGGCGATGATGAAAGCCTTTCCCGAGCCGAAGAAGCAATACCAGTTCCAGCTGCAGGCACTGATGAGCGCAGGGGAGGCCGTGGGTGACGCGGTTTTCGACTACTGCCTTCACCAGCTGGGTGTCACGGTCAACGAAATGTTTGGCCAGACCGAGATCAACTACATCGTGGGCAATTGTTCACGTCTGTATTTGGCGAAGCCGGGCAGCATGGGCAAGGGCTACCCGGGACATCGCGTGGCCGTGATCGATGAAGAAGGCCATGAGTGCGCCGTGGGTGTGCCTGGCGATGTGGCGGTGCACCGCCTGGACCGGCACGGTCATCCCGACCCCATCTTTTTCCTCGGCTACTGGAAGAACGAAGCTGCCACGCAGGCGAAATTCACGGGCGACGCCGCCAGCAGCTGGTGCCGAACCGGTGACATGGCGATTCGCGACGCCGATGGCTACCTCTGGTACCAGGGCCGTGCCGACGACGTGTTCAAGGCGGCGGGCTACCGCATCGGCCCCGGTGAAATCGAAAACTGCCTGGTCAAGCACCCCGCGGTGGCCAACGCGGCCGTGGTGCCCAAACCCGACGCCGAGCGCGGCGCGGTCGTCAAGGCCTATGTGGTGCTTTCGCCCGATCATGCAGACCAGGGAGGCGAAGCTCTGGTGAAGTCCTTGCAGGCCCACGTGAAGGGCAAGCTCGCGCCATACGAGTACCCCAAGGAAATCGAATTCGTGGACGCACTGCCGATGACGACCACGGGCAAAGTGCAACGGCGCGTGCTGCGCCTGCAGGAGGAAGCCCGGTTCAAGGCCTCAGCGAAGTGACATCTAGGGCCTGCCCAGTGGCCTCAGGATCCGGCAGTGCGCGATGCTGGCGACGCGACATAGATGGTCACGCGGCGGTTTTTGGCACGGCCTTCTGGCGTGCTGTTGTCGGCAATCGGCTCTGACGATCCACGCCCTTCCGTCTGAAGGCGGGTGATTGCTACGCCCCTTGCGATGAGGTAGTCGCGCGTGCTCTGGGCCCGGTCCCTGGACAGTGCGTTGTTTCCCGCCACGCTGCCCGAACTGTCGGTGTGGCCGACGATGGTGATCAAGGTGCCCGGGTGGGCCTTGGCGATGGCTGCGTACCTCGTGAGCAAGCCGGCAAACACCGGCTTCACCGCCGACCGGTTCACATCAAAGGAAATGTCGTTGGGTATCTCCAGCTGGATTTGCTGATCCGCCGTCTGGCTGACGATGGCGCCTGTGCCCTGGCTGGCACGCTCGAAGGCCGCCAGCTGGGTGCGCATGTCGGCCGACCAGGTATTGCGACCGCCCTGGCTTGAAGACGGTTGGGCATCGGGCGTGTTGGAGCCCGGCTTGGTGAATCCCGGAAGGGCCGTGCAACCTGCAAGACCCATCACCAAAAAGACCAAGGTGGCCATCACTGTGGCTTGAGCACGAGCACTGGTGGTGGCACGCAGACGGGCAACTGGTGGAGACGGGTTTCTGATCATGTTGTTTGAGTCGAAATGAGCCGACGCATTGTCCTGCTGTGGGTGCCCGGGCAATGCGTCTGGAGGTGATGGATGCGGCTGTGGGCTCTTGCAATCACTGCGCTTTTCAGGCGAGTGAAGGTGGCCGCCGACGAGAAATGGTTTCCGCCCCTAAACTTATCACCGCTGCGCCGAGGCATCCCGGCTTTTCAACTTTTACTTACATCAATTGCATGAACACTGTTCCGCTGGGTTCGATCCCACTCAACGTCACTCCTATTTGCCTGGGCACCATGACCTTCGGTGAGCAGGTGAACGAAGCAGAATCGCACCGCATCCTGGATCGGTCGCTGGAGAGAGGGGTGAACTTCCTCGACGCTGCCGAAATGTATTCGGTGCCGGCGCGGGCAGAGACCTGTGGTGCGACCGAGACCATTCTGGGCAACTGGTTCACCAGCCGTCCTGGCGCGCGCCAGAAGGTGGTGCTGGCGACCAAGGTGGCCGGCCCTGCGCGGGGCATGCCCTGGCTGCGGCCGGACGTGAGCAAGGCCGGCATCATCGAGGCCTGCGAAGCCAGCCTCAAGCGCCTGCAGACCGATGTGATCGACCTCTACCAGATCCATTGGCCGGCGCGCAACGTGCCGGCCTTTGGCGCACTGTACTTTGACCCGTCCAAGGACAAGGCCGCGGTCTCGGTGCTGGAACAACTGGAGGCCATGGCAGAACTGGTCAAGGCCGGCAAGGTACGCGCGGTGGGCCTGTCCAATGAGTCACCTTACGGCGTGCACGAGTTCGTGCGCCTGGCCGAACAGCATGGCCTGCCCCGTGTGGCCACGGTGCAGAACCCCTATTGCCTCATCAACCGCAGCTATGAAAACGGACTTGATGAAACCTGCCACCGGCTGGGTGTGTCGCTGCTGGCCTATTCGCCGCTGGGCTTTGGTTTACTCACAGGCAAGTACGACGCCACCGGCCTGGTGGGCGATGCTGGCCGCATGGCGTTGTACGACTCCATGCGCAAGCAGCGCTGGGGCCGCCCCGAAGCACTCGCCACCGCCATCCGCTACAACACCCTGGCCCGTGACCATGGGCTCAGCCCTGCGCAACTGGCACTCGCCTTCTGCTACACCAACTGGCGCGTGGCGAGCACGATCATCGGAGTGACTTCGGTGGCCCAGCTCGACGAATGCCTGGACGCGTGGGGTACCACGCTCTCACCTGAATTGTTGGCCGAGATCGACAAAATTCGTTGGGAGAGCAGGGATCCCGCTCAGTGAAGGAAACACCCCCGCCGCGCCTTGCACGAAATGGCCAAAAAACAGCACATCAGTGAAACCCCCGCCACCGCCTGGCTGAAGGTGCATGGTGTGTCGTTCACCGAACATCCTTACGACTATCTGGAGCGGGGTGGGGCGCAACACAGCGCGGAGGTGCTGGGGCTGGACCCGTTTGCAGTGGTGAAGACGCTGATCATGCAGGACGACGCCGGCAAGCCTCTGGCGGTGTTGATGCATGGCAACCGCACGGTGTCTACCAAGAACCTGGCGCGGCAGATCGGGGTGAAGTCCGTGGAGCCGTGCAAGCCGGAAGTGGCCAATCGGTACAGCGGCTATCTGGTGGGTGGTACCTCGCCGTTCGGGTTGAAGCGTGACATGCCGGTGTGGGTGGAGGCCACGGTGCTGGCGTTGCCGCGCATCTGGATCAATGGCGGGCGGCGGGGTTTTCTGGTCGGGCTGGATCCTGCCGTGTTGAGCCACCCGCTGGGGGCCGTGCCCGTGCAGTGCGCGCTGGCAGAATAGCTGTGGTGCCGGCCTGTTCGCCCGGCATTCACATACAACTACAACCGAGGAGCAGCACTTGGAATTCGTCAATCCCTTTCTGGCCACGTTGGCCGCCTACCTGATCGGGTCGCTTTCGTTTGCCGTGTTGGTGAGTCGCCTGATGGGACTGAACGACCCTCGCACCTATGGCAGCAAGAACCCGGGTGCCACCAACGTGCTGCGATCGGGCAACAAAGCGGCTGCCATCATCACCTTGTTGCTCGATGCCCTCAAGGGCTGGCTGCCCGTGGTGGTTGTGAAGGTGTGGGGAGAGGCCTGGGGTCTGGGTGACGGCGCCGTTGCCCTGGTGGGTTTCGCGGCCTTCCTGGGGCACCTGTTTCCGGTGTTCTTCCGTTTCCAGGGTGGCAAGGGCGTGGCCACGGCGGCGGGCGTGATCATCGCTTTCGAGCCCTGGCTGGGACTGGCCTCGCTGGCCACCTGGCTTATCGTGGCCTTCTTCTTCCGCTACTCGTCACTGGCCTCCATCGTCACCGCCGTGTTCGCGCCGTTCTTTTATCTGTTCGGTGACCGTGTGGTGTGGAATGCGCCCGGCGTGATCGTTCTGAGTCTCGCGGTCATGGGCCTGATGCTGGTCTGGCGCCACGCTGAAAACATCAACCGCCTGATTGCAGGCAAAGAAAGCAAACTGGGAGCCAAAAAGAAATGAACGCTCATATTCAACGCCATGGCGTGGCCGCACGCTACAGCGAAGCCGCCGTGTTCAACGGCGTGGTCTATCTCGCCGGCATGGTGCCCGAGCGCGGTGCCACCGACATCAAGGGCCAGACGCAAGATGTGCTCGATCAGGTGCAGCAGCGCCTGAAAGAGGCAGGCAGCGACAAGTCGCTCATCCTGCGCACGCAGATCTTCCTGTCCGACATTCAGGACATCGATGCCATGAACGAGGTGTGGGACGCCTGGGTGGTGCCGGGTACCGCACCACCGCGCGCCACTGTGCAGGCAGCGCTGGCCAACCCGGACTGGAAAATCGAAATTATCGTGACCGCTGCGCAGGGAGCGGCTCAAAAAACGGACTAACGCTTCTCAAGCGTCATCTGATCATTCTGGCGCTGCATCTGGAAGCGCGTGAGAAAGCTGTTGCCCAGCAGCACAAAAGGCATGGGTTGTGGCGCCACCACGGCTGCCACGTCGTACACCTGCACATCACCCACCCGCACCGAGCTGAGCTGGATCTGGTAGGCGTTGACCGTGCCGTTGGCGGTGGTGATGCGAACGGAACGACCCGTATCGAATTTCAGGTTGAGGCGGCGGGCTTCGGATTCACTGATTGCGATCAGGGTGGCACCGGTGTCAACCATGAACTGCACCGCGCGACCGTTGATCTGGCCCTGGGGCAGGAAGTGGCCCGAGGCATCTGCCGTGAGCACAATGCGCTGGCCGCCATCGCTGCGAGCCGTGTTGCCGACACTGACAGGAGCATCGCCGACCCGCAGCGTCTGTCGCTGTCCCGACACCTCGACCACCGCACTGTCACCCTGCGCACTGAGCAGTTTCACGCCCTGGTGGCTTTGTCCTGGGCTCAGAAAGCGCGGCGCCGCCCCGTCGACCACCAGCAGCGCACGGTTCCCGGAAAGGCCGGAGAGGGCCACCTGCTGGGCCCAGGCAGAGGAGGTCAACCCACCGACCAGTGCCAGCATGATCATCCGGTTGCGCATGGACAGCTCTCCAGTGAGGGTGTTGAAGGTGAGGCTGACACAGACGCGGAACGTCCGCCCATGGACACGTTTGACAACGTGACCGCCAGCGGAACCGTCAGTCGCGGAAATTGTTGAATGAAAGCGGCAGGTCCTTCATTTCGCTGCGGATCAGCGCCATGGCCGCCTGCAGGTCGTCGCGCTTGGCGCCCGTGACGCGCACCGCGTCGCCCTGGATCGCCCCCTGCACCTTGAGCTTGCTGCCCTTGATGGCCTGCTGGATTTTTTTGCCGTCTTCGGTGCTGATGCCGTTCTTCACCTTGACGACCTGCTTGACCTTGTCGCCGCCGATTTTTTCGACCTTGCCCATGTCGAGGAAGCGCACGTCCACTCCGCGTTTGGCCAGCTTGCTACGCAGCACGTCTTCGACCTGCGTGAGCTGAAAATCGGCATCGCCGTAGAGGGTGATGTCCTTGTCTTTGAGTTCGATGGCGGCGCTGGTGCCCTTGAAGTCGAAGCGCGTGCCGACTTCTCTGGCCACCTGATCGACGGCGTTTTTGACTTCGACCAGGTCGGCCTCGAGGACGGTATCAAATGAAGGCATGGTGATGGATCCGCTGAATGTGGGTGAGACAATCCGGTCATGTTAGTCGAGAAAAACGTGGCGCTCCAGTCCTACAACAGCTTCGGCATCCAGGCACGTGCCTTGAAGCTGGCTCGCGTGCGCTCGCAGGAGGCTGTGGAACAGTTGGTGTCGGGTCTTGGGCTGAGCGAGGGTGACGCTGTGCCTCCGCTGGTGCTGGGTGGCGGGAGCAACCTGGTGATCACGGGCGACATCAAGACGCTGGTGATCAAGGTCGAGATCACGGGGCGGCGCGTGCTGGAAGAGCAGGAAAAAGGCTTTGTGATCGAGGCGGGTGCCGGTGAAAGCTGGCATGACTTCGTGGCCTGGACGCTGGAACAAGGCTGCCCGGGGCTGGAGAATCTGGCCCTGATCCCGGGTTCGGTGGGCGCGTCTCCGGTGCAGAACATTGGTGCCTACGGCGTGGAGTTGCAAGACCGGTTTCATTCGCTTGATGCGGTGGATCTGCGCACGGGCCGGACCTTCACCCTGAACGCAGCGCAGTGCGGTTTTGGCTACCGCGACTCGGTGTTCAAACACGCGCCATCGGGTGAAAAGGGCCTTGGACTGGCAGGGCGGGCGGTCATCACCCGGGTGCGCTTCTGGCTGCCGAAGCCCTGGAAGGCTGTGCTGGGGTATGCAGACCTGGAACGCAAGATCGCCGAGACCGGCATTGAGCAACCCGATGCGCGTCAGATCTTCGACTGGGTCTGCGCGATCCGCCGAGCCAAGCTGCCCGACCCGGCGGTGATCGGCAATGCCGGCAGCTTTTTCAAGAACCCCACGGTGAGCGTGGAGCAATGCGCCGACATCATCGCGCGCGATCCCAAAGTGGTGCACTACCCCATGGCCGACGGCAGCATCAAGCTCGCAGCAGGCTGGTTGATCGACGCCTGCGGCTGGAAGGGCCGGGGTGTGGGCAACGCGGGTGTGTATGAGAAGCAGGCCCTGGTGCTGGTGAACCGGGGTGGTGCCACCGGGGGTGAGGTGATGACACTGGCCAAGGCGATTCAGACCAGTGTGTATGAGCGGTTTGGGATACTGCTGGAGCCTGAGCCAGTAGTTGTCTGAGTTTCCTGTGGGGTTGCCCGCCGTTTCACGCCAGCACCACCTCATCGTTCGACGCCGCCCGGTAGCCGACTCCGCGAATGTCCCCCGAGTCGACTTCGCCGCCTCTCCTCCTTTATTTCGCTGCGTCAGCCACCGAGCGCCGACGAACCGCCCAAGCGCGCTGACGCTCAGTGTCGACACCCTTTTAGATCGGGGCGACTTGGCGTTCTGCGCAGCGACATAAAGGAGGAGGCGGCATCAGCCGCCGGGGGACAGTCGCGGAGCAGAGCGCCAGGGCGTCCCTATCCCGCGAAGTTTCTGCGAGAAACGAGATGAGGCGCCCTCACTCGCCCTCACTCGCCCTCACTCGCCCTCACTCGCCCTCAAGTTTCAACATTTGCGATCCCTCGCCCAGCGACAGCAATCCGGTCTTGGCATAGATACCCAGCTTGGCGCGCGTGTCCACGATGTCCAGGTTGCGCATGGTCAGCTGGCCGATGCGGTCCAGCGGGCTGAACGGCGCGTCTTCGACCTTTTCCATGCTCAGGCGCTCGGGCGCGTAGGTCAGGTTGGGGCTTTCGGTGTTCACGATCGAATAGTCGTTGCCACGGCGCAGTTCCACGGTGACTTCACCCGTGATGGCACGAGCCACCCAGCGCTGTGCTGTTTCGCGCAGCATGATCGCCTGCGGGTCGAACCAGCGGCCCTGGTAAAGCAGGCGGCCCAGGCGCAGGCCGTTGATGCGGTACTGCTCGATGGTGTCTTCGTTGTGGATGCCGGTGACCAGGCGCTCGTAGGCAATGTGCAGCAGCGCGAGCCCGGGCGCTTCGTAGATGCCGCGGCTCTTGGCTTCGATGATGCGGTTCTCGATCTGGTCGCTCATGCCCAGGCCATGGCGCCCACCGATTTCATTGGCCTTGAGGATCAGCGCCACCGGGTCTGCGAACGTCTCGCCGTTCAGAGCCACGGGCTGGCCTTCTTCAAAACGCACGGTCACGGTTTCGCGCTTCACTTCCACTTCGTCTTTCCAGAACGCGACACCCATGATGGGGTTGACGATGTGGATGCCGCTGGAGAGTTCTTCCAGGTCCTTGGCTTCGTGGGTCGCGCCCAGCATGTTGCTGTCGGTGCTGTAGGCCTTTTCCGCGCTCATCTTGTAGCCAAACCCATTCGCTGTCATGAAGGCGCTCATTTCCGCGCGGCCACCGAGTTCGTCGATGAACAGCTGGTCCAGCCAGGGCTTGTAGATCTTCAGGCTGGGGTTGGTGAGCAGCCCGTAACGATAAAACCGCTCGATGTCGTTGCCCTTGAAGGTGGAGCCATCCCCCCAGATGTGCACATCGTCTTCCTTCATGGCCGCCACCAGCATGGTGCCGGTCACGGCACGGCCCAGCGGCGTGGTGTTGAAGTAGGTGACGCCGGCGGTGCTGATGTGAAAAGCGCCGCATTGCAAGGCGGCAATGCCTTCGTGTGCCAGCTGCGTGCGGCAGTCGATGAGTCGCGCCTTTTCGGCGCCGTAGGCCATGGCCTTGCGCGGGATCTCGTCGTAGTCCGGCTCGTCGGGTTGGCCGAGGTTGGCGGTGTAGGCGTAGGGAATGGCGCCTTTCTGCTTCATCCAGAGCAGGGCGGCGCTGGTGTCGAGCCCGCCCGAAAACGCGATGCCGACTTTTTGCTGGAGGGGGAGGTTCTGAAGAATGGTGGCCATGGTGTTTGCCTGCGGGTTCAGCCGAAGTGGCAGATGTAGTGGTAGGCCTCAGTGACCCGAATGTCGAAACTGCTGTTGGCGGGAATGCTGAAGCGCTCGCCTGGGCCGGAACGCAGCCAGGTGTCTGAGCCGGCCAATCTGTACTCGCATGCGCCCGCCACGCATTCCATGATTTCTGCAGCACCCGTTTTGAAAGTGAGGGTGGCCGGAAGCACCACGCCGACCGACTTCTTTGTGCCGTCCGGGAAGGTGACGCCGTGGCTGACACATTTGCCGTCGAAGTAGACGCTGGCCTGGGTGGTGACGGAGATGCCGTCGATGTGGGTGGTGGTCATGGGTGAGTCGGTGAGTGAAGGCGAATCGGCGATTTTAGGTCGGCGAACAGGCGGCCTCGCATGCGAGGGTCGTCCTGTGAGGAACAGGCATCAAATGCGGCGCTGCCATTCGGCTGGATCAAATCCCACGGTCAGACTGGATGGACCAGACCCTTCCCACTCCATGACGGGACGCTTGATCACACTGGGTTGCTCCAGCATGAGCGCGCGTGCGCTGGCGGTATCGGTCACCTGTTCGCGCATGGATTCTTCCAGCTTGCGCCAGGTCGTGCCCTTGCGGTTAACCAGACGCTCCCAGCCCAGGACGACAAGCCAGCGATCGAGTGCCGCTTCAGGAACGCCTTGTTTCTTGAAGTCGTGAAACTCATGTTCGATGCCGTGCTCGGTGAGCCAGGTCCTGGCTTTTTTGACGGTATCGCAGTTGGGAATGCCAAAGACAGTGATCATGGTCAGGGATTGTGCGGCAAACCCCTGCCGGCACGCCATGGGGGGCGCAGTGGGAAAATGCGGGATGCTTGAAATCCCTTTGCCCGAACACCCCACGACACTGGCCGACTGGCTCGCCCATTGTGAGCGCCTGCACCCCAAGGCCATCGACATGGGCCTGGAGCGCGTTCAGCGCGTGGCAGACCGCCTGGGTCTGGTGATGAATTGCCCGGTGATCACGGTCGCGGGCACCAATGGCAAGGGCTCCACCTGCGCCATGCTGGAGGCCGTCTACGGCGAGTCGGGTTACCGCACCGGGGTGTATACCTCGCCGCACCTGGTCCACTTTGAAGAGCGTTGCCGTATTGCGGGCGCGCCGGTGGAGGCCAGCGCCTTGCTGCCTGCCTTTGCGGAAGTGGAGCAGGCCCGCGCAGGCCAGGGCCAGGACGACGCCATCAGCCTGACCTATTTCGAGTTCACCACCCTTGCCATCCTGCAGACGCTGGCCCGTAGCGGGCTGGACGTGGTGATTCTGGAGGTGGGCCTGGGTGGCCGGCTGGATGCGGTGAACATCATCGACACCGACTGCGCAGTCATCACCTGTATCGCCCTCGACCACATGGCGCTGCTGGGCAGCGACCGGGAAGCCATCGGCTACGAAAAAGCCGGGATCATGCGGACAGGCCGGCCTGTGGTGGTGAGCGATCCGGTGCCTCCGCAGAGCGTGATCGACCGGGCCACCGAGGTGGGGGCCAGCCTGTGGCGCGTCGGAAAAGATTTTCATTTTGCAGGCGACCAGCAGCAATGGGGATGGGCCATGCACCCGTCACATGGCGGGCGGCGGTACAGCGGGCTGGCCTACCCGGCGCTGCGTGGCGCCAACCAACTGGTGAACGCGGCCGGCGTGCTGGCCGCCATTGAAGCCCTGCGCCCGCGCCTGCCGGTCACGGCTCAGGCTGTGCGCAACGGGCTGGCCATGGTGGAGTTGCCCGGGCGTTTCCAGATCGTTCCCGGCACTCCAACCCTGGTCCTGGACGTGGCCCACAACCCACATTCCGTGGCAGCGTTGACCGAAAACCTCGATGCCATGGGTTATTACCCGACCACCCACGCCGTGTTCGGGGCCATGGCCGACAAGGATCTGCCCGCCATGCTGGAGCGCATTGCCCCCCTGATCGACCATTGGTACCTCACCGATCTGCCTCTGGACCGCGCCATCTCTGCTGAAGGGCTGCGAATGGTGCTGGACGCCCATCCAGCAACCGCCCCAGGCGGCAAAAGCCGCGTGGCCGGCTGCCATGCCGACCCCATGAGCGCCCTTCGCGCGGCCGTGTCCCAGGCAGACCCCGCTGATAGAATCGTGGTCTTCGGGTCCTTCTTCACCGTGGGTGGTGTGCTGCAGCAGGGCGTGCCTCGCCTCTCGGCCCGACACCTGACCGCCTGAGACCGGGCGCTCGTCAAGGTGGCCCTGCAATCCTTCATTCCGAATGATCAAATCCCGCGCAGCCTCTCAGGGCACCCCACCGACGCCCCCCCCGCAAAGCATTGAAGCAGTGCGCCAGCGCGCAAGGCACCGGTTGATCGGCGCCAGCATTCTGGTGTTGGTGGGTGTGGTGGGCTTCTCGCTCCTGTTTGACACGCAGCCTCGGCCCATTGCGGTCGACATTCCGATCGAAATTCCCTCCAAGACGGCCCCAGCGACGCCAGCAACAGGTTCTCCAGCCACTTCTGCAGAAAACGCGGGCGCGAATGCCAAGAAAGAAGAGCAGGCGGCCAAGCCCGCACCGAGCGAGCCCATCGCTGCCGCGCCTGCTCCGGTACAGGAGGCGCCAGCCGCCAAGCCGGCGCCTGCTCCAGCCCCGGTGCCAGCAGATCCGCCGCGCGTCCTGGCGCCAGCACCTGCGCCGGCCCCCGCTGCCGGGGCTTCATCCAGTGCAAAGACCGCTCCTTCTGCGCCCGCCGCACCGGCGGAATCGGCCAGCTCCAGCGACGGCGAATCCCTTCGTCTGGTGGTGCAGGTCGGCGCCTTCGCCGAGGCCGCTCGCGCCCGAGAGGTTCGACTGAAAATTGAAGCCGCCGGTATGAAAACCTACACCCACGTGGCCGAGACCAGTGAGGGTCGTCGCATCCGGGTGCGTCTGGGGCCGTTCTCAAGTCGGGCGGACGCCGAAAAAACCGCGAACCGGGTCAAGGCGCTGGGCTACCCCGCGCGCATTCTCACGCTGTGAGTGACTGCGAGACGCTTGCCGATGACCGCGCTCCACCTCCAAATGCTCAACTGCTGATGTTTCTCTGGACAGTGCCTTCATGGGATTGATGGACTGGGTGCTGCTTGCGGTGCTCGTGTTTTCGGCATTGCTTGGACTGTGGCGCGGGTTGGTGTACGAGGTGCTGTCGGTGGCTGGGTGGGTGGCCGCCTTTGTGCTGGCACAGGCCTTTGCGGTGGACATGGCGCAGATGTTGCCCATGGAGGGCGCATCCCCGGCGCTACAGATTGCCGCCGGGTTTGCGCTGGTCTTCATTGCGGTCGCGTTTGCGGGTGGGCTGGTGGCATGGCTGGTGCGCAAGCTGGTGACGTCTGTGGGGCTCAGGCCGGTGGACAGGGTGTTGGGCGGTGCGTTTGGTGTGTTGCGGGGTGTGGTGATGCTGCTGGGTTTTGCCGTGGTGGTGAACATGACGCAGTTGCAGCACAGCGAGTGGTGGCGCACATCGGCCACAGGAGCGGTGCTGACGGTGACGCTGCACGAACTCAAGCCTCTGTTGCCCGAGGCGGTGGCGCGCTACCTGCCCTGAAGCGGTTTCGGTTTTTCTCTCTTCTAGGAAGCTTATATGTGTGGAATCGTGGGCGTGGTCAGCCAGACACCCGTCAATCAGCTGATCTACGACGCGCTGCTGCTGCTGCAGCATCGCGGGCAGGATGCTGCGGGCATCGTGACGCAACAGGGCCGGAAGTTTTTCATGCACAAGGCCAAAGGCATGGTGCGCGACGTCTTTCGCACCCGCAACATGCGCGCCTTGCCCGGCAACTGTGGGCTGGGTCAGGTGCGTTACCCGACCGCCGGCAATGCCTACAGCGAAGAAGAGGCGCAGCCTTTCTACGTGAACGCCCCGTTTGGTCTGGTGCTGGTGCACAACGGCAACCTCACCAACGCCCACGCGCTCAAGCAGGAGCTGTTCCAGACAGACCACCGCCACATCAACACCGAGAGCGACTCGGAAGTGTTGCTCAACGTGCTTGCGCACGAGCTGGAAAAGGTCACCCGCGGCATCACCTTGAAGCCAGCAGATGTATTCGCTGCCGTGCGCGGAGTGCATCAGCGCATCAAGGGTTCGTATGCAGTGGTGGCGCTGATCGCCGGCCACGGCCTGGTTGCGTTCCGTGATCCGCACGGCATTCGCCCTCTGTGTGTGGGGCGAAGCGACCAGGGCGTGATGGTGGCCAGCGAATCGGTCACGCTGGACGGCAATGGTTTCGAGCTGGATCGCGACGTGCTCCCTGGCGAAGCGCTGTTTGTCGATCTGGAAGGCAACATGCATTTCCAGCAATGTGCCGACCAGGTCAGTCACCATCCGTGCATCTTCGAGTATGTGTATCTGGCCCGGCCCGATTCGGTGATGGATGGCATTTCGGTTTACCAGGCTCGCCTGAACCTGGGGGTCACGCTGGCCAAGCGGGTGGTCTCTACCCTGCCACCGAGCGAAATTGACGTGGTGATCCCGATCCCGGAGTCGTCTCGTCCGAGCGCCATGGAACTGGCGAAGCTGCTGGGTCTGCCTTACCGCGAAGGTTTTGTGAAGAACCGGTACGTGGGTCGCACCTTCATCATGCCCGGGCAGGGCGTGCGCAAAAAATCGGTGCGTCAGAAGCTCAACGTGATCGGCAGCGAATTCAAGGGGCGCAACGTGCTGCTGGTGGACGACTCCATTGTGCGTGGCACCACCAGCCGGGAGATCGTGCAGATGGCGCGCGACGCGGGCGCCCGCAAGGTGTACCTCGCCAGTGCTGCGCCGCCTGTGCGCTACCCCAACGTGTATGGCATCGACATGCCCACGCCCGACGAGCTGGTGGCCCATAACCGCAGTGTCGAAGAGGTGCGGGAGAGCATCGGTTGCGATGCGCTGATTTACCAGGATGTGGACGCCATGAAGCAGGCGATCGGTTCGCTCAATCCGAAGCTCGCCGGTTTTGACGCGTCCTGCTTTGACGGTGTGTACGTCACAGGCGATATCACGCTCGAAGACATCGCCCGCCTGAACGCCGGGCGCGACATGAGCGAAGAGGGCGAAGAAGACACGTCGCGTCTGGCCTTGCCCAACGCGCAAACCGCCTGAAAGCCGCCGTCGATGAACCCGAAAAAACCCGATCTGCATCGCGACACCCTGGCCGTGCGCGAGGCCGTGGCGCGCAGCCATTTCGGCGAAAACTCCGAGGCGCTCTTCCTCACCAGTGGGTATGTGCAGCCCAGCGCAGAGGCCGCCGCGCGGCGCTTTGCCGGCGATGAAGAAGGTTTCACCTACGGCCGCTATGGCAACCCCACGGTGGCCAGCTTCGAGCAGCGGCTGGCGGCACTCGAAGGTGCAGAGGCCTGCATCTCCACCGCGTCGGGCATGTCGGCCATCCTGATGATGTGCATGGGTCTGCTCAAGTCGGGCGACCATGTGATCTGCTCGCACTCGATGTTCGGCTCCACGATCAAGCTGATCGGATCTGACCTGGCCAAGTTCGGTGTGGAATCCACCTTCGTTTCACAGACCGACGCCAACGCATGGAAGGCCGCTGTGCGGCCCAACACCAGATTGCTGTTTGCCGAGACGCCCACCAACCCGCTCACCGATGTGTGCGACATCAAGGCCCTGGCCGATGTTGCCCACAACGCGAGTGCCTTGCTGTGCGTGGACAACTGCTTTGCTACGCCTGCGCTGCAGCGCCCGATGGCCCTGGGTGCCGACATCGTCATGCACTCGGGCACCAAGTACCTGGACGGGCAGGGCCGTGTCATGGCCGGGGCCCTCTGCGCCAGCGAGGCGCTCGTCACCAAAACCTTCTTGCCCGTGCTCAAGAGCGCGGGCATGACCCTGGCGCCGTTCAATGCATGGGTCGTGCTCAAGGGCCTCGAAACGCTGGACATCCGCATGCAGGCGCAGTCCGAGCGGGCACTCAAACTCGCGCAGTGGCTGCAGGCGCATCCGGCTGTGTCCAGGGTGCATTACCCGGGCCTGAGCAGCCACCCCCAGCATGAACTGGCCATGGCCCAGCAATCGAACTGCGGTGGGGCAGTGCTGTCTTTTGAGGTGAAGGCCTCAGACGCCGACCAGGCGAGAGCGCGCGCCTTCCACGTGCTTGACTCGCTCCAGGTGCTGTCGCTCTCGACCAACCTGGGTGACACCAAGACGCTGGTGGCCCACCCCGCCAGCACCTCGCATGGCCGGCTGACCGAAGACCAGCGCAAGGCCGCCGGTGTGGTTCAAGGCCTCATCCGCGTGGCCGTGGGCCTTGAACACCTTTCCGACATTCAGGCCGATCTCGACACCGGCCTCTCCTCACTTTGACATGACCGTCCGCACCCGCTTCGCACCATCTCCCACGGGGTTCATCCACCTCGGCAACATCCGCTCAGCCCTGTACCCCTGGGCGTTCGCGCGCTCCACCGGCGGCGCATTCATTCTGCGCATTGAAGACACCGATCTCGAGCGCTCATCCCAGGCTGCCGTCGACGTGATCATCGAAGGCATGAAGTGGCTCGGCCTCGATCACGACGAAGGCCCGTTCTATCAAATGCAGCGCATGGACCGGTACAAGGCCGTGCTGGCCGACATGGTCACCGCTGGCCTGGTGTACCCCTGCTACATGAGCGTGGCCGAACTCGACGCGCTGCGCGAACGCCAGATGGCGGCCAAGGAAAAGCCGCGCTACGACGGCACCTGGCGGCCGGAGCCCGGCAAGGCATTGCCCAAAGTGCCCGAGGGCGTGAAACCCGTGCTGCGCTTCAAGAACCCGCAGGGCGGCATAGTGGCCTGGGACGACAAGGTCAAGGGCCGCATCGAGATCAGCAATGACGAACTCGACGACCTGGTGATCGCGCGGCCCGACGGCACGCCCACCTACAACTTCTGCGTTGTCGTTGATGACATCGACATGGCCATCACGCATGTGATCCGCGGCGACGACCATGTGAACAACACACCGCGCCAGATCAACATCTTCAGGGCGCTCGGCAAAGAACCTCCCGTCTACGCTCACCTGCCTACCGTGCTGAATGAGCAAGGCGAGAAGATGAGCAAACGCAACGGCGCCAAGCCAGTCACACAGTACCGCGACGAAGGCTATCTGCCCGACGCGATGGTGAATTACCTGGCGCGCCTGGGCTGGAGCCACGGCGACGACGAAATCTTCAGCCGTGCCCAGTTTCTGGAGTGGTTCAATCTCGATCATCTGGGTCGCAGCGCCGCACAGTTCGACGAAGCCAAGCTGCGCTGGGTCAATGCCCAACACCTCAAGGCGATGGACGACGCTGCGCTGGCACCCATCGTGGCGGATCAGTTGATGAAGCGGGGTGTGCGTGCGGATGAACGCCTTGCCCGTATCTGTGGCCTCTTCAAGGATCGCTGTGACACCACAGTGGCGTTGGCCATGTGGGCCAGCGCGTTCTACGACAAGGTCACGCCATCAGACGAGGAGCGTGCGCAGCACATCACCGACGCGATCAGGCCCGCACTGGCTACCTTGGCTGCCAAGCTGGCCGATTGCGAGTGGACCAAGGCGGGTATTTCAGTGGCGATCAAAGAGACCACCGCCGCCCATGGCATCAAGATGCCGCAGCTGGCCATGCCGGTGCGGGTGCTGGTCATGGGAACGGCGCAGACCCCATCCCTGGATGCGGTGCTTGAACTGCATCAGCGGCAAACTGTTTTGGAGCGGCTGCAAAACAGTTAAAAAATGTCCTATAATTTGAGGCTTGCTGATTCGCACCGGGCAGTGACATGCCGGGGGTGAATTGACAAACCCTGTGGGGGTATAGCTCAGCTGGGAGAGCGCTTGCATGGCATGCAAGAGGTCAGCGGTTCGATCCCGCTTACCTCCACCAAAAGTTCAGGGTTCTGCAGTGTTTCAAAAGAAGAATGTTGTTCTTCAGATGCTACAATGCAGGGCTCGCAAAAACGCGGTTGAGAGTGCTGCGTTTAGGTTAGTCCCAAGGTTTTGACCCTATCGTCTAGAGGCCTAGGACATCACCCTTTCACGGTGAGTACCGGGGTTCGAATCCCCGTAGGGTCGCCAGAATTTGCCGCAAGGCAACTCAGGCACAAGTGGTTGGCGCTTGGTTCGAAAGAACGAATGTCATCTACCAGGAGTGGTAGTTCAGTTGGTTAGAATACCGGCCTGTCACGCCGGGGGTCGCGGGTTCGAGCCCCGTCCACTCCGCCAACAAAGCAATGAGCCGTTGAAGATCCACGATTTTCAACGGCTTTTTTGTTTCTGGTGCTCTGACGGCTGACTGTGGTGACAGCCAACAGCAACCCGGGGAGTGAGTGGTCGCGATGTATCGCCCGGATTTAACGATCCTTCAGCGGTGCGGCCAATGTGCCTTCCAGCCAGCGCAACCGCAGCAGACCGGTGGCCAGCAGCGTGCCGCACAAGATCACTGCGCCACACACCACCATCCAGAGCGTGACAGCCTCTGCCAGAAAGATTGCCCCGTAGAGCAAGGCAAACACGGGGACCAGGAAAGTCACGGTCAGGGCTTTGCTGGGGCCTGCCTGGGCAATGATCCGGAAGAACAGCACATAGGCCAGTGCGGTGCACAGCAGCGCCACGGCCAGAATGGCTGTCCAGGCGTTGCCGCTGACGGTTTGCGTTGGCCAGAAAAGTGCGGTGGGCAGTGCCAGTCCCAGCGAGGCGCCAATCTGGCTGCCAGTGGCGGTGGCCAGCGGGTGCGCACCATTCAGGTGGCGTTTGGTGAAGCTGGCCGCCATGCCATAGCACAGGGTGGCGAGCAGCGCGGCGCCCATGGCGAGCAGGGTGACGGATGTGTTGTCCGCTGCCGGATGACCGGACGCATCAAAGCCGGACTTGCCCAACACCAGCAGGCAGACACCGGCGAAGCCAAGCATCAACCCCAGCAGCCGGGACCCGCTGGGCCGCTCACGCAGCCAGATCCAGGCGACCAGTGCACCTGAGAGCGGCACGGTAGCGTTCAGGATGGAAGTCAGGCCGGTGGTGATGTGCAGCACCGCGAACGAAAAAAGTGCAAACGGCAACGCCGAGTTCAGCAGGCCGACAAACAGAATCGGCCCGGCCCTTTGGCGGAAGTCTGCCCACACGCCCTTGACCAGGAAGGCAGGCAACAGAAACAGGGACGCAAGACCCACGCGCAATCCAGCCGTAGGCAAAGGGCCGAATTCTGCGGCCCCCATGCGCATGAACAGAAACGAGGCGCCCCACAACGAGGCAAGCAGGAAGAACTCGGCAATGAGAAGGGGTGGCATGGTTCAGGTATGCAATGTGGGATCAAACCAGATCAAAGCAGGACGCCGCGCTGCTCCAGACGCAGCAACGCCTGTTTGCGATGCAGTCCGCCAGCATAGCCAGTGAGTGAACCATTGGTGCCGATCACGCGGTGACATGGCACAAAGATGCTCAGCGGATTGCGACCGATCGCTGTGCCGGCGGCCCTCACCGCCGCAGGTTTGCCCATGCGTTGGGCAAGCTCACCGTAGCTGATGGTGTTTCCCCATGCAATCTGCAGCAGGGACGTCCATGCAGCGATCTGAAAAGGCGTCCCGGCGGTCAGGTCCAGTGGCAGGTCGAAGGTCTGGCGCTCGCCCAGAAAGTAGTCGTTCAACTGATTGCTCGCGGCCAGAAGTACCGGGTGCTCGGGCTGTGACCGCCATTGGGCCACCAGCGATGCCGCCGGCCCGTGGGCCTGTTCGTTGAACCAGGCGCCGCGCAGCCCATCGGGGCTGGCCGCGAGCAGAATCGGTCCCAAGGGTGATGGAACGGTGTGTTTCGCCAGAATTGTCATGACATCAGACCTTTGGTTGTGGCGTGGGCGGCTTGGTAGGTGCCGGCCCAGGCGCGGATCACCGCATAGCTGCGCCAGGGGCGCCAGCGTTCAGCCATTTGCCCGGCGGCGCGGCGTGCCGCCTGGGATCTGGGGTTTTCCAGTTCAAGGGCCTTCACCAGTGCCACATCGCCTTCCGGCCATGCGTCTGGCCATCTCAACGCTCTCATGGCGATGTACTGTGCGGTCCATGGCCCGATGCCTGGCAAGCCTTGCAGTGCCTGCAAGGTGTCAGTTGCGACACCGGACGGGTTCAGGTCGATGTGACCTGCAAGCACGGCATGGGCGAGCGCTTTCAGTGCGACCTGTCTCTGGCGCACGATGCCCAAGCTGCCCAGCAGGTCCTCGTCGGCCTGTGCCAGCGCCTGTGGCGAAGGGAACAGGCGGTCAATGGCAGGGTCGGGTGTGGCAATGGGGTCTCCCCATTGCTGGATCAGCCGGGCCGTCAATGTGCGGGCTGCCGCCACCGTGATTTGCTGACCCATCACGGCTCGCACGGCCAGTTCAAAGCCGTCAAAACAACCTGGCACGCGCAGACCGTTCCCGGTCGGAAAGTCGTCTTGCAGGGCTGCATTGATCGGGCCCGGGTCTGCGTCGAGGTCGAACAGCGTGCGCACACGCCGGATGACGCTGGGCAGCACCTTGAGCAGGCCGTCGCTCACTTCAAGCAGCAGCTGGTTTTTTTCGGGTGCCCATACCCCGGAAATCCAGCCGGCGTGGGTGTGCCCGCCCACTGACAGACGAACGGAGCGCTTGAAACTCGGCTTGGGCCCTGAACAGAAGCTTTCGACGCCGGCCAGCTGGCGAATTTCAAAGAATTTCATTGTGCTGCCCACATCCAGTGGCGGACGCCACGACAGGCGAACGCTTTCGCCTCCCTCCGCAGAGGCTGTGGAGGTCACGGGGTCTCGGCGCATCTGGGTGGGGTTGATGCGGTAGTGGTCGGCGAACGCAGCGTTGAACCGGCGCAGGCTGGAGAAACCGCTGGCCAGCGCCACATCGCTGACCGGCAGACGCGTGTCGGTCAGCAACTGCTTGGCCGCCAGCAAGCGGCAAGTTTGCAGATACTGCAAGGGAGAGACGCCCAGGTGCATCTCAAAAATGCGGCGCAGGTGGCGATCGCTCACACCCAGGCGCTCGGCCACGGCTGCAATCCGTGTGCGCTCCGCCACCGGTTCCAGCCAGGTCCCGGGGTCATCGAGCAACACTGTGGCTTGATGTGCAAGTATTTGTGTGGCGTCCGTTGTGGTCCAGTGCCTGTGGCGTGGCGCGAGCTCCGGGCGGCACCGCAGGCAGGGGCGAAAGCCCGCCTTTTCTGCTTGCGCAGCGAGATCAAAGAAGCGGCAGTTTTCCAGCCTGGGGGTGCGCACCCGGCAAACCGGCCTGCAGTAGATGCCGGTGGAAGTCACGCCCACAAAGAAGCCGCCGTCGAACCGCGCATCTTTGGAGCAAAGTGCTCTGTAGCGGGCCGCGTGCTGGGTGGGCGAAGGGGTTTGCATGTGGCCATGGTACGGTTTTCGCTGACCGCCGACTGGCCATTTCCGGACGCGTGAGCCTGCTGCCTGCGAGGGTGGTCCTGTAAGGCGGCCCACCTACAATGGCGGGTTACCACAGCATCGGGAATTCAGCACATGCAAGTTGCACCGTCCATCTTCAAAGCCTACGATATTCGCGGCATTGTGCCTTCCACCGTGGACGAGTCGGTGGCGGAGGCCCTGGGACTGGCGTTTGGCACCGAGGCCCGGCGCCTGGGAGAGCACACGGTGGCCGTGGGGCGCGACGGGCGCATCAGCGGACCCGCCCTGTCCGCCGCCCTGATCAGGGGCCTGGTCGCAGCGGGTATCGACGTGATCGACATCGGACTGGCCACCACCCCCATGTTGTACTTTGCCGCCAGCACCCTGTGCACCAGCGGCATCCAGGTGACGGGCAGCCACAACCCGAAAGACTACAACGGCTTCAAGATGGTGCTGGCAGGCAGGGCCATTTACGGTGAGGCCATTCAGGCTCTGCGCCGATGCATGGCGACCGATGCCGGCCAGCCTGCCGAGGGCGGCAAGGTGCGGTTGATCAATGTGGGGGCGGCCTACCGCGACCGCATCGTGGGCGACATCAAGCTCGCGCGGCCGATGAAGATCGTGGTGGATTGTGGCAACGGTGTGGCCGGGGCCTCAGCGCCCGCGCTGTTCCGGGCGCTGGGATGCGAGGTGATCGAGCTGTTCAGCGAAGTGGATGGCAACTTCCCGAACCACCACCCCGATCCCAGCAAGCCTGAGAACCTGCAGGACGTGATGCGTGTCCTGCGCGAAACCGACGCCGAACTCGGTCTGGCTTTCGACGGCGACGGCGACCGGCTCGGCATCGTCACCAAGGAAGGCAACAACATCTACCCAGACCGTCAGATGATTCTGTTTGCCCAGGATGTGCTGTCCCGCGTGCCGGGCGGCGACATCGTCTTTGACGTGAAGTGTTCGCAGCGCCTGGCCCCAGCCATTGAGGCGGCAGGCGGAGTGGCTCATATCTACAAGACCGGCCATTCCCTGATCAAGGCTCGCATGAAGGAGCTTGACAGCCCCCTGGGTGGCGAGATGAGCGGCCATATCTTTTTCAAGGAACGCTGGTTCGGCTTCGATGACGGCACCTATGCCGGCGCCCGCTTGCTGGAAATTCTGAGCCGGAGTCCAGACGCGAACGCGGTGCTCAACGCGCTGCCCACCAGCCACAGCACACCTGAGCTCAACGTGGCATGTGCCGAGGGTGAACCTCATGCGGTCGTTGAGAAGCTGGTGGCGATGGCGCGCTTTGATGCACCCGCCAAGGTGTCCACCATCGACGGCGTTCGCGTGGACTGGCCGGATGGTTTTGGCTTGATTCGTGCCTCCAACACCACGCCGGTCCTGGTGTTGCGTTTCGAGGGCCACACCCCTGAGGCCTTGCACCGCATTGAATCGGCCATGCTGAGCCTGCTCAAGGCGGCCAAGCCAGACGCGGTCGTGGGCGCCAGCGCACATTGAGGCACCGTCAAGGTGGTCCTCGAACCGTTGCCGGCTCCTGAAGGGGCGCTCAGCACCCTGGCGGATGTCACGGTGGTGGTGGTCACCCATGAAAGTGCGCACTGCATCCCGCTGCTCGACAGCCTGCTGGGGTCGTGCCCTCACGTGATCGTGTCCGACAACGCCAGCACGGATGGAACGCCGGCGCTCGCGCACCGGCAATGGCCTGACGCCCGCGTGCTTGAGCATGAGCGCAATCTGGGCTTTGGCGCGGCCAACAATCGCGCGCTGGCGTTGGTCAAGACACCATTTGCCCTGCTGCTGAATCCGGACTGCGAGCTTTCAGTCGAGGGCCTTCGCACGTTGCTGACGACGGCGCGCGACATGGTCGATGCCGCGCTGTTGGCACCGCAGCTCGCCAGTCCGACGGGCAAGCTGGAGGTCAACTACCGGTGGCCCAAGACGGTGTGGCATTCCCAAGGGCCTGCCGCCACCGGTTTGGCCTGTGTGGGTTTTGTGTGTGGCGCTGCAATGCTCCTGCGGATGGAGCATTTTCAGCAGATCGGCTTTTTTGACGAGCGGTTTTTTCTCTACTACGAGGACGATGACCTTTGTCTTCGCCTGTTTCAGGCGGGCTTGCCCATGGTGCTGGTGCCGGAGGTCAAGGCCATCCACCGCTCCCGCAGTTCGACCAAGGGCAGCAGGCCTTTGCGAAGCGAGTACGGTCGCGGCTTCCACCACGCCCAGTCGAAGCTGATCTTCACAGCCAAACACAGGTCAGCGGAGGAAGCCTTGCGATTGAGGCGCACCTTGTTGTTCACCACCAGCGCAGCGCTGCCGATTCGCACGCTGGCGTTTGTTCCCCGTCTGGTGGCCAGGATGCTGGGTCGCTGGATGGGTTTGAGGAGTTGGAAGATTGATGAATGAGTCCCCTGCAAACCGGCTGTGTGTGGGCATTCTGACGCTCAATGAGGAACGCCGCATCGCCCGGTGTATCGAAAGCGCCAGCTTCGCAGACCAGATTGTCGTGATCGACAGCGGCAGCACGGACGCGACGCGAGACATTGCTGCCAGCATGGGCGCGGACGTGCATCTGTTCCCGGACTGGCAAGGCTTTGCGGTTCAGCGCAACCGCATGTTGCCGCTCGTCAAATGCGAGTATTTCTTTTTTCTCGATGCCGACGAGGTGATCACCGACGAGCTGAAGCAGGAGATTCAGCAGGCGGTGGCCTCGGGCGACAACGCGGCGTGGAAGGTGTACTGGGACCAGGTGGCGTTCGGCAAGGCACTCAGCCGCATGGCGAAAACCGCAGGGGGCGTGAAGCGCCTGTTTCGCACCGACAACATTCTCGAATTCAAGGGCGTGGTCCACGAGTATGCGCAACTGAAAGACGAGAGTGCTCCTACGCGGGTGTTCAAGGGGCGTCTGCTGCATTTTTCGCGCGACACGGTTTACGAGAGCCTGCTCAAGCTCGCCCAGTACTCCCAGCTGGGCGCCCGGCGCAGGGAGCAGGCGGGCAAGAAGGGCGGCGTCCTGAGGGGGCTGGGTTCTGCGATCTCCAATTTCGTGCGCTTTTATGTGTTCAGACGCGGCTTCATGTGCGGTCCCCAGGGATTCCTCTTTTGCCTTCTGGTGGCGCTGGAGTGCTTCTTTCGATACGCCATCCTGGAATACGACCCACCCCAAGGGGCCAATGCGGTGGTCAAACGGTAATGAGGCATGGGCTTGACGGTAGTTGCTGAGTGATCGAGAGGTATCTCGAACGCATCCCATGCAGGCACGGCGCTGGGCGCCTGGCCGAATTAGACATCGAATGGATTTTTGAGCAATGAATTCAGGTTCCCCAGACAAGCGCCCGCGTGCCTTGTTGACGATCGCCTCCGCCTACTGCCTGGTTCTTGTGTACTTTGCATTTCCGGTGTCGGTGGCATTGGCCAACACGACGCTGGCGCTGGCCGTGCTTCTGGCTGGCGTGCGCATGAGCGATGCACAAGCCAGAGCGGATCTGGTGCGGACGCTGCGCAATCCGGTGGTGTGGCCGGCGATGGGGCTGGTGTTGGTCATGGTCGTGGCCACCTTGTGGTCTCCGGCCGACTGGAGCGAGTACCAAGACTACCTTCGCAAGTACTTCAAACTTGTTTTGCTGCCCATCTTTCTGTTTCTTCTTGCAGACGCCGAGATGCGCAAGCGATGCTGGCAGGCGTTTGCCGTCGCGATGCTTTTTACACTCGCGTCGACCTGGCTGAATGTGTGGTTCGACCTGCCGTGGTCAAGCACCCAGAACCAGGGATTCGGTGTCGATCACACCGTGTTCAAGGACCACATCTCGCAGGGGATCATGATGGCCTTTTTCACTTGTGCCACCTTGTTCTGGGCCACCAAATCGGCCTCGGCGGTGGGCCGCGTGCTTTGGACCGGTGTGGCGGTGCTGGCCGCAGCCAGCGTGCTTTTCCTGTCCGTCGGGCGAACCGGGTACCTGAGCCTGGTGCTGTCGGTGCTCGTGTTTGCTGTGGTGGCACTGGCGTGCCGCCCGCGCCTGCTGGGCGCGGTGTTGGGCGCCGGTCTGCTGGGGCTGGCCCTGGCATTTGCGTTGTCCAGTCAGTTCCAGCAGCGCACCCTGCAAGCCTGGGAAGAGGCCAGGAGCAGCAGCCCTTCCAACGTCACGTCCGTGGGTGCCCGTGTGCAGGTGTGGCATTTCGCGGTTCAGCAGATTCGCGAACGCCCCTTGCTGGGTGCAGGAACTGGCTCGTATCCGGTGCTGGCGACTGCCCATTTCGAGAATCCGGCCATGTGCGCCACCATCTGTCCTCACCCGCACAACCAGTTCCTGTTTTTCCTGTTTGAATTGGGCCTGCTGGGTTTGCTGGTGTTTGCCTGGTTCCTGTGGGCGATCGTGCGGCAGGCGTTTCGACACCCGCCTGCGCACCGGGCACTGATGTTGTCTTTCGTGGCCGTGATGCTGGTATCCAACATGACGCACAGCTCGTTCTGGTTGTCCACAGAAAGTCACTTCTTCATCTTGTTCACCGCGCTCCTGATGGCATCTGCCTTGCGGCCGGTCGATCAGGGGAAGGTCGCCGCTGGCTGAGGCCATCGGCCCTCTGACCCCGAACTCCCTGGACTGAGATCCCTGCCGCCGCAAAAGGTGGGAGAAGAAACCCCTGGTGCGAGGTTCAGACGGCTTGCTTCAACGGCGCGGCTTCAGCTTCTTGTTCCAGGAAAACCCAGTCGACGATGTCGCTGTTGGAGGCATAGCCTGCCACCAGTTGCGCAAGCATGGTTTTCATGCGCCCCACATCGTTGGCATCGAGTGCCGCCTCAAACGCCTTGAGCTGAAGCTGCAAGGCGTCCCACGGAATGAACTCTTCGTGGGCTTTCATGATCAGCGGGTGCGAAGTGGGCTTGGGGTTGTCGCCGATCAGCAGTTCTTCGAACAGCTTTTCACCAGGACGCAGACCGGTGATCTGGATGGCAATGTCGCCCTCCGGATGCTTGTCGTCCTTGAGTGTCAGGCCAGAGAGTTCAATCATGCGTGTGGCAAGGTCCATGATCTTCACAGGTTGCCCCATGTCCAGCACGAACACGTCTCCCCCTTTGGCCATGGCGCCAGCCTGGATCACCAGTTGGGCGGCTTCGGGTATGGTCATGAAGTAGCGGGTGATGTCCGGATGCGTCAGGGTGATGGGGCCACCGTCGCGCACCTGCTGGCGGAACTTGGGCACCACCGAGCCGGACGATCCCAGCACGTTGCCGAAACGGACCATGGAGAAGCGCGTCCGGGACCCTTTGTCGGCCAGGGCCTGCAGAGCCATTTCTGCCAGCCGTTTGCTGGCACCCATGATATTGGTGGGGCGCACGGCCTTGTCGGTGCTGATCAGCACAAAATCGGCCACCCCCATTTCGGCTGCCACCTGCGCCACGGTGATGGTTCCGATGGCGTTGTTCTTGATGCCTTCCAGCGGGTTGTGTTCCACCAGCGGTACATGCTTGTACGCCGCCGCGTGATACACCGTGTCCGGCTTCCAGGTCGACATGATCTCGCGCATGCGCTCTTCGTCACGCACTGAAGCAAGCAACGGAACCAGACGGGCCTCCGACTCGGGCAACCGGGCACTGAGCTCCTGATGCACCTCGTAGAGCGCGAACTCGCTCTGGTCGATCAGCAGGAGCGACGAGGGTTCCACCTTGAGGATCTGGCGGCACAGTTCGCTGCCGATGGAGCCGCCCGCGCCGGTGACCAGCACCACCTTGCCCGTGATGTTCTTGCCCAGCAGGATGTGGTTGGGGCTGACCGGTTCGCGGCCCAGCAGGTCGTCGATGTCCAGTTCGCGCAGATCTGAGATGTTCACCTTGCCTTGCGCCAGTTCGCTCACGCTGGGCAGGGTGCGAACCAGCACATGGACCGGACGCATCTCTTCGATGATCTCATTGCGGCGATGGCGGCTGGCAGAAGGCATGGCCAGCAGCACCGTGCTTACCTGCAAGGTGTTGACCAGACTCGGGAGATCGGCCGGGCTGTAGATGGACAGACCATTGAGCACATGGCCATGCAAGCGGTCATCGTCGTCCATGAAGCCGACCACGCGCATTTCGTGGCTGTTGCTCATGGCGGCCGCCAGCTGGCGCCCGGCGTTGCCCGCGCCGTAGATCAACACCCGCGGCAATGCCGCCATCTTGATCTGGTTCTGGTACATGCCTCCCAGCCAGAAACCGGCCAGCGCCCGTGAGGTACCAACCCCCAGCAACAGCAGCATGGGCTGGATCAGGCCAATGGTTCGGGGAACGCCCGGCACGCCGATGGCGGTGAATATCGTGGCGTAGAGCACGGCGAACACGCCGATGGTCTTGAACACGGTGACCATCGCCGAGAGACCGGAGTAGCGGAAGATGGCGCGGTAGAAGCCATTGACCACGAACAACGGGAGAGCGATGGCGAGCGCTGCCAGCACGGCCCAGATCGGCTGCCAGTAAGGGTCACCCGAGAGCTTGATCCACTCTCCCAGCCGGAGGTAGTAGGCCAGCCATACGGCAAGTATGCACAAGGTGGCGTCCACCGAGAGCACCACCAGGCGTTTGGCGGCTCGGGGCATGCCCAGGATGGGCATGGCGAATCTTTTCAGGAACATGTGAGGCTACTCATGTGGTGCAGGATGATACCCCTTGCTTCCCCGGGCGCCCAGTGCCTGTCACGTGTACAAATGCCCCCGTGATCCAACTGGTGTGACCAGAATCACGCGTGAAGCGACGTCCGTCCAGAGCGCGGACGCAGTGCATGAAACAGCAACAGGAGCACCGCCATCAGCATCATGGGCTGGGTCGGGGCAAAAAAACGGGGCAGGTTCTGGGACAGCAGGGTGTAAAACGCCATCATCAATACAGGCAACGCGGTGAAGGCCAGCAGGGGAATATTCTGCCGAATCAGGGCGTACGCAAAGTAGCCCAGCAGCGCCAGAACGGCCAGACCGTTGAGTGATTCGATGAAAACGGCTCGCCAACGACCTCCGGGTAGCAGCGGAATGTCCAGTTGCGGTGGAAGGCTCCACATGCCACGCCAGAACATGAGGCTGGTGAGTTTCAGATGGGCCAGGGGATGTTCGGCAAGCATGCCCATGGCCATACTCTGCATCTGCTTGTCGGCGGCCATTTCCGGAAAGGGGTGACCAGCCTGTTTCAACTCGCGCGCCAGCTTGTTGTGCATGGCCGAAGTCTTGCGGTACAGGCTGATGGCCCGATCCGGCTCACCATGGGCTTGGGCCACCATGTCATCGTAGGAAAACTCCGAAGCGCCAGCAAAGAGGCGGCTCATGCGCCCGGTTCGCAGCTTGGCATCTTCGGGTTTGAGCGCCAGTGAGGTGTCTTCTACCAGGGCCTGGTAGCTGCGAGGCCCGAACAAGGTGAAGGCCAGCCGGAATTCTTCGGGCGTGATCTGGTTGAGCAATGCGCGCTTGTAGAGCACCCAGCCGCCGCGGCCTGACGAAATCTGCGCGCTGTCGAACATGATCTGGTTCCGGATCATCCAGGGTGCCGTGGTGACGACCAGGCCCAGGGCCATAAGCCCCGCTGCGATCAATGGGCGGCTGCGCTCATGGCGCTGAACCAGCATCACGGCGGCCATGAGCACGATGGCGACGAGCGCGATGTAGAGGAACGCACTTTTGGTCAAACAAAGCAGGCCCATGCCCAAACCGGTGGCCAGCCAGAGCAGGCTGTTCCGGCGCTGGTAGGCCAGCAGCATCAACCCGCTCACCACCAGCATCAGCACGCTGGTCGCCAGTTCGGTGTAGAGCGAATCGACGATATAGGGATTGTTGAAAAAGAAGATGAAGGTGATCCCGGCGGCGAGACCACCGCCCCAGCGGGTCGATGTGAGCGCGTTGAACAGCAGCCAGACGGTCACCAGTCCGATGAACACCCAGCCCAGGTTGTGCATCTTGACAAATCTCGCTGGCTCCCCCGTTCGAAGGTTCCTGAAAGTCAGCTGGTCCGGTTGGCGGCCGGAAGCCATGAAGTACAGGGCCGTCACCAGAATGGGCAGGGGCTCCCTGAGGTTCGTGGGCTCCAGCCCCGAGGGCATGTGCATGGAGAATTCGCCGGTCTGATAGATCTGGGCCGCGATGTCCAGATTCTGGCCGGCATCTCCCTTGATGTTGGCCGTGGAGATGTTCTGTGCACTGAGCAGGGTCCAGTACCCCGTCAGCACCAGCATGACCAGCCACCAGAAAGGCCCGATCCGTTTTTGAAAGGTCAGGAAGGCGTTGCCCTCGGCAGGAGATGGGTGCATGGGCATGCTCGCAATGTCAGCGTTTGATGGCGCAGGCGTAGACGTTCTTTCCGAACAAGGGGCCGCACAACAGATCAAGCAGGCGGCTGACGGGGAACACCCAGCGGTCGTAGATCCGCAGCATGCGCGGGTTGATGTCGCCCTGGCCACTATCGATGAAACGGTACAGCAAGGCGGCCAGGAAGCCCAGGCTGTCGGCGTAGCGAACGGTGTCCAGCGAGAAACCTGCGTGCTTCATCTGTTCGGTCAGCCCGGCCTTGCGGTAGCGTCGGTGGTGTCCCACCTTGCGGTCCATGCTGCTGAACAGAACCTGGAACGCCGGCACGTACACCAGCAGCCGGCCACCGGGTGCGAGTTTGCGGTGCCACAGGGCCAGTGTGGCGTCGTCGTCTTCGATGTGTTCAAGCACGTTCAGGCTGTAGATGCCTGCCAGACTGCCATCCGGCACAGCGTCGAGTGCGCTCGCCACACGCAGGCCCTTGCGCCTCAGCATGTCGGAGAGCACCGGATCCGTTTCAATGCATGACACATCGAACCCGGCCTGGGCAACCTGCACGGCAAAGGTGCCACCGCCCGCACCGAAATCCACCAGGGGGCCGCTCTTCTTGTCAAACCAATGCAGGATCAGATCGGTGAGGTAACGGTTGTAGTGACGGGCTTCGGCCATGACGTCGAGGTTGTCGCGGCCGCTGTATTCGATGGTGGTCATGTTTTGCGGGAGTTGAAGACCAGGTGGCGGGTGGCCAGGTAATTGAAAACCAGCGCCACCAGTGCAGCCGCTGCCAGTGGCAACCACGGCACCGCGCGGAATGCCGGGAAGGCGGAGATGAGCAGCGTGAAAATGCCCAGGTTGATCAGCGCACCAATGATCTGGATGCCGGAATAGCGCATGTAGCCGCCACCCGCGCTGGCGGCGTCCGCGGCGAAAGTCCAGGCCTTGTTCAGCAGCCAGGTGGTGGCCACCGCCGCCGGGAACGAGACCAGCCGTGCCAGCACCGGCTGCCAGCCCAGCTGCATCAGCATGGTCAGGATGCCCGCGTCCACCACAAAACCCACTGCGCCCACACAGGCGAAGCGCAAGAACCGCGAGGCGCCGAGCCGCGCGAGGGCCGTGGGCCTATGGTTGTCGGTCGCGCTGGTGGACACGTCCGAAGTCGCCGGTGGAATCATGACCGGCCGTTGAGCAAGTCGCGCTCGAAGTGCAATTTGGACTGATGGACCATTGAATCGAGAATCAGGCCCACAGCCAGCAGCAGCACCGCTTCGATTTCCAGGCCCGTGGCCAGGATGGCCAGTGGCACCCTTTCGATGTAGCGATGGGAAATAAATTCGGCAATCACGGCCCAGCCGGCGAACAGTCCCAGCAGGGCGCACACGGCCGCAGCAGAGCCGAAGAACAGCAAAGGCCGGTAGTGCCGCATGATGTTCCAGATGGTGGCCAGCACTCGCGCACCGTCCCTGAATGTGTTGAGCTTGGAAACACTGCCGACCGGCCTGTCGCGGTACTGGACGGGGACTTCCATCACACGAAAGCGCTTGTCCAGCGCGTGCAAGGTCATGTCGGTCTCGATTTCAAAGCCCTCCACCAGAATGGGGTAGTGCTTGACGAAACGGCGACTGAAAACCCGGTAGCCGCTCATCACGTCCGACAGCTTGGCACGAAACAGCGAATTGACGAGGTTGCGCACCAGGCGGTTGCCAAAACCGTGCAGGGGACGCTTGTTTTCAGCCGCGTACTGCCCTTCGGTGTGTCGGTCACCCACCACCATGTCTGCCTCACCGCGCCGAACCGGCTCAATCAACTCCTGCACCTGTTCAGCCGGGTAGGTGCAGTCGGCATCGCTGAGCACGTAGATGTCGGCATCGATCTCGATGAAAGCCCGGCGCACGGCATTGCCCTTGCCAGGCCGGCTTTCCTGCAGCACACCGCCTGCACATCGCAGGGCTTCAATCGTTCGCAGTGCGATGCCGCGGGTGTCGTCGCTGCAGCGGTTGTCGACCACCCAGATCGCTGCGTCTGGCAAAGCCTGGTGAAAGTCGGTGATGGTGGCGGCGATGGTGGCCGCTTCGTTGTAGGCGGGCAGGATCACCGCGATCTGTGGGTGCGTCGGCACTCGCGCCGTCCAGTTCTTGCCGCTTTGAAGGCCCATATCCAGCGTTTGTGTCATGGCAGTGGTGCAGAAAGGTGGAGGGGTGGCGCGGCGAGTTGCCGTCAGTGCGTGATGCCATCCCGCCGCAGCACGCTCAAGGCGGTCCGCCACAGGATTGTCAGGTCAAACCCCATGGACCGACGTTGCAAATACTCCACATCGAGTCTCACCTTGTCAGGGATGGGCAGTTCGTCGCGGCCGTTGATCTGTGCCCATCCCGTGAGTCCTGGCACCAGTTCGTGCACACCACATTCGGTTCTCAAGGCGATCAGGTCATCCTGGTTGAACAGCGCCGGGCGGGGGCCCACCAGGCTCATGTCGCCTTTGAGGATGCTCCACAGCTGGGGCAGTTCGTCCAGACTGCTCTTGCGCAGGAAGGGGCCGATGGGGGTCAGGTAAGTGCTCGGGTCTTTCAGCAGGTGCGTTGCCACGGCGGGGGTGTCGACGCGCATGGTGCGGAATTTCGGCATCTTGAAGATGTGGTTGTGCCGGCCCACGCGGTCGCTCCAGTAAAGCGCTGGCCCCTTGGATGTGAGGCGCACCAGCACGGCCAGCACGACCAGGGGGATCAGCAGGACAAGGCCCGCGAGCAGCGCAACGAGCAGGTCGAACACACGTTTCATCGGATGCCGCCTTTGACCATCTTTTGCAGGCCTTCCAACACGCTCACGGGCGGTGCCCAGCCAAGGGTATCTCTTGTGGGCGTGAGGTCCACCTGGAGGGAGTCCACCAGCCGGGCCACTTCGGCCTGTTGTCCGGTCAGGCGCGCCCCCAGGCGCAACAGGCCCACGGGGACTGACACCAGCCTGGCGCTTCGGCCCATGGCCTGGGCCATCTGCCGTATCAGGTCTGGCGTGGACAAATCCTCGCCGTCCGACACGAGAAAGCTGCGGCCGGCTGCCTCAGGGTGGTTGGCGCAGCACACCAACAAGTCGCTCAGGTTGTCCAGCGCCACCAGCGAGCGCCGGTTTCTAATACCACCTAGCGGTAGCGGCAGGCCGCTGGCCACCAGCTTCATCAGGCGTGCCATGTTGGCACGCACGCCGGGGCCGTAGACCAGGGGCGGCCGCACCACCACGCCTTGCAGTCCGGTGGATTGGCACACGGCCCAGAGCGCCTGTTCGGCTTCCCATTTGGACTGGCCGTAGGCGTCCAGAGGGGCTGGCGCGTCCGACGCCCGGAAAGGCCTTCCGGGCAGGGTGGCCTCGCCGTTCACCTTCACCGAGCTCACCAGCACCAGGCGCTTCACACCCGCCATGGCAGCCTCTTCAGCCAGACGCCGCGTTCCTGCGGCATTGACGCTTCGAAATGCAGCGAGCGCGTCGGCCTGCGTTTCCTTCATCACATGCACGCGAGCGGCACAATGAATCACACAAGTAACGCCCTGCAACGCCTGCGACCAGTCGGTGTCCGGGCCGATATCGCCCACAGCGACCATGTCTGCACCAGAGGCTCTCCCCAGGGGGCGTACCGCGCGACCCGAGCGGGCAAGCGCCGCGACCACGGCAGCACCCACGAAGCCGTTGGCTCCCGTGACCGCGATCATGGACGTGGCGCGACCCGTGCGAGCGCCTGTTTGCTCTTGCCGAGGGTGAATGGAAGGTAGCGCTCCATCACGAACACCGCCGGCACCAGGCACAGTGCCGACACACCCAGCACCACCAGGCCCAACCCCACGTCGTTGTCGATCACCTGGATGGACGTGCCCAGGACGCCGCTCAAAACCACTTTGACCGATTTGATGATCAACATGTGGATCAGCATGATGGACAGGCTGTAGCGACCCACAAAAGCCAGCCAGCCGCACCAACGGTCGGCCACGTTCACCAGCAGCACCACCATGAGCGTGCCGCTGAACGCGAACAGCAGGAACCACAACGGGCTTCCGACGATGCCTTCGCCGAAGCCGACGAAGCCATTGATCTGGCTAAAGAGGCCGATCACGAAGAGCACCACCAGCAGCCCCCAGCGAGTGGCTTGTCCCAGGCTTTGCAGGACGCGTTCGGTCTGAAACCGGTAGCCCGCCTGGAAGAAGACCAGTGCGCTCAGTGCCGCCACACCACTGAAAGGCAACGTCACCCGCCCAGCCAGTGCCAGGCCCAGCCCGGTGAGCAACACAATGGCGGCCCATTGCCCCAACTGGCTGCGGATGTGGGTGTTGACCAGGTAGCCCAGCAAAAACGTCCAGAAGAGCGCCATCACGAACCACACCGGCCCGTTGATGATGCGGCCCTCACCAATGGTGCCGATGAAGATGCCGGCCAGCGGCCGCCACAGGCCGTAGTCGAACTGCGGCACCTGCAGACCCTGGCGCTGCGCCAGCAGGTAGCCCGCCACATAGAACAGGTAGCCCAGGAAGGCGTACCAGAGGTAGGGAATGATCAGGGTGCGCAGCTTCTTCTGCACCACACCGCCCAGCGGGCCTGCGCCAGGCCTGAGCGTGAGGCCGGAGATGAAGAAAAACAGCGGCACGTGGAAGGCGTAGATGTACACATACAGCGTCGAGGGCGTGACGGTGGAGTACACGTGCCCGAAGAAGATCAGCAGAATCCCCAGCCCCTTGGCCGAGTCGATCCACTGCGTGCGCTCCGCACCCGCGCGGGCCGCCGTTGGCGGCGTCACCCGGGCGCGGGCCTCAGGCGTGCTGAGGTCGGATGCGACAGACATGGCCTTGGTGGCAGGCATCAGACGGGCCGGTCCCTGCTTTCCAGTGTGAGCGCGCGCACCTCTTCCAGCAGTTTGCGGTTCGCTGAAAGCAGGTCGGCCACGAAGGCCACCAGGATGGTATGGAAGCCGATGATCATCAGCGAGCTGGCCAGAATCAAGCTCTGGATGTGTCCGTCGTAGCCGTATTCACTGGTGAGCCATTTGTACAGAAACCGCAGACCAATGAGAAAGCCGATGCCAAAGAGCGTGACACCAATGGTTCCGAAAAACCGGAACGGTCGGTAGATCACGAACACACGAATGATGGTGACGATGCTGCGCTGAATGTACGAAGGAATGCTCTTGACCAGCCGCGAGGGACGCAGGTCGCCGTTGACCCGGATGGGCACCGAGGTGATGGCCATGTTTTTCTGGCCCGCCTGGATGATGGTCTCCAGCGTGTAGGTGTAGTCGCTGAACACCACCAGGCGGCGAGCCGCAGCACGGCTGATCGCACGGAAACCGCTGGGGGCGTCCGGGATGTTGGTCTTGCTGGCCACGCGCACCACCCAGCTGCCCAGCTTTTGCAGCAGCTTCTTGATGGGGCTGAAATGCTGGATGGTCTGGATCGGGCGGGCACCCACCACAATGTCGGCCCTGCGATCAAGGATGGGCTGGGTCAGCAGCGGAATGTCGTCCGCGTTGTACTGGTTGTCGGCGTCGGTGTTGACGATGACATCGGCCCCGTGCTCCAGGCACGCCTGCAGGCCGTTCATGAATCCACGCGCGAGACCCTGGTTGCGGGTGTGTCGCACCACGTGGTCAACGCCATTGGCGCGCGCCACATCCACCGTGTTGTCTGTGCAGCCGTCGTCAATGATGAGCCACTCCACCTTGTCGAAGCCGGGAACCTCCCTGGGGAGGGCGGACAGGGCAATGGCGAGCGTGCCAGCTTCGTTGTAGCAGGGTATCTGGATGATGAGTTTCAAGACGGGCTCCACGGGCGATCGCACGCCGGCAAACAAAGCTGACGATTGTAAGTTGTCGTCTGAGGCACGCCCGTTCAACCGGCGGTGCTGAACGAGGCGCTACCATGCTGGCCGTACTGATCGTCAAAATGCCTGCCAAAGGGTGGCCCCGCTGGGGCCACGCATTTCAGGGGGATTGCAGTACTGCTGCGATGCCGTATCGAGTGCGGTCGTATTTCAACCATGAGTACGTTCGGTACGCGCAGTGAATTTTCTATTTGATTGCTGAGCTAATAATTATTCGAAGGAGGTCATCCATGTATGCACTGGATCGTCATTTCGAGCGGTACACTGATCACTCACCTTCGGTGCCGGTCTGGAAGATCACGACTGAACTCGGCCGATGCACCGTCCGTTTCTACGATACGTCTCCGTTCAGTCCCTCGGGGCGCTACTTGGCGGTCACTCGGTTGCCTTACGATGATCGCGCTCCAAGCCCGGGAGATCCTTGCGAGATCGTGGTTTACGACCTGATCGAGGGCGGCCATCGCGTCGTTGGCGTAAGCCGATGCTGGGATGCCCAACTTGGCGCACAGCTTCAATGGGGCGCATCAGACACTGATCTCTATTTCAATGATCTAGAGCCTGGCGACTGGCGGCCTTTTGGCATCAAGCTGAATATTTCGACAGGCTTGGTTCAGCGGCTGGAAGGCGCGATCTATATGATCAGCCCTGATGGAAAGCTTTCTGCCAGCCCCTGTTTGCTTCGCACCGCTCGGACACAACCAGGCTATGGTGGCGTGGTGCCACCTGATCACCTGCCCATCAACCACGGAGCCCCTGAGGATGATGGTCTCTACCTGACAGATCTCGATAGCGGCAGAACGTGGTTGCACATATCGCTCGCACAGATCGCATCTGCGATCGATCTCGAGAGGCGCGTCGATGGCGGCTTGGCTGGCGCTGCTTTTTATGGCTTCCACGCGAAGTGGTCGCCGGACGGCAGGCGGCTGATGTTCGTCATTCGCAACAAACCGGAAACCTCAAACAAGCGTCATTCTTACCTCGTGACGATGAATTCGGACGGCACGAACATCCGACTCGCGCTGGGATGGGATATCTGGTCGAAAGGTGGGCATCACCCAAATTGGTTTCCATCAAGTGACAAGGTGCTCATGAACCTGAAAGATGAAAACGGCACTCTGCGCTTTTTTTCCTTTAATCACGATGGCGGCGATTTAAAGCCGATTACCCTCAGCCATCTCGGATCAGGGCATCCGACCATCTGCCCTTTTGCACCGCATTACCTTCTGACCGACACCTATGCGGCCGAGAAGCTCTCTACCAGCCCAGGTGCAACGGCTTCAATCCGCCTCCTTGACACCTCTACCGACGTGCTTGAGACTCTGATGGAGCTAGACACCCGTGCGACCTTGGAAAAGGAGGGGGTGATGAGAATTGATCCGCACCCGGCTTGGCATCCCTCTCAGCCTTACATCGCATTCAACGCAAGGAACGGCGCGACACGAAACGTCTACGTGGCCGATCTGTCGCATAGCATTTTCAGGCCGACGGTGGCTGGCAAGCTATCAAACTTCTTCAGAAATTTCTTCTCAAGGCAGGGCGCCAATTCATGATTATTTCGCACGAGCATCGGTTTATCTTTGTCAAATCGCGCAAGACAGGCGGTACAAGTGTTGAGATTGCGCTATCTCGGTTTGCTGGACCTGACGACGTTGTTACGCCAATCACGCCGCGCGACGAAATCTTGCGGTTGAAATCAGGCGCGCGTTGCCAAAACTTCGCGAACGATCCCGCAATCGAGCACCGATACCTTGAAGAACTGCGCGGAGGCAATGTCGCTGCGCTACCACGTTATATAACCGCAGGCCAGAAATATGCAAACCACATGACTCTCGCTGACATATTGCGTCAGGTCGACCGATCGGTGGAGGGCTACAAGATTGTCTCGGTAGAGCGTCACCCCTACGATAAGGCGGTCTCCCTATCGAACTTTCTGCTTGGCTACCGGGGTTACATCGCGGGCGGAGACCTCGAAGCCTCGCTCGAGGCCATTCGCGCTCACATTGATGAGTTGATTGCGTCAGGCAAGATGCGGGAGAAGATTCGGAACTGGGACCTTTACACGCTCGATGGCGACTATCGCGTCGATCATATGCTTCAGCACCAAGATCTGCAGGATGACTTTCACCGGCTGCTTGGCGCTCTTGACCTGCCCGCATTTGGCGTCGATCTTCCCGTCACCAAGCGCGGCCTCCGCGATCGCACTGTCCCTGCGCGGGAGGTGCTGACGTCTGGCCAGCGTATCGCCATACAAGCGATCTGTGCGGAGGAGTTCGAGTTCTTCAGCTACGAAAAATAGCGGCCTCCGACGCGGGTGTAGGCCCGCCTCCGGTCATCGCGTAACGGATAGGGGTCTCGGTCCAGTCCGGGGCATGTGCCGCCAGCAGGGGCCGACCCGCACCTGCGCCGTGCTGGGGCTCCAGGCGATGTGGGTATCCTTCAGCGTCATGTTGCGCCCCTTCCGGTTGGTGATGCGTCGGTGGGGGTTCTGTCACCATTGTCCCTAGGCTGATGTGGCAGAACAACGCCCCCTGGAAATCTTGACTGCCTCTCATCTTTCTCGTCTGGGTTGTTCGCGGATGGCTTCGGATCGTAGCGCCCGACACGGGCGCCAGCGGGGGATTTTTCAACGGCCTGTTAAGAAGGGGTCAGTGGAAACACCCATGGGGTCAGAGTCAGGACCACGGCCGAGTAGGCAAGGGACACAGGCAAACCTGCCTTGACAAAATTCCGAGTGGTGTAGCGGCCAACGGTCATGACCATCAGGTGGGTCTGGTAGCCTGAAGGAATGAGAAAGCCGGCGCTTGCACCATAGAGCACGATGAATACAAATGCGGTTGGATCGACGCCGAACGAGCGGGCTGTGGCCAGCGCGATCGGAAAGGCCAGTGCGGCAGCCGCATTGTTGGTGATCAGCTCGGTAAGCAGCAGAGTGAGCAAGTAGACACCCACCAGGGCCCAGTAGACCCCCGCGTCACCGAACAGGGTCTGCATTCCCGTGGCCATGAGGTTTGCTGCACCTGATCGTTCAAGACCCTGCGCAAGAGCCAGCGCCGATCCGATCAGAACCCACAATTCAAACGGAAAACGACGGCGCATCTCGGCGACTGTGAGCATGCGTGTAGCCAGGAAAACAGTGAGCAATACCAGCAAGCCCTGTAGAAGACTGAAATAGTCGGCAGCCGAGCCCGCGATCACCGCCCCGAAACCAGCGAGGGCCACCCAACCCTGTTGGAGGCTGAGCTGGGGTCTGAGGGGCACGTCCCCGAGCATGTGAAAGTGGCGATCCACGTTGCGGTGTTGTGCGAAGTCCTGTCCAACCGCCAGCAGTAAGCAATCCCCGATACAAAGGGGAATGCGGCCCAACTGACCAGTCAGGCGTTTTGCACCACGCCGGATACCCACCACCCCAGCATCGAACATGGTGCGAAAATCGACATCGCGAAGGGTTTGTCCGGCCAGATCGGATTCGCTGGAAATGACCACCTCCAGTAGATTGGACTGCAGCAGATCATCGGAGCGGGTGCCAAAGACCTCCAGCCCGGCATAGGTCTGAAGCACCTGGACCCGACGCACATCACCTGTGAAGAGGAGATGGTCCCCTTCCTCTAGTACTTCCTCGGGCCCCACGGGGGATATCAGTCGTGCACTGCGTTCGATTTCCAGCAGGTACAGACCGTCGAGATGGCGCAACCCGTTTTCGGCAATGCTGCGCCCGGCCAGCTTTGATCCCTCGATAACCCTCGCTTGGAGAAAATAGGGACGTGCTGCGTCTTCGTCTTCGCATTCTGCGGGCGCATGTTGATGGCTGCGACGGGACAAGCCGTCAGGCAGTAGGGCATGGACAACGATGCCCGCAATCGCTGCAGGAATGCCGACCCAGGCCAAATCAAACATTCCCAGGGGCGGAAGCCCACCTGCCACCATGAAAGAACTCACCACCAGATTGGTCGATGTACCAACCAGCGTGATCACGCCACCCAGGATGGCTCCGTACGACAACCCCATGAGCAAGCGCCCTGAGGGTATCGCCTTCTGACGTGAGATCAACCCCAAAAATGCGGCCACCACGGCCGTGTTGTTGAGGAACGCCGACATCGTGGCCACGGTCGCCATGAGTCGCAGGCGAGCCATGCGCTCACTTCCTCTTAGCAAGCCTCTGGTCAGGCGTTCCAGCAATGAGGATCGCTCCAATACCAATGAAGCCATAAGCAACAGCAGCAGCGTGACCAAGGCAGGGTTGCTGAAACTGGCGAGCAATTCGTCCTGACGGATGATCCCCAGCAGGAAGAAGCCGCCGGCCCAAACGGCAAAGAGAACTGCGGCAGTCCATCGCCCTTGCATCAATAAAAACAGGAGCAAGGCCAGCGAGGCGAGGGTGAGTGCTGCGGTCATTTCTTGTAGGGCGGATGGGCTTTGAACCTCATTTGCAGCATTCCATCAGTGCAGCGAGCGGTCATTTTATCGAGTGGTTTATATTTGAATATTTGCCATGGAAGGCCCGGTTCCGGTCAACAAATCATGTTCCTGACACATTTGCAGCGGCTCGAGGCTGAGAGCCTCCATATCATGCGTGAGGTGGTCGCCGAGTCCGAAAACCCGGTGATGCTCTACTCCATAGGCAAGGACAGTGCGGTGATGCTGCATCTCGCTATCAAAGCTTTCTATCCTGCGAGGCCACCGTTTCCTCTGCTGCATGTCGATACAAGATGGAAATTCAGTGAGATGTATGCCATGCGGGACCGTATGGCGCGCGAGGTCGGGATGAAGTTGCTCGTGCATGTCAATCCGGAAGGGGTGGCCAAGGACATCAATCCGTTCACGCACGGATCGGCCATCCACACAGACATCATGAAGACCGAAGGCCTGAAGCAGGCCTTGCACATGCACGGATTTGACGCGGCCTTTGGCGGCGCCCGTCGTGACGAGGAGAAGTCACGCGCCAAGGAGCGGATATTCTCCTTTCGCACCGAGCAACACAGATGGGACCCCAAGAGCCAGCGCCCCGAGCTCTGGCACCTGTACAACGCACGCAAACACAAGGGAGAGTCGATCCGTGTGTTTCCGCTGTCCAACTGGACCGAGCTTGATATCTGGCAGTACATCCATCTGCAGAATATTCCCATCGTGCCCTTGTACTTTGCGGCCGAGCGTCCGGTGGTCGAGCGCAACGGTACGCTTATCATGGTGGACGACGGTCGCATGCCCCTGAGGCCCGGAGAGACGCCAATGATGAAGAAAGTGCGGTTTCGCACCTTGGGCTGTTACCCGCTAACCGGTGCCATCGAGTCCGAGGCCGACACTTTGCCGGCCATCATTCAGGAGATGTTGCTGACCTCCACTTCGGAACGTCAGGGCAGGATGATCGACCACGATTCAGCCGCCTCCATGGAGAAGAAGAAGCAGGAAGGGTATTTCTGAGATGGCGCACATATCCGACCTGATCGGCACCGATATCGAAGCCTACCTGATTGCTCATGAGCGCAAGGGACTACTGCGCTTCATCACCTGCGGCAGCGTGGATGATGGGAAGAGCACGTTGATCGGACGTTTGCTCTACGAGTCGAAGATGCTTTTCGAGGATCAACTGGCTGCAGTGGAGGCCGATTCGAAGAAGTACGGGACGCAAGGCGATGCGATCGATTTCGCCCTGCTGGTTGATGGACTCGCTGCCGAGCGTGAGCAAGGCATCACCATCGATGTGGCCTATCGCTTTTTCTCCACTGACCGCTGCAAGTTTATTGTGGCCGACACCCCGGGACATGAGCAGTACACCCGCAACATGGTTACCGGGGCATCCACGGCCGATGTGGCCATCGTGATGGTGGACGCCCGTAAGGGTCTGCTGACGCAGACGCGTCGCCACAGTTATCTGGTTTCGCTGATCGGCATCCGTCACGTGGTGGTGGCGATCAACAAGATGGATCTGGTTGATTTCAGCGAAGAAGTTTTCCAGCGCATTGCCGACGACTACCGTGAGCTGGCCAGGCAGCTGGGGCTCGATCAGGCGACCTACATCCCGATGTCCGCCCTGCGGGGCGACAACATCACCGAGACTTCGGCGGCCATGCCGTGGTTTCAGGGAACGACGCTGATGCACTACCTGGAAACCGTTGAAGTGGATGAAGCGCGTCAGCAGAAGCAGGCTTTCAGGTTTCCTGTGCAATGGGTCAATCGGCCCGACCTCGATTTTCGCGGCTTCGCGGGGCTCATCGCCGGAGGCAGTGTGAAAAGGGGAGACCGGATCCGGGTGCAGCCATCCGGGCGCGAGAGCACGGTGGCCCGCATCGTTACTGCGGATGGTGATCTGGACCAGGCCGTTGCGGGACAGTCGGTCACGCTGACTCTGGCTGATGATGTGGACATTTCGCGCGGCGATGTTTTGTCACTGGCGCAGGCGCCGGCTGAAGTCGCCGACCAGTTTGAAGTGACCCTGGTGTGGATGCACGATGAGCCCCTTTTGCCGGGGCGCCCATATCTGCTGAAAATGGGTGCGCTGACCGTTTCGGCCAGCGTGACCGAAATCAAGTACCAGGTCAACGTGAATACGCTGGAGCACACGGCTGCACGCAAACTCGAACTCAACGCCATTGGCGTGTGCAACATCGCCCTGGACAGGAACATCCCCTTTGACGCCTACCGTGACAACCGGGACACCGGAGGCTTCATCCTGATCGACCGCATGGGGAACCACACGGCTGGTGCAGGGATGATTCACTTTGCGCTGAGGCGCAGCCACAACATTCACCTGCAGCACGTGGATGTGGACAAGGCCTCCCGCAGCTTGATCAAAGGGCAGAAACCCTGCGTGATCTGGTTCACAGGCCTCTCTGGTGCCGGCAAGTCCACCATCTCAAACACTCTGGAGAAGACGCTGTTAGCGCAGGGCCGGCACACCTACCTGCTCGATGGCGACAACGTGCGCCATGGTCTCAATCGTGACCTGGGATTCACCGATGCCGATCGCGTGGAGAATATTCGACGTGTGGCGGAGGTGGCCAAGCTGATGGTGGATGCCGGCTTGATCGTCATCACGGCATTCATATCGCCGTTCAGGGCGGAGCGTGAGCTTGCGCGGTCGCTGTTTGAGGCAGGCGAATTCGTGGAAGTGTTTGTCAATACATCCCTTCAGGTGGCGGAGCAACGCGATGTCAAAGGGCTGTATCGCAAGGCCAGAGAAGGCGAATTGAAGAACTTCACTGGTGTGGATTCGCCTTATGAAATGCCAGAGACGCCGGAGTTGAGCGTGTCCGGGTCGGCTGGCGATCCTCAAGAGGCAGCCAATCTGGTGCTGGCCTATCTGCGGGAGAATGGCCGAATTGGAATTAATTGAAACAAATAAGGATATCGGTCAATGAACGTATTTGTACTGTGTACCGGTCGTTGTGGATCAGTCACATTTATTGAGGCATGTCAATTTATTAAGAATTATTCATCCACACACGAGTCAAGAGCTTCCCGGCTGGGTGCAGATCGTTTTGCATATCCGAGTAATCATATAGAAGCAGACAATCGCCTAAGCTGGGTGTTAGGCAGACTGGATGCCCATTTTGGCGACAATGCAGCTTATGTACATCTGACCCGCGACACTCATGCAGTTGCGAAGAGCTATGCAGCACGCTACGAAAAAGGAATCATGAAGGCTTATCGCGGAAGCGGCATTCTAATGGGGCTGTCTGAAAAAACTGAACCGGTGCAGGTTGCCATGGACTATTGTCATACCGTGAATTCGAATATTACTGCATTCTTGAAGGACAAAACAAAGAAGATGGACTTCATGCTAGAAGACGCAGATCGGGATTTTCCCCGATTTTGTGACTTCATCGGTGCAGATGTTGACCTGCCGTCCGCACTTGGGGAGTTTCATATCCGTCATAACGCGACAGTGCAAAAGTAAACGCGGTGTCCTATGAAAAAACATGAACGCCGAGGCTATGGTGATCTCCGATTAATATGAAATTCGATGGTTTTCTCAATGGGTTCATTGAAAGCAGCATTATCTTTTGGTTTGGCGGCGACATGATCATACTATGATTCAAGAGTTGGACGAAATTTAAGACGTCAACGCTACCAGCTAGCAGAAGTTCAAAGTTGGAACTTCAGCTCATATTTACTTACACTTTCGTCAAAAGTCCTTCCTTGTTGGAAGGGCTGCCTCGGCTAGATGTCATTGAGAATAGATGTTGCATTTTCAATCACATAGTCAATTTCGTCTTCAAGGCCGACCCACATAGGCAATCTGACTAAGCGATCTGAAAGATTTTCTGTGTAGGGCAATTCACCATGTGCACGACTAAAGCGCTCTCCGCCAGTAGATCGATGTAAAGGAACATAGTGAAATACTGTACCGATTCCCTTCTTTTTCATTCTTTCTATAAAATAGGTTCGAGTGGTCAGATCCGGCAGCAGAAGATAGTACATATGGGCGTTGTGGGTGCAGTCCGTTGGCACAATTGGACGCCGAACCACACCACTTTTCTCCATTTGTTCGAATGCTTTGTGATAGCAGTTCCAAAGGTCAAGTCTGCGCCGCGTAATCATATCGGCCGCCTCCATCTGCGCCCACAGAAACGCAGCGGTTAGTTCGCCAGGCAGGTAACTTGATCCAATATCACACCAAGTGTATTTATCAACCTGGCCGCGAAAAAATTGGCTGCGATTGGTGCCTTTCTCTCGAATTATCTCGGATCTAAGGGCAAACGCACTATCATTAATCAGTAAAGCGCCACCTTCTCCAGAAATAATATTCTTTGTTTCATGAAAACTAAGACAACCGAGTTGTCCAAATGACCCCAAGGGCTTACCCCTATATTTTGAAAGTATCGCTTGGGCGGCGTCCTCAATGACCATCAACCCATGTCTACGAGCGATATCAACAATTTGATCCATCTCACATCCCACGCCAGCATAATGAACGGGCACTACGGCCTTGGTTTTTGAAGTAATTGCTGCTTCAATTAAATTCTCATCTATATTTAAAGTATCGGGTCTGATGTCGACAAAAACCGGTATCGCTCCTCTCAGCACAAAAGCATTTGCTGTCGAGACAAAAGTGTACGATGGCATAATTACTTCGTCCCCAGGGCCTAGGTCGAGCAACAAAGCAGCCATTTCTAAAGCTGCGGTACACGAATGTGTCAGCAATGCCTTATGCGCGCCTGTCTCAGCTTCTAGCCAAGCGTGGCAATTTTTTGTAAATGGCCCGTCACCTGCCAAACGGCCATTCAAGTGGCTTTCGGCAATATAAGAGAGTTCCTTGCCTGACATGTATGGTTTGTTAAAAGGTATATTCATTTGATCTTCTTTGCGATCAATAATAAGGAGCCGCCAACGGGAAAGCTAAAACCTAGGCGTATAGCCCAACGTTCGATAGCCATGATTCTTTCAAAGACATTGTTCGGAAGGTCACTAATGCGTAACTCGGCAAGAGGATCATAGTTGGGATTTTCTCCCCGTTGTAGAGAGCGGGATGCCATCATTAAGGGCAGTAAAAGGGACACGAAAGAAGTTTTGCGAACGATTTCGAATCCGGCGGCCTTGACTTTTCTTACTAAGTCTCGAGCTGCATACCTGCGAACATGACAGGCATGCTCATCCACTCGACTCCATAAAAATTTATGCTGAGGCACCGTAATCATGAGGCCGCCATCAATACGAATGGCCTGATACATCTGAGCGAGAACTGTCTCGTCCTCTTCGATGTGCTCTAACACATCGAATGCCGCTATTACATCAAACTCATTGCAAAATGGAATAGATCTTGCATCCATTTGAAATAGGTCAGCATTCTGCAAACGCTTTGCTGCATAAGCCAATCCAACGCTGGAAATTTCACTCCCTGACAATTTCATTTTCGGGAAAGCACTCGCGATACCATTCAAAACGAATCCAGTTCCACAGCCCACCTCTAGCAAATTTTCCTTGTTCGGGAAATAGTGAAGCAGAGCCCAGACAATCAATCTATTCCGTGCACGGAACCAAAAATTTCGAGCTTCGAGCTCTATCAATTCATTAAAATGATCATCCCGAAAGCCAGCATTCGAGCACAAGCCGGGAGCAAAAGCTGTAAACCCGTTTCTCTCTTCGGGCTGAATTCCGCAATGGGGGCAAAGCCAGCCGACGTGGCTAAATGCTGATCCGCAGGCCGAACAAATCTTCATCCCTGACTTCCTACTGCTAGACCGAGCATTACAAGCGCCACTCCAACGACCTTTGGCGTTGTTATGGGCTCGTTAAAAAACCAGCTACTGAATACAACAACCAGAACAAATGCCAGGCTCATGAATGGATATGCATGACTCAATTGCAGTTTTGTCATCGCAGCCATCCAGGTCAATGACGCAAGGAAAGCTGCGATTAGCGCACTGATAATCCACAAATTGGATAACAATTGTAGAATAAACCAAATCTTGTCTCCACCATCAGTGGGTACATCGCCGGCTGCAAGCACCTGCCACTTGATAATCAATTGGCCATATACAGTTAGTAAGATCGTGCAGGCGACAAAGACATAGCTCATCGAGTTATCCTGTGGTATATATCAACGGGATTTCGAAACCGGAATCCTAAGCGGGCATATAAATTCAGTACTGGCAAATTGGTAGAAGATACAGAACTTGTAACCTCTGTTTGTCCTGACTCGAACAATGCCCGACACACGGGTGTCCAAAGACACTTTGAGAGGCCGCGACCACGCACTGTCTCAGCCAATGCATGTAAAACGAGACTTGAGCCCTGAGTTGCAATAAAGCCGGCTAATTTATCACGGTACAGCAATCCGCGGACCTCGCCCGCAGAATGCATCTGACTGAGCCAATTATCATACCGAAGATCAGCTTGGTGCGCGGGTACATTGAAGTCGCGATGAAAACGATCATGCTTAAATGCACCATGGCAAATTGAAAGCAAAGAGTCTATTGTAGCGTTGTCGCACACCACTACAGCTGCGTCGTCGAAGGCAACGAAATGATCTATGTCAGTGTAAGGCTCGAGGAGTGTATCGCAATAGTAGAAGCCGTATTTGTGCAGCAACATTTTGGGTGTCAGCGGGTCAACTCTTACAGTGTAGTGACCTGGCAAATTTGCGGCAATATCCAATTCTTCAGGTTTGGGTTCCTCAATTTCATAGGCATCAATGCCAAGTGCGGCCGTATCCCATGGGACAGGCCTAAAATTTTCTGTGTGAGTCATCGAATGTTGCGTTGCTGATAATATAAAGAGGGCGCCGCTTGATCTCGTCAAATGTCTTACCTAGATAGACTCCCAATATGCCCAGTATGCTGATAATGATGCCTCCTAAAAAATACAGCGAAACAATCAAGCTACTCCATCCCGTTATTGATATGCTATAAAACATCGCTCGATAACCTATGTAGCCACCATATAGAAATGCCAATGTGGAAATGGTGAAGCCAACTCGAACAGCGAGTCGAAGGGGTTTGTCTGAGTAGGCGATGATGGTTTCGCCGGCCAGCTTCCAGAGCTTTCCAAAAGTGTAACTGGTTTGGCCTGCGAACCGCTCATCATGGCGAACCTCGATACTTGTGGTTGGAAATCCCATCCAGGAAACCAATCCCCCAAAAAATCGCAGTTGCTCACGCATGCCGCGAAAACTTGCCACCACCTTTCGCGAAATGATGCGAAAGTTTCCTACCTCTGCGTCATAGTCCATATCAGCAAGATAGCTGAATATTCTGTAAAACAGCCATGACGAAAAGCGTTTTAACGCTGGATCGTTGCGAAGGCCTCTACGTGCCAATACAACATCATAGCCATTCAGAGCTTTCGCGTACAAGCGTGGAATTTCTTCCGGCCTGTCCTGTAAATCACAGTCCATAACGACAACCCAATCACCATCGCAGTGATCTAATCCAGCCGTAATGCCATAGTGTTGGCCGAAATTTCGACTAAATTGAATGCCTTTGACTCTATTATCAAGTCTTGCTAGCTCAAGTACAATCGACCACGAATTGTCCCCGCCACAATCTTCGATAAAAACTATTTCAAAATCAGATGTAATGGGTAAAAGAGAGGATGCCAGTCGCTGGTAGAGCTCGCGCAAGCAGTCCTCTGCTTTATAAACTGGAATTACTATTGATAGATGTGGCATGAGTTCTTAGCACCCAACGTTTCGAAAAGAGTGTTTAATGAAAATTCTCTGCGTATGCGCCATAAAATTTAGTTGCTGGTGGCCTGGGCTATATTCGTGCAACCCAGATTGCCGCAATCACGCGTGGAGCTAATGAAACTCTGGCGTTGACTATCAATTTGAAGATTTAGGCGCTAGATTTTTTCATAAACGTCAAGCTTCAATGCGTCTGATTTGAATTTAAGCTGAAAGCCATTGCTTAGTAGTGAGTGAATAAACTTATTCAAGGCTTCTTCGTCTAATTTTTCAGAAGTAGTATCCGATATTAGGATGTGCTTAACTTGATATCGGTTTATAAGCTCCAAGTTTCCTTCCGGAGTTCCCGTTGTTGGTATTGCGTAGGGTCTTGCACCAGAGGGGCGGAAAATTTCAAACGAAGATTCCCATTGGGGCGAATTGATTTCGCTCTCTGATGCAAGAATGCCAATGCGGTCTTTTCTGCTCAGTGATTGAGCAAATTTCCCTAGTTCTGGCTCAATCCAAACGGGATCATAAGCCCAAACATCGAAATGGCGAGTGCTATAGATTAGTTGCGCGCCTTGTTCTCGAATGATTGAGGCTAGTTCTTTGTCGCCATTGGATGTGGTCTTACTTAATTGGTCTGGTCTTGCCCTTTGTATTACAATAAATTTCGTGTTGTTTTGCAGGATTCCATAAAAAAGCGTTTTAGTTGCATCTGGGGTGGATTTTATTTCATTGGCAGAGCCAAAGCTAATCATGTTTTTGTTCGCTAACGTGATGTAGCGAGAAATAATTCCGGCGTTGTCGCCTACATATCCGATGTTCTTCGTCGGGGCGATTTTTAGTACATCTAACAATCCAAGATATCGAGAATGTGCTAGATGTGAATTTTCCCTAACTTTGCTTGTGAAATACAGATTATCGACAATTCCAGAATATACGGTAAAAGATACTGCCGCTCCCAAAGTGCTCCAAACTAACAGTCGAAACCCCTGGATGCCTCTAATCGCAAAGTAATCAATAAGCATTGCGATACCAATGCTAATGACAGGGATGAATCCCACTAGAACACGGTCAAATTTCCAGGTTGCGAGTGACAATGCGGCTGTTTCGGTTAGTATTAGAAGCCAAACCAATGCGCAAAATTTTACGAAGGTGTCGTCATTTTCACTATCGCTATATTTCCTGCGGCTTTTTGCTATTAGCCATGCGCATACCGCTATGGACAGCGCGCCCAGGAAGGGCCACGATTTTGAGAAAAAGTAATTTAGGTACCAATACCAAGGCTGAAAATAGTGGTCGAATTCTTGTGACGTGATTTTTAGATTAAGATTAATGAATTGCTCAAAATATGTCTTTCCATAAAATGTATGGAAAAGAATATTTAGAGCGGAAAAAAATAGAATTGTAGATGACAGTAGGATCCAGTAGTCGCGCCGTTCAAATTCTGTAGGATAAATTCTATCCCTTGTTTTATGTTTAAGGGTTGCTCCACCAACTCCCCATGCGACAATAGCAACAAAAAAACCCAAAGCGGTCGGGTGCGACCCGAGCATCATGTTCGCGCTGCAACCAGCAGACAACAATAGCAGCGTCCTTGCCTTCCGTTTTTGAGCCTTTAGGGCCACGGAAACCAGATATAAAAATATTACGCTGAAGAGTCCTACATAGATGTGAGCCATCCCCCTTATTGCAAGATTTGTGACGTAGGGGCTGAAAAGCAGCATGACGACAGAGATCAATCCTGCGACCTGAGCATTCCAATCTAATAGAATTTTATAGACGAGTAGGACAGTAAGTATGAAAGCCAATGCGGCTGCGAAAGTTAAACTTTCAACCCGATTTCCGAAATGGTGATAGCTTAGATAGTTAATGAAATAAAATGTGGGTCTGAGCGCATAGTTGAATATATCTGCCGTTTGTGCTTTGTAGGTATTTATTATTTCATCGTGGAAGATGGGGTACCGATCAAAGAATCCATAGAAGGTAACTCCAATGGTCAAGAGCAGCACAAGATGGCTAATAAGATTGTTAGTCTTGAGTGTTGGGTTGGAGTTTATTATCATGATGGATGCAGGTTTAATGCGAGCCGCCTTATGTTTCACTGCCCGAAGCAAGATTTTCAATGCTTGTGAGAACATGGCTCACATTTGGAGTTTGGAAGTTTGAGCGCCTGCTTTTCTGTGCGGTTGATGATATTGAAACTCCCTTGATTTCATTTGCAGAGTGCAGACTGTCGGACGGGTGATGGTCTGTCAACGGCTACCATGCGTCCGTACGCTTTATGTTGATTGTCGATCTGACCGGCAGTGGCACTGAGCTGCTCCTAGCTGTCGCCTGAAAGGTCCAAGTCCTCGGTACGTTGTTGATGCACTCATGGTAGGAATCTGTCAGCACTGGTCTTGTACTTTGTTGTTGGGGTAGGTAATTGTGCTGGGAATGTGCTGCAGGGGGCGGTCAGCTCGCTCTCTCTTTCGTCCCGGACTGGGCCTAGTCGAGGTTGTAGATCCCCTACCTATTGAATACGGGTGGAATATTGGCAATTGGGACGGTCGTCTGGTCTCGCAGAGAGGGCACGTTCCTCATCAATAGTGGCATGGCCTCACGTATCTCAAACGTAGAGCCTTTGTAGGTGAGGTGATGCGTATCATAAAAGGTTGTACTAAATTCAAAGTCAGTGAATCTACAACGATCAACGGAAGGGCACTGAACATCATGCAGAGGAACATAATATTCGTTCAGTTTGCTCATTGCCGTAGCGTATTTGATTTCTGCAGCAACAACTGACAGGTCTGGCTGGCAAACTCGCGTCGTCTGTTCGTCGCTAATCAAGAAATCAGGCACAGAACGACAGGTTGCAAGTGGGCGACCTGGACGTATGTAGTCACCTAACACCCATGCATCATGACCAGCAGAGCGCAAAAGGGAAATGATTTCATTGTTGATACTAGACATGCGCTCTGGCCGATCTCTTTTTGCGCTGGACAGAAATACGATAAAATTTCTTGGCGAACTCTGCAGCCAATTAAGGACACCGAGATTGTGCTCAATGCAGGACTGGGTCCTTGCTTTCGAATCTCGAACGTAGTTGCCAAATCCATTTTGATGTGCACAGGCTGAGGTGTAGGATAGAGCAATATTGAACTCCGGAAAATTTTGTGCGAAGCCACCAATCAAATGCCTGGCATGGCTATCGCCCCAGATGATGATGGTCTGCTTGGCATTGCGATTGAGCTGACACCGAAACAACTGTGAGGGTAGGCCTTCGATGGGCTGCTGGCAAAACTTCTTACTTTCGAGTTCACGCCATTCGGCATTGCTCAAAGCTTTTCTTCGTTCAGGCACCCGCCCCTCCACAGTAGGCAGCGTGAAGCTCATAAAGGCTGTGCACAGCAGCGCCGTCAGCGCTATAAGGGCAGGGTGTCTCCAAATCACCTTGGGAGCCTTGTTTTCTTGCACGCTGTACCGGGCAGGTGTCTCCACCCATGTATACAGGGCAAAGGCCATCAAGCCGATGAGCATCAGCGCCAATCCCATGTCTGGCAGATCCAGTGGCCCATTGAGATCGCGGTAGAAGACGATGACAGGCCAGTGGATCAGGTAGAGCGAGTAGCTGATGGTGCCCAGGGACACCATTGGACGGTTGGCCAAGAGGCGCTCCAGCAGCAATGAACCCGAACCCAGATGAATGATCATGCCGGTTGCCGTTGCGACAGCCAGCGCATTCCAGTAAGGGAAAACCACGCTCGCGTCGAAACGCAGAATGGCATAGATTAAGAATGCCGCAGCAAACAAAGAGAGTCCGGTTCGCAGGTTGGTGGGCAATGCGGAGGGAGCAGTCGCGAGGGGTCTGAAAGCGACCATTGCACCTATGCAGAATTCAAATATTCTGAAAGGCATGAGGTAGAAAGTCGATTCTGCAGGGTTTCCGAGTTTTTGACGCCAGTCGGAGTATGAGTTGAAGTGTTCAGGCAGCGAGGTGTCAAACCAATAATAATTCAGCAGAAACGATGCAAAACCCAGAACAAGAAAACCCCAGAGCAGTGCGGTTTTTGACAAAAACTTGAAACCAAGCAACAGCAACAGCGGCCAGAAGAGATAGAACTGCTCCTCCACCCCGAGGGACCACATATGAAGCAGAGGCTTGTCATAAGCCTCGGCATCAAAATAGCCGACCTGTATCCAGAAATAGATGTTTGCGGCACCTACGAGGGCGGCAAGTGCTGAATCGGCCAGAAGTTCGAGTTTTTCCTGCGATGACACGAGATACGCCATCACCAAGGTGAGCATGCATGTTGCAATCGCCGCAGGAAACAGGCGCCGAAATCTGCGAATATAAAAATTGAGCAGACTTATGTTGTTGGTCTGATGAAATTCACGCTTTAGTTGCAGGGTGATTAGGAAACCACTGATAACAAAGAAAATATCGACACCGATGAAGCCCCCGGCAAACCACGGGAGCCCTAAGTGATTGAGAATGACCGCCATCACGGCCACGGCTCTCAAGCCCTGTATGTCGTTCCTGAAGACCGGAGTAGGTGACATGAAAATTCAGTACCTTAGTCTGAGACTCAAAAGTCTCTTTTGCGCTCTGAACTTGGCCGAGCGCTAAATCGCGAATGCCTTAGCCCCTATACCGAAAAATGGCGCAACCTCTTTCGGTTTGAACTTCCTCAAGCGAAAATGGAACTCCACTCCTAGTGCACTCCCGCGCCCAAGTTTCTGCAATCGTCCGTTCGTTGGGTTGACGATAGCCGTTGAGAATGAACTCCATACAGGCTGTCGGGAAAAACTTTTTTAGAACGTCGAGGGCAGGAAGTCGGGCCATGAGATGGGCTTCGTCAGGTGGGCCATTGACAAGAACCAAAATTCTGGCGTCTACCCCAAGGCTCCATTTCCTGGAGATCTCAGACAGTGCTTCTTGATAACTATAGTAGGAATCGGGAGCGCCGTTTCCTTCCCTATATGTTTCTAGCGGAGCGAAGTGCACTTTCGCGATATGCTGCAGTCCTTCTTGCTCAACCATAGACATAGTCCTTTCTTGGCGCTTGAGCACGTGCTCAAAGGCAAAGACTTGAGGCAATAATTTACCTGATGTTTGTGTATAAGTCTTGTGTAAATTTGCGATCATTTTCGCCATCAAAATCGTCGCGGTCCCACTACCAAATTCAATGACAAGGTCGTAGCGTTTTGCTGAAAGCGTATCAATTAGAAGCCATCCGAGATCGGGGTCTATCTGCAAGCCACCAAATTCAAGCGGATGCTCTCCTCGGGCGAGATAGTTTTGAATGCCGATGGACTTCCCAAGCTGAACGGCATCGTTTGAAGACGAGTTCTTGATTGATATTTCCGATGAAACGACCAAACCTCCCAGTCTCGTGATCGATCTCCTTGTTGAGGCGATGACGTCTGCTAATCTCTCGATCTCTGCTCTATTTGTTTCCAAAGAAGTAGAGTGTTCAATGACGTGTTCCTGGACAAGTGACATCTGCTCTTCGAGCGCAGAAAGCCTGGCAGCGATGAAACGTGTGCCAGGGTAAACGCTATTTAAAGAAGCAGGAATTCCGGCAGATCTTCCGCGGCGCAGGTAGTGAAAAAATGCAGGCTCTCCCGGATTGAGCATATGAAGGCATTCTGCCAGGTAGACTCGTGTATTGAATCGAGGAGAAGGATCCCTGCCTTCAAAAATACCATGCATCAGGAAGTGCTTGAATGGGCGTATACCACTCTTTTGTATATCTGGATATCGATCCAGATACCATTGAAAGTCAAAGAGACGCAGGCGGCGAATTCTTGATGAAAGCAGCCAAGCCATCAGCATCCAAAACGGCTTTTTTGGCCGTAGACGAAGCGTCTCCTCGATGTGAAGATCGATGGCATGATCATTCTTCAATGAAGGTTTTCCAACAAGGGAATAAGCTTGACCACTGGAAATTTCACTCATGCGGCGGGTAAGATCCAGATGTTGCTCGTTCAATGCGAGATTTGTTTGGTACATTTCAGCCAACAGATGCTGAGCGCTAAGAAGTTCGGCAGTGAGTTCTGATTCATTGTTGTTCAATTGCGCACTCCCGTTGCTTTACCTGTAGTCTCTGACTGGGAGGGAAGGGGGAAAGAAATTTTTCAAATCGTATACCACGCCACCCTGGTCTCGAAACGACGCGATATCGCCATCTAGCGCTCTGAATTGATCGTGCGCCACCGCCAAGACGACGGCGTTGTAGCTGAGCAACTCAGGAGTCTGTGTCAGGAATGGTGTGTTGATTTCAGAAATGTCTTCTTCGATGATCCAGGGATCATGTATCTCCACCTTGATACCATAACTCTTCAGCTCAGACGCGAGGTCCATCACCTTGGTGTTGCGCAGATCCGGACAATTCTCCTTGAATGTGATGCCAAGCAGAAGTACCTTGGCGTTCTTAATGGGAATGTCGTGCTGGATCATTTCTCGAATGATCTCGCTTGCGAAATATCGTGCCATTCCGTCATTGATCTCGCGAGCCGTGCGAATGATGTCAGGAATATGCCCTGCGCGCATCGATTTATGAACCAGGTAATAAGGGTCAACACCAATGCAGTGCCCCCCCACCAGGCCCGGCAGCAGTTTGATGAAATTCCACTTTGTGGCGGCGGCTTCAATGACCTCGTGGGTGTCAATGCCAAGTCGATCAAAAATCATGGACAACTCGTTGACCAGCGCGATGTTGACATCGCGCTGAGTGTTTTCAATGATCTTCGATGCCTCGGCGACGCGAATGCTTGAGGCCTTGTGCGTCCCCGCGACGATGATGGATCTGTAGAGTTGGTCTACGGTCTCGGCGACTTCCGGCGTTGATCCGGAGGTCACCTTTTTTATGCTTCGAAGCGGGCGCAGCTTGTCGCCAGGGTTGATCCGCTCCGGGCTGTAGCCGGCAAAAAAATCGACGTTGTAGCGCAGCCCGGATGTCGCTTCGATGATGGGAATGCAGTCTTCTTCAGTTGCACCCGGGTAGACGGTTGACTCGTAGATGACGATGGCACCCTTTGAGATCACCTGTCCGATGGTGCGTGAAGCATTGATGAGGGGGGTTAGATCCGGTGCACGGTTCTGATCGATTGGGGTAGGGACCGTCACAATGAAAATGCCTGCCTGCCGCAAGTCTTCTAGGTTGTCACTGATCTTCAAATATCTGGCTTCCTGAAGCTCCCCTGGCTCCACTTCCCGGGTTGAGTCGTTGCCAGATTTCAGGTCTTCAACGCGTTGCCTATTGATATCAAAACCGATGGTTCTTCGAATTTTTCCGAATTCCACGGCGAGCGGAAGACCCACATAGCCAAGCCCAATGATGGCTATTGTGGAGCTCTCAAGATGGGCATTTTGACTGATGAGATTGGATTTATGATTCATTGTGGGTCAGTCCAGCTTGTTTTGCATTTTCAGCGGTGCATTAAAGTAATTTCTTCCGCTATTTAATGAAAGAAAGGTCTGATCTGGGCCCAGTTGACTGTGCCATGCCAGCCAGGACTCTTTGTATTCCAGACGGGTGCCGGTTAATGTGCCCGACAGAATTTGCGATTCTGATTGATTGGTCAAGCTACTTTCCAGGTCAAGACAGAACATGGTGAAGGTTTTTGTCAATGCAACCTCATGCCCGAGGGCAATAGCCGCTCGTGCCAGGAACTCACTGTCGGCGCCATATCGAACATTGTCCCAGCTGCCAAGGCGGGCATGGAAAAAATCTGCCTTCATGAATGCTGAGATGCTTGCTTTTCTTAAGACCCCATCAGGGGAAAACATTCCCGGGCTCGCGATTTGAGTGAACTTTCCTAGCGGTGAGATACGCAGCATGTAACCAACTGCAATGGGTTGTCCAAGCCCAACCTGGCTCTGAAGCTGTCCACTTATGCGAGTCGGTACGGCCCAGTCATCCGCATCGTGTCCGGTAATATATTCACCCTGTGCTGCTAATACGCCCTGATTCTTTGCAACGTATGGCCCAGCATTGAAAGGTGTTCGTAATAGCTTCACACGTGCATCGCTGGCTGCGATATTTTTCAAGATTGATGGCGTACCGTCAGTGCTGCAGTCATCAACAAGGATGAGTTCGAGGTTTTTCCAGGTTTGCTGAAGAATGGATCGAGCAGCCCATTCCACATACTTTTCCGCATTGAAACAGGGCATGATCACCGAAACAAGTGGTCCACCGATGCTATCATCTGATCTGGTTTTGCACCCGCTAAGTCGAAGTATGCGCTTATCTCTGATACCGTCATTTAATCTGAGCATGGGTCCATCTATACTGTGAAGATACTTGTTCAGATGATCAAGCCATGCAGTATCTTCAGTTGTAAGATTGGCGAGCAACATGTTTACCCGGTGGTCGCCGGTGTCCCGCAGTTCCTGCAATAAGAGACTGGTTAGGTGAATGCCGTTATGTCCTTCTGTTGCAGAGGTGTTGACACAGTGAAGCAGTTGCTTCCATCGCGACTTCACGAGGTCGCTGTTGGCCTGTTGAAATGGCTTGAATTCTTCTGCGGTGGAGACTTTTTTAACGGCTTTGGCGATTGCTTCCAGATCGCCATCCGCGTATTGAAAAATTGCCGCCCCCAAAGATGATTTGCGGATGTTTTCATACTTCAGGCGCATTTCCAGACTCTTTAGCTGAAGTTCCTGAGGGAGTTTTCTTTTTAACTCCAGCAATGCTTGAACATCATAAGCATTTGAAGCTTGGCAAGCGGTTGTTGGCCCGCCTGTGTTTGCGTTCGAATTAACGAGAGAGTCTTGCTGTGTCATTTGAAAGCTTGGCTCCGGATACAGCTGCTTGATCTGTGCTGGCGAGACGGATGCGTGATGGACAAGCAGCTCTGCGCGTAGGTTTTCTCCAGCCGAAATGAGCGCTTTGCCGTGTTTGAACAGGTAGTCGCGAAGGAGTGGCGCAACGTTGTCTGCTACAACAGGGTTGAATGCCGGCACGTGCAGCAACTCCAAGCGCTGGCCTTTTGCGGCGGCCATCCGGTGATGATAGATGGCGCGTGTGGCCTGGTGCTCATCACGCAGATCCGATGCATAGACAATGTCGCATGTGATGGGCACTGCCGATCGGTGGACCGACAGTCTCGGAACCGGAAAAGGCAGGGCAGCGTCCGGAGCCAACGGGAAGGTCAACGCACTTCCTGATGCGTGGCGTTGAAAGAAGCGATAGCACTCCACGTATTCCTTGCGCGCGCCGAGGTCGTGGCCTACATAGCCGTGCAAGGGATCGTTGGTGAGCGAGTCGGCTCTGACCCTGCCGACAAATAGTGGCAGGTCGATGGTCAGAAGGCTGTCTGCGCCAAACACCATGGCCAATCGATTGAAAAATTCGGTGTCCGCGCCAAATCGGACGGCATTCCAGGCGCCCAGTGTTTCCATGATCTTCAGGCGGGGAAACATCAGGGATGACAGGTTGGCGTGCTTGTAGTAGGGGCGGGCCCGGGCAACAGGTGTCAGGTCTTCAGTGGCCCGCAAGCCTGCGGACATGGTCGCAATCAGATGGGGGTTGGCCATCAGGCAGGTGACCTGTTGTTCAACTTTTTCCGGGTGGTGCCAGTCGTCGCTGTCTGCCACCGTCACAAACTGGCCTTGAGCTTGCGCAAGTCCCAGGTTGCGGGCAGGGTACGCACCGCGGTTGCGGTCTGATTGCACGATGCGCAGCCGGCTGTCTTGGCGGGCCATTTCCTGGAGTACCGCAGCGCTCGCGTCTGTGCTGGCGTCGTCGACAGCGATGATTTCAATGTGAGGCCAGGTCTGGGAGAGCAATGACCTGACCGACGTTTCTATTGTGCTTTCAGCGTTGTACACGGGGAGGATCACGGACACCAGTTTGGCGGGGTCAACCGGGCTGTTTTGGGCTGTGTCTCGTCGGCTGGTCAGTCGGTCCAGCAGAGGGCTGTCGCGTCCGTCTGCGTTGAGTGCTTCAACAGTCGTCAAACCTTTGGAGGCAAGCAGCGCATTGAATCGGCGCAGGCGCTCTTCCTCTTCACGCGCCTGCACCATGCCCAGAATCTGCCAGTCGTCGGCCATCCAGTCTGGCAAGCTGGGGTCGACTGCTGCCGAATTCTGGTTGTGTCCGATCTCCCGTTCGCTCAACATATGCCCCATGAACCGGGCATAGGCGCGAATGTCTGGGTCCTGCGCTGATTCGCTCAGCCACTTCTGTGTCTGCAACGCGACCGCGTTGAGTTCGTCGTTCAAGGCTTCCTGGTAAAGAGACATGGCGGCCCAGGCCAGTCTTTCCAGGTACAGCGTGTCCGCGTTCAGGCTCAGCTTGTGGTAGACGGCAACGCCGTCAGCCCGGTGTGGTGCGAAGCGGCAAGCCTGTTGCCAACGCGCAATGTCCTCAGGCAGTACGACGCTGTCGTACCGGATGGTCAGCGGCTGCCAATGGGCCTGGGGTGGCGTGGTCTGCTGGAGGATGTCCATTTGTTGTTCAACCGATGATGCGCAGGCTGGGACGAGAGGAAAGGGCTGTTGAACTCAGACCGCCATGAAAGCCTTCTGTTTTCAGTGGCTCATGGCCCTTGATGCTGTGCTTGGCATCTGCTGGAATTTTTGATTGTTGCTCCGATTTCCCCAACGCTTGCGAGGCGTGTGTGGCTAGCGACCCAAGCGCTTCCTGACCCAGCGCAATGGCGTGGTGACTCGCCAGCTCAGTGTGTTTTCATAGTCCTGGACGACGGCGTCGGTCAGCTGCACCTGCTCCTCATACATCCTGATCACCTCGGCATGTTTTGCCACTTCTTCTTTCAGGAGCTCCTGATGATGCCGGACCTGCTCTTTGACAATCTGCAGTTCGTGTTCGAGCCGACTGGCCTCGATGCGGAACTCGGTATCGAACAGACCACCAGCATTCCTGCGCACGTCGTTCCTGCGCTGGCCGGTGTTGGGCCAGCTGTGCCAAGGTGAATCGTAGTTGTCAATTTCCTGCAGGTGGAACTGCAGACCGCTTTGCCGAAGTGCTGCCGTCACCGACAGTTGGTCGCGGCGGGTGTAGCGCATGATGTGGGACGCCCAGTGATGGCAGAACACATCAAAGTTGTCTGCCCTGTGGTTCCGGATCATGATGCCGGTCCAGATCAACGGCTCGTCAAACAAGGCCACGTCGGTGGCCTTGTAGTGGTTGAACTGCTCGAAGACGCGCGCCGAGTCGTCCAGTCCGGTCTGCATGATTTCCCGGAACTCTTCATAAAGAGACTTCCGGAAAGAGTGAGCAAACAAGGTGCACTGGTCGGGATGCGAAAAAGCCTCCAGCAGCTGTTCCGGGCGCTGCTTGAGCACAACCGAGTTGTCCACATACAGGCTGCGCGTGAACTCAGGAAGATAGAAGCCCGGGTTGACCTTGGTGTCACGCTGGCTCCTGATCGGGTCCAAAGGGAATACCGGCTTGATCAGCCTGACCTCCCATGCATCGCTTGTCAGCGTTGGATCGTCTGTCAGGCAGATTCGTGGGAGGCTGGAACCTTCCAGGGCCGGCTGTTCATTCAGGCCCTCGTAGCCACCGGTCAGAACGGTGTAGACGCAGGTGCGCTCATCCCGCTCATTCAGGTTGGTTGCCAAAATAGGCCTCCCCTACCAGTTTTGCAGGCCCGTCCATCTTGATCTTGCCCTGTTCCATCCAGATGATGCGCGTGCAGTTGGACATCAGAAGGTTCTTGGAGTGGCTGGCCAGGATCAGAATTTCGGTGGATTCGACAATGTCGTCCATGCGCTTCTTGGCACGCTCCTTGAAGTCCTGGTCTCCCGTTGACAGCCACTCGTCCATGATGAGGATCTGGGGGTGAATGGAAGTGGACACGGCAAACGCAAGGCGCATCTGCATGCCTGACGAGTAGGTGCGAAACGGCATGTCGATGAAATCACCCAGGCCCGAAAACTCGATGATTTCTTCCATCATGGCGTCCACGGCTTTGGGTGTCATACCCATAAGGGTCGCCCGCAGGGAGATGTTCTCCCTGCCCGTGGCTTCTGCATCAATGCCCAGGCTGATGTTGATCAGCGAGGTGCAATGCCCTTCAATGGTGGCGGTGCCGGCTGTGGGGTGGTAGATGCCGGAGAGCACCCGCAGCAGCGTGGTCTTGCCCGCACCGTTGTGCCCCACGATGCCCAGTCGCTCGCCCGATTCGATCTTGAAGCTCAGATCGTCGAGCCCGCGGACAATCACGTGGCCGTCGTGCCGGGTGGAAATCTTGCCGCCCGTGACAGCCTTGATGACTTTGTTCTTCAGCGACAGGCTGGACGCATTGAAGATGGGGAAATCAACCGTGACCCGGTCGAGGTGGATGAAAGCTTTGCCGCTCATAGCCAGTACGCGATTCGACGCCGGAAGAAACCAAAGAAGGGGAGGGCGAATGCCCATCCGACGACGGCCATGACAGAAAGATAGATCCAGCTGGACATGCCGGGCGCAGCGCCCAGGATCGGTTCTCTGATGACTTCAAGCATGTGGAAGAAGGGATTGATCTCCAGAATCAGCCGGTTGACCCTGTCGGGCATGAGATGAGAGTTCCAGATGATCGGGGTGAGATAGAACAGAACCTGCAACACGTTTTGCACGATCTGTGTCACGTCGCGGTAGCGCGTGCACAGCACGGCCAGCACGAGGCTGATCCAGATCAGGTTGAGCACCAGCAGCAGGAACCCCGGAACGATCAGCAAGATGGGCCAGCCAATGCTGGCCTGGAACACGATCAGCAAGATGGGAATGATGACGACGTTGTGGGCGAGGATGATCGTCTCGTTCCACATGTCGCGCATCAGGTGCGTGTACAAGGGCAGGTTGATCTGGAGAATGATGCCTTTGTTGGTGATGAAGGTGGCGCAGGCACCGCTCAGTGTCGAGCTGATGAAGCCCCAGACGACGAGGCCGATGGCGACGTGCGGCAGGAACTGGGCCATGGGCTGGCCGAACAGGGTGCCGAACACGAGACCAATGGCCGCGATCAGCACAGCTTTGTTGATCGTCAGCCAGAAAGCGCCAATGACGGATCTGCGGTATCGGGTGGCAACGTCCTGCCACCCGAGGGTCACGATTTGATGGTGGTTGTTCAGGGCTCGGCCAATGTCCTCAAAGGCGCTTTTGACCAGCTGGGTGTAGTTGATCATGCTTTGAAAGACTCAATCCTGGAACTTCTTGAACTTGAGTGCACAGCCTCGCGCGTGGCACGGCCAGGTTCAGACCGGAGGCGTGATGTCATTGGAAAACCTCGACCTGGCTCAGGCGCTTGGCCGCCTGGTCCTTCGCAGACAGCAGGGGTTGGCCGTCGAATTTCCAGTCAATGGCCAGATCCGGATCGTTCCACAGAATGCTTCGCTCGTGCGCAGGGGCGTAGTAGTTGGTGGTCTTGTAGAGAAACTCGGCGGTTTCGCTCAGCACCACGAAGCCGTGGGCGAAGCCTTCAGGCACCCACAACTGGTGCTTATTCTCGGCGCTCAGCAGCGCGCCCACCCACTTGCCGAACGTGGGCGATGAGCGCCGGATGTCCACGGCCACGTCGAACACCTCGCCTTGCGCCGCCCGCACCAGCTTGCCTTGCGGCTGCTGGATCTGGTAGTGCAGGCCGCGCAGCACGCCCCGGGTGGATTTGGAGTGGTTGTCCTGAACAAAGCTGACCGCGTGGCCCACGGCTTCTTCGAACCGGGCCTGATTGAAGCTCTCAAAGAAGAACCCGCGATCGTCGCCGAAGACCTTGGGTTCGAACAGGATGACGTCTGGAATGGCAAGCGGTGTGGCGTTCATGGTGATCAGAGGGGGGTTTCTTTGAGGATCTGCTGCAGGTACTGGCCGTAGCCATTCTTGGCCAGAGGCTTGGCCAGTGCAGCGAGCTGTTCAGCGCTGATCCATTTGTGGCGGTAGGCGATTTCTTCAGGGCAGGCGACCTTCAAGCCCTGGCGCTTTTCCAGGGTGGCGATGAACTGGCCGGCTTCCAGCAGGCTGTCGTGCGTGCCGGTGTCCAGCCAGGCGTAGCCGCGGCCCATGAGTTCCACGTGCAGTTCGTTCTTGTCCAGGTAGAGGCGGTTGAGGTCGGTGATCTCCAGTTCGCCGCGGGGCGAAGGCTTCAGGTGCTTGGCCATCTCAACCACCTGGTTGTCGTAGAAGTACAGGCCGGTGACGGCGAAGTTGCTCTTGGGCTGGGCAGGCTTTTCTTCCAGGCTCAGCACTTTGCCGCTGGGGTCGAATTCGGCCACGCCGTAGCGCTCCGGGTCGTGCACGTGGTAGGCGAAAACGGTGGCGCCGTCCGGGCGTTCGCTGGCATTGCGCAGCAGCTCGGCGAAGTCGTGCCCGTAGAAGATGTTGTCGCCCAGCACCAGCGAAGAGGGACTGTTGCCGATGAACGATTCGCCGATGATGAAGGCTTGGGCCAGGCCGTCCGGGCTGGGCTGCACGGCGTACTGGATGTTCAGGCCCCACTGGCTGCCGTCGCCCAGCAAGTCGCTGAAGCGGGGGGTGTCCTGGGGCGTGGAGATGATGAGGATGTCGCGGATGCCGGCCAGCATCAAGGTGCTGAGCGGGTAGTACACCATGGGCTTGTCGTACACCGGCATCAGCTGCTTGCTGACCGCCTGAGTGACGGGGTACAGACGGGTGCCGGAACCGCCCGCGAGGATGATGCCTTTTCTTTGCATGGTGGTCTTCACAGGATTTGTTGAAGGATGTGGCTCACGCCGTGCTGCCAGTGAGGCAGTTGCAGGCCAAAGGTGCTCTGCAAGAGCGAGGTGTCCAGGCGTGAGTTCTGGGGGCGCTTGGCCGGCGTGGGGTAGGCCGATGCCGGGATCGGCAGCACCCGGTCGGGCGTGGCCTTGATTGGCTTGCCTGCCTTGACCGCTTCGCCAATCACGTACCGGGCGTATTCGTGCCACGACGTTTCGCCCGCCGCCGCCAGGTGGTAGGTGCCAAAGGGGAACCCGGCGGCGCCTTCGCGCTGGATCTGCCGTGCCAGGTGCGCCGTCACGTCGGCGAGCAGAGCGGCAGAAGTGGGTGCGCCGAACTGGTCAGCCACCACCTTGAGCTCGTCTCGGTCGGCCGCCAGCCTGAGCATGGTCTTGGCAAAGTTGCCACCATGCGCGCCCACCACCCAGCTGGTGCGCAGAATGACATGGTGCGGCGTGGCTTGAGCCAGCGCGCGTTCGCCATCGAGCTTGGTCTGACCGTACACGGATTGCGGGCCCACCGAATCGGATTCCTTGTACGGCGTGGTCTGATTGCCGTCAAACACGTAGTCGGTTGAAAAATGGATCACGGCCGCGCCCAGGCGCTGTGCCTCCTCGCCCATGACGCCAGGCGCCACCGTGTTGACTGCGCGGGCTTTCTCAGGTTCGGACTCTGCCCGATCCACAGCGGTGTAGGCAGCCGGATTGACGATCAGCTGCGGTTTGACAGAATGGATCAGATCGCGCAGAGCGTTGGCGTCAGACAGATCGCAGTCTGCAGAGCCGACGGCGTGCACCTTGCCCAGCGGCGCCAGCGCGCGCTGCAGCTCGAATCCCACCTGACCGTTCTTGCCTGTCAGCAGAATGTTCATGCGGTGGCCCCATATTGCTTGCCGATCCAGTTGCGGTAGTCGCCGCTTTGCACCGCTGCGACCCAGGCCGCATTGTCGAGGTACCACTGCACGGTCTTGCGGATGCCGGTTTCGAAGGTCTCGGCGGGCTTCCAGCCGAGCTCCTGGTGGATCTTGTTGGCGTCGATCGCGTAGCGGCGGTCGTGCCCCGGGCGGTCCTTCACATAAGTGATCTGGCCGGCGTAGGGCTTGCCATCGGCGCGCGGGCTCAGTTCGTCAAGCAGCGCGCACACGGTGTTGACGATCTCGATGTTGGGCTTTTCGTTCCAGCCGCCCACGTTGTAGGTTTCACCGGGGCGACCCGCTTCGAGCACGCGGCGGATGGCGCTGCAGTGGTCTTTCACGTACAGCCAGTCCCGGATCTGCATGCCGTCGCCGTACACCGGCAGCGGCTTGCCAGCCAGGGCGTTGACGATCATCAGCGGGATGAGCTTTTCGGGGAAGTGGTAGGGGCCGTAGTTGTTGGAGCAGTTGGTGGTGAGCACCGGCAGGCCGTAGGTGTGGTGGTAGGCCCGCACCAGGTGATCGCTGGCGGCCTTGCTCGCCGAATAGGGGCTGTTGGGTTCGTAGGCCGTTGTCTCGGTGAAGGGCGCATCGCCTGCGCCCAGCGTGCCGTAGACCTCGTCGGTGGACACATGCAGAAAGCGGAAATCGGCCTTGGCCGCGCCTTCCAGGCCGCCCCAGTAGGCCCGCACCGCTTCCAGCAGGTGAAAGGTGCCGACCACGTTGGTCTGGATGAAGTCTTCGGGCCCATGGATGGAGCGGTCCACATGGCTCTCTGCCGCAAAGTTGACGATGGCACGGGGGCGGTGCTCGGCCAGCAGTCCGTCAACCAGTGCACGGTCGCCAATGTCGCCATGCACGAACACGTGACGGGCATCGCCTTGCAAGCTTTCCAGACTTTGCAGGTTGCCTGCGTAGGTGAGTTTGTCGAGGTTGACCACGGGCTCGTCAAGCTGGGCAAGCCAGTCGAGCACGAAGTTGGCACCAATAAAGCCCGCTGCACCGGTTACAAGAATCATCCAGGTCTCCTACAAGTGGTATGGGGTGGCACTGACTGCGTCGAGCGATTTCTGGTCTCGGTGTCTGCGTCAGCGCGCTCGGACAGCAGCGGCCTCGTCAGTCAGGTGAAGGCCCTGAGTCAACGAAGGTGTGGGGCAGGCGTCCGAGGTGTTTGATGAAGTAGCGTGCCATGCTGGTCGCATGCCATGCCATGTACCGTGGGTGATGCCGGCTGGCGCGCTGTGCGGCGTGAATGACATGAACATCGGGGCTCAGCACGACTTTCCAGCCCGCCTTCCAGAGGCGAGCGCAAATATCGACATCTTCGTAGTACAGGTGGAATTTATCATCAAAGCCTCCCACATCCCGAAAAGCGTCGGCCCTGAACAGCAGGAACATGCCCGCCACCCACTCCACCGGCCGGGCCGCTTCCTTGTCGCCGGGCGAGAACCGATAACGACCGTCGTCACCGCCCACGGCCTTGCGAAAGAGGTTGCCGGGCGTCGGAAAACGGCGGGCACTGTCCTCGATCTGTCCGGCCGGGCTGAGCACCAGGGGGGCGACAAGCCCGACTTTCGGGTCCTGCATCCTGGCCAGCAGGCCGGGAAACGGATCGGCGGGCAGGCGAATGTCGGGGTTGGCCACGCAGTAGAAGGGCTGGTCGCAGTGCGCGAAGGCTTGATTGTGGTTGGCCGCGAAGCCCAGCGGTTGCCGGTTGTTCAGCTGCGTGGCCGGCCGGGTCATGGCCGCCCATGGTGTCGCTTCGGGCACGTTGCTGGTGATGATCAGCTGTTGCACCGCCTGCGTGCGGGTGAGGTCGCCCAGAAACTGGTTTCCCAAAGCCGCCTGGCCGTGGCTGACCAATGAAAGACAGATGCTCATAACCAGCGCAATATCCGGAACAGCACCCGCTGGAAGGGGGCGTAGTGCACCGCCAGGCCGCGAGCCATGGCCAGCACCATGCGCTGGTGCAGACCGAGCTGTCCGGCGAAGTGCGTTGAGAACGCAGTGGCCTGCCTGGCGTTGGCCACGAACTGCTCGTGGTGGCGGTCGTCCAGGATGCGGGAAATGAAGTACCTGCGCGCCACGGGTTTGACCCATTCCTTGGCGCCAATGGTGTTGTTCGCGTGCTGGCGGTAGTCGAGCATGGCCTGCTGGAGGTAGGCGCGTTTGCCAAAAGCGCTGGCCACCAGCGAGATCCACCAGTCGTGCATGATGCATTCCGGGGGCACGGGTGTGCTGCGCTCCATCAGGGCCCGGTTCATCATGGCGGTGCAGCCCGTGACCGTGTTGCTGATGAGCTGGGCCGCAAAGCTGTCGCGATCGGGGCGAAGACCTTGATAGGCAGCCATGGAGGGGGCGATGACCTGGCCCTGATCGTCCACCACGCGCAGATCACTGTGAACCAGCGCTGGCAGGTGGGTGTCGCCCTGTTCCAGTTGGCGCATGGCTGCCACCAGCTGAGCCAGCTTGTCAACATGCCAGACATCGTCCTGGTCAGACAGGGCGTAGTAGGTGCTTGTGGCTGCGGTGCTTGAGCCTTCTGAGTTCAGCGCGGCCTGCATCAGCTTCGAAAAATTGGCCCGTGCGCCCAGGTTGCCCAGTTCGTCGTCCAGGACCCGGAAGCTCTGGGGATGCTGGCTGGCATAGCGGTGCAGGATCGTGAGCGAATCGTCACGGGAGCCGTCATCCCGACACAGGATCATCAGATTGGTCAGCGACTGAGCCAGGATGGAGTCCAGCTGTTCGGCCAGGTAGCGGGCGCCGTTGTACACGGGCAGCAGCACCACCACGCGGCATTCGGCGCTGGTCTGCGTAAATCCTGGGCGCATCACGGTCATCCTAGTAGTTCCTCTGCGCAGCGCGCGACCCACGACGCACGAAACGGTCCAGTCCAGGGGCACCGCCGGGCCGGCTTTGCCGGACGGCCAGTGCCGCCCCCTTGAGGGGGTGACGCGAAGCGGCGCGGGGGTGTTTCTGGATCATGGCAGCGTGGCCGCGTCTTTCATGGCTTGGCGAAGGCTCGCCCAGTAGGCGCGGCGCTCGGGCGAGGTCAGCAGGAGGTAGCTGGTCTTCAGGACAAAGCGCACGCTGTCCTTGAGCCTCCAGTTGCGCGGTGCGTGAGGCTGGCGATGCAGATGGATGCGGTTGCGGCTGGAGTAATAAAAGCGAAGCGCACTGTGTTGAACCACAATGCCTTTTCGCACGAGGTAGCTGGAACCCGCTTCGCCAATGCGGTGGTACAGGCGCGCATGGTCGGTGCCCAGAATCTGGAAACCCCTGGATTTTGCCCGGAAGCACCACTCCAGATCGACGTTGTCAATGAAGTAGTCGGCTCTCATGGGACCAATGGCTTTCAACGCCGCCATGGACATGAGACAGCCTGACGTGATGAGGAACCCGGTATGCACCAGCAGGCCACTGGGCACCGCAGCGGTTTCCTGCCGGCCGAACAGGTGTTCAAACGATCGAAACGCGACGCGCCGGTGGGTGACCGGGTCCTCCAGACGGGGGCCAATCGCCGCCACAGGGTCTGTCGCATGGGCATGGGCTTCGTCCCAGGCCAGCAGCATCTGGCTGCAGAAGTCGGTGTCGATGGCACTGTCCTGGTCGAACAGCAGGGCCAGTTCGTATTGCCAGTCAGACAGCTGTTGCAGCCCCAGGTTCAGGGCGGCTGCCTGACCAATGTTCGCGGTCTGACGCATCAGCGCACGGCAGTGCGTCAATGACGACACGGTGGCCTGTAGTGCGTCTGCGTTGGTCGACTGGTTGTCGACCACCACAAAGTCGCAGCCGTTGGCTTGCAGCTGGCGCAGCAGTTGCCCGACCACGGCGATGTCGGGGTTGTAGGTGACCACGACGGCGCAGACGGCGCTGACAGCGGTTTGGCGGGTGGACATGCGCTGTACCGGCCCTTCAGACTTGCCAGTTCAGTGAAAAATCACCTTGCCGAGAGAGGTTCGGGTTGTAGAAGCGGTCGTTGTGAATGTCGCCCCACTTCGTCGACCAGCGCTTGCGCTCCGGACTGAACAAACCCAGTTCGGTCAGGATGTTGGTGCGGCCAGAGTAGGCCGGATCGGTGAACATCAGGTCGGCGTAGGGCAGCCATACATTCGCCAGACCTTGTCGTTGCAGCTCCAGGCATTTGTCGATCAGTGCCAGCTTGCCGCTGAAATCGCGCCCGAATCCGCCGGTCTCTGCGAGCAATGCCCGGCGCACCACCAGCAGGGCAGGGGAGAGCGCTGAAAATGCCTGCTGCAACGCCGCGCGGCCGGAATAACCGTGGGCGGTTTTGGGCAAGCCCTTGTGCGCGTAGACGGCGCGCATGGGCGCGGTGAACAGCACGCCGCCGTGGTCCAGCAGACCCGGTTTGTTGTGAATGCGCGGCGCCACGAAGGCCGTGCGTGCCTGCCCCGCCACGCGCGCCAGTTCTTCCAGCCAACCCTCACTCATGGTGCTGAACAAGGCCGACACCAAGCAGCAGAAATGCCCGCGCGACTGCTCGACCGCCGCATTGTGGCGTTCGGGCAGGGGTGTCTGGGCATCGGTCTTGATGACACTCACCGCCGGCAGCTGCTCAGCGGCAAAGCCCGAGAGCAATTCTTCGGAAGACAGATGCCCGGCGGTGCACACGATGAACTCGCAGTCGATGGCGCCGCGGGTTCGCCACATGTCGGCCAGCATCGCCCGCAGCTTGTCAACGGGTTCGTCCAGGGCGACGATCACGCTGACCAGGGCGTCAGGCTCCGGCAATTCGTAGCGCACACGGTTGAAAAAAGGCAGTCCCGGCGCAGGCAGCACTTCGCCGGTTTGTCCGGTCCGCTGCAGGTGGTCGTGAAGCGCCACGCGGCTCGCGGTGCTGGCGTAGGATTTTTCAGAATGGTCCAGGGCCGTGCTGCCCTTGATGGCGCGCCAATGGTAGAGAACCTGCGGAATGTGGCGAATCTGGTGGGGTTGCACCCGTTCCATGGCGCGCAGGGCGAGGTCGTAATCTTGGGAGCCTTCCAGCCCCTCCCGGAAACCACCGATGTCCATGATCAGCTGCCGGTGAAACACGCCCAGGTGGCTCACCATGTTCTGCCCAAGAAACAGGTCGTAGTTGAAGTCGGGTTTGAAGTAGGCGTTGCTGTGCTGCGAGCCATCTTCGTTGATGCGGTCCTCGTCGGAATAGATGATGGCCGCGTCGGGATGGCGGGCAATGCATTGCGCCACCTGTTCGAGGGCGTCGGTGCTCAACAGATCGTCTTGGTCGAGGAGCAGGACGTAGTCGCCCGTGGCCAGCGTCAGGGCCGAGTTGGTGCATGCCGAGATGTGGCCATTGGATTCGCGAAACACGACGCGAACCTTGGGGTCGGACTTTGACAGCGCCTGCAGGTATTCCGTGAGGCTGGTGTCGTGGGAAGCGTCGTCAGCAATGCAGAGCTCCCAGTGCGCATACGTCTGCCGGCTCACCGAGTCGATGGCCTCTTTCAGGAGATCCAGGGGCGGCTTGTAGGTGGGCACCACCACCGAAATGAGCGGTCCATCGGTCACCGATCCGACGGGCGGGTTTTCGCGCGGCGCTCGGGTGGCGAACCAGGCCGCGTAGTCGCGGCGATCATGGTCGCCAGAACCCGGGGCCGGGTCCTTTTCCCCGTTGCTGTTGAGGTACTGCGCCAGGCGCCTGAAGTACTGCAGACGGTAGGCGCGTATGTCGGAGACGACCTCTGCCGCGCTGTCGTACCAGCCGCCCCGGCTGGCCACCTCGTAGGCCATCACGCCCCAGGTGCGTTTCAGGTTGATCAGACGCATGATCGGGCCACGGAACACCGCCGTCATGCGCCAGCTCGTCGAGCTGTGAAGTTCTTCGAGTTTGCGTTGCGCCGACTTGAGATCTTCCCTGGCCTTGAGCAGCGCATCGTTCAGGCTCTGCAGCTCCTTGTCCTTCAGGTTCAGGAGCGTTTTCAGCGCTTCGATGTCTTCTTCCTGAGAAGGCTGTGCGTTGTTCGACGAATCGTGGTGTTCGAGCATGTTGGGTATCAATACCGTGAGCTGCATTCCTGACAACCGGGTGGCGGCACGACTGGCCGATTCATGGCGATCATTGGAAATGCCTTCTCGCCGGTGAATCGCGCTGCACGCGCAGGGCGGTGTTTTGCGCCCCTGAAAGTCGGGCAAAGCCCGTATTGTCGCTCGACCCGGGAGGAGCACCCCAAAGAGGTGCGTCACCCGGCGTTTTGCGCCAACACCTCCCGATGGTGCTGTGCGGGCCTCTTCGGGCGTACAGGGATCAGATGGCCTCCCGGTTGCGGACCGCCGTCAGTATCAGACCCACGAGAACCGATGCAAACAGCAGGAGCAGGTAGGCGTTGTACTGGTATTTTTCCGTGTCCTTGAGCAGGACGACGGTGTGGACGAGGGTCAGATCGGTGGGGGCGCCATTGACCTGGACGCGTTCCCCGATGGGCGTGTTGCTGAGCCAGGCGGTGACCGATCGCCCGGACACGCCATCAATCCCGGCAATTTCCAGGGTGGCGGGTTTTCGAAAGACCTGATGGAAGCGCAGTTCTTCAAAGCAGACCTTTTCATATTGATTGTCCAGAACCTCGGCCGCCTGCACGGTCTTCACCTGTCGCGCTTCAGCCGTGCTCACGCTGACGGCGAATGTGCCCCTGTTGCGCCGGTTGGCGTAGTTGGCCATCAACAGTTTCACGCAGAAGGGCTCGCTCAGATCGCGCTCAAGGATGTCCGCGTCCTGGATGTTCAGGGGCTGGCTCAGCCGGAAGTCCTGCACGATCTCACCGGCCGGCCGGCCGCCGACCCAGTCGATCGCGGTCAGCTCGAGCGGCATGTAGCGGTATTCGTAGATTTCTTTCTGGTACTGCAGAAAAAAGGCAAGCCCGGCCAATGCAGAGGCCATGAGCCACTGAACCACCCTCCCATGTGCGTGCTTCATATCTTCACGTACTCAAAGAAGGGGATCACCTGGGTCACATAGGCATGCAATTCGCCCCAGGCAAGTGCAATCACGACCCACAGGTACAACCCGGTGGGCACCCTGAAACGCTGGAGCAGCAGCGCCAACGCCACCAGCATGAGCGGAAGAAACGGGTAGAAGTAGCGGCCTTGCACGCCCCGCAGCTCGGCCAGCAGCACATAGGCCTTGAGGCCTTGCAGCAAGATCAGCAGACCAAAGCCCAGGAACAGCGCCATGGCGTAGTACATCAGGCGTTCTTCAGGGTCGGCATCCAGCAGGATCACGGCCAGACCGAGCAAACCCACCAGGGCGACGGCCACCATCATCGTCCGGGCCAGTTCTGCCACCCATCCCGGCTCATGGTAGACGTAGAGTTCGGCAACCACGAACAGGCAAACGCCCCCCACCAGCAAGCTGCTCAGCAGGAGGGTGCGCAGGACGGGTTTGTTGAACAGACTGGCACCCCATTGCTGCAGGGAACTGGCGGGTGGCGCCGTGTGGGTCTGGCCTGCAAGATGGCGGTAGCGCCGAAACGTGTGCGCCAGGAAAAGCACGGTGAGGACCAGCAGCACCATGACCAGAAAGTCGTAGGGCTGGCTGGAGATGCGTGTGGCTCGAACGCCTGTGCACAGGTGGGTCAGCTCCGGTGTCTGGCAGTAGCCGGAGAAGCCGATCAGGCCGTAGAAGTGCACCAGCATCCAGTCGAAGTACGGCTGTGTCTGCACGTATTCCAGCAAGGTGTAGTCGGGCAGCTTGGGCGGTGTGCTCACCACATTCATCTTCATCGGATTGCCGAAGTGCACGAAATTGCGGGCCATCCACCAGATGGGCAGCACCAGTGCCGTCAACGAGATGCCCGCTGCATGCATCAGCCAGGATTTCAACGGGCGGCGCAGCTCATACAACATGATGCCCACGAAGCCGGCAATCAGCACCCAGGCCGTCATCTTGGTGCCCCCCGCCAGGGTGAGCCAGACGGCACAGAGGTAGGCGTCGCGGAGGTTTTGCGCTTTCACGAACCGCACCAGGTGGCGTGTGGCCAGCGCGCACAGCATGAAGAGAAAGATGTCGTTGGTGATGCCGGACGCTAGATGGCTCACCATGGGGATGAAGCCCAGGGTGGAGGCCAGCAGAAGCGAGCGCTCCCGCGAGATGCCGGCTTCCAGAAGGGTCCAGAAAAGCGCGAGGAACAGGACGCCCAGTGACACGGCAGATACCGTCCGGGTGGCCCGGATCTGGTACCAGCGATCGTTGGTGAACAGCTGGGTGAGCTTCAGCGGTATGGCCGCAATGGCGTAGTACAGCGGCGGGTGCTGGGTGATGTAGTTGTCCCGGAGAAAGGTATTGGTCTCTCCGGTGTCGAGCCAGAGGTTCTTCGGGATCATCGCCTTGCTCATGATGGGGAAGATCTCTCCCCCGGCAATGTCGCGCGTGTAGGCGTAGTGGCCAGATTCGTCGGGAATGTCACCTGGCGGCGTCACATAGAAGCCCATGTACAGCGCCTTGAGCACAAGCACAACCGCCAACAGCCACGACCATCGGAACGGCACCGATCGCTTCTTGAGCATGTGGTCTGGAGCGGTCAGTGGGGGCATCAAGGGTGGCTGATCGGTGCAGGTATGTAAGCGATGGGTATTATGAAACAGCCTGCGCGGCGTTCCGGGCCCGCGCTCATGGTGATATCACCCGTTGTTGCCGTGCAACATCGAGAGCCGCCGCAGATTGTGTGTGGCCTGTCGGGGCAGCGCATCAGCCATGCCGTTTGCTCCACATGCCCAGGACAAAGGCCAGGCCGTCGCCTGCCAGCGTCGCCAGACGCACCGTTACACCCAGCCCGATCGCCGGACCCGCGCCCACGGCGGGCGTGAGCACCAAGACCATCATGGCTTCACGTACGCCCAGGCCACCCGGTGCACCCGGCACCACATAGCCTACCAGCCAGGCGGAAGTGAACAGCACGGTGATCGTCACCCAGGGGGCATCGGCCACGCCGAAGAGACCCCTGGCGTGCAGCGTCACCACGCCACCCAACACGAAGAAACACAACACCATCAGCCCGGACACAGCCAGTGCGGTGCGCAGGCGCGGCGCCGTGACGGGTTTGCCGCCGCCGACCCGCTGGCTCAGGCGGGGCATCCACCGGTTGACCAGGCTGATGCCCAGCCAGGGCAGCAGCATCAGCCCGGCGGTCAGCAGACCCAGTTCGGCCAAGCCCACCGATGGCAATGAGCGGGCGGTGGCCGCGTCGACAAACAGCGCCAGTGCCGCCACCGCAAAGCCTGCGCCGATGGCCAGCGTCCAGGCGGTTTCGATCAGGATGGTGCTCGCGCTCACGCCCAGAGGAACGCCGACGTTCTGGGCCAGCACGGCCCGACCGGCGAAGTGACCGACGTTGCCAGGCAGGTACTTGCCGATCTGGGAAATGGCCACGATCTGCAAGGCCTTGAACAAGGGCAGAGGATTCCCCTGGTCGCGCAGCAGCAGCACCCACATCAAACCAATGAGCAGAACAATCAGTACCCCTGCGAGGCAGGACACCGCAGCAATGGCGGCAGTACCCAGGTTCCAGGGAATGGGGGGGATTTCGCCAAACCGGCGCACCAGTTCCAGCACAAAGTAGCCGGTGGCCAGCGCCACGACCACATAGGCCAGTGTCTTGAGTAGCCGTTGCGCGGAGGGTTTCATGTCTGTGGCAGACGCAGGTACAAAACGGCCGGGGCGGCCCGAAGGTGTTGCCACCCGTCCCACCCGTCCCACCCGTCTCGGGATCGGGCGCGGCACGGGCAGCGAAGTGGCCAGACCCCGCCTGTGTCAGCGATGCCCGGCCGAGGCTCAGGCGGCCACGGCGTCCCGGTCGTTGATCAGGTCGGCGATGCGCTTGCCACTCAGGATGCTGTGGTCCATGTTGTAGTACTGCCAGTCGCCAAACCGCCCGCAGGGGTGAATGTCGAGGCTCACCAGGTAGTCGTGAATGATCTTCACGTTTTTCTCGTAGTCGAGGTCGTAGATCACGTAGGCCGGGTCGACAGTCAGCACGTCGGCCGCCAGCACCTCGTCGTCTGGACGCATGATCTTGGCCTTGACCAGTCCGTCGATGGTGGCCTGGATGAGCGCTTCGCGACCTTGCACGCGCAGGGGGCGGTGCTTGGAGTAAGAGATCTCGCAGCACACCGAACTGGTGCCGGGCGGGCAGGTTTTCTCTGACGCATTGCGAGGGAAGCTGATGCGGTGGAAGATGAATTCTTCCGCCTCGTGGAAGTACAGCCAGTGGTAGGGGCTGATGTCGGGCCGGTTGATGCCGATGTTCACGCACTCGATCTGGTTGAACTGCAGACCATTGATCGCGTCCAGCACGTGCTGGGGGATCTCGTCGATGAAATGTGGCAGGTGGGTCAGCGACAGCGAGTAAACCAGGTTCTGGTAGCTCACCACCTTGCCGGTGTCGAAGGTGACCTGCTTGGCTTTCGGGTCGATCTTCGTGACTGTGTGGTTCAGATGGATGTTCTTCACCCCTTTGGCCAGGGCCACCGGCAACGACTCGATCGCGCCTTCAATGGGGTACCAGAACTCCTGGTTGAAGCCGGTGCGGTCGTCTTCGTCCTGCAGCGCGCCGCGCAAGACGGCCTCGAAGTCGGGCTCAGGCACGCGGCGGTCGATCCAGCTGAAGTTCATGTGCTTGGGATCAATGGTCCAGATGCGCTCGGCGTACGGGATCATCAGCTGCTCGGCAATGCCCTTACCGAAGCGCCAGTACATCCACTCGCGGTAGTTCTGGGGTTTCGGACGATCGGGGTCGCGCAGCACTTCCACCAGGCCGCTGAGGCACTCGATGATGTCCTTGGCCGGCAGGCCGTGGAGGTGGGCCTGGTACGGGAACTGCGTGTACAGGTCGTACTTGCCGTGGTAGATGAAGGCCTTGCGTTTCTTGATCTCGATGTTGCCCTTGAGCAGGGTGTGGATCAGCTCATGCGCATAAGGATTGACCGTGTACAGGATGTGAGGCGCGTAGTCGAACAGGAAGCCGTTGACTTCTTCTGAACGGCACAGACCACCCACTTCATGTAGCTTCTCGTAAATCTGGTAGTCGCCGTTCTTGAGGTGGTAGCCGGTGCTCAAGCCGGTGAGGCCGGCGCCGAGGATCAGGTTTTGGGTGTGTTCCATTCAGGGTCCTTTTGTGTGTCTGTTCGAAGCCCGGTTGGGAGGCCGGGCGAGCCACGCGGGCTGTCGGGGTGGTCAGGCCGGGCGCTTGAGCACGCTGCGGATGATGCGGTCCAGGCTGTTGCCCAGCTGCGCGATGGTGCAGTTGGCCTGGAAGGTTTCGTAGGCCTTCTTTGCCATCGACTCGCGCAACGCGGGGTTGGCCTGCAGCTCGAGGATCGCGTTGGCCAGGGCCTGCGGGTTCGCTGGCTCGACCAGAAATGCGTTCTCGCGGTGCGTGAAGAGTTCCTGTATGGGTTGGTTGGTGCGGGTGATCAGGGGCTTGGCCATGCCAATGGCCTCGATGGCCTTGTTGGTCATGACCAGCTGGGCCCTCGCATTGTCACCAAAAATGCCCAGGCACACATCGGCACGGGCCATATACACCGCCAGGTCGGCGTACGACACGGTGTCCACGAAGGTCACGTTCTTCAGGCCCAGGTCGCGGCCGAGCTGCATGTCCTCTTCGTAGGTGATGCCTTTGCCGATGATCTGGAAGCGCACGTTCTGGTCTTCCAGCAGCTTGGCTGCCTGCAGGATGATGCGCACGCCGTGGAAGGGCGAGAACTCGCCGTGGAAATGCACCAGAAACCCATCGTGTGGCCGGTCGGCTTCACGGGGGTAGATGGCCGAGTCGTCCACGGCCAGGAACAGCCGCTGCAGCTTTTTGGTGTCGCTGCCGATCACCTTGCCGAAGTGGGCAATGGCGTGGTGCGTGTCCAGGATGGAGACGTCCGCCATCTTGTACGAGAGCCAGTCGCTGAGGGCATAGATGCGCGCCATCAGGGTGCCGGGCTGGGTTTTCTGGCGATCGAACACCATGGTCTCGTAGGTGCCGATGTACATGTCGAACACGATCGGCTTCCAGGTGAGCAGGCGAATGAACGGGACCAGCAGCTGGCCGTAGAAACCGACCAGCACCACGTCGCACTGCGGCGCCTTCAGCAGCGTGTTCCAAAGGAGGCGCGGATAATTCTTGAAGGAACGGTCGGGCGGAAGGCAGGTGATGACTTCGTGGCCCTTTTCGCGCAGCGCACGCAACACGATGCGCGTTCTTGAGTAGGTTTCTTCCCGTCCCGCGACGTAGAGAATTTTCATGTTCTTGAGCCTTGCATGCCCCATGGGGGCTGCCGGCGTGTGGATGGATTCAGCAAAAGGATGGCGCGCTCGGTCAGAACTGCATGTTGGCCTGCAAGCTCACGCGCTGGCCTTGCTTCATGTCGCCGGCGTCGGTGGCGTAGAAGGCTTGCACATTGAACGTGGGCGAGAGTGAGACGGCGGCGTTGAACCCGATCTGTGTGCGGTTGATGCGCGGGCGGGCGAACACCTCGCGCTGCACCGCACCGTAGGCGCCGAAACCGCCGGTTTCCTGCATGGCCACGCCCACCGAATCGCGTTTGAGGCTGAACAGGTGGCTGATGCCGGCGCCCAGGGTCATGCTGCGGCGATGACCCAGTTCGATCGGGTCGGACTGCAGGTCCAGTCCAACGCCTGACAGCCATTCGCTGGAACGCGTGGCGGCGTAGTGCACATCGGAGGTGTAGATCGACTGCGCGGTCTGCGCGTCCAGCGTGTGGGTGAGGTGCGTGAGGGACACCCAGGGCGACACGGTCATGTTCCCCTGTCGACTGGAATGGCGCAGGCGCTGTTCGAACGACCAGGTGGAGCCTGCGCCCGCGTTGGCAACGCTCAGATCGAGCAGGTCGTCGTATTTGTAGCTGTCGTGCTTCGTGCGCAGGAATGAGGCCTGGGTGGTGAAGTCAAAGCCGCGCACGGCCTTGTGCCAGAACATCGTGGTGGCGTTGAAGTCCGACTTCTGTGAGAGCGAACTGTGGCGCTCGTTGAAGTAGTGCGGTGTTTGGCTGGAGTTGATGGCCAGGCCAATCCGGCTCGAACCTGTGCCCACCTCTTGCACGGGCTGGAAGCTCAACGCCAGGCCGCGGGTATTGCTGCCTGCCAGGTTGAGCTTGCCCGTCATGTCAACGCGGGTGGGGCTTGAGGAACCGGGGAACATTTCGTAGCGAGCCGGGCGGTAGGCCTGATCGGCCAGACTGCCCATGGCCTGCACAGCGAAGCCCGAGGTGGGCCGGTTCCGGCTGTTGTGTTTGAACAGAAGTACCTCGTTGTCGATGTCCTGGTTCAGGTGCAGGGCAGCTTCGGCGCCAGCGTTGATGGTGCTGGCCCACTCCCAGCCGCGGGTGAGGTAGTGTTCAAAGGTGCGGGAGATGACGTTCTGGCCGAGGCTTCCGAAGTGGTTCAGATCCATGTAAAGCGCATCGATGGACGAACGGCCGTAATCACGCGTGGTGACGTTGACGAAACCGAATCGCGCCGGGTCCTCGTAGATGCGGTTGAAGACGGTGAACAGGTCAACCGCCACCACGTTGGCATGGGCGTTCGCCTGGTCGGCAATGAAGTTGTTCCATAACACGACCTGACCGGCCGTCTTGGGATCGTTGCGAGGGTTGCGGCTCCAGTCGTGAATCTGGGTGACAAATATGCGGTTGTTGCCGGAGGAGGCACCCGCATCGATCAATGTATTGAGGCTGTCGTAGTAGCCAGCGCGGGCCCGGCGCAGGCCGTCCGCGCTGCCGTTGATGCCGATGTCGTTGTAGCCGAAATAAACGACAGCCAGATCGCCATTGCCAATGGGGTTGTTGCCCTTGAGGGCGGAATCGACCTGGCGATCAAAGGCCGTGCTGGTGCCCTTGGCGGCAGCTGCGCCGCCGATGGCATAGTTGTCCACCCGCTCGGCACGGCCCCGGTTCTGAAGCTCGGTGGCCCAGTTGATGCTGCCCCGGGAATCGGTGAAGGCCGGTGAGGAATAGCTGTCACCGAAGACGCGCAGCGTTTTCACCCTGACTTGGTCGTATGACGTCGCCCCCGGTGCCGCAAACGGATTGCTCGCGAGCGCGCCGGGAGGGGCGGCATCGGCGGATTGGCCGCCCGAGCTGGCGCAGCCAGTCAGGACGATGCACAGCATCACGGCAGAGTACACGGCGGTTTGGCGGAGGTTCGTTTTCATGGAGATGGCTTCAACAGAAAAAAGAGGTTCTTGGAGATGCTGGGCGAACAAGGCGGGATCAGTCGCTTTCAAAGAGGTCACGGGTGAAGACCTTGTCTTTCACGTCCTCCAGGGCCGGCGTCATGCGGTTCGCGATGATCAGGTCGGACAGTCGCTTGAATTCTTCCAGGTCATCGATGACGCGCGAGTTGAAAAACTCCGGCTCGCCCAGGGCAGGCTCGTACACGATCACTTCAATGCCTTTGGCCTTGATGCGCTTCATGATCCCCTGGATGCTGGAAGATCTGAAGTTGTCGGAGCCTGACTTCATGATCAGGCGGTGCACGCCCACGGTGCGAGGCCGTTTGCGGATGATGCATTCGGCAATGAAGTCCTTGCGGGTCGTGTTCGACTGAACAATGGCCTGAATGAGGTTTTGCGGAACGTCCTGGTAGTTGGCCAGCAACTGCTTGGTGTCTTTGGGCAGGCAGTAGCCGCCATAGCCAAACGATGGGTTGTTGTAGTGGTTGCCGATGCGGGGGTCGAGGCTGACACCTTCGATGATCTGGCGGGTATCGAGGCCGTGGACCACGGCATAGCTGTCGAGCTCGTTGAAGAAAGCCACGCGCATGGCGAGGTAGGTGTTAGAAAACAGCTTGATGGCTTCCGCTTCGGTCGAGTCGGTGAACAGCACCGGCGCGTCGGCCGTGATGGCAGCCTGTTGCAGCAAACGTGCAAACTGCTGCGCGGGCTCATTGCTGTCGCCCACGATGATGCGCGAGGGGTGCAGGTTGTCGTGGAGGGCCTTGCCTTCACGCAGGAACTCGGGCACGAAGACAATGTTCTGGGTGCCCAGCGTTTGCCTGAGGCCTGCGGTGTAGCCCACGGGAACCGTGGACCGGATGATCATCGTGGCGTCAGGGTTGATCGCCATCACGTCGCGCGCCACGTTCTCGACCGACTCGGTATTGAAATAGTTGGTCTGGGGGTCGTAGTTGGTGGGCGTGGCGATCACCACGTAGGTGGCGTCGGCATAGGCCTCGTTCTTGTCCAGCGTTGCCTTGAGGCGCAGGGGCTTGTGCTTGAGGTAATGCGCGATGTCGTCGTCGACGATGGGGCTGCGGCCGGCATTGATGGCCTCCACCCGGGAGGGAACGATGTCCAGTGCCACGGCATCGTTGTGCTGAGACAGCAGAACGGCATTGGACAGGCCCACGTAACCGGTGCCGACGACTGCAATTTTCATGGCGATGGCCTTGTTTTCGGGGCCGGGAAAGTGGGCTGGTGGCACGCGGGGGCGCCCGAACATGAGCGCACTGAAACCTTGCCCACAGGCTCACGCTGTGTTGCCCGCAGCATCTCGACCGGCGCTGGGTCGGTGAGCAATGGCAATGAGGCGCTGAGAGCGAGCAAAGGTAAACCTTCTGGATTGAACGGACGCGTATTCCAAAGCGGCGCCTTGCCCGTGGCACATGTGAACAGGCACCAAGCCGGCCGGGCGGATTCGCCAAGAATCTGCGGTCGTTCCACAAAAAACACGGCTCCTTGCGGGAGCCGGGCGTTCTGAAGTGAGCGTGTGCGAGGCAGTGGCGGCCGGCACCTGCCGGACTGGTTTGGCTTCTGCCTCGGATTAGTGCACAGAACCGGGCTTTTGCCGAGCCTGTGCCTTCAGACAACCCGGGATTTTGCCACACCGATTGGAGTTATTTTGTTGTATTGATGCCGATGAAGGGGAGCTGCGGACCGGTTGTCGGGGTCAGGGCAGGGGTGGGAACAGGTTCGATCCTCAAATTGAGTGATAGCCGTGGATCAGGTGTGACCATTCCCCATCATCCCAGTGAAAGACCGGACGCTTTCCCTTTTCCTTGCGCAGCGAACGCTGCAGGCGCGCCAGGTTGGCGTCCTTCCATGGGGAGCCGGGCCGGATCTCGCACCGGTCGAAGTCCACCACCCATGCCAGACCCCTGGCGTCGAGCAGCAGGTTGTGGCAATTGAGATCGGCATGAAAGATCTGTCGGTCGTGGAGCTGCCGGATGACCCGCCCCAGCGCATGCCATTCACCCGGCTCCAGGGGACGTTGCGACAGGTACTGCGCGACGTTCTGGCTGTCCGGGATCAGTTCGACCAGAATGTCGGCCCGGTAAAACCAGCCATCAGGGTGGTGGCGAGCGGCCAGGGGCACCGGGACGGGCAAGTCCCAGGAGCGCATGAACCGCAGCAGGGTGAATTCACGCATGGCCCTGCTGAGCCCGGCGGGTTTGCGCCAGTACTGGTCTTCGCTGAGCCGTGCCATGAGACCGCCTCGGCGGTAGTGTCTGAGCACGGCATGATTGCCGGCGATGTTCACCAGGTGCGCCTGGCCTCGGCCGCTACCGGTGGCCAGGACGCCTTCAGCACTGGGGGTGGGTGGCGGGGTGAACTGTGCCAGGTGAATGCCGGGCAGCCGGGAATCGTCGAACCAGAGCGTTTCATGCTGCACCGCCACACATTGCAGGGGAGCGGGCGGATTCCCCAGCAGGGGTTCCAGGGACTGCATGCACCTTTGGGTGGCGCCCTGGTGCAGCCGCATGAATTCGGTGGCTCGCAGTGCTTTCTGGTTCAGGTCATCGGGATGTGCGATCCAGGCTTCTGCCATTGCAAGGAGTTCATCAGCGTCTGCCACGCGCTGCCCTGCGCCAGCGGCTTCAATGGCTTCAAACAAGGTCTGCGCGTTGCGGATGTGGGGGCCGAAGAGCACGGGTTTGCCCAAGGCCAGTGCTTCCAGCGGGTTGTGACCGCCCACGGGTGCCAGGGTGCCACCGATGAAGCACACGGTGCACAACCGGTACCAGTGGGACAGCTCGCCCATGGTGTCGCCCAGCAGCACCTGTGTCTGGGGCTTGGGGATTTCGCCCAGGCTGTGCCGTGCATGAATCAGACCGAGCTTTGCCAGTCTGTCTGCCACGGCCTCAAAGCGCTGAGGATGGCGGGGCACCAGGATCAGCAAGGCGCCCGGGTGGCGAGCCTGCCAGGCCGGCCATGCCGACAGCAGGGCAGTTTCTTCGGCCTCGTGCGTGCTGCCAGCCACGATCACGGTGCGACCGCTCAGCCAGGGTGGCACGGGCCGCTCATCGACGGCCGGTGGTGGCGTGTCGAACTTCAGGTTGCCGGTATTGACCAGCCGCTCGGGCGGAATGCCAAGCGCTTGAAGACGAGCCATGCTGGCACCGTCTGCGGCCGCCACGAGCGCAAGCTGCGCCCAGATCGGCGCCATCAGGCCCGGCCAGCGCTGGTAGAGACGCAGGGAGTGGTCGGAAAGCCGGGCATTGACCAGTACGACCGGGATGGCGCGCTGGCGGCATTGCAGCAGCATTTCGGGCCACAGCTCGCGCTCCAGCAACACCAACATCCGGGGCTGCAGACGGTCCAGAAAACGCCCACAGGCACCAGGTGTGTCCAGCGGCGAAAAGACATGCGCGATGTCGTCACCCCAGTGGTTGTGCAGGGTGGCTGCACCTGTTGGCGTGTGGGTGCTGACCATGAGGGCGTGGTCGGGCCAGCGACCGCGCAGGGCCTGAATCAAGGGGCGTGCAGCCTGCACTTCGCCCACGGACGCGGCCTGGATGAGGATGCAGCCCGAAGAAGCCGGATGGGGGCGCAGAAAGCCCAGCCGTTCGCCCATGCGGCTGCGGTAGCCCGGCTCCTTGCGACCTCGCCACCACAGCCATGCCAGCACGGGCAGCATCAGCAGCCGGCTGAGCACGCGGTACCCCCGGTGCAAGGGGGTCGGGTCCCTCACCGCCAATGGTCGGCGACCCACTGGGTGGGCATGACGCGCCGGTACCACTTGCCGCTCACGCCCGCGATGGCATCAGGTGGGTTGGGCTTGCCATGAAAGGCAATGATGCGCGCGCCCGGTGGAATCACGGGTGGTGCAAACCAGCCCATCAGGCCGCGGCGCAGACAGTGGCGCTTGAAACTGCGGCACCATGCCTCGGGCCAGTAACTGAGCTTGCCCTGGCGCGACAGGTAACCGGTGATGAATTCCTGCTCGTTGCGCACGTCGGCGATGGAGGCAGGGTAGTTGTTCTTCAGATGGTCGAGGGCGTCGGTGTGCGCACCGATGGTGTAGATGTAGGCCGACGTGTTGCCGGTGCCGTCCGTCTTGTCCCACTCCCTGATCACGATGAACTCGCCCTTCTGTTCGAAGAAGGGATCGAGGCTGTCCAGGATGACGATGTCGAGATCGAGAAAAAGCGTTCGGCCTTGCAGGTCGTACAGGGGGCTGGCGAAGCTGGTGAGCTTGAGCCAGCCATGGGCGAAGGTCCAGGGCTTGCGTTGATCAAACTCGTCGAAACCGATGGCCGGAATCGGTTTGACCTCGATCTGGGGATCGATCCCCGCTGCATCGTCGGTCAGGCACACAAAGCGGAACGGGCGCTTGAGGTTGCGCCCGACCATGCTGTGCAGCTTGTTGACGTACTCGGGCCCGTATTTTTTGCCCCACTTGATGCACAGCACATTCACTGCTTGCATGAAAACCCTTCACTGATCGCGGCCGAGCTTGGCGCCTGCGTGGCGGGCAGTGTAGCGCGGTTTATTGGGCGAGCAGGGCGTTGATGGCTTGCAGGTCTGCGGGTGTGAGCTGACCGCTGGCCTGCTTGAGGCGCAGCTGGCCCAGCAGCACGTTGTATCGCGCCTGCGCCAGATCGCGCTTGGTCTGGAACAGCTGGCTCTGTGCGTTGAGCACATCGATGTTGATGCGCACACCCACCTGATAGCCCAGCTGGTTGGCTTCGAGGGCGCTCTGGCTGGAAGCTTCTGCGGCTTCCAGCGCCTTGACCTGACCCTGCCCGGAGAGCACGCCAAAGTAGGCGCTGCGGGTGGCCTGGGTGACACCGCGCCTGGCGGCTTCGAGGTCGGTGCGCGCCTTTTCTTCGAGCGCCAGGGTTTCCTTGACCCGGTTCTGGATCGCGTAGCCAGCGAACAGCGGCATGTTGAATTGCACACCCACGCTCGCGGTGTTGGTGCGCACGTTGCCTGCGGTCGGGAAGGTCGTGGAAGGGCCGCGTGCGACCTGGTACTGACCCACCAGATCGAGTGTGGGCTTGTGCCCGGCTTCGGCCTTTCGGGTTTCCAGCTTGGCAATCTCCAGCCCCCGCGTGGCTTGCAGAATGGTGGGGTGTGCCGTTTCGGCCTGGGCGACCCAGGCTTCCGGGTCGGCCGGACTGATGGCCGGCAGTGCGACTGGAACTGCCAGTGGTCGGGGCATCACGGCATTCTTTCCGACGAGCTGATCCAGGGCCAGCCGTTTGACCCGCAGGTCATTCTCGGCGGCAATCTCCTGGGCCAGCACCAGGTCGAACCGGGCTTGCGCTTCGCGTGAATCGGTGATGGTGGTGGTGCCGACCTCGAAGTTGCGCTTGGCCGACGCCAGCTGCTCCGACACCGCCGACTTCTGTGCCTGCACAAAAGCAAGCGTGTCAATGGCGGCCAGCACGTCGAAATAGGCGGAGGTGGTGCGCAAGACAAGGTCTTGCTCTGCCGCTTCCAGCTGTGCCCTGGCCACATCCACCGACAACTGCCCTTGTTGATAAGCCAAGGTGTTGGCGGGGCGGTAGAGCGGCTGGCTGGCAGACAGCGTCACGTTCTGGTTGTTGACGCTGCGGCTGGAGCCCATGCCAGCGGTATCGACGTTGCCCCAGTTGGCACCGGCCGACAGTCCCGCTTGCGGCAGGATGCCTGCTCTCGCCTGTTCGGCGCGCGCGAGGTTGGCGTCAAATTGGGAGCGTGCCGAGAGGTAGCTGGCATCGAAGCTGCGGGCGGACTCGTAAAGTTCCACCAGGTTCTGCGCCTGCGCGCCCGCAGCAGCGAACGAAAACAGTGCGGCCAAGGCCGCGCGACCCAGGGCAGACCGGGTGCGAACGGGCGTTGGGCTGGCTGAAAAGGGCGTCATGACAGGAACCTTTGTGAAAGATGGACAGAAAGTCGGCTGGTGCTTGGAGGGATGGTCCGGGAGGCAGGGACTCAGTAGGTGGGCACTGAAGGATCTTTTTCGTGCGACCAGGCATTGATGCCGCCGTGCACGTTGACCACGTCGGTAAAGCCCTGTTCCATCAGGAATCGCACCACCTGCCCACTTCGTGCGCCGTGGTGGCAGAGGCAGGCAATCGGCCGCTTCCGGTCCAGCTCCATGTAGCGGGCGGGCACGGAGCGCATGGGCATCTGGATCAGCTCAAAGCCATCGGGCGTCACTGAGGCGGTCTGGAATTCCCAGGGTTCGCGCACGTCCAGCACGACCGGCAAGGGTCCATGCGGGTGGTGTGCCTTGGCATGCTCAAGCCACTGTGCGAGTTGGGCCGGCTGAATGGCGTTCATGGCGGGGTCTGCCTTGGCTTAGAAGTGGAAGCGGGACGGCTCAGGAAAATTCTGCAAGCGAGGGGCCACCGTGTCCCAGGGCTGGGTCGTCTGGAACGCGGCTTCGGCCGTGCGGGTGACGACGGTGGCGCGCATCATGGGCTCGTCACCCACGATCGCCACCAGGCGGCCACCGGGTGCGAGCAGGTTGAGCAAGGCCGGTGGCACTTCGGTCACCGAGCCACTGAGCACGATGGCGTTGTAAGGCGCCTCGGTGCTGCAGGCAGCGAACTGCTGGGCGGTGGCGTCGGCCACACGCACGTCCACGTTGCCGATACCGGCCTTCCGGAGGTTGTCGCGCGCGATGCAGGCCAGTGCGTCGTCCATCTCGATGGTGATCACCCGCTGGGCCAGGCTGGCCATGAGTGCCGCCATGTGTCCGCTGCCGGTGCCAATTTCCAGCACCTTGTCGGTGGGCTGAAGCTGCAGGTCCTGCAACATCCGCGCCTCGACGCGAGGGGGCAGCATGACCTTGCCTTCGACGGCAGGGTGAGTGAGGGGCAGTTCCATGTCGGCGAAGGCCAGCGCACGGTGGGCTGCAGGTGCGAATTCTTCCCGGTGGACGCGGGTCAACAGGTCCAGCACCTGGGCATCCAGAACCTCCCAGGGGCGGATCTGTTGCTCGATCATGTTGAAGCGGGCCTGATCGATGCCGAGCGGGTTGGAGGTGGCTGAAGCGGTCATTTTCTATACTCCTTGGGGTATATTGTACGTCGATGTGGCATTTTACTGAGCGCCTGTCTGCGCTGGCGTGACAAGCGGTGGGGCCGTGGAAGGCAAAGCGCGAGGCGCCAGGCCCAGCCGCCGCCGGAACCATTGGGCCAGATCGTCCATGTAGCAGTAGACCACCGGAACGACCACCAGGGTCAACAGGGATGAAGTGATCACGCCGCCGATGACCGCCTGGCCCATGGGTGCGCGCTGTTCCGAGCCTTCAGTGAGTGCGAATGCCAGGGGCACCATGCCGAACACCATGGCCAGCGTGGTCATGAGGATGGGGCGCAGCCGCACCTGGGCGGCCATCAGCAGGGCAGGCTCCCGGTCCAGGGCTTCCGTGCCTGCCCGCCCTTCGCGGGCCCGAATGGCAAAGTCGACCAGCAGGATGGCATTTTTCGTGACCAGACCCATCAGCAGGATGATGCCGATCACGGAGAACATGCTCATGGTGGAGCCAAACATCATGAGCGTGAGCACCACGCCGATCAGCGTGAGGGGTAGCGCGGTCATGAGCGCCAGCGGCTGCAGAAAGCTCTGGAACTGGCTGGCCAGAATCATGTAGATGAAGACCACGGCCAGCGCCAACGCCGACAGGGCGTAGCCGAACGACTCTTCCATGTTCTTGGTGGAACCACCAAACTCGTAGCGGTAGCCGGGCGGAAACTGGATGGTGTCGAGCACTTGCCGGATCTCGGTCGAGACCTCGCCGGCCGAGCGACCATACACGTTGGCGTTGATGGCCACTTCGCGGTTGAGGTTGCGGCGGTTGATCTGGTTGGGGCCGGTGGATTCGACCACCTCGGCGATCTGCCCGAGTCGAACCACGGCCGATCCATCGCCACTGGCATTGCCCACCATGAAGGGAAGATGTTCCAACTGGCTAGCCTGGGCTCGCTGCTCGGGCGCCAGCCGCACGTTGACGTCGTAGCTCTGGCCATCCTGCGCGCGCCAGTTGCCCACGGTCTGCCCGGCCACCAGGGTGCGCAGGCTGTTGGCCACCATGGCAGCGCTCAGTCCCGCGTCGGACGCGATGTCACGGCGCACGCGCACGTCGACCGTGGGCTTGTTGGGCTTCACGCTGGCGTCCAGATCCACCAGACCGACGATGGGGCGGATGCGCGCCATGACCTGGGCGGTCAGCCGTTCCAGCTCAACCAGGTCGTCGCCCTGCAGCGAAAATTCCACCTGCTTGTTGCCACCCACCGCGTCGAGCAGGCCCACGTGCGTGACCGTGATACCCGGCACGCTGCGCAGGCGTTCGCGCAACTGGGCCGACATGGCGTCGGCGCTCAATGAGCGGTCCTTGCGGTCCACCAGGCGCACATAGACGCTGGCGTACATGGCACCCTGCGCGTTGCCGGTGTTGATGGTGGACAGCGTGTACTGCACTTCTGGGAACTCGCGCAAGATCGCTTCGACCTGCTTCGTCTTGGCTTCGGTGGTCTGCAGGGACGAACCCACGGGCGTATGGAAGCTGAGTGAGGTTTCTGAGAAGTCGGCCTTGGGCACAAACTCGCTGCCCAGCACGGGCACGATGAAAAGACTGCCCACAAAGGTGGCCAGCGCCAGGCCCAGCGTGAGCAGCTTGTGCCTGAGCGACCATTTCAAGGCACTCTGGTAGGCCTCGGTCAGGTCGTCCTGCACACCGTCGAACCAGTGCGTGACGCGACCGATGGTGCGGTCGTACAAGGACTTCGGCTGGAACGGCTGGCCGTGTTGTTCGATCGCCGGGTCGTGCCAGATGGACGACAGCATGGGGTCGAGCGTGAAGCTCACGAACATGGAGATCAGCACGGCAGCCACCATGGTGATACCGAACTCGTGGAAGAACTTGCCGATGATGCCGCCCATGAAGCCAATGGGCAGGAACACTGCCACGATGGACAGTGTGGTGGCCAGCACCGCCAGGCCAATTTCCTGCGTGCCGTCCATGGCCGCGTTGAACGGTGTCTTGCCCATCTGCACATGGCGCACGATGTTTTCGCGCACCACGATGGCGTCGTCGATCAGCAGCCCGACCGACAGTGTGAGCGCCATCAGCGTGATCATGTTGATGGTGAACCCGAACAGGTTCATGAAGAAGAACGTGCCGATGAGCGCAATCGGCAACGTGAGGCCGGTGATGACGGTTGAACGCCAGGAATTGAGAAACAGGAAAACGATCAGCACGGTCAGCAAAGCGCCTTCGATCAGCGTGCGACGCACGTTGTCCACGGAGACACGGATGGGTCGCGAACCGTCGGCGATCTGCTCCAGCCGCATGCCGGGGGGGAGTTCGGCCGCCAGCGACTCCACCGCCGCCTTGAGCCCGTCGGTCACGGCGATGGTGTTTTCGTCTTGTGCCTTCTGGACCTGCAGCAGCAGCGTGCGCTGACCGTTGTAGAGCGCCAGGCTCTCCACTTCCTCGGTGCCGTCGGTGATGCGGGCGAGTTCCCCCAGCCTGATGGCTTGCCCACCCCGGCGCGCGACGATGATGCCGCTGAAGTCGTCCGGGTTTTGCAGGCGCGAGAGCACCTGCACGACGCGCTCACGCTCTGCGGTTTTGAGCGTACCCACGGGCAAGTCCTGGTTTTCGTTGCGCACCGCCGTCGCGATCTGGTCGGCGGTGACGCCGAGCGCTTCCATGGCCACCGGGTCGAGGTCGATGTTGATGGCGCGCCGCGTGCCACCCACCAGGTTGACCGACCCCACGCCGCGCACGTTTTCCAGGCGCTTCTTCAGCGTCTGTTCGGCCCAGGTGGTGAGCTCGACCCCGCTGGGGGCCTGGCCGTTGATCGCTTCGGGTATGACGGCCACCGACCAGATGGCGCGGCTGGCAGGATCGAAGCGCAGCACGCGTGGCTCTTCCACCTCGTCGCGGAACACGGGCCGCAGGATCGCGATCTTTTCGCGCACATCTTCGGCGGCCTTGCGTCCATCCACCGTGAGCTGGAATTCGACAATGACGACCGAAGACCCTTCATAGCTGCGCGAGGTGATGGTGTTCACACCTGCGATCGCGTTGACGGATTCTTCTACCTTCTTGGTGACTTCCGACTCCACGATTTCAGGCGAGGCACCCGGATACGCCGTGGTAACGACCACCACCGGAAAGTCGATGCTGGGGAACTGGTCGACCTGCAGCCGCTGGAACGAGAAAATCCCCAGCACCACGAAGGCGATCATCACCATGGTGGCGAACACCGGGTTGAGCAGGGAGATGCGGGTGAACCACATGGTGCGGACTCAGTGGGTGTTGGCCGCAGCGCCGGGGGCATTGGGCTTGCCCTGCGAATCTGAAGCGGTGCCTGCCTCAGCCGCGCCCACGCGCACCGATGTGCCTTCACGGATCAGCCCAGCCTGCGCGCGCAACACCACTGTGCCGGCGGGCAACCCTTCAACCACACGCATGGGCTCGCCGTTCAGCACGGCCTGTGCGCCCGGTTGCAGTGGCACATGCCTGACTTGGCCATCGCGCAGCACCTGCACGTAGGGCTGTGGTTTGTCGTTTCGCACGGCCGACAGCGGCAGGGCCAGGGCGGTGAGTTGCCCGGTATGGATGCTGCCTTGTGCGAACAGGCCCTGGCGCATGCCCGGCTGGGCAGGTACGCGCAGGTAGACCAGCACGCTGCGGCTACCGGCCTGCACGCTGGGGTTGATGCGAAGCACCGTGGCCTGCAGTGGCTCGATCAGGCCCTCAATCTTCACGGTTGCTGGCTGGCCCAAACGTACCGCAACCGCATCGGCTGGGGCAATGGCCGCCGCGAGTTCAAACGAAGAGAGATCCACCACGTCCAGGATGCGCACGTCGACACCGACACGCTCACCGTTCTGTGCCATGCGGGCAGAGACCTGCCCCGTGAGTGGTGAGCGCAAGGTGGTGTCGGCGAGCGCCTTGCGAGCGATGTCCAGCGCGGCCATGGCCGCCTGGTGATTGGCCTCGGCGCTTCGCAGGTTGGCGGTAGACGTTTCCAGGGCCGTGGCCGAGATGAACCCCTGGCGCACCAGCGCCTGGTTGTTGTCCAGCGCACGGCGTGCAATGTCCACCTGCGCCTGCGCCGCGTCGGCCTGGCGAGCCGCCTGACGCACGCGCGATTCCGAGTCGGTGCTGTCCACGCGGGCCAGCGCTTCACCTGCGACCACCGTGTCGCCCTCGCGTTTCGTCAGGTCGCGCAACTCGCCCGCCACGCGGGCTTTCACGATAGCGGTCTGGATGGCCTGCAGTGAACCGGAAACTGCGACCGTCTGGGTCAGTGCGAGGGAAGCAACCTGAGTGACGTCGTCGTTGGAAAGCTCGTAGACCGGTGTGACCTGCAGTGCCTGCGCCGCCGCAATGGCGATCTCCTGCTTTGATTGTTTCTTCTGAATGGCCCGGTAGAGCCCGCCCGCGAGGGCGAGCACCAGTGCCGCCAGGAGCAGCCATTTGAACCAGGAAGCGCGATCGCGTGGAGTGGACATGCTGGCAACCGGGAGGTGGAGGGAATCAGCGCGTGGGGGTGGGTGCCAGCATGCCGCCGAGCAGCAGACTGACCTGGGTGTCGATGAAGCTCACGGGATCGAGCTGCTGCGACGGGGGGCAACAGGGCGCCATGGAGTGCTTCCACGTCAACAGGAAAATCATGGGTGCGATCAGGCTGTACACCGCGTTCTCGATGGGCATCGGCCGGAACTCGCCGCTGTCAATGCCGCGCTGGAGCACCTTGCGAAGCAGGTCGTGCCCAGGCCCGATCACTTCCTGCTGGTAGAAGGCGGCGATTTCGGGAAACATGCCGGACTCGCTCATCACCAGCTTGGTGATGCCCGAAGCAGCCGACATGCCGATCTCCTGCCACCACTCGTGCATGCAGTAGCGCACCAGTTCTGCGCTGGTGCCCATGTAAGTTTCCAGCTCCTGGCCAAACTCGGTGTATTTGCCGGAAATGTTCTCGCGCACCACCGCCTTGAACAGCTCTTCCTTGCTGGGAAAGTAGATGAACAGCGTGCCCTTGGAAACGCCGGCGCGCGCCGCCACCTCTTCGACGCGGGTGGCAGCAAAGCCTTTTTCGACGAACAGTGCCAGTGCCGCATCCAGCAACTCACCGGGACGCGCTTCCTTGCGGCGGCTACGTCGCTGACGCGGCTCTGCATCGTCAGAAGCGTCGTGGGGTGTTTGTGGGGGTAGGGTTGCCATGGCTCAATTAATGACCGAACGGTTATTAATATACCCCATGCCTTGCCCGGCGCTCGCCGCCAGCCATGAAAACCCGGTGTGAGGTCTGGGTGCAGTGTCCGGGTGGATCTGTGTCGTGGCTTTCAGCCCAGCTTGATACCGACCTGCTGGATGCGCTCACCATCCATGCTGCGCACACTGATCTCGGCGTGACCAAGCTGTGCGCTGTCGCCCTCCACGGGGGGGCGGTTGAGTTCCTGCCGAAGCCAGCGCCCCACGGACTGTTGTGATTCTGCCGGCACGGGCAAGCCATAGAACGCGCACAAGGTCTCCAGCGGGGTGGTGGCGTCGAGCACGAAGTCGCCAAACACCAGTCGGGCGTGTTCGGTGTCGTCGAGGTCGGGCAGATCCACGCCCGTTCGGCGTGCCGCCAAGGCAATGGTGGATCCCTGCAACAGCAAGGATGTGAGCACCACCACAAACGCCACATTGAAGAAGGTCTGCGCGCCTTGAACGCCGGCCATCACCGGGAACACCGCCAGCACAATCGGCACCGCGCCGCGCAGGCCCACCCATGAAATGAAGGTGATTTCATTGCGCTTGAAATGCAGCGGTGCCAGGCACAACCAGACCGAGATGGGGCGCGCAATGAACATCAGCACCACCGAGACGCCCAGCGCCGGCCAGATGGTGCGCAGCAGATCAGAGGGCGTGACCAGCAAGCCCAGCAAGAGGAACATGCCCGCCTGCGCCAGCCATGCATAGCCGTCCATGGCGGAAAGAGAGGGGCGCACCTGGCGCCGCGCCCGGTTGCCGGTGATCACCCCCATCATGTAGACCGCCAGAAACCCGGAGCCACCCAGCCAGGTGGTGAAGGCAAACACCGCCAGCCCGCCGGAAACCACCAGCAGCGCACGAACGCCGCCACCGCCATCGGCACCGCGCCCCATGCGCTTGAGTAAACCGGCCAGCCCGAACCCGCTGGCAGCGCCCATCAAGGCGCCCCAACCGAACTGCTGCAGCAGTGATTTGAAGATCGCGTCGATCTCCAGGCCGGCCATGCCCTGGCTGGCCGTGGCCAGCGCGATGCCAATGAAGGTCAGCGTGAGGTAGACCGCCATCGGGTCGTTCATGCCGGACTCGATTTCCAGCGTGGCCGCCACGCGTTCGTTCAGCTTCACGCCAGAAGACTTGAGCAGCGAGAACACCGCCGCCGCGTCGGTGGAGCCAACGATGGCACCCAGCAGCAGCGCGAGCGGCCAGGAGAGATCCAGCAGCCAGTAGGCCGCCGCCCCGGTGATGGCCGTGCACACGATCACGCCCACGGTGGCCAGCAGCAGCGACGGGCGAAGCCCCGTGCGAAAGGTGGTGATGTCGGTGCGCAGCCCGCCGTCCAGCAGGATCACGGCGAGGGCCACGTTGCCGACCCAGAAGCTCAGGCTAAAGTCGTCAAACACCAGGCCGCCAGGCCCATCGACGCCCGCCAGCGTGCCTACGACCAGAAAAATCAGCAGGAACGAGAACCCCACCCGCGCGGAAAACACGCCGGCCAGCACGCTGATGAACACCAGCGAAGCGGCCGCCAGCAAAGGCAGGGCAAGGAAATCGAGAGAAATCGACATCCTTTGAAGCTAACAGAAATCGTGCCAGCTTCCAGGGGCACAGCGCAACTTGCGCCGTGCCCGGCGCATGTGTCAGGAGAAGGCCGCAATACCCGTAATTGCCCGCCCCAGAATCAGCGCATGCACATCGTGCGTGCCCTCGTAGGTGTTCACCACCTCGAGGTTCACCAGGTGGCGGGCCACGCCGAATTCGTCGCTGATGCCGTTGCCGCCCATCATGTCGCGCGCCAGGCGGGCGATGTCGAGTGCCTTGCCGCAGCTGTTGCGCTTGAGGATGCTGGTGATCTCAACGGCGGCCGTGCCTTCGTCCTTCATGCGGCCCAGGCGCAGGCAGCCCTGCAGGCCCAGGCTGATTTCGGTCAGCATGTCGGCCAGCTTTTTCTGGATCAGCTGGTTGGCGGCCAGGGGGCGGCCGAACTGCTGGCGATCCATCACGTATTGGCGGGCGCGGAAGTAGCAGTCTTCTGCTGCGCCGAGTGCACCCCAGGCAATGCCGTAGCGGGCGCTGTTGAGGCAGGTGAACGGGCCCTTGAGGCCGCGCACATCGGGGAAGGCGTTTTCTTCCGGGCAGAACACCTCGTCCATGACGATTTCACCCGTGATGCTGGCGCGCAGCCCCACCTTGCTGTGGATGGCCGGGGCGCTCAGGCCCTTCCAGCCTTTTTCCAGGATGAAGCCACGGATCTGGCCGCCGTCGTCTTTGGCCCAGACCACGAACACGTCGGCGATGGGGCTGTTGGTGATCCACATCTTGGCGCCGCTCAGGCTGTAGCCACCGTCGACCTTCTTGGCGCGGGTGACCATGCTGCCGGGGTCGGAGCCGTGGTTGGGTTCGGTCAGGCCGAAGCAGCCGATCCATTCCCCGGTGGCGAGCTTGGGCAGGTATTTCTGCTTCTGCGCTTCGGTGCCAAATTCGTTGATGGGCACCATGACCAGCGAGCTTTGCACGCTCATCATGCTGCGGTAGCCGGAGTCCACGCGCTCCACCTCGCGCGCCACCAGGCCGTAGCAGACGTAGTTCAGGCCGGCGCCGCCGTACTGCTCCGGAATCGTGGGGCCGAGCAGGCCGAGCTCGCCCATCTCGCGAAAGATGGCGACGTCGGTCTTTTCGTGGCGGAAGGCTTCGGTGACGCGGGGCAACAGCTTTTCCTGGCAGTAGGCGCGGGCAGCGTCCTGCACCTGGCGCTCGTCGTCGGTGAGCTGTGCGGAAAGGTGGAAGGGGTCTTCCCAGTTGAAGGTGTTTTTGGGGTTGGCCATGAGGGTGTCTCCGGATGGGGTGGCAATGGTGCATTGTCGTGTGGTGATGAATACCTGTCTAATATCGAAAAGGTATTCATCGATACAGAAAGCCTATTCATGGAATTCAGACACCTGCGCTACTTTCTGGTGCTGGCTGAAGAACTGCACTTTGGCCGCGCCGCGCAGCGCCTGGCCATTACCCAGCCGCCGCTGTCGCTCAATATCCAGCAGCTGGAGGCGTCGGTGGGTGCGCAGCTGTTCACCCGCAACAGCCGCGGGGTGCAACTGACCGCTGCCGGGCAGGCGTTTGTGCCCGCGGCCCGGCAGTTGCTGGAACGGGCAGGTGCTGCAGCGCGCGAGGCGCGCGACGTGGCACAAGGTGTGGTGGGCAGCCTCCAGGTCGGGTTCGCGGGCACCGTGCTGTACCGCGGCCTGCCTCAGATCCTCAAGCGCTTTCATGCCGAACACCCCCAGTTGCGACTGGTGTTGCGTGAGATGAGTTCCAGTGACCAACTGGTGGACCTCATGCACGACCGGCTGGATGTGGGTTTTGTGCACACGCCGCGGGTGGCCAGCGGGTTTTCGCAGGTGCTGGTGTCGCGCCAGTCCTTTGTGGCTTGTCTGCCTGGTTCTCACCGCTTGGCGAAGCAGCGCAGCATCGACCTGGCCGCCTTCGCGGGCGAACCCTTCGTGTCCATCTCACGATCGGTGTCGCCCGACTACCACGATCGCATCCTGGGTTTGTGCGCCGACCACGGGTTTCTGCCGGAGGTGCGGTTTGAATTGCGGCACTGGCTGAGCGTGGTGTCGGTGGTGGCACAGGGCCTGGGCGTGTCACTGGTGCCGGAGGCACTGGCCATGGCAGGCATGCCGGACGCGCGTTTCATCAAGCTCAAGGGCGAGACGCCGCCGTACGACACGCGCTGCCTCTGGAAGACCGAGCGCGAACAGGCGGCGCTGGGGGCATTCCTCGCGGCCGTGCGGGGCTTTGCCCAGCCGATAGAGTAGGGGCCGTACCCAGCGCTGTCTGCCGGGTGTGACCATTCACAAGTTGCGTTCAGATTGCAGCGCGAAACCTTCAGGAGTCAGGCCATGGCCCAAAACAATCGAGAAGTGCTGGTGCTGGGAGGCGGTTGCTTCTGGTGCACGGAGTCGGTGTACAAGGAAGTGCGCGGCATCACCGACGTCGAATCCGGCTACAGCAACGGTCATGTGAAGCAGCCCAGCTACGAGCAGGTGTGCGCGGGCGACACGGGCCACAACGAGGTGGTGCGGCTGGAATACGACCCGTCGGTGATCAGCACGCGCGAAGTGCTGGAGATCTTCTTCGTGGTTCACGACCCCACCACACTCAACCGCCAGGGCAACGACGTGGGCACGCAGTACCGCAGCGGCATCTACTTCACCACGTCGGAACAGGAAGCGGAAGCGCAGGCCATCATCGACGAACTGACGAAGGACGATGCTTTCGGACGCCCTATCGTGACCGAGGTGCTGGCTTTGAACAACTACTGGCCGGCCGAGCCCTATCACCAGGATTTCTTCGAGCGCAACCCGCACCAGGGCTATTGCATGGCAGTGGCGGCGCCCAAGGTGGCGAAATTTCGCAAGACTTTTGCGAGGCTGGCGAGGTAGTGCCCCCACGCTCCACCGCTGCGCGGGTCGCTGCCCCCCGAGGGGGCTGACCTTGCTTGGGGCGGCCCTGCGCTGCGGTCGGGCAGTGCCCCCACGCTACGTCGGTCGCCTAGTGGGGGTCGGGCGTCACCTTGCGAAAGTGAGCCAATCTGGGCCACAGCACGATCACGGCCAGCCCACCCAGTACCAGGGCCGCCGCACCCAGCTTCCACCCCGGTAGTGATTCGCCCAGCGACAGCGCCGAGGCCCCCATGCCGAACACCGGCACCAGCAGGGCCAGTGGCGCGACGGTGGCGGCCGGGTGGCGGGCCAGCAGCCAGTTCCACACACCGTAGCCAAACAAGGTGTTGCCCAGCGCCTGCCAGAACACGCTCAGCCAGACACCCGTGTTTGCGTGCTGCATGGCGTCAGCCATGACGGCCGGTCCTTCCAGCCACAGAGACAAAGCCAGCAGCGGAGGGATGGCAAACACGCTGCTCCAGACCATGAAGTGCAGCATGTTGACCGGCCCGAGCGACTTCACCACCAGGTTGGCACAGGCCCAGAAGAAGGCGGCGGCCAGCACCAGTGCCAGACCGATCAACGTGATGCTGGCATCCAGGTTCATGCCAATCACGGCAAGGCCTGCCAGCGCCATGGCCAGGCCCACGCCCTGAAACCAGCGCAGGCGCTCGCGCAGCAAGAACAAAGACAGGCCAATCGTGAAGAAAACCTGGGACTGCACCACCAGTGAGGCCATACCGGGCGAGATGTCGGCGCGCATGGCCAGGAACAGAAGTCCAAACTGACCCACGCCCAGCAGCACCCCGAATGCGGCCATGCGCGACCAGGGCACCGTGGGCCGCGGCACAAAAAGCAGCCAGGGCAGGGCAGAAAAAACGAAGCGCAGCGTGGCGTAGAGAAACGGTGGCATGCCGTCGAGTCCCCAGCGGATGACCACGAAATTGGTGCCCCAGACGAAGACCACCGCGAGAGCGAGAAGGGTGTGAGAGAACGGCAATTTGGGATGCGCTGAAGTGCAAGGGCACTCAGGTTATCGCATCGGGGCTCAGCCTGCCTTCGTCCATGTGACGTTGGCGACTGTCACTGCCCTTGCACGGCTTGCGTGAGGGCCGTGGTGTTGAACTTCATCATGGCCAGGTAGCTGGGTGCGGAGCCGCTGGTGTCGGAGAGCGAGTCGGAAAACAACTCGCCCGCCGGCTTCACACCCGTTTCGCGGCCAATCTGCTCGATCAGGCGGGGGTCTGAAATGCTTTCCACGAACAAGGCCTTGATCTGTTCCTGCTTGATCTGGCGCACCAGTTGCGCCACGCCTTTGGCCGAGGCTTCGCTGTCGGTGCTCACGCCCTGGGGTGCGAGAAACTTCACGCCGTAGGCATGGGCGTAGTAGCCGAACGCGTCGTGGCTGGTGATGACCTTGCGCTGCTCTACCGGGATGGGTTGCCAGGCGGCACGGATCTCGGCATTGAGGGCGTCCAGCTGCGCCGTGTAGGCGGTCGCGTTGCGGCGGTAGCCATTGCAGCCGGCGGCGTCGGCCTTGCACAGGCCGTCGGCGATGTTCTTCACGAACACCTTGGCGTTGTCCACGCTTTGCCAGGCGTGTGGGTCGGTTTCACCGTGGTTGTGTCCGTGCTTGTGATCCGTTTTGTGTTCTTCAAGCGCACCTTCCTTGAGCGGCTTGATGCCTTGGCTCACGACCACCTGTTGTCCCTTGTAGCTGGAGGTCTTGAGCAGCCGGCTCATCCAGCCCTCAAATCCCAGACCCACCGAAAACACCACCTGGGCCTGACCCACCAGGCGAGCTTGTGCTGGCGTTGGCTGGAACACATGGGCGTCGCTGCCCGGGCCTACCAGCACGTCCAATGCCACACGTTCGCCGCCCACCTGGCGCACGAGGTCGCCCAGGATGCTGAAGCTCGCAACGGCTTTGATGGGGGGATGGGCGGGCTGGGCCTGCGCGCTGTGCGTCCAGGTGATCATGCCCAGCAGGGCGGCACCCAGCAGACGAAGGGATACGGATGGGATGGATGGCGTCTGAGGCATGGCGGTCTTTCTTTCAGGCTTTGAGGTGGAGGGAGGTGGGGCGCTGGTGACGCAGCAACCCATGGGGTGCGAACACCAGTGAAAACAGATAGGCCGCGCCCAGGCTGAGCACGATCACCGGCCCGGTGGGCCAGTCGGCGTGGTAGGAAATGAGCAGGCCGGCGACGCAGGCCAGCAGAGCCAGTGCCACGGCGCTCAGCAGCAGCGGGCCAATGCGTCGCACCCAGAAGCGTGCCGTGGCAGCAGGCAAAACCATCATGCCCACCGACATCAGGGTGCCCAGCGCGTGAAAGCCGGCCACCAGGTTGATGACCAGCAGCGCCAGAAAGCCGTAATGCGCCACCGGGCTCCAGCGGCTGGTGCCACGCAGAAACCCCGGGTCCAGGCACTCCAGCACCAGTGGCCGGTACAGTACGCGCAGCGTGATCAGCGACACCAGCGATATGCCGCCCAGCAACGCCAGTGCGGCGTTGTCCAGCGCCAGCACGGAGCCGAACAGCACGTGCAACAGATCCACGCTGTTGCCCCGGATGGACACGATCAGCACACCGAGGGCCAGCGACAACAGGTAGAGCGATGCCAGGCTGCTGTCTTCGCGCAGCACCGTGTTGCGTGCCACCAGGCCGGAGCCCACGGCCACCACCAGCCCGGCTACGATGCCGCCCACGGTCATCGCACCCAGTGACAGGCCCGCGATCAAATAGCCGATGGCGGCGCCCGGCAGGATGGCGTGCGCCATGGCGTCGCCGGTGAGGCTCATGCGGCGCAGCATCAGGAACACGCCCACCGGTGCGGCGCTCACGGCCAGCATGGCGCATCCCAACAAGGCATGGCGCATGAAGCCGAATTCCACAAACGGCCCCAGCCACGCCTGGGCCCACAGCGCCTTGTGCATCAGCACCGAACTCTCTGCCCCGGTCACTGAACGACCCTCCGTGCTGCGCACTGCGGGGCTGAGCGCCTTCGGAACGGCCGGGCGGCGCTCATGCCGACACCGCCTGCGCGAACGGGCGCTGGGGTGTGTTCTCGCAAAGCGATGCGTCTTCGTCAAACGGTTCCTGCATGCGCAGGGCGCGCTGCCAGTTCATCTCGGTGAGCACATCGGTGGTGGCGCCCCAGGCCATGGGCTCGCGCGCCAGCAGCAGCGTTAGAGGGAAATGGGCGCGAACCTGGGCCAGGTCGTGCAACACGGCCACCACCGTCTTGCCCTCGTCATGCCAGCGGTGCAGCAAGGCAAGCAGGTCGTCTGTGGTGCGCTGGTCCACCGCAGCAAAGGGTTCGTCCAGCAGCACCACGGGCGCGTCCTGCAACATGAGCCGTGCGAACAGCGCGCGTTGCATCTGCCCACCCGAGAGGGTGTCGATGCTGCGGCGTTCAAAGCCGTGCAGACCCAAAGCGCCCAAGGCCGCATGACACGCTTGCCGGTGAGCCGCCGTGAACCGGCCGAGCGCACCCACCGCGTGCCACAGGCCCAGCAAGACCATGTCCTGCACCGTGATGGGAAAGCTGCGGTCCACGCTGCTCTGTTGCGGCAACCAGGCCACCCGTTGGTGGACCAGGCCGTGCATTTCACCTTCGATCGGACGCAACTGCCCGGCCAGGGCCTTGATCAGCGTGGACTTGCCCGCGCCGTTGGGCCCGACCACCGCCACCAGCGAGCCAGGAGACACCACCATCGAAAGGTGATGCACGGCGGGGTGGTGCTCGTAGCCCAGGGTCAGGTTCTGCAACGTGATGGCGGTCGGATTCATGGGTGATTCAGGGGCAGGGCACACCGGGTGGCTTTGACGCTAAGATATTGCAACTCAATTGCGATAATGGAATCATAACGCAACCAAGTTGCATTAAAACGAGGAGCGCCCGTGTCTCAGCGAACCATGAAAGAACCCGTGTCGGTGCCGGCCGAGATCCAGTCGCGTCTGGAAGGCGCTGGCCTGCGGCGCACACTGGCGACGCGCGCTGTGCTGGGTCTGTTCCTGGCGCGCCCGGTGGGCGGACTCACGCATGCGCAATCGCTCGCCGCACTGAACGCGCGCGGCCTTGACATCAACCGTGTCACGCTCTACCGGCTGCTCGACCGGCTGGCCAGTTGTGGTGTGTTGCAACGCCAGAGCGACGACCAACGCACCTGGCGCTTCAGCCTGGCGCCGTTGTCCACCGACGCCGCGCCCAAGGTGGCCCCGCGATTTGAATGTGACGCCTGCCACAGACAGTTCCCCCTGCTCGAAGCCAGCGAGCCCACCCGCACCGCCACCCACCACCTGTTCCAGGCACTTGCCCAGATGGGTCATGCGGGAACGCGTGTGGATCTGGCGGTTCATGGCACCTGTGCTTCGTGCGTGGAGCCCGGCGCGGCACAGGAACCTGTGGCGTGATTCAGACCCGCGATCTGCGGTTCGCTTACGCGGGCCATGCGCCGCTGTGCTTTCGCGACGTGACGGTGCCGCAAGGAGGCACCCTGCTGCTGCGCGGCGCCTCTGGCAGCGGCAAGTCCACCTGGCTGGCGCTGGCGGCCGGGTTGCTCACGCCAGCGGCCGGCGAAGTGGTGGTGGCCGGTCAGTCGGTCGGCGCCTTGCCGGCAGGCCAGCGCGACCGCTGGCGCGCACAGCATGTGGGCTTTCTGCCGCAGAAGCTGCACCTGAGCGGCGCCCTCACGGTGCACGACAACCTCGCACTGGCCTACTTTGCGGCCGGCGCGCCGGTGAACCGGGAGGCCATTCGACATGTACTGGCCGCACTCGATCTCACCGGACTGGCCGGGCGGCGTCCGCACCAGCTTTCTGGCGGTCAAGCACAGCGTGTGGCGCTGGCGCGTGCCGTGCTGATGCAGCCCCGGATCATTCTGGCCGACGAACCCACCGCGAGTCTGGACGACGCTGCGTGTCAGGCAGCGCTGGCGTTGCTGGCGCAAACAGCCCATGATGCCGGCGCGACGCTGGTGATTGCCACGCACGACGCGAGGGTGCGGCAGGCCTTGCCACAGGCACAGGAACTGCTATTTGAGCCGCTGAGGCAGGAGGTGCACGTATGAACGTGTTCAGCCTCTCCTGGCGTTACCTCTGGTCCCGGCCGCTGGCCACCACGTTGAATCTGGTTCTGCTGTCGCTGGGGCTGGCGTCCATGGCCTTTGTAATCATCTTGCAGCACCAGGCAGAGCGGGCCTTCGAACGCGACCTGGCCGGGATCGACGTGGTGGTGGGTGCCAAGGGCAGTCCCATGCAGCTCATTCTGTCAGGGGTGTTCCACATCGACGTGCCGCCCGGCAACATTCCGCTGGCCGAGGCCAAACGGCTGGCGCAGCACCCGCAGGTGGCCCAGCTGATTCCCCTGAGCCTGGGCGATAACTTGCAGGGTTTCCGTATCGTGGGTACCACGCCCGCTTATGTGGCGCACTATGGTGCGAAATTGGTGCAGGGTGCGCTGTGGGGTGCCCCCATGCAGGCGGTGCTGGGCGCGCAGGTGGCACGCCACACCGGACTGAAGCTGGGGCAGGCGTTTGAAGGTGCGCATGGCCTGGGCGCTGGCGGTGCGGTGCACGATGCAACGCCGTACGTCGTCACTGGCGTGCTGGCGCCTTGCGGCTGTGTGCTGGACAGGTTGATCCTCACCGCCACCGAATCGGTCTGGCAGGTGCACGACGACATGCACGCAGGCGAGGGCATGGACGAGGCCGAAAAGGCCGAGCTGGCCGAAGCCTTGGCGGCCGACCGTGAAATCACGCTGGCCCTGCTGCGCTACAAGACGCCACTGGCGGCGGCGAGCTTTCCTCGGTTTGTGAACCAGTCCACCTCGATGCAGGCGGCCGCGCCCGCAATTGAAATCACCCGCCTGCTGCACATGGTGGGTGTGGGCACCCAGGCGCTGCGCGTGTTGGCGGTGGTGCTGCTCGCGGTGGCGGGCTTGTCGGTGTTCATTGCGCTGTGGAACGCGGTGCGCGAGCGCCGCGACGATCTGGCCATGCTGCGCATGCTGGGTGCGCCGCCACAGAAGGTGGCGCTGCTCCTGTTGTTGGAGGCGCTCTGGCTCGCGGCGCTGGCCTGCGCAGGAGGTCTGTTGGCGGCTCATGGCCTGGCGGCCCTGATCGGCCAGTGGTTGATGGACAGCCAGTCGCTGTCCATATCGGGTTGGCAATGGGTTCCTGCCGAAGGGTGGGTGCCGGTGCTGGCCCTGGGGGTAGCGGTGGTGGCGGCGTGTCTGCCGGTCGCCAGCGTCTACCGCATCGATGTCACTCAACTTTTGAATTCGAGGTCCCATTCATGAAAAAAGCACTCCTGATCCTTTCCACCGCCTTGCTCGCTTCCGTGGCCGTGGCCCAGCACTCCGACAAAGAGGTGCAGGAGGACATCCAGCGCCACCGCGCCATGGCCGCCGCCCACGAAGGGGCTGCCAAGTGCCTGGAGGCGGGCAAGGGTGAAAAGGTCTGCATGGCGGAACTTCAGGCCGCTTGCAAAGGTCTTGCACTGGGCAAATACTGTGGCATGCGCCACGCCCATTGACGCCAGCCTGGCACCTGTGGTGCCGGTGCTGCCACCAAGACTTTCTGATCGTTCTGCCGCGATGCTCCGTTTTTCTCGCTCTCTTCATCGGTCACGCCGTCAACTGTGGGTGCTCTGCCTGGGTGGCGCGCTGGTGGCGGGCGCCCAGGCGCAATCCTTGGGCTCGCCCCTGTCACCCGGCAGCGGGGCACCGGCAGCTTCCGAACATGGTGCCGCTTTGCCCAGCGGGCAAGGGGCGGGCGTTCACAGCCCGCTCAGCCCTTTTGCACCGCTGCCCAAGCGTGACGATGTGATGGCGTGGTCGCTGCTGACCGATGTCACCACGCGCATCGAAAAGAAGCGCATCGTGCCGGTGTATTCGGCAGAGGTGAAGGCACTCGACCAGAAGAAGCAGCGCCTTCAGGGTTTCATGATGCCGCTGGACCCGGGTGAGCAGCAGCGCCACTTCCTGCTGTCTTCTGTGCCGCTCACCTGTTCTTTCTGCACGCCGGGCGGGCCCGAGAGCATGGTGGAGGTGCGCACAAAGGTGCCGGTGAAATACAGCCAGGGGGCCGTGGTGGTGGAAGGCACGTTCCACGTCCTGCCGAACGACCCATTTGGCCTTTATTACCGCTTCACCGATGCGGTCGGTGTGAAGTAGCGCGCCCTCGGCGGTTCATCGCGGGATGACCGGCGTGATGAACACCGCGCCGTCCAGCCCCTTGGCCATGGCCCAGAGCCACAGGCCCACCACCAGAACCGTGACCGCGATCAGACCGCTGCGGGCATGTCGCGGCGCCAAGGGAGCCAACAACAGCCCCGCCAAGGGCAACCATTGCTGCGCGTGTATGCCAATGAAATGGGCGGGACGCAGGTCGCCGCCGGAGAGATGCCAGCCCACCAACGGCAAGCCGGCACCTGACGGCGGCTGAACCGAGCCCAGAAGTCCGCCCGATCCGCCACCCAGCAAGAAGGTCAACACCAAGCCCAGCACCACGGCATCGCGCCACACCGTGGGTACCTCAGGTCGCGCGTGGCGCGCGATCTGCCACGCCAGCAGCGGTTGTGTGGCCGTCAGAACCATTGCGCCTGCACCCATGAGCGAATACATGATGCCGTGAAACGCGCTGCTGGTGTTGTAGTGCGAGCCCTCGCCCAAGGCCGCCTGCAGGGTGATGTAGCCGATTTCGAAGAGGCCGGCACCGATCAGCATTCCCACCACGATCCTGATACTGCGATGGGCTCTTCGTTCAGGTGGTAGCAGGCCGATGAACCACGCCGTGCACAGCGCGAAGAGGCCGACAGATGCCATGAATTTGAGAGGCTTGATCCAAACGCTGACCCCTCGAAGCAGGCGATCATCCAGACCCCAGGCCAGCATCGTGGGCAGCATGGCTGCCCACATCAGCAGGGCGAAGATGGTGAGCGCCCTCTGGCGCAAAAGGGCTTCAGCCAACAAAGCAGACAAGGGGTTCTGCCCGGCCAAAGCAGGGTGGGTAATCACGCGGGTTGCAAGGGAAGATGGGAGGCTCATGAGCTTGCTCCAGGTTGCCATTTGAGGGAAGTCGGATCGCGCAGGGCTCGCAACAGAACGAAGGCCAGCAGACCCAGCGGGCCAAACATGAAGGTCATCAACAACAAGGGGATGACCCAGAGGTGACCCAGGCCGAGCCGTGCGCTGCGCTCGGCGATCCAGGTGCCCACGAACAGATCGAATGCCAGGTAGTGCACCCAGCCAGCGGTCAGGGCGCCGGAGACGGCGAACATGGCACGCACATCGTCCAGGCTGTTGAAGCCGCCCTCGCCGCGCCAGTGAAGCGCCAGCAGGGCCACATAGACCACGCCGAAGACGACAGGCAGCACGCGACCGGTGATGCGCCATACCCAGGGGGTCCAGCCCGCCCTGGATGGTGAAAGCACCAGTGCGATCCAGGCCAGCAGGGCGACGCTGCTGGTCCAGCCGAACGCCGTGTCGGGCTCCAGGAAAGTCAGAAGCGTCATGTCGACCGCCTCGGGAGGCACTGCGGATCGCCCACAGGGCAGAACGAACGCGGGCGGTGTTTGGCAATGGGAACGTCGGGCATCAGTCGGGTCATGGTTCTGCCGATCCGCTTGTGAACGGGTTGAAGATTGGTTGAATGACTAGACAGTGTCTAGTTGGCGCAATCGTAAAATCCAAAATAGACAGTGTCAAGTACATTCGGGCATATTTGCAGACACCTCGATGCGTCTGACAAGAACCCTCACCATGCCCTCACGCCGCTCCGATCCTGTTGCCACCTCTGACCTGCGCAAGCGCATACTGGATGCCAGTGAACAGTTGCTGGAGACCGAGGGACTGGCGGCGTTGTCCATGCGCGAAGTGGCTCGCCGCAGTGGTGTCACTCACCAGGCCCCTTACCACCACTTCACTGACAGAGAGACCATCCTGGCCGAGCTGGTGACCCAGGGGTTTGATGAGCTCGCCCGGCGCCTGGCACGGGCCAACCAGCGCAGCGTCAACGCCGAGCGGCATGAGGTGCTGATCGAGTCGGGCCAGGCCTATGTCGGTTTTGCGATCGATCGCCCTGGCATCTTCCGCATCATGTTTCGTCCGGAAGTTTGCGACCCATCCAGATTCCCGGCGGCACAAGAGGCGGGTGATCGGGCCCACGCCGAACTCGAGCGCATGGTGCGTTTGCAGCATGGCGAAACGGACAGTCAAGGGCTTGCCAATATCTACTGGGCGCAGGTGCACGGACTTGCCTGCCTGATCGTTGATGGTCCGGTGGGGCAGCGATGTCCGGGGGTGCGGGAGCGGCGCCAGTTCATGCGGGAATCGCTGGCTCACTTCGCGCGCTACATGCTGGGTGAGCCGCTACCGGCGTGACTGGTTCACGCCGGTGTGCCCTGGATCAACCCTCCTGAAGGCCCCACGTTGTGGACAGCCTTAACATCGCCGGGTGAATCTTTCTGCCCATCCCGTCGTTGCCTCCCTTACCCCGGTCTTTCTGCTTGTTGCGCTGGGCTTCATGGCGGGGCGCCTGCAATGGATCCGCGATGCCGCCATCAAGGACCTGTCCAATCTGGTCTTTCTGCTGCTGATTCCTGCACTGCTGTTTCGAACCATGAGTGCGGTGCGGTTCGAAGAGCTCGACCTCAAGCCGCTGCTGGCCTATTTTCTGGCGGCCGGTTTGCTGCTGGCGGTGTTGATCGGGTGGCGAGGCTTCAACCGCCGCAGTGTGGTGCTGGCACTCACCGGCGTGTTTTCCAACATGGTGATGATCGGCATCACGCTGGTGGAACTGGCGTATGGCAAAGCCGGCCTGGTGACATTGCTCACCCTGGTGTCGGTACATGCGCTGCTGCTGCTGACTACCGCGACGGTGGTGCTGGAACTGGCGGTGGCACGCGAGAATCGGCAAGCGGGTGTCGAGCAACCCCATCTCCTGGCCACCACATGGTCAGCCTTCAAGAGCGCGTTGATCCATCCGGTGCCCCTGCCGATCGTGTGCGGTCTGCTGTTTGCACAGACCGGGTGGACCTTGCCCACGGTCATCGACCGCCCCCTGCAATTGCTGGGCAATGCCTTTGGTCCCATCGCGCTGGTACTGGTGGGCATCACGCTGGCGCGCACACCGCTCACCGGCCATTGGCAATCGGCGCTCTGGGCCACGCTGTCCAAGAACCTGGTGTTGCCCGTGATGGTCGGCGTCAGCGCCTGGGCATTCGGCATCACTGGCTTGCCATTAACGGTGATGGTCGTGGCCGCAGCGCTGCCCACTGGGGCCAATGTCTTCCTGTTCGCCCAGCGCTACGAGGTCGCCCAGGAGACCACGACCGCCAGCATGGGCGTGTCCACTGTCGCAGCGCTGTTGACGCTCAGCCTGGTGATGCTGGTGATGTCCTTCTTGTAGCTTGGGCTGCCCCCGCGTTGCCTTTTTCGCCTCAATCGTCTTCGGGCTGACTGATCTTTCGCGCCTCTTCGATCTGGTACTCAAAGTACCGCTGAACGCCGAAGGCCAAGCTGCCCATGAAGGCGATGGTGCCCAGCAGCAGGGCAAACACCAGTGCGCCGATGGTCAGCCAGTTCGTTGCGCCAGAGCTGGCGTCTGCCGCAAGCGTCGGGTTGAACTGCTGGTTCCATTTTTCCTTTTCGGTCAGTGCATAGATGATCGCCATCAGGCAACTGGCCGCCACCGTGATGCCCAGCAAAGGAATCAGCACCCAGGAGAGTTTATCGTCCTGTCCGTAGGCGAGCACGCGGTCCACACCCCACCAGCCGAGGGCAGCGGGAACCGGGTGAAGCCAGCCCACCCAATCGCCCAGACCACGCAGGTAGAAGCGGTGCAGGCCGAGCGTGCCACCCAGCAACGCGAGCCAGACGGCCAGCGTCTTGTTCTTGCGACCGGCGCTCACTGCCGGCTTTCGGTGTCGGTCGGTGGGGTGGTGTCGCCTGGCCCCAGGCTCTTCTGCATCAGGACGATATCAAGCCAGCGGTCGAACTTCCAGCCGCACGACTGCACGACGCCCACGTGCTCAAAGCCCAGCGCTTTGTGAACACCGATCGAGCCCGCATTGCCCGAATCGCCGATCACGGCCATCACCTTGCGGGCGCCAGCGCGTTCGAAAGCTGCCATCAGTTCGGCCAGCAGGGCGCGCCCCCATCCCTTGCCCGCCGATTCGGGCGCCATGTAGATCGAGTCTTCGACCGAGAAACGGTAGGCAGGGCGTGGCTTGAACCAGTTGCCGTAGGCAAACCCCTGCACCTGCCCGCCTTCCTCCATCACCAGCCAGGGCAACCCCTTGGAAAGCACGTCGGCGCGGCGGCTGGCCATGTCCTGAGCTGTCGGCGGAGTGGTTTCGAACGTGCCTGTGCCATGGAGCACGTGGTGACCGTAAATGCGGGTAATGGCGTCAAGATCGGTGTCGACGCTGGGACGAATGAGCGGCATGGATGTGGTTCAGGTGAAGTTCGGTCGGACGGCGTTTGGTTTTCAGCCGCACGGGCTATAATCGCAGGCTTTGTGGCGTTTCGCTGGCCGGGTGGTCAGTCGTGTGTCTCAAGCGCTGCAATCAAGCGGGTTGTTGTGTCGGATGTGTTGCATCCCGCAAGAACCCGGTGAAGTACCGATTTTGGTACCTCTCCACCCGAAGGATAAATCATGGTCGTCATCCGACTTTCCCGCGGCGGTGCAAAAGCCCGTCCGTTCTACAACATCGTGGTTGCCGACAAGCGCAATCGCCGTGATGGCCGCTTCATCGAGCGCATCGGTTTCTACAACCCGCTGGCCCGCGGTGGTGAAGAGCCTCTGCGTATCGCCATGGACCGCCTGACCTACTGGACCGGCGTGGGCGCCACCCCGTCCGACACAGTGGCCCGTCTGGTCAAGCAGAACGCCGAAAAGGCCGCCGCCTGATCCTCGGGCTGCTCCGGTGAAATTCTGGTGAGCAGCCCATTGCCCGCGCCCTTCGCCGCATCGGTCCTTCCGGACGATGCCGTCGAACTGGGGCGCATCCAGGAGGCATGGGGCATCAAGGGGTGGATGCGCATCCATCCCCACAGCACCGATACCCAAGCGCTGTTTGCCTCCCCCCAATGGTTTCTTCAGCCACCCGAAGCCCGCTTCGCGCGTGGCTTTTCGGCGTTTTCCGGCTGCGTGTCTGTCACCGTGGCAGACATCAAGATGCATGCGGACGGCGTGGTTGCCCGGTTTGAGGGCATGGACGACCGCAGCGCCGCCGAAGCGCTCAAGGGTGTTCGCATTTTCGTGCCGCGCAGCGTGTTCCCGCCCACACCCGAAGGCGAGTACTACTGGGTCGACCTGATTGGCCTCGATGTGGTCAACCGCGAAGGCGAGCACATGGGCGTGGTGCGCGACCTGATGTCGACCGGCCCCAACGCCGTGCTGGTGCTCGAATACACCGACACCGTCGATGGTGTTGAGCAGGCGGCCGAGCGCATGATTCCTTTCGTCTCTGCCTACGTGGACGATGTGGATCGGGTCACCCGCCGCATCACCGTCGACTGGCAAAAAGACTATTGAATCTCCAGGGGGACAATACCCTGATGCGATTCGACGTCATCACCCTGTTTCCCGAACTGTTTGAGCCCTTCTTCAAGAGTGGCATCAACCGGCGGGCTTTCGAAGGCGGCATGGTGAACGTGCGGCTCTGGAACCTCAGGGACTTTGCCGAAGGCCAGTACCGACGGGTGGACGACCGACCTTTTGGTGGCGGCCCCGGCATGGTCATGATGGCCGAGCCTCTCTGGCAGTGCCTGCAGGCAGTTCGCTCAGACCGGGGCGACCCGCCAGACCAACTGGCCCCGGTGGTGATGTTCACGCCCACAGGCGAACGCCTTTCACACTCGGGCGTCGAGTCCTGGGCGGAGGGGGAGGGCGCCGTGCTGGTGTGTGGCCGGTACGAGGGGGTGGATCAGCGCTTCGTCGACGCCTGTGTCGACATCCAGATCAGCCTTGGCGACTTCGTGCTTTCAGGTGGCGAGATTCCTGCCATGGCATTGCTCGATGCCGTGGCCCGCCTGCAGCCTGGTGTGCTCAGCGACGAAGGCAGTCATCAGCAGGACAGCTTCAATCCCGCTCTTGATGGCTTGCTGGACAGCCCGCACCACACTCGTCCGGAGGTCTGGCACGGGCCCAACGGCCCGATGCAGGCTCCCGAAGTGTTGCTGGGCGGCCACCATGAACGCATCGCGCGTTACCGCCGCGAGCAGAGCCTGGCCCTCACCGCCAGCCTGCGACCGGACCTTCTCGACCAAGCGCGCGCCCATGGTGCGCTGAGCAAGCAGGACGAGGCTTTCCTGCGTTCCCGCAAATAGCTATAATCAAAGGCTTTTCGATCCTCTGACCGGCCGCCGTGACCGGGCCAGCCCGCAATGGAATCCCTGTTTCAGGGATCCACTGGACAGGGCCCCTGCCGGATTCGTGGCCTTTAGTGCAGCGCGGGCATGATCGTGAATCAGGAAACCATGAACCTCATCCAGACCCTTGAGCAAGAAGAAATTGCTCGTTTGAACAAAGACATTCCCCCGTTTGCCCCAGGTGACACCGTCATCGTGAGCGTGAACGTGGTGGAAGGCACCCGCAAGCGTGTGCAGGCCTACGAAGGCGTGGTGATTGCCCGTCGCAACCGTGGCTTGAACTCCAGCTTCATCGTTCGCAAGATCTCCAACGGCGAAGGCGTCGAGCGGACCTTCCCGCTGTACAGCCCCCGCATTGCCAAGATCGAAGTCAAGCGCCGTGGTGACGTGCGCCGTGCCAAGCTTTACTACCTGCGTGAGCGCAGCGGCAAGTCGGCACGCATCAAGGAAAAGCTGGGCGCGTGATGAGCGGGCCATTGGTGGCCCCTTGTCCCCGCTGAAAGGCCGCTCTCCGAGCGGCCTTTTTTTCTGGGTGTATCCATTTCCGCTGCCAGTGGGTAGGGCTGCTCCCCGTTACCAGGATGCAGTTGTGCGATGTTGGGCCAGAATCAATGCGTCGCTTAGTGATCTCACGCTTTCCATGACCCAGTTGCTGCCTCAGTTCGATCCCCGTGCCGTGCCCGTGCTGGTGCGGGACGATGACCATGGTCTGCGCCCCGCCCATGCCGACCGGATGACGCCTGATGGTTTGCGCAAGCTTTTTGCCAGCCCACCGGTGTGGACACCGGAAGTGCATCGCGAGCAAAAGTTCATGAATCGCGAAACGGCACATGCGGCCGTGTTGCTGCCGTTGGTGATGAGGGACCGTCTCACTTTGATCCTGACCCAACGAACAACGCACTTGTCCACCCATTCAGGCCAGATCGCCTTGCCAGGCGGCAAGGTGGATGCGGAGGACGCCGATGCCACGGCCACCGCGTTGCGAGAGGCGCATGAAGAGATCGGTTTGTCCCCAGGCGCCATTGAAGTGCTGGGCACCTTGCCGGTGTACACCACTGGTAGCGCGTTTGTCATCACACCGGTCGTCGCACTGGTACAGCCTGATTTTTTGCCGCAACCGAACCCCTTTGAGGTGGCCGACGTGTTTGAAGTGCCACTGGCGTACCTGATGGACCCGGCTCATCACCGCAGGCACGTGTTCGAATTTGAGGGAGTGGTGCGCGAGTGGTACTCGATGCCTTATCAGGATGGCCCCAGCGAGCGTTTCATCTGGGGTGCCACGGCTGGCATGCTGCGCAATTTCTACCGTCTGCTGTCCACCTGAGGTTCCGGGTGCCACCGCTATGATGGCACCCATGAGTTTCTTTGCCATCCTCATTGCCTTGTTGCTGGAGCAGGCGCGTCCCTTGGCGTACGACAACCCGGTGCACGGCGCCATGCGCGGCTGGGTGAGGCTGGTGCGACGCAACCTCGATGCAGGCGAGTCGGCGCACGGCTGGCTGGCGTGGTTGCTTGCGGTGGGCGTGCCAGCTGCGGTGGCCGGTCTGGCCCATTGGGGGCTCCATGCCCTCAACCCGCTGCTGGGGTTTGCCTGGCTCGTGGGGGTGCTGTATGTCACTCTGGGATTCCGCCAGTTCAGCCACCATTTCAGTGACATTCGTCAGGCGCTGGAGAGTGGCGATGATCTGACGGCCCGGGAGAAATTTGCCCACTGGCTGCGTGTGGATGCTCACAGTCTGCCGCGCACCGAATTGTTGCGACAGGTGATCGAGCACTCGGTGGTGTCGGCCCATCGCCATGTGTTCGGGGTATTGATCGCGTTTGTCTTCTTCTGGATGCTGGGCCTGGGGCCGGTGGGCGCAGTGCTTTACCGCCTGGCGGAGTATGTGTCGCGCAACTGGCGCGCAAGAGTCGATGGCACCCCGAGCGTGGCGCTCCAGGTGGCAGCGGCGCGTGCCTGGCAATGGGTTGACTATGTGCCAGCCCGCTCTACCGCTCTGGGGTTTGCGGTCGTGGGCAATTTTGAAGAAGCCGTGGCGAACTGGCGGAGCGAGGCGGCCCGCCACGCACCGGGCAGCGACGGCGTGGTGCTGGCAGCCACGGCTGGCGCGCTGAATGTGCGCCTGGCCGCGCAGGCGCCGCAAGAGGTGCTGGCTTCACAGGCCGACGGCAGCTTCCGGCCCGATCCGCAACTGGCGCATCTGGGCGGCGTCGTCGGCCTGGTCTGGCGTACCGTGGTGCTGTGGATGCTGCTGCTGGCTCTGCTTACCTTGGCACGCTTGATCGGCTGAACAAAGCTACCCCCCGCGTCGCCTTCGGCACCACCCCCTGGAAGGGGCCCACACCAGAGGCCCGGCAAAGCCGTTCCTCGGTGTCTCTGGAATGAGCCACTTCGTTGCTCGGCGATATTTCGATTCCCGCGTCGACTTCGACGGGGTGTTTCCCTTCAATACGTGCGCTTGTCGGACAGTTCCGCAAACAGGTCGCGATAGATGCGGTAGCGGTTCTCGCTGATGGCCAGGGTGTCTGGTGTGGCTAGCTCAGAGCCTGAATGTCCGCCTTGCACATGGGTGATCACCGAGCAGCCCGGTTCGTGCAAATGGGTGCAGTTGTAGAACTTGCAGTGCCCGAGTGTGGCGCGCAGGTCGGGCATGTATTGCGCGAGCTGCATGGGTTCGATGTGGTTGAGTCCGAATTCCTGAAACCCGGGGGAGTCGATCAGCGCGGTTTGCCGCTCGGCGTCGGTCCAGTACCAGGTGGTGCTGGTGGTCGTGTGTTTGCCGGAATTCAGGGCTTTTGAGATTTCGCCGGTGAGGGCTTGGGCATGCGGCACCAGCCGGTTCACCAGGGTGCTTTTGCCAGCGCCTGATGGCCCCAGAACCAGGGTTCGTTTGCCAGCCAGCTTTGCCAGAAGTGCATCGATGCCCGCTTCCGAACCCGCGGCCGTGTCGCCCTTGAGCCGCAGCGGCAGTACGGTACAACCCATGCGGCGGTAAGGAGCCAGTCGATCCCAGGCACGGTCAAACGCTGGCTGCAGGTCGCTCTTGTTGAGCACGATCAGCACGTCGATGCGTTCGGCTTCTGCCGCGATCAGGGCGCGGGCCAGTTGCGTTTCTGAAAACTCCGGGTCGGCTGCGATCAGCACCAGCACCTGGTCCAGGTTGGCGGCGAAGGACTTGGTGCGCAGTTCGTCCTGCCGGTAGAAGAGGTTGCGGCGCTCTTCGACGCGCTCGATGCTGCCTTCGTCGCCGGTGTGTTGCCACCGCACCTGATCGCCCACCACCACCTGGCTCTTCTTGCCACGCGGGTGGCAGATGCGTCGCGTGCCGTCTGGACTCTCGACCAGGCAGTGCCGCCCAAATGCCGCCACCACCAGACCTTCCATGCTTTCCGCGGAATCGGCCGTGGGCTGTGCGTGACGATGCTTCAAAGCGGCCACCTGAAAATGGGTGTGCTCATTCAGATCTTGATAAGTTGGTCCACCGAAGCGGCGCAGTGGAAATCGCTGAGCGAAATGCCATCCACATCGTGGGTGTTGAAGCGCACCGTGCAGCGTCCAAAGCTCAGCGCGAGGTCGGGGTGATGGTCTTCGCGGTGTGCGACCCAGGCCACGGCGTTGACGAAGGCCATGGTTTCATGGAAGTTGGCGAATTCAAACGTCTTCTCCAGCGCGCCGTCCATCAGCTTCCAGCCCTGGGCGCTGTCGCCATTGAGTTGGGTCAGGTGGGTGACGAGTTCGGTGGCGCTGAGCGCTCTGCGGTTCTGATGAACGAGGGTCATGTGGCGATGGCTTCAGGCTGCGCGCAGACGGGCCAGGCGTTCGCTGGCCGGCGGATGCGAGTAATAGAACTTGGCATACACAGGATCGGGCGTGAGGGTGCTGGCGTTGTCCGTGTAGAGCTTGAGCAGGGCGGAGGCCAGGTCGGTGCCGCTGGTCTGGGCCACCGCGTAGGCATCGGCCTCGAACTCGTGTCGGCGAGAGAGCTGCGCGGTCAAGGGAGACAGAAAGAAGGTGAAGAGCGGGATCACCAGCATGAAAAGCAGAAGCGCCAATGCGTCGTTGGGCGCTTCCAGCGAAGGCGTGACACCCAGGCCAGTGTAAAACCAGGCCTGTTGCGATGCCCAGCCCAGCAGGGCGAAACCACCCAGGCTGATCGCGAACATCATGGCAATGCGCTTGACGATGTGGCGGCGTTTGTAGTGGCCGAGTTCGTGTGCCAGAACCGCATCGATCTCCGGTGGGCTGAGCTGTTTCAGCAGCGTGTCGAAAAAGACCACGCGCTTGGCGGCACCGAAGCCGGTGAAATACGCATTGGCGTGGGCGCTGCGCTTGCTGCCATCCATCACGAACAGGCCACTGGCCGCGAAGCCGCACCGCTGCATGAGTGCGTTCACCCGGGTCTTCAGGTCTTCATCCTTCAAAGGCTCGAACTTGTTGAACAGCGGTGCGATCACGGTGGGGTAGAGCACCAGCAGCAGCAAGTTGAACACCATCCACGCGCCCCAGGCCCAGAGCCACCACAGAGGGCCGGCAGCGCCCATGAGCCAGAGCATCAGGGCGGCGATCGGCAGGCCGATGAGGGCGGCCACCAGTGTGCCCTTCACCAGATCGCCCAGCCACAGCGCGAGTGTCATTTTGTTGAAGCCGAAGCGATCCTCGATGCGGAAGGTCGACCACCAGCCCATGGGCAGTGACACCAGACCTCCGATCAGCACAAACGCGGCCAGCAGGGCCAGTTGCTGCACCATGCCACCACCGAGCGCCGCCAGCAGCGTCGCATTCAACCAATCAAGCCCGCCCAGGAGGGTCCAGGCCAGCAGCACTGCTGTCTCCAACGCCAGTTCCAGCATGCCGAACCGGGCCTTGGTGATGGTGTAGTCGGCGGCCTTGCGGTGGGCTTCTGGCGTGATGGTTTGCGCAAACGCGCCCGGGACCGCACCGCGGTGACGCGCCACGTGCCGGATCTGCCGGCTCGCCAGCACCAGACGCGTGACAAGACCCAGCATCAGAAGGACGCAGAAAACGGCAGTGAACGTGAAGGAAGCAGAATCCATGGAGGGGGAGTCTATCGAAGACAGGCGGCGGGGGTGGTCAAAGCGGGCATGACGGTCGAAAGGGCGTGTTCGGCAGATCGGTGAGAATCGGCAGATGACCAGCGACCACACACCCGAAAGCCCTCCGGCCGAATCCGGTACCCCCCCTCTCCTGAGCAAAAGCGACCAGAACCTGGTCTGGCTCGACTGCGAAATGAGCGGTCTGGACCCCGAAAAAGAACGCCTGCTGGAAATCGCGGTGGTGATCACGGGGCCGCAACTCACGCCCCGGGTGGAAGGACCTGTGATCGTGATTCATCAGAGCGACGCATTGCTGGCGGCCATGGACAACTGGAACAAGGGCACCCATGGCAGGAGTGGCCTGATCGACAAGGTCAAGGCCAGCACGGTGGACGAAGAGGCCGCGCAGGCCGAACTGCTGGCGTTCATTGGCAAGTACGTGCCCAAAAATGGCTCGCCCATGTGTGGCAACACCATCAGCCAGGACCGGCGCTTTCTGGTGAAGTACATGCCCAAGCTGGAGGCGTACTTCCACTACCGGTGCCTCGATGTGAGCACCCTGAAAGAGCTGGCCAAACGCTGGCGCCCCGAGGTGTACGACGCGTTCAAGAAGCAGCAGAAGCACACGGCGCTGGCCGATGTGCACGAATCGATTGACGAACTCGAACACTACCGCACGCACTTCCTGCGCTGAGTGGCGCAGTCTGATTCAGATGATCAGGAACCTCCGGTCTGGCTACAGCGGTGCCAAGCCAGCGTGTCAAAATCGTGAAATTTTCGTGAATTTCCCATGACAAAAAAATCCCGTTCGCGTTTTGTGGCTCGGCACCAGGAGGCTTTGCAGCTGGGTGCCGCGGTGTTCTTCCTCATCATGGTGGGCGTCTATGCATCGCTCACGGGCGCTTCGACTGTCGGGCTGACGTCATCGGCCGCCTGGTTGTTGATCGTGGCGGCGGGGGTGGGCGCCTACATGGCCATGAACATCGGCGCCAACGATGTGGCCAACAACATGGGCCCGTCGGTGGGCTCGGGCGCCATGACCATGGGCTGGGCCATCGTGGTCGCGGCGGTGTTCGAAGCACTGGGGGCCATCGTGGCTGGCGGCGAGGTGGTGGGCACCATCAAGGGCGGCATCATTGACCCGGCACAGATCCGCGACGCCACCACGTTCGCCTGGGTCATGTTTGCCGCGTTGCTGGCCGGCGCGCTATGGCTCAACCTGGCCACTGCGGTGGGCGCGCCGGTGTCCACCACGCATTCGATCATCGGGGCTGTCATGGGCGCTGGCATCGCCGCCGGCGGCTGGGGGCTGGTGAACTGGGACACCATCGGGGCCATCGTGATGAGCTGGGTGATTTCCCCCCTCATGGGCGGTGCTTTGGCGGCGGGTTTTCTCTACCTCATCAAGCGCAGCGTCACCTACCGCAGCGAAAAGACCGATGCCGCCGGTCGCGTGGTGCCGGTGCTGATTGGCCTCATGGTGTGGGCCTACACCACCTACATGTTGCTCAAGGGGCTGGGCCAGATCGTCAAGGTGGCGTTTCCGGTGGCGTTGCTCGCAGGCGCAGGGGTGGCCGCGGTGGTGTGGTGGTTCATTCACAAGCCCCTGGGTCGTCTGGCTCTTCGACAGGACAACAGCAAGCAAGGTGTCAACCGCCTGTTCACCTGGCCATTGATCTGTTCCGCCGCCTTGCTGAGCTTTGCGCACGGTGCCAATGATGTGGCCAATGCGATCGGGCCGCTGGCCGCCATTTACGAGGCAGTGAAAAGCGGTGCCATTGCTTCCAAGGCGGCCACACCGCTTTGGATCATGGTGTTGGGCGCAATGGGTCTTGCGGTGGGTCTGGCGCTGTATGGCGCCAAGCTGATCCGCACCGTGGGCAAGGAGATCACCGAACTGGACAACATGCGCGCGTATTCGATCGCGATGGCCGCCACGCTGACGGTGATCGTGGCCTCACAGCTCGGCATGCCGGTGTCCACCACCCACATCACGATTGGTGCGGTGTTTGGCGTGGGATTCCTGCGCGAACTGCTGAAGGTGAACTACGCCAAGATGGAAGCGGTGGTGTTTGCTGGCCATCAGGGCGCTGACCGCACCGAGGTCGAGGCCTACCTTCGCCGTTTCGAGGCGGCGGAAGTTCAGGAAAAGAAGCGGATGCTGGCCGACATGAAGCGCCGCGCCAAGATGCGCGAGAGCGCCGAAGGGGCCGTGTTTGCGAAAAAGGAGCAGAAGGCACTGAAGAAAGCGATCAAGAAAGAGATCGTCAAGCGCTCGGTGGTGATGCGCATCGTGGCCGCGTGGATCATCACCGTGCCAGCCACGGCGGTACTGGCCGCCATTCTGTTCCAGATTGTTTCGGCCATCCTGAGTTGAGGTTTTTGCCTGCTGGCGAAGCGTGAGCAGAAAATATTCAGGGTTTTCCCTGAATGTGTGTGATAATCGTGGGCTTCGCAGGCAACTGCGATGATTTGTGCATCTGCCTCACACACCAGGCCCCCCAAACATGGGGTTGTCGCGCAGCCGGAAACGGTTCGCAGCAGCCCGCCAGGCTCACCAGCCCGGCACAGCGGATGGGGCCTTCGCTCCCGGCGTCACCTTCATGTGACCCATGGCGCGTTGATCGTTTGATGGTTGATGTTTTGTAACCACGAACGGATCAAGCGCCCCGGAGCCGCCACCCACTGAGGTCGGCATTCCACTCAGCGTCTGCATTCGATCAATTGCGCGCCTTTGCGCATGGACGAACATGAGCGACTCTTTTGAAGCCCGCGGCGAATTCACGCCCGAAATGATCTCTGCCGACACCGAAGCAGAAATTTCCACCTCCCCTGTTGCTGAGCCTGAAGTGCCCACCGGCCCCAATGGCTTTGAGCTGATTGGCCTGGCGCCAGAGCTGGTGCAGGCCTGTGCCGACCTGGGTTACCTGCAGCCCACCGCCGTGCAGAACAACGTGATCCCCAAGGCCATGCTGGCCGAAGGTGAGCAGCGTTTTGCCGACCTGATGGTCTCCAGCCAGACCGGCAGCGGTAAAACCGCCGCCTTCCTGCTGCCCGTGTTGCACACCTTGCTGCAACAGCGTGCCGATGCCGAAGCCCATGAGCGCGCCGAGCGCGAGCGCGTGGCCGCCGAGGCCATTTCCCGCGGCGAAGCCCCTCCCAAGGCGCCCAAGCGCAAGGACCCCACCAGCTCGCGCAACTTCAAGGCCGCTACCCCCGGCGCCCTGATCCTGTGCCCCACCCGCGAACTGGCCCAACAGGTCGCCAATGACGCCATCGACCTGGTGCGCCACTGCCGTGGTCTGCGCATCGCCAACGTGGTGGGCGGAATGCCTTACCAGTTGCAGATCGCACGCCTGCAAAACGCCGACCTCGTGGTGGCCACGCCTGGCCGCCTGCTGGACCTGCAACGCTCGCAGCAGCTCAAGCTCGACAAGGTGCAGTTCCTGGTAGTGGACGAAGCCGACCGCATGCTGGATCTCGGCTTTGCCGACGACTTGGCCGAAGTCAACGAACTCACCAGCCAGCGTCGCCAGACCATGATGTTCAGCGCCACGTTCGCGCCGCGCATCCAGCAGCTCGCCATGCGCGTGATGCACGACGGTGGCAAGCACGTGCAGAAGGTGCAGATCGATTCGCCGCAAGAGCAACACGCCAACATCAAGCAGGTGCTGTTCTGGGCCGACAACGCCGACCACAAGCGCAAGCTGCTGGACCACTGGCTGCGCGACACCAGCATCAACCAGGCCATTGTTTTCTGCAGCACGCAGATCGAATGCGATGGCCTCGCCACCGACCTGCAACAGTCCAACTTTGCGGCTGTGGCCCTGCATGGTGCGCTGAGCCAGGGCATCCGCAACCGCCGTCTGATGGCGCTGCGTGCCGGACAGGTGCAGATTCTGGTGGCCACCGATGTGGCGGCCCGTGGCATTGACGTGCCCACCATCACCCACGTGTTCAACTTCGGCCTGCCGATGAAGGCCGAGGACTACACCCACCGCATCGGCCGCACCGGCCGTGCCGGCCGCGATGGCCTGGCGGTGACCTTCGCCGAGCTGCGCGATCGCCGCAAGATCTCCGACATTGAAGGCTACACGCGCCAACGCATCAACGTGGAAACCGTGCCCGGCCTGGAGCCTCGCCAGCGCGCACCACAGGCAGACACTTTCGGCCGTGGCCGCCCGCCAGCGCGGGGCGGCGACCGATTTGGCGGTAATGACCGCTTCGCCGACCGCCGTGGCCCAGCCCCGCGTGGCCCACGTTTTGAAGGGCGTCCAGAAGGCCGTCCGGACAACCGCGCTGAAGCACCGCGCACCGAGTTCCGTCGCCCTGACGCGCGTTTCGATCCACGCTTCGAAGGACGTGCCGAGCCACAGCGCCCCGAAGGCCGCTTCGACAACCGGGGTGACAACCGCGGTGAACTAGGCGGCTACCGTCCTGACACGCGTCCGTCCGCTGGTCGCGGTTTCGGTGACCGTCCCCCGGCCCGCGCCGGTGGCAAGCCAGGTGGATTCTCCAGCTTCGGCCGCAGCGACAGGCCCGCAGGTGCAGGCGATCGCGGTGGGTTCAGCGACCGTGGCAACGCCGAGCGCGGTGCCATGCGAGGTGATTTCCAGCCGCGTCGCAGCGAAGGTGGCCCGGCTCGCCCGGTTGCCCGCCGCAGCCCGCGCTGATCCGGTTTCAATCGCTGAAAAACCAGACCTCCGGGTCTGGTTCTTTTTCGTCTGGATCAGGCACTGAAGCCGGCGGGTCAGCGAGCAGGCAGGATTCTGGGTGCCAGTTGCTCGGCGAAATAGCGCACCGCGGCCGGTGCCAGGTGACCGTAGTCGTAGGACAAGGGCTCGGTGGCGCCGGCATGCAATCGTGTCAGGCAGCCCTCTTCGTTGCAGAAGTAGTCCATGCCGGAGATGAATTCGATGTCCATGGCCGCTGCGCGTGCTCGCAGCTGCTGGGTCATCTCGTCAACCCTGGGATCCAGACGCCTGTTGAGGCGCAGGGGAGGTGGCCGGGTGATGGGGCCTTTTTCCCATTCGCTGATCAGGACGCGTGGCAGGCTGGTGTCCCAGTAAGGCACGGCGCCGAGCAGGATGATGCGCTGCACGCCGGCGCGTTTGATCTCGTCCACCGTGGCTTCCAGGGTGCTGATGTCGTAACGCGGGTGATGCCAGATGGCGTAGAGCAGTACCACATCGGGCTTCGACTGGCGAATGGCCTCGATGGCGTTGTCGTTCAGGCTCCCGCACAGCGGGCGTGCCTCTGGTCCGAGCACGGGCGGACAGCCGGCGCTGCTTCGTTCACCAATGCCAAACTCGTATTGACCGCTGTCCTGAAGCGCCTTGAAACCGGGGTAGAGCGACCCGGCGTGTGAGTCGCCCCAGAGGAAGATCAGCGGGCGCTTCTCTTCGATGCAGAAATCCTTGTAGTCGGAGGCCGGGTGCTCAAATTCAAGCATGCAGTCCTTGAGCCGCCATCCCTGCGTCACGGCTTTCAGGCCGCTGCGTGTCAACAGCTCCCGCACCGTAGGCGGGTAACGCTCCTCGAAACCTTCACGCTGGTGAATGGTGGTGCCTGCAGCGGCCACGCCCACCATGGCGGTGCACAGGGCCGCGGTGATGGCGCGGCGGTTGAGCGGGCCAAAGCGCACCGGCTTCTCGATCAGCCGGAAAGTCAGCCAGGCCAGCAGCACACTCAAGGCCACCCAGGCCAGCTGGATGGTCCACGCCGGTGTTTCTCCCGCGCGCAGGTGCGCGAAGGTGAGCAGTGGCCAGTGCCAGAGGTAGAGCGGGTAACTGATGAGCCCGACCCAGACCATGGGCCTGTTGGCCAGCAGCAGGCGGTTCAGGCGGGTTTGCGGCCCGGCCGCAATCAGCAGCACGGTGCCCAGCGTGGGCAGCAGCGCCCAGGCGCCGGGGAAGGCACGTTCCGGGTTGATCAGGGCGAAGCCCAGCACCAGCAGCAATGTGCCGCTCCAGGCCATCACGGATGCGGTCAATGCGGGGGGTGGATTTCCATTCGAGGCGGTGTGCCCCAGCAACGCCCGCCAGCCGGCAGGATGCAGGTGCACCGCAGCCAGCAGCGCGCC
>PHCQ01000180.1 GCA_002840835.1 Betaproteobacteria bacterium HGW-Betaproteobacteria-16 | reverse complement strand
GGCGCGCTGCTGGCTGCGGTGCACCTGCATCCTGCCGGCTGGCGGGCGTTGCTGGGGCACACCGCCTCGAATGGAAATCCACCCCCCGCATTGACCGCACCCGTGATGGCCGGGAGCGGTGCACTACTGCTGGTGCTGGGCTTCGCCCTGGTCAACCCGGAACGTGCCTTCCCCGGCGCCTGGGCGCTGCTGCCCACGCTGGGCACCGTGCTGCTGATTGCAGCGGGGCCGCAAACCCGCCTGAACCGCATGCTGCTGGCCAACAGGCCCATGGTCTGGGTCGGGCTCATCAGCTACCCGCTCTACCTCTGGCACTGGCCACTGCTCACCTTCGCGCACCTGCGCGCGGGGGAAACACCGGCGTGGACCATCCAGCTGGCCTGGGTGGCCTTGAGCGTGCTGCTGGCCTGGCTGACCTACCGGCTGATCGAGAAGCCGGTGCGCTTTGGTCAGATCAACCGCCGCGCCATCACCGCGGCCCTGTGCACCGCCATGGTGGGTGTGGCCGCTGCAGGCACCACCATTCAGCAACGCGAAGGCTTTGACGAACGCTACCCGCCTTCCGTGCGCGAGCTGATGACCAAGGGCGGAAAAAAGGCCGTGATTCAGGGATGGCGCCGCAACGACTGCATGCTCGACTTCAAGACGCCCGCCTCGGCCTACAAGGACTTCTGCATTGAAAAAAAACGCCCGCTGATCTTCCTCTGGGGCGACTCACACGCCGGATCGCTTTACCCCGGTTTCAAGGCGTTGCAGAACAGTGGCCGATACGATTTCGGCATCGGTGAACGCAGCGGTTCCATCTGTCCGCCGGTGCTGGGCATCGAACCGCGACCGCTGTGCAAGGGACTGAACAACAACGCCATCGAGGCCATTCGCCGGTCCAAACCCGATGTGGTGGTGCTCTACGCCTGGTGGCACCACCCGCGCTACGACCTGACGAACCTCGAAGCGACGGTGGCCGAACTCAAGGCGGCGGGCGTGCCCCGCATCATCATGCTGGGCGCAGTGCCGTATTGGCAAGGTCCTTTGCCCCGCATCCTGCTGGACGCCTGGAAAAAAGGCCCGGTGACCCAGCCACCACCTCTGCGACTCAAAGCCCAGCTGGACCCCAAGCTGGAAGACATCACGAAACAGATGCGGGAACGTGCCGAGGCCATGGGCATTGAATTCGTCTCAGGTCTCGACTATTTCTGCAACCGCAACGGCTGTCTGACCCGGATGAGTCAGGAGGCGATTGAACCCCTGAGCTACGACTACGGACACCTGGCGCCCGACGCTGTTCGCTACTACGCAGAACAGCTGGCTCCATTGATCTTCGGGACGCGCTGAACGCGCGCCCCCTCGTCCAGCCGACATCGCCAAGTTGCCCAACAGGCGCCATCGCGGTCCAGACCTGCCTTGCGTCAAAATGTTGCACTTTGCATTCGGCGAGTTCGTGGGAACACGAGGTGTGCGAATGACTCGCACCCTCTTACACCACAGCAGCGGGACCACCCGCTTTTCATGCCTTGAATTCCGCACCCGCTTCCACACCACCCACCTTGCACGCCGACTACCGGGCCGACATTGACGGCCTGAGGGCCATTGCCGTGGTGGCGGTGGTGATCCACCATGCGTTCCCCCAACTGCTGCCCGGCGGCTTCGTGGGCGTGGACATCTTCTTCGTCATCTCCGGCTATCTCATCAGCACCATCATCCTGCAAGGCCTGCAGCGCGGGCGTTTC
>PHCQ01000179.1 GCA_002840835.1 Betaproteobacteria bacterium HGW-Betaproteobacteria-16 | reverse complement strand
CGAGCGCGAACGCCAGGTGCTGGACCAGGTGGCGCGCGGCAAGAGCAACAAGGTGATCGCGCAGGCGCTGGACATCAGCCACAACACCGTCAAGCTGCATGTGCGCCACATCATGGCCAAGCTCGACCTAGGTTCGCGCGTGGAAGCGGCGGTGTTTGCGTTCGAGCACCGCACCTCGACCGAACATTCAGGCAAGGGCAGTGACCCGGACAACGCCACCGGACGCCGTTCGAACTGAAGGCCGGAGCGCCACCCCTTTGCATGAAGCGATGCGGCCCAGGGCACCGCCGGGCCGGCTTTGCCGGACGGCCAGTGCCGCCCCCTTGAGGGGGTAGCGCGAAGCGCTGCGGGGGTGCTCACTTCAGTTCGCGGCTGCTGCGTTGAGCGCCGGCAACTGTTGTGGCACCTCATGGTGGGCGGGTGACAGCTGGCTGGCGGCCCCCGTCTGCGGGTCGAACCAGTGCAGCGTGCCGTGCAGTTTCACCACGTCGCCCACGATCAGCAGGCTGGGCGATGTGAAGCCGCTGACCGCCACCTTGGCCGGCAGATCACTCAGCGTGCCGGTGAGTACCTGCTGCGTGGACAGCGTGCCGTGCTGCACGGCGGCGATCGGTCGCGTGGCCGGCGCGCCATGCGCCATCAGCTGGTGGCAGATGTCGGGCAGGGCGTTCAGCCCCATGTAGATCACCACCGTCTGGTTCGGGCGCACCAGCGCGTCCCAGTCCAGGTTGGCGCTGCCGTCCTTCAGGTGTCCGGTGACGAACAGGCAACCCTGAGCGTGATCGCGGTGCGTAAGCGGGATGCCGGCGTAGCTCGCCACGCCGCAGGCGGCGGTCACGCCAGGGATCACCTCGAAATCCACACCGTGGGCGGCGAGTTCCTGCATTTCTTCGCCACCGCGACCGAAAACGAAAGGGTCGCCCCCCTTGAGGCGGACCACCTGCTTGCCCTCGCGCGCCAGCTGGACCAGCAGCCCGTTGATCTGCTCCTGGCGCATGGTGTGCTCGTTGCGCCGCTTGCCGGCGAAGATGCGCTGCGCACCGGGCGAAGCGAAGTCGAGCACGCCCGAAGACACCAGGTTGTCGTAGACGATGACGTCGGCCCGTTCCAGCAGACGCACTGCCTTGAGCGTCAGCAGTTCCGGGTCGCCAGGCCCGGCGCCCACGAGGTAGACGCGACCGATGGACCGTTGGGGGAAAGGTCGAATGTTCATAGGTATCGGTTCCCTGTTCCGCAGCCGCCACCCGTGCTGCAACCGCCGCTGCTGCAACCACCACCGCCGGTGCTGCAGCCGCTGGCGGCGGGTGCCTGGGCCACCGGTTGCTGGTTCACAAAAATGAAGTTGAACTGGCCCGGCTCCAGCTCGACGAAATCCAGCACGGTGTCTTCCAGCAGGTCGACGTGCACCGAAGCGATCACCACCGCCACGTCCTCCAGCATCAGGCGCGTGTCGTTGTCCGCAACATCGTCAAAGCCAATGCCGTAGCCGATGGAGCCGTCGGGCTCGCGTCGGGCCGCCACGCGCAAGGCCAGTTGTCCGGCGTCGCTCTGGCGGGCGGCCAGTCGTATCTGTTGGGCTGCGGTTGCTGTGAGTGTGAACATGCTGTCGGTCGCCTTTCAGCCTGGAAACGTCCAGGTTCAGTGTTCGCCTTTGGTGCGCAACAGGCCGGCCAGCCGGTTGCCCTGTTTCTGCGGACCGCCGCGGGGGAAGAGATCGTGCAGGTGGTGGTTGCTGC
>PHCQ01000178.1 GCA_002840835.1 Betaproteobacteria bacterium HGW-Betaproteobacteria-16 | reverse complement strand
CGAAGTAGCCGTCGCCCGCGGCACCGGCGAGCGCCTGAACAGGGGTCAGGTGGGCCGAATGCACGGCAAGGAAGGTCAGCGACATCTGGTTTTTAGCGGCTTCCTTCATCAGCATCGAATGCTCGGCCACCACGCCACCCGACGCGAGAAAGGTCGCGCCCACCCGCTTCAGACTCAGCATCTCAGCCGAGAAGTCCTTGGTGCCACGCTTGAAGGAGATCTCGGACACGCTGTTGAGCCCCAGGTCCTTGATCGCCTTCTGGTAGCCGCAACGCACGTCGCTGCCAAACTCGTCATCCTGATAGACCAGTGCAAACTTCTCCTTTTGCAACTTCTTGCTCGTCACCATGTATTTCATGGCGGCGCTCAACTCCTGACAATAGGTTGGGCCGACCACGAATACCGTTTTGTTCGGTGGAGTGAAGTGCGCTGCTGCCACGGCCATCGCGTTGATGGTTGGCAAGCCTTGCTCGTTGATGTAGGGCACCATGGCTTGCAGCATCGCTGAACCCGAGGTGCCGATCAGGCCGAAGATGCCTTCCACGTCGACCAGTCGCTTGACGCCTTGCACAGCACGCTGAGGCACATAGCCGTCATCTTCCTGGCGCATTTCCACCTTGCGGCCGTTGATGCCACCGCGGGCGTTGACATCCTGTTCCCATACCCGCAAGGCAAGCATGTGGGCCTTGCCCAGCAGGCTGGCGGGGCCGCTGACGGGCGTGATCGAGCCGAGGACGATTTTGGCGTCGGTCACCCCAGGGTCGGCAGCAGCGGCGGTCGTGGCCGTCAGGCCAATGACCATGCCGAGCAGACTGGTGGCGGCGTATCGAAAGTATTTGCGTGTCATGGAAAGGCACTCCTGGTTGAGAAATGGGGGAGGGGCTGGTGGCGCGTCGTCAGGATTACTTGGAACTCAGAAATTCAGAGGCTCGCTCGAATTTCCCGGCGCTGGCATTCGCCTTGAGCAAAATGGGGCGGGTCCCCGACTGTCGAATTTTGGGCCCGAAGGTCAAGGGGGCCATGATGCCGTCGCTGGTGAAGTTTTTGGTCTGCTCGAGCTTTTCGACCACGCAGGCACGCGTGAGGTTTTTGGCACAGGCGTTGAGCGCTGATTCGAGCAACTGAGCGCCTACATAGGCGGTCAATGAATACCGATGCATGGCCTTGACTTCATTGGCTGAAAAATACTTGTAGGTCAGTGCGGTGATTTTGCCGATGCCCTGAGTTTGAGTGTCGGTCACGGGGGGGACAAAATCGGCGATATACATGCCGTCGGCAGCCGGGCCAGCCAGCGCCAGCACAGCATTCAGATGCGAAGGGTAAACGGCCAAGCGCACGGCTTGCATCTGGTTCTTCGCGATCTCTTTGAGCATGGCGGCGGTTTCGGTGATGATGCCACCGGTCAGCACAAAGGTGGCGCCGGCGCGCTGCACGCTCAGCACCTCGGCGGAAAAGTCCTTCGCGCCGCGCTTGTAGGGGACTTCAATGACGCTCTTGAGGCCGAGTTCTTTCAGTGCCAGGTCGTAGCCGCATTTGACGTCGGTGCCGTAATCGTCTTCCTGGAAGATCAGGGCAAACTTGGAGCCCTGCAGCTTCTGAGTTGTCACCAGATGCTTCATGCTGGCGGAGACAGCCTGGCAGTAGGTTGCCCCGATATTGAACAGCGTCTTGTGCGGTGGGTTGAAGTGGGCGCTGTTGACGGCGATATGGTTGATGGCGGGAATTTTCTGCTCGTCGATGATG
>PHCQ01000177.1 GCA_002840835.1 Betaproteobacteria bacterium HGW-Betaproteobacteria-16 | reverse complement strand
GATCTGCACCTCGGTTTTCATTTCGGCGAGCTTGAAGCGGTTGTGCTGGAAATCGATCACGCGCTGGCCGAAGGCCTTGCGATCCTTGGTGTAGGCCAGCGTCCATTCGAGCGCGGCCTCGGCGCCCGCCACCGCGCCGATGGCGATCTGCATGCGCTCCCAGGCCAGTTCCTGCATCAGCAGGAAAAAGCCCTTGCCCTCGCCGCCGAGGATGTTGCTGACCGGCACGCGCATGTCTTCGAAGAAGAGTTCCGAGGTGTCCTGCGCCTTCATGCCGATCTTTTCGAGGTTGCGCCCGCGCGTGAAGCCGGGGCGATGGGTCTCAACCAGCACCAGCGAGGTACCCTTGGCACCTTGCGTCGGGTCGGTCTTGGCGACAACGATCACCAGGTCGGCGTTCTGGCCATTGGTGATGAAGGTCTTTTGACCATTGATCACCAGTTCGTCGCCGTCACGGACCGCGCTGGTGCGCACGCTTTGCAGGTCGCTTCCTGCGCCCGGCTCGGTCATGGCGATGGCGCCAATCACCTCGCCGGTGGCCATTTTCGGCAGCCAGCTGTGCTTTTGCTCCTCGGTGCCGTAGGCCAGGATGTAAGGTGCCACGATGTCGGAGTGCAGGCCGAAGCCGATCCCGCTCGTGCCAGCGCGCGCGACTTCCTCGATCAGCACGGCACTGTGCAGGCGCGTGCCGCCACCGCCGCCGTATTGCTCGGGTATGGCGGGGCACAGCAGGCCCGCGGCGCCGGCCTTGCGCCAGACGGCGCGCGGCACGATGCCATAGGTTTCCCAGCCAGCGTGATGGGGGATGACCTCTTCTTCCAGAAAGCGGCGGGCCTGGTCCCGGAAGAGTTCGTGTTCTTCACCGAAGAGGGTGCGGTTGAGCATGGGCCTGTCCTTGAAGTTAGATTGAGATTGACACTGGCATGGCCGACGGCTGCGAAGAGTGGCTCGTCCACGCGGGACGGCGCCGGAAGCACCCAGCACGCGATGGATAAGACCATCAACCAAACGCTTGTTAGATGATATAGTATATGGCATGACGAAGAAGCAAGACAACCCACTCCCGCGCAGAGATGCGATCCTGGCGGCTGCGGCGAGTCGGTTCCGGCGACAGGGTTTCGAGCGCACCTCGGTGCGCGAGATTGCCCAGGCCATGGGCATGACTTCGGGTTCGATCTTCTACCACTTCGCCACCAAGGAGGAACTGCTGGTGGCGATCATGGAGGAGGGCGTTCGCGACATCATGCAGTCGGTGCGCGACGGGCTGGCTGGCGAGACGCGCCTGCCCGAGCGGCTGCTGTCGATGGTGCGCAGCCACCTGAAAGCTTTGCTGGGTACGAGGTTCGACGCCATGACCGTGCTGCTCTACGAGTGGCGCAGCCTTTCGCCGGCCGCGCAGACCCGGGTGATGGCAACGCGCGATGCCTACGAGGCCTTGTGGATGGTGCCGATCAGCGAGGCTGCGGCGCAGGGCTTGGTCGACACCGATGCCGTGCTGGTGCGCCAGACGGTGCTCGGCGCCCTCAACTGGACGGCGCAGTGGTACCGGCCTGGCGGGCGTCTGGACGTCGATGCGTTGGCGCAGCGCATGTACACGATGCTGTTTCCTCGTGTGGTCGCATCCGATGTGCAAGGTGCGGCATGCGCAAGTAGGTCGAAGGCTATCGGTACCCCTTCGGAGAGCCCGGGAGCAGGGCCGTCCGAAACAGTACCTTCTTTGAATTGAAAGCTAAACAGGAGAAAAGCAGCTATG
>PHCQ01000176.1 GCA_002840835.1 Betaproteobacteria bacterium HGW-Betaproteobacteria-16 | reverse complement strand
GCGGATAGTTCTCGGCGACCACCAGCAGCCGCGAGATGGCCGATGTCAGCTCGCCCTGCGCCGCCTGGAAGCGGGCAAAAGCCTGTTCATCGTTGAGCAATTCCGGTGTCGCCTGGATGCCGCCAACGCGGGCGCGGGCATTGGTCACGTTCTCCAGCACCTCCTGCTCGTGCGCGGCATACCCCTTGACCACATTGACCAGATTCGGCACCAGATCGGCGCGGCGCTGGTACTGGTTGAGCACTTCGGACCAGGCGGCATTGATCTGTTCGTCGGTTGCCTGCAATTTGTTGTAGCCGCAGCCGGACAGACCCACCGCTGCCAGCATCAGTAATGCAGTGAACACTTTACGCATGATGAAACCTCCTCATAAAGACAAATCCGTTATACCGGAAAGATGATGCTGTGCAGCGTGTGTTTCAAGTCCGTGTTTTAAGGCCCGATGTTAAAACGCGTGCATGTAGCTCTGTATCAATCAAACCTGAGTAGCGGCCTGCAGTTCCTGCATGGTACGGCGTGCATAACAAAGATCTTCCCAGGCCCTGGCCTTGTCGGCCAGGTTGCGCAACAGATAGGCCGGATGATAAGTGATGATGACCGGTACACCGTTGTAGCTGTGCAATCTGCCGCGCAGTTCAGCCACCGTAGCATCGGTTTGCAGCAGCGTCTGTGCGGCAACACGCCCCAGCGCCAAAATCAGCTTGGGTTGCATCAGCGCCACCTGCCGCTCGAGAAATGGCTCGCATTGTGCAATCTCGCCGCGATGCGGATCGCGGTTCTCCGGCGGGCGGCACTTCATGATATTGGCAATATAGGTGTTCTGCCCGCGCTTGAGCTTGATGGCGGCCAGCATGTTGTCCAGCAGCTTGCCGGCCTGGCCGACGAAAGGCTCGCCCTTGCGATCCTCTTCCACGCCCGGCGCCTCACCGACGAATAACCATTCCGCATGCGGATCACCGACGCCGAACACCGTCTGCGTGCGGGTTGCCGACAACTCACAGGCGACACAATCCTGCACGCAACGCTGCAAGGCCGGCCAGTCCAGATGCCGGATCCGCTCCAGCCGGTTTTCAGCAAAGACGGCCGGCTCAGCGTTTACTTTGGCTATCACTTCGACTTTCATTTCAATCAAGTCAGGCAACGGCGCCACTTCAGCTACCTGCTGCTGCACGGGCTCTGGCGCTGGTCCCGGCTCTTCGCTGACAGGTACTTGTGTCTGGGGAGCGGCTGCTTCCCTGCCGGGTGATGGCAGCTCGCGCAGCTTCCAGACCGGCAGCAGTTCCAGCTCGCGCAGCATGTCATCACGATTCAGGCTCATGGTGTCATCCCAATCATAGCGCGGCTCCCATCAGCATGGCATCTTCGCGCCCGCTCTCGGCCGGGTAATAGCGCGGGCGGATGGCCATTTCATTGAAACCTTTTTTCTCATAGAGGCTGATTGCGACCTTGTTGGAAACACGCACTTCCAGGAACATGTTGAGTGCGCCATGTTCACGCGCCTTGTCCATGATGAATGTCAGCAGCATATCGCCAAAGCCCTGCCCCTGTGCATGACGGGAGACGCTGATGTTGAGCAGGTGCGCTTCATCCAGCACCAGCATCATGACCACATAGCCCGCCATCCGGCCGTCCAGTTCAAACACCCAGCAGCTATAGCCGGTATTGAGCGAATCCTTGAAATTACCCAGCGACCAGGGGAAAGGGTAGATGGTCGGCTCGATGCGCATGACCGCATCGAGGTCTTCCATCTGCATGGGCCTTAATTGCATATCGGGTTTCAGC
>PHCQ01000175.1 GCA_002840835.1 Betaproteobacteria bacterium HGW-Betaproteobacteria-16 | reverse complement strand
TCCGGCCAGATTCCGGCAAAAGCGCTGGAGCACTATGAGATTGCGGGTGAGCTGGCGCTCACCGGGGAACTGCGACCGGTACGCGGGGCTTTGGCGATGACGGTGAATCTGATGCAGAACCGGCAAAACCCGCGCGCCTTTATTCTGCCCCAAAGTAGTGCGTCGGAGGCGGCATTGGTGCGGGATGCCGTTATCCTACCCGCCAGTTCTCTGCTGGAAGTCTGCGCACATCTGAGCGGCCATACCGAGTTGGTGCGTCTGCAAGGTGATGCTCAATCCAGTACTTGCACTTATCCGGATTTCAGCGAGGTCAAGGGCCAGTCGATGCCCAAGCGCGCGCTGGAGATTGCCGCGGCAGGCGGCCACAGTGTGCTGATGTCCGGCCCGCCGGGTACGGGCAAGTCCATGTTGGCCGCACGGTTTCCAGGCATTCTGCCGGCGATGACGGAGCAGGAGGCGCTGCAATCGGCAGCAATTCAGTCCCTGAACAACAGTTTTCGTGCGGAGGCTTGGGGCCGTAGGCCATTTCGCTCTCCACATCACACGGCTTCCGGTGTGGCGCTGGTGGGCGGTGGCGGTATTCCGCGACCGGGCGAGATCTCGCTGGCGCATCATGGCGTGCTGTTTCTTGATGAATTGCCCGAGTTCGACCGCAAGGTGCTGGAGGTATTGCGTGAGCCTTTGGAATCCGGTCATATCACCATATCGCGAGCGGCGCGGCAGGCGGATTTTCCGGCACAATTTCAGCTGATTGCGGCAATGAACCCTTGCCCTTGCGGCTATCTGGGGCACCATAACAACAAGTGTCGTTGCACGCCGGATCAGGTCGCACGTTATCGTGCCAAGATATCAGGCCCGTTGCTGGATCGTATCGACCTGCATATTGAAGTGCCGGCACTGAAAGAGGATGAGTTGACGGCTCAGGCTAGCGGCGAGTTGAGTGAGCGGGTGCGTCAGCGCGTGGAGTTGGCGAGGGTGAGGCAGATGGGGCGGCAGGGCAAGGCCAATGATCTGCTGGGCAGCAAGGAGATCGAGCAGTTCTGTCTGGCAGATGAAGTCGGACTGGCGCTGCTGAAGCAGGCGATCAGCAAACTCAATCTGTCGGCTCGTGCCTATCACCGTATACTCAAGGTGGCGCGCTCCATTGCAGACCTGGCGAGTGAAGCCGACATCAAGCCGGCGCACATCGCAGAAGCCATTCAGTATCGGCGGTTTGGAAATTCGTGATGAAAAATCCATATCTCGAAGGTTGGTTGGAAGAGAGACATTCGGTGTATCTGTATCAGGTCATTGCCCACCGCGAGCTCCAGGCCAACCGGAAAACCCTGTTTGCCCAATTGGGGGACGAGGCAGCCAAGCAGGCCGGATTGTGGGAAGAGCTGGCGCGTAAGGCAGGTCTGCAAATGCCAGCTTATCGTCCGAATATGCGGGTCAGAATCGTCGCGCTATTGATCCGGTTTTTTGGACCGATCCGTATCAAGCCCATACTGGCAGCCACCAAGATACGCGGGCTTTCCGTATATTCCGGCAAACGCAGTCCCGGCTATCATCCGCTTCCTGTCAATGTCGAGGAGGTCGGTGCCAGCCATCAGGGCGTCAGCAATAGCGGCGGGCTACGGGCGGCTGTGTTCGGCGTGAATGATGGTCTGGTCTCTGTGGCTTGTCTGGTGTTGGGTGTGGCTGGCGCCGCTACCGACCAGCAGATCATCCTGCTGACAGGGGTCGCCGGCCTGATGGCCGGAGCTTTCTCCATGGCTGCTGGTGAATATGTTTCCATGCGCTCGCAGCGTGAGATGTTCGA
>PHCQ01000118.1:7500-9061 GCA_002840835.1 Betaproteobacteria bacterium HGW-Betaproteobacteria-16 | reverse complement strand
GGCCTCACCGGCAACATCCTGCTCGGCCTGCAGCTCATGCGCCTCGACCGCTTTGCCGACGCCCTCGTGGCCGACACCCTGGCTGCCGGCCTCGCGCCGCCCGCCACCCCACCGCAGGAGCCGCCCCATGGCGATCGGCCGCGCGGTCCGTGACACCGAGACCGATCCGTTCTACGACATGTTGTTCAACATGTTGATCGCCTTCGTCTTCCTGTTCGTCATCGCCATCCTTTCGTTCAACCCCAAGGCCCGCAAGGCCGGCGACATCCCGGCCAAGGCCGAATTCATCGTCACCGTGTCCTGGCCCGACAACAACCCCAACGACGTCGACGCCTGGGTGCTGGAGCCCGGCGGCAAGACGCTGTGGTTCCGCCAGCGCGACGCCGGCATGCTGCACCTGGACCGCGACGACCGCGGCGCCAAGAACAACAGCGTCATCGTCAACGGCCGGGAGATCACCAGCCCGATCCGCCAGGAGATCGTCACCCTGCGCGGCCTGGTGCCGGGCGAATACGTGGTGAACGCGCACTACTACGAGAGCAAGGACAAGCTGCCGGTGGACGTGTCGGTCGCGGTGGTGAAGGTCAACCCGCAGGCCGAGATCGTCTATACCGGCACGCAGCAGATTCCCGCCAAGGGCGACGAGCGCACCCTCGTGCGCTTCAGCATCGACGAAAGCGGCACCGTCATCGACCTCAACACCCGCCCGCTCACCATCGTCCAGCGCTCCGGACTATGAAACACCCCCTGCGCCGCTTCGCGTCTTCCCCCTGGGGGACCACACCAACGGCCCGGCAAAGCCGGCGCCTGGGTGTGTACTGGGTTGGCCATGCTTCTTCTGTTGCGCTTCGCACGCCGGGCTACTCACCTACTGACATGGTCTGAAAAATAATGATCCCTGCCGTCTCCTCCCAGTTGCTGCTGCTCGTGCTGGTGTACGCGCTGCTGGCGTTCCTGCTGCTCTGCCTGTGCCTGGCCACGCGCTGGCACTGGGCCGTGAAGGGCGCGATGGTGCTGCTGGTGAGCGGCTTCTACGTGTTTGGCCACCACACGCTGCAAGGCATCGCAGGCTGGCCGAGCGACGACGCCCTGCCCAAACGCTTCATGTTGCTCTCGGCCGTGTTCGACGAACCCAGCCCCGGCCGCGGCCACAAGGGCGCCATCTACATCTGGGTCAACCCCATGAAAGACAACGCGCCGCTGGAGATGCCGCGCGTGTTTCGCCTGCCGTATGAAAAAGACCTGCACCGCATCCTCGGCGACGGCATCAAGAAAGCGCGCGAAGGCAACACCCAGATGGGCAGCACCGAACCCAAGCGCGGCCAGGGCGGCCTGGCCTGGCTGCTGCCCGCGAGCAACGACAAGGTGGAGATCAAGTTGACGGACCTGCCGCGCGCGCAGCTGCCGGAGAAATGATGAGCCCCCCCTGCGCCGCTTCGCGTCTTTCCCCCCACGGGGGGGACCCCACCAGTGGCCTGGCAAAGCCAGTTCCACGGTGGATGCCGGGTTGCGCGCACACGTGGCTGGCTTCTGTTGTGATCGCCTTGCTCGCGACCGGGTG
>PHCQ01000118.1:0-5000 GCA_002840835.1 Betaproteobacteria bacterium HGW-Betaproteobacteria-16 | reverse complement strand
GTATCACTGAAGCACCGCACGACCCGCCATGCAGGCCGGCCAACGAAGCACAACCACCGAGAAAGCCTCGCCGGCTTCAGGCGGCGTTAAGCAAAGGCCCGCATCGTTGCGCTGGCGGTGCAAGGGCACCCACCAACAGCCGATCCCGGTTTCGGATCAGCAGCGTCACCACAAACACCACAGAGGACACATAAGCATGAACCACCCAAACACACTTCCCACCCACTCCCCATTGGTCGGATTGCGGCTACTGTCTGCCTCATTGCTCATGGCAGGCCTGGTTGCCTGCGGTGGCGGCAGTGACGACAGCACGACCGCCACCGCCAAGTCGTACAAGGGCACAGTGACCACCTTTGACAGCCCGCAGAGCTTCAGCGTGGACGGCATCCCGGTCGACGCCAGTGGCTCCAATGCCGTGCCCCAGGGCATGGCCACGGGAACCCGGGTCGAGATTCAGGGCGAGATGGTCAACGGAAGGCTGCAGGCCCGACGGGTCGAGTTCGATGACAACGACGATACCGACGACGGCAACACAGACCCCAACGAACTCGATGGCCGTGTGACGGCCTACTCAGGGCCTACCCGTTTCAGCGTGGATGGCATTGCCGTCGACGCGAGCGCCGTCCCCACCACCCTGGCCATCGGCATGCGCGTCGAGGTATACGGAGCGATGAGCAACGGCACGATGGTGGCCAGCCGTGTCAAGGTCGAAAACCAGAGCGGTTCCGATGACAACGCGGACGACAGCAACGACGCCAACGATGACTCGGACAGCAGCAACGACGACCTCTGCGACGCCGTGGGGCAATCGGCCTGTGAGGACGACAGCAAGGATTGAATGAGACCTGAACGCGGGCGTCTTGCGACCGACCATCCGACCCCGCAGGTTCAAGCTTCAGCCACCTGGGCCACCGCAGGACGCAGCGTGTCACCCAGCAGCTTCACCAGCTCATCGAGCACGCGTGTTTTCTCCAGCACGTGGCGCACACCCTGTGCGGCCGCGCGGGAGCGCAGTTCGTCGCTGACGTAACCCGAGACCAGGATGGTCGGCAGGCCCGGGCGCATGCGGCGGATGGCGGTGATCACGTCGAGCCCGGAGTGCTGGGGCATGTTGTAGTCGGTCACCACGATGTCGAACGCCTGCGGGTCGGCGCGCACCGCAGCCATGGCCTGCTCGGGCTCGCTGTGGTGCGACACGCGGTAGCCGTGGCGGACGAGCAGCTTTACCAGCATGGCGGACATGAGCAGGTCGTCTTCGATCAGCAGCACCCGTTCGCCTTGCCCGAGCCCGGCATCGGGCTGAGCCACTGCGCCGCGGGCCGGGGCGGGCGCCACTCCACCGGGCGGGGCCGGAATGAAAATGTCGAACCGGGTGCCCTGACCGGGCTGTGAATGCACGCCGATGGCGCCGTCGTGCGAGCGCACGATGCCGTGCACCACCGACAGCCCCAGCCCCGTGCCCTTGCCCACCGGCTTGGTGGTGAAGAAGGGTTCGAAGATGCGCTGGCGCACCTGATCGTCCATGCCGCTCCCGTTGTCCTGCACCCACAGGCGCACATGGCGCCCGGGCAGCAGGCCCAGCGGCAAGGAAGCCTCGGCGTCAAGCAGCACGGTGCCCAGCCCCACTTCAATGCGCCCGCCCTGGTCGCCCAGCGCATGCCAGGCGTTGGTGCAGAGGTTGAGCAGAACCTGTTCAAACTGGGTGCGGTCGATCTCGGCGCTGGCTTCGGGGTCGTCGATGCTTTCGATCAGCTGCACGCCGGCCGGCAGGGTGGAGCGCAGCAGCGACAGGCTTTCACGCAGCACCGGCAACAGGGGCTGCACCTGGCGCCGGGCGGCGTCGCGCCGGCTGAAGCTGAGGATGCGGTCGACCAGGTTCCTGGCACGGTCGCTGGCCTTGATGATCTGTTCCAGGCTGAGCGCCACATCGGCCGGGTTGCCGCCCTTGAGGTCTTCCCGGGCCATGTGGGCGTTGCCCAGGATGGCAGCGAGCACGTTGTTGAAGTCGTGGGCGATGCCGCTGGCCAGCGTGCCGATGGACTCCATCTTCTGCACTTCGCCGAGCTGCTGCTCCAGCCGGCGGCGGGCCTCCTGCGCTTCGGTGCGGTCGGTGACGTCGGTGAGCAGGCCGTCCCACACGATGAGGCCGCCGTCCAGCACCCGCGGCGCAGACACCAGGTGCATGCGCCGCACGCTGCCGTCGGGCCGGCAGAAGCGGGCTTCGCAGTCAAACACCTGCAGTGTTTCGGCGCAGCGCTGTTCGGTGGCGGCGAGGCTGACCATGTCGTCCGGGTGGATGCTGCCGTACATCGTGACCGGGTCACGCAGCACATCGGCCACGCGCACGCCGCAGACACGCTCCACCGAGTCGGAAACCTCGGTGAAGCGGCGATGCCCATCGGGTTCCAGCACCACCTGATACAGCACGGAGTGCGGCAGGTTGGCGCCCAGCGCGTACATGCGGGCCTGGCTTTCCCGCACCCGGGCTTCCGATAGGCGCAGGGCCTCGAAAGGCGCGCGGATGCTGGTGATGAAGGTGGCGCGGTACAGCAGGGCGTAGGCCGTCACTTTGTAGACGTGACCCACCACGTTCTGGAAATCCGAGGGTGCCACGTAGGCCGTGAAGGCAAATCCACCCAGGCCCATGAAGAGGCAGGAGAGTGCGAGCAGCGCGGGTTGCCGCGATTGTTCGGATTTCGCCCGGCGCCACAGCACCAGCGCGAGCAGGCCGTTGAGCCCCACCAGCACGTATTCGTAGCCCGCCTTGAAGGGCGTCACTCCCTCCCCCGGCACGAAGGTGACGGGAAACCGGTCGAGCGCGAAAGAGCCAAAGGCGATGGTGGCCACCGCCACCACCAGGCCAATGCCCAGCGAGGCCGCCCGGGGCCAGCGGGGTGCCAGGCCCGCCGCGACGGCGCCCAGTGTCAACACCTCGAAGCTGCGGCCCATGAGCCAGAAGAAGATGGCCTGTGGCGTGCTGCTCTCGGTGAGCAGGGGCGGCATGCCTTCGTAGGTCAGGGCGTGCATCAGATCGCAGCCGATGACCACCACAAAACCCGCCAACAAGGCGTTGGCACTGTGGTCCAGCTGGCGGTCGAGGGTGTGCCAGGACACCGTGACCACCAGCGCGGCGATCACGATGGCAAACAGCTCCAGCAGCAGGTGCAGTTCGAGCATGCGTCCGGCGAGCAGCCCGCTGGCGGTGTCGGGTGGGACACTGACGATGCCGACCATGCCCAGCACCGCCAGCAGGCTGAGAAGGCCGTATCTGAACGGGTGGGTGAAGGGCATGCCGTCACATTAACGGAAAAATGCGCGGCCTCTTGAAAAACATTGCCGCGCGGTCGCGGGCCGTTCCCGGGAAGCGTTTCAAGCGCCGGAGATGCCCGCGGCACAACAGCCCGGGCCCGCCTCACTCGATGCGCAGCTCCTGCACCCAGCGCGCCCCTGGCGTGAAGTCGTCGCGATCAAAGGGGCCGTAGGGCGGCTCGTTCAGGTTGTCGGGCGGCACGCCGATGCGGTTGAGGTCCACCGCCTGCGGCTTGCCCACGAGGCCGGTGGGCGTAAGGCTGAACTTGAAAATGATGCCGTTCCACAGCTTGGCGCCGAAGTCGGCGGGCTGCTTGAAGAAGAACAGCAGGCTGTGCTCCAGCCAGGCGAGCTGGCCGGGCGAGACGGTGCCTGGCTGGGCATAGGGGTAAGGGACGAAGCAGCTGATTTCCTGCGCGGCGGGCAGGCACTTGAATTCGCGCATGGAGAGGAAATGGTCGCGCATCACGGCGGGGTCCATCTGCACGCGGAAGCGGGCGGTTCCCTGTCCTTGCGGCTCGAAAAACACCGCACCGATGCGGGTGCGCTGGCCATCCTTGGTGAGCGCCACCAGCGCCTTCTCGCCGCTCAGCTCGAAGGCCTGGGCACCCGCGGTGGGACTCAGGCCACACAGCAGTGCACACGCCAGCCCCCCGCGCCAGCTTCGGCGCGCAGTGGGCGGTGTGCGCCGCAGGTTCATGGTTTGATGGTCATGACCCACTCGGCCAGGGTCTTGATGTCGGCGGGGCTCATGCCGGGGTGCGGCGGCATGGGGATGCGGCCCCACTTGCCTTTGGAGCCGTACTGGATGGACTGCACCAGCGAGGCCACGGCGTCTTTGTCGTCCTTGTATTTTTCGTGCACGGCGCTGTAGGCCGGGCCGACCACTTTTTCGTTGGCCGCGTGGCAGGAGAAGCAGCCGTTGGCCTTGGCCATTTCGATGGCGGCGGCGGCGTCGAGCGCGTGGACCGGGGCGCTGAGGCCAGCGAGGGCAGAGACAAGGATCAGAACGGTACGCATGGCAGGGCTACCTGAAAGAAGAAAAGAGAGATGGAAAACAAACACGGGACAAAAAAGGGGCGGGGTCGACCGTTCGCACGCGTGCGGCGGCCGACACCGCCCAATGTGGCAGGGCCGCCCCTTCAGGCTGCGCCCCTCTGCCGCTGAATCACTTCATGAGTTTGAAGGTCCAGACCGAGCCGCCCTGTTCGAGGAAGTTGACCTTCTTGGCCACTTCACCGCCCCACAGGGGAACCGCGCCGCCCCAGCCGGAGACCACGCTCACGTACTGCTCGCCGCCTTCGGTCCAGGTGATGGGAGGCGCCACCACGCCGGAGCCGGTCTGGAACTGCCACACCACCTTGCCGGTCTTGGCGTCGGCGGCCTTGAGGTAGCCCTCAGGCGTGCCCCAGAACACCAGGTCGCCCGCGGTCAGCACACCACCCCAGAGCGGGGCTTCGTTCTTGACTTCCCACTCGACCTTGCCGGTCTTGGGGTTGATGGCGCGCAGCGAACCGATGTGGTCGTCAAACAGCGGCTTGATGGTGAAACCCGCGCCCAGGTAGGCGGCGCCCTTCTTGTAGGTGATGGGTTCGTTCCAGATCTCCATGCCCCATTCGTTGGTGGGCACGTAGAACAGGCCGGTCTTCGGGCTGTAGGCCATGGGCATCTGGTTCTTGCCACCCAGGAAA
>PHCQ01000117.1 GCA_002840835.1 Betaproteobacteria bacterium HGW-Betaproteobacteria-16 | reverse complement strand
GTTGAAAACGGCGCCACTCGTTGTTGCACTCCTAGGCCAGACACCCAGTCTGGCCGTCGTCGCGCGCCTAGATTGGCGCCGTTTTCAACCCATTCGCACCTGGAAAAATAGTGTTAACAGGCCCTAGTGTTCGGTACCGAACATACAAATGGTTAGGGCTCTGCGAACATGTGAAATCGGCCATGAAAGCCACTTGTAGGCCGAGGCTCACCTGCCCACGGACGTGGTTACATAGAAAGTAAAAAATCAATGCCACATTCCGCCACCCAGACCCCCGCGGCTGTTGCCACTGCAGAGACTACGCTGCGACCTGACCCCCTTCAGAACATGTTGCTGGCCGCCTTGCCACCCGCCGAATGGGCGCGCTGGCAGCCCCAGCTGGAACTGGTGGAATTGCCCCTGGGCAAGGTGCTGCACGAATCCAGCGTGCCCATGAACTACGTGTACTTTCCCACCAGCGCCATCATTTCCTTGCTGTATGTGCTGGAAAACGGCGCTTCGGCTGAAATCGCGGTGGTGGGTTTTGAGGGCGTGGTGGGTATTTCCATCATGATGGGCGGAGGCTCCACGCCCAGCCGTGCCGTGGTGCAAAGCGCCGGCAAGGGCTACCGCCTGCGGGCCGAAGCCATGAAGGGCGAATTTGATCGATCCACGCCGGTGATGCATCTCATGTTGCGCTTCATCCAGTCGCTGATCACCCAGATGAGCCAGACCGCGGTATGCAACCGGCACCACACGCTGGACCAGCAACTCTGTCGCTGGCTGCTGCTCAGCCTCGACCGCCTGCACGGCGATCAACTGGTGATGACGCAAGAGCTGATCGCCAACATGCTCGGCGTGCGCCGCGAAGGCGTGACCGAAGCCGCCCTCAATCTGCAGAAGGCGGGGCTGATCCAGTACGCGAGAGGGCACATCACCGTGCTTGATCGCCCGGGTTTGCAGAAGCGCACCTGCGAGTGTTATGAGGTGGTGAAAAAGGAATACGACCGTCTGCTGCCGGACCGTCAAGCCGTGTGAAGCTGTGGGCGCAACCCAGTGTGCGAAAGCGAACAGACCGGCAGTTGATGTGGCGATTAGATATGAGGGGTGCACGTGCCGTGCCCTCAAAAGCCCAAAGGAAACCGATCATGATCGAACTCGCCAACGCCCCCAGACCCAAACCCCTCCCTGCGGCGACACCGCCGTTGACAGGTCAGCCCGCTGCTGCGGCCGAGCGCGAACTTCCGGCGAACCCGGCCCGCGTGATCCCACGGGTGCAGTCCAAGCCCATCACCGCTTTCGGGCAGCGACCCTGAGCGCACACAGGTACGGAGGACAGAGACATGAGATGCATTTCCGTGGTCCGTCTGCGCGACGGACTTGACCAGCTCCATGGCGAGCACCGGTCGATACGGCAGTTGTTGCGCGCGTTTGAGCGCGTTCGTCTGCTGGGCGCCAGCGGGTATGGGGAAAAGGCGGCCATTGTGGACAGCCTGTGCGACACCCTCACGCTTCATGCCCGCATTGAAGAAGAGATCTTCTACCCCGTAGTGCGTTCGGTGCTCACAGGGAACAGCGAGGCCAGCTCGGCGTTCTGCAACCATGAGCGGCTGCTTGACCTGATCGCCATGCTTGATGAGCTTGAGCCGGACCACCCCGACTACGACCGCTTGGTGCGGGCCATCGGAGACTGCGTACTGCCCAGCATGGACCAGGAGCAGGAAGTGCTGTTTGAAGCGGTGCGCTCAGCCGGCCTGGACACACTGGCCCTGGGGCAACGCATGGCGCTCTACCGCAAGACGCACCGCCGCGACCTGACTGTGCTGGGCCTGCCGGAAAGCATGGCCTGAGCATGCCGGCAGCCTGGGATGTTGTCCCGGTTTCCGGTCATTTCGGCGCTGTGTGTGGTGACAGACAGTCTGGTTTGTCGACGCCACCCACACTGCTTCCACACCCCACCGATTCCTGAGAAAAGGTGGGGTGACGCCGGCCATCCGGTCGGCGTTCCGTGAACCGTGAACTCCCCCATGTCTGCCCGCGAAAATCACCTGATTCAGCAGTTGCCCAAGTCCGCCCGCAAGCACTTCATGGATCGCTGCGAGCCGTTCGACATGGTGGTCTCCACCGAGCTGAGCGAGCGGGACAAGGCGCTCACCCATGCGTACTTTCCGCGCGAAGGCTTCATCTCGCTGGTGATCGATGTGGAGAGCCATCCGCAACTGGAAGTGGGCATGGTGGGTCACGAGACCATGCTGGGTGCAGAGTTGATTCTGGGGCTGTCAAAGACCCCCTGGCGCGCCGTGGTGCAGGGGGAGGGCGCCTGCTGGCGCATGGCGGCCGAGACGCTGCGCGAATGCAGCGAAGCCATTCCAGAGCTGCACGACCTGCTCAACCGCACGCTGCTGGTGCGCCTGCACCAGCAGGCGCTGGCTTCGGCCTGCGAACGCTTTCACATGATCGGCCCCCGCCTGGCGCGCTGGATGCTGATGAGCCTGGACCGTGCCGAAGCCGACACGTTTGACGTGACGCAGGAGTTCATGGCCCTGATGCTGGGCGTGCGCCGCGTCGGCGTGACCATGGCGGCGGGTGAGCTTCAGCACGACGGCCTGATCGAATACCACCGCGGCCATCTGACCGTGCTGGACAGAGCGCAGCTCGAATGCCGGGCATGCAACTGCTATGCCGCAGACAAGGTGATTTACAGGGATCTCATGGGTGGGCCCATGCCGGAAAGGCGGCCGGTGTCTTGAAGCACTTCCTCCTCGCGGCACATACTCGTGGATCTGCGCGGCAGGATATTGACCAGGGATGGATGAGGGCACTTCGCCCAGGAGATGACAGCAGCGGCCTCAGCGGTGCGCGCTATCGCTTTCAGGCGTCGTTTCCGGAGCGCGATGCTCCATTCCAGAGATACCGTCGGGCCGGCTTTGCCGGACGACAGGTATCGCCCCCTTGAGGGGGTCGCGCGAAGCGCGGCGGGGGTGGGTCAATACAACCAGCTGCTGTGCGCCGAATCTTCCCAGTTCTGAACCTGGGCGTGTGCCTCTTCCGGCGACACGCCATAGCGTTCCTGAATCCGGGCGGACAGTTCGCCGCGATCGCCGGCCACGGAGCGCAGGTCGGCGCCAGAAAGCATGTCCCAGCGGAATTTGGCTTGGCCGGTGAGGTGGGGCCAGTTGCCTTGAATGGTGTCCCAGGTCATGAGCGGGCCTTTGAAGGTGTGTGGTGAGAACTGGTATAGAACCAGTGACTCGTTGAATCATGCGCGCATCGAGTGCGCCGGTCTGTACGCTGGCGAACAACGCCTGCTGGTCTCGGCATGCAGGCGATTTCGCCGGCGCACAGGGCTACTTCAGCCAGTCGTCAGAAGACTTGGCTTCCCAATCATTGATCTGCTTTTCGGCTTCGTCTTTGGCAATGCCGTAGCGCTCCTGGATCTTTCCCGCGAGCTGTTCGCGGTGGCCGGCCACCACTTGCAGGTCATCGTCGGTGAGCTTGCCCCACTGCAGCTTGGCCTGTCCGGTGAGCTGTTTCCAGTTGCCTTGAATCGTGTCCCAGTTCATGTGGATGTCCTTTGGTTGGGGCGGATGACGTATCCGCCTAAGGTCATCTTCCCGTTCGGGCCAGGCGCGGTCTGTTCGCTTGCGCACTTTGCGCGCGATGGAGGTGGGACTTGTTCCTGTTGAGCTGGCATGAATATGGCTAAATTGGGCCATGACCTACCCGACCTGGCTCGACCCTGCCTGGCAGGAATGGCTGCCCACCCTGGGTGCTTCCCTGCTTGCTCTATTGATTGCCGACCTGGTGTACCGCTTTGGCAGACGCGTCTACCTGCGCGCCGCCCGCAAGTCCCCGGTGGCGGCCAGCGTGGGCTATGCCATCCGCGCGCCGGCCAGGCTGGCCCTGCTGCTGCTGGCGATCAACTTCGTGTGGCATCCGGTGTCTGCCGATGCGAGCTGGGTGGCCACGCTGCAACATTGGATTGGCCTTTGCCTGATGGCCACACTGACCTGGCTGCTGGCGCGCACCGTGCATGGCGCGGCGCGCGGTGTGATGGACGCCAACCCCGTGGGTGTGTCCGACAACCTCGCTGCGCGCCGCATCCGCACCCAGACACTGGTGCTCTCGCGTGTGCTGCAAGGCCTGGTGGTGCTGATCGGCCTGTCGCTGATGCTCATGACCTTCCCGGCCGTGCGACAGGTGGGCACCAGCCTGCTTGCTTCTGCCGGGGTGGTGGGGCTGGTGGCGGGCTTTGCCGCGCGGCCGGTGCTGAGCAATCTGATCGCTGGCCTGCAGATCGGCATCAGCCAGCCGATCCGCATCGACGACGTGGTGATCGTGGAGAACGAATGGGGCGTGATCGAGGAGATCACCGGCACCTACGTGGTGGTGCGCATCTGGGATCAGCGCCGGCTGGTGGTGCCGCTGCAGTACTGGATCGAAAAACCGTTCCAGAACTGGACACGCAGCACCTCCGAACTCATCGGCACCGTGTTCCTGTGGGTGGACTACCGCATGCCGCTGGCGCCGCTTCGAGAAGCCCTGCAGCGCGCCTGCGAAACGTCTGAGCACTGGGACAAGCGCCTTGCCATGCTGCAGGTGACAGAGGCCGGTGAACGTGCCATGCAGCTGCGCTGTCTGGTCACCGCCGCATCGGCCTCGGCCGCCTGGGACTTGCGCTGCGAGGTGCGCGAGCAACTGGTGGACTTCATGCAGCGTGAATACCCGCAGTTTCTGCCGCGCCAGCGGGCGGACGTGGCGCTGGAAGATCAACCCGGTGGCCAGGGCGCGAGCGCTGCCACGGTGGCCCCGGTCAGGCCGGGTTGACCATGTGACGAGGGCGCGCCTATTCGTCGCCCTGGTCCTGGTCGGTGGCGGTGCGGATCGTGTCGCGGCCGTTGCGGTCTTTCACGCGGCCCAGGTCGGTATCCAGCGCTCGCGTGAGTTTTTCCACCGCGTCGATGAAGGCAGCGGCCATCTTGTCGGCGTCGGCCGTCACGCTCACGGGCTGCCGGCTGGCGACACGGGCTTCGAGGCGGCAGCGCTTGTCTTTCACTCCGGACTTGCTGCCGTCGAGATCGGTCAGGAACACTTCCACGCGGGTGATGTGGTCACGGAACCGGCTCAGGCGGCTGATGGTTTCGTCGTTGACCCACTTGGCGAGGGACTCGCCACCCTGGATGTGGTCGTCGGTGTTCACTTGGACTTGCATGTTCTGCCTTTCTGATGATGGCCGGCACGAGGGCCTGGGTGGTGGGCGCGTCACTGTTCGATGAACAGCTTGCCCGTTGGTCTCGATGAACCAGCGTAACACCGGGAGCAGGGTTGTGCGGCGTGTTTTGATGGGGACGATACCTGCGCTTACATCCTCCTTGATCTGCGTCAGATTCTGGTGCGCGCGCTGGGTCCGGGTCAAGGCATGTACCGGTTTCGGGCAGGTGTATCGCCTTGGCAGAGCAGGCCGACAATGTGGGCTTGTTCCTGTCCCCATCCGATCATTTGCACACCATGTCCAAGCCACTTTTTTCTCTCGACCGGGTCAACGAAGGCGTCTACCGTGTGATGGATGGACAAGCGCAGCACGTGGGCAACCTGAAGCGCATCGGTGGGCTGTGGAAATTCAAGGCCGTGGGCTACACCGAAGAAGGCGCATTGATCCCCGGAGGCGGGCCGCTCACCGAGCAGCACAACCTGACGTTTGAATCGCCCGATGTGGAAGCAGTCAGCGCGCGGCTGACACCATCGCCTGGCGCAGGTGGGTCCGGGACCATCCAGGCCTGATCAGTTCCGTGTGTCCGGCTGCGCAGACAAGTCGGGCTGTGTTGGCTGGGTGGGCGCAGCAGGTGGGGCAGCAGTTGGGGTTGAGGCAGGCTTCGTCTGGGGCGAAACGCTGGCCAGGTCCGGGTTGCAAGGGTCGGCGCCTTCCTTGCTGCCCTGCTCGATCAGCGGCAGGATGGCAGCGGCCGGTCCCGCCACCGCGCCCAGCGCAAGTGCACCCAGCAAACGCCCGGCAAGCCGCTGGGGTTCAATGCCCACGTTCGGGTTGGACAGGGTGCCGGTCACGGTGATGGGTGTGCGCAGCGACACCAGCGACCAGTCCTTGGGCCGGGTGACCACGTGCAGGTCCAGCGATTCGTCGCGCAGGCTGACCTGGCCCGTGATCCACATCGTGCTGTCTTCGTTGTCCACCACCGCCAGCTTGGGCTCGACCACGCCGTTGCGGGCGACCAGATCGAACCGGGCACAGCGCAGGGGCAGTGTGCGATCACCACTGATCATCACCCCTAATGCCTGTGCCACATCAACGCCCATGGCTTCGGTGATCAGGTGCGACATGGTGCCTTCCCTCAAGGCGAAGTTGAGAGGGCCGCTGGAAGACCCTAGGATCTCGGCCGTGGATTGGCCCGCGCCCTGGAGGTGCATGTTTCCGAAAAGCTCGCCCGTGACGTAAGCCTGGACCGAAGCATTGGAGCCCTGCCGGGCCTTCTTGCGCTCGCGGTCGAGCGCCGCCGTTGCAGTGGCGGCGGGCGCCTCGCCTTCCGCTGAATCGGGGCGAAGGCCTCTGATCCAGCCAGCCATGTCAATGCCGGCGAAGTCCAGGCGCGCTTCCCATTTCGCGGGACTGGCGTTGCTGTCGAGCGCGGTCATGCCCTTGACCTGTCCGCCGGAGACGACGGCTTGCAGGTCTTCAAGACGCAGAACGCCATCGTCGAGGCGCAACCGGGTTTTCAGTTGCCGAAAGGGGGCCATCGCCTCGGTGCCAAAGTCCAGTTCCTCGATGGCCACCTGCACATCGGCGTCCATCGCCTTGAGCGAGGGCAGGTCGAAGCGGCGTTGCGGCAATGCGCGGCCGCCCGGGGCGTCTGCCGGCTTTTCAGTTTCTGAGCCACCGTCGGTGCCAACCGCAGGCCCCAGGTCGGCCAAGGCCAGCTTGGGACCGGTCAGGGTGCCTGTGAGGCGCGGCGGCCGGGTGAGCTGTTCGTACTGCAGATCACCCTGGAGCCGGCTGCTGCCGATGTGGGCGCGTGTGGTTTTGAGCCGCCAGATGCCGGCGTCCTGCTGCAGTTCACCGCGCAGATCAAACGCCGGTGTCGCCGGCAGCGTCAGCCCCAGAGGCTCGGCCACGTCCGCCAGCGAAGGCCCTGCCACTTCCAGCATGCCCTGCAAACGTGGTGTGCCCAGCAGCGACGCAGCCTGGCCGTCGTACAGCACGCGGGTGGACGCCACCGTGCCCTCGATCCGCACCGGCACCCACGGTGCATCGGCGGCGGAATCTGGCGCTTGCAGCAGAGGCAAGGTGCTGCCGGCGCGCACGTCCAGCTTCAATGGCAGGGCCCGGTAGCGCCCGCTCAGGGTCGCCTCGTAGCCAGCGGCCTCGCTGGCGTTGTTGCCTTCGCCACCACGCAGTTTCACAGCCACGTCCGCATCCTGTACAGCGTCGGTCCATGCAATCTGTCCCTGGCCCACCATCAACGTGCCAAAGCTCGGCAGCGCTGCACCGTCGGCCGAGCCGGGCTCGGGCTGGTCAGCACCCAACTGCCAGTTGGCCTGGCCGTCCTTGTTGCGCACGAGATGCGCATCGAGCTCATCCGCCTGCAGCGCGTGGATGTGCAGCGGGCCACCTTGCCGCCATCCCCACACGTCGCCCCAGCGCCATGCCAGCGCCGCGCGCTTTGCTTCCAGCAAGTGGGGGGCATCAAAACGCTCATCGGAGCCGATGTGGAGGTGTTCGACCTCCAGGCGAGGACGCCAGATCAGGTGCAGCTTCACGTCGCCCTGCAATTGCACGGGGGCCGCTGCGCCGCGGCTCATGGTGCGCTCCAGCGGCTGGCGCAGAAACGGCCAGCCAGCCACTTCCCCCCACACCACAACGACCATCAGCAGAACGACGACACCACCGGCGATCCACGAGACAGGACGTCGCGCAAAGGCCGCCCGTGCCCGCGCGGCGGCGGTGGGCGGAGGAGGGGGGAGGTCTGTCGATGTGTTCATCTTGCGGTCGGGCCCGCGCCAACGGCAGGCAGTTCCGTTTGGATCATAGGAGCGCCCCGTCCTTCGGTACGTGCGCCATCGCACAGACCGTACCGTCGATAGAATCCAAATTTCGAAGATGAATGGGTTCATCCATGCGCGACGCTTCCAGTGGAAACGCCTTGTCGGACACGATGGAGGTGAATGACGAGACGCAGGCTCCTGGTGCAAGCTGGCTCCCCCGGGGCGACGACTGGGTGCTGCAGCTCAGCGGTGCCTGGCGCGGGCGGCGCGCCGCATTGCCAGACCTGCCCGCGCAAGACTTCAATGGTGCCGTGGCAGTAGATGCCGAGGCACTGCGCTCCTGGGACGCCGGGCTTGCGGCCCAGTTGTGGCAACAGCTCGACCCGCTCGCCCGCCGCTCAGTGACGCTGGATCTGCAAGGCTTGCCGCAAGGCCTGCAGGAGGTGCTGGCTTTGGCGCTGCACGAAGGGCCACCGGTCCAAGCAGCGGCCGCTGCCCCTGCACGTGCTTTGCTTGAGCGCCTGGGCGAACGCACAAAAGCCTGGTGGGCCGACCACCGCAAGACGCTTACCTTCGTGGGCGAGGTGCTGCTGTCCCTGGGCCGATGGTTGCGCGGCAAGAGCGACATGCGCACGTCAGACCTGATGTGGCAGATCGAACAGACCGGCCCGCGCAGCCTGCCCATCGTGTCGCTGGTGTGCTTTCTGGTGGGCCTGATCGTGGCCTACATGGGTGCCGCGCAGTTGCAGCGCTTCGGTGCGCAGAATTTCATTGCGGACCTGGTCACGGTGGGCGTGGTGCGCGAGGTGGCGGCACTGCTGGTGGGCATCGTGCTGGCCGGGCGGGTGGGCGCGGCGTTTGCGGCGCAGATCGGCAGCATGCGCGCCAACGAAGAAGTCGATGCGCTGACCACCCTGGGCGTGAACCCGTTTGACTTTCTGGTGCTGCCGCGCGTGCTTGCGCTGCTCATCGTGGGGCCCATGCTCACCGCCTTCGGTGCCGCCGTTGGCATGGCTGTGGGCTGGCTGGTGGCCGTGGGCATCTACGGTGTCACGCCGCTGGAATACGTGTACGCCAGCGTGGAGTCACTGACCCTGCCGCATGTGCTGGTGGGCTTGATCAAGGGTACGGTGTATGCCGTGCTGGTGGCGCTGGCGGGGTGCCTGCAGGGCATGGCCGCAGGCC
>PHCQ01000025.1 GCA_002840835.1 Betaproteobacteria bacterium HGW-Betaproteobacteria-16 | reverse complement strand
CACGGAGGGTAATCCAGTGAAAGACGCCGACCGGTTCTGGAGTCCGGCGCTCAGAGGCTTGCGCGCCTACACACCGGGCGAGCAGCCCCAAGGCAATGGGTGGATCAAGCTCAACACCAACGAGAACCCTTACCCGCCCTCGGCGCTGGCCCTGCAGCGCATGGCCGAGGTGGTGAACGATTCCCTGCGTCTGTACCCGGACCCGCAGGCGCTCGCGCTTCGCGAGACCATCGCGGGCCAGCACGGTTTGCAGGTCGATCAGGTCTTCGTGGGCAACGGTTCGGACGAAGTGCTCGCGCATGCCTTCATGGGGCTGCTTCGCCATGGCCGGCCTGTGCTGGTGCCCGACATCAGCTATTCGTTCTACCCGGTCTACTGCGGGCTCTACGGCATCACCTGCCAGCAAGTGCCGCTGGACGACGATTTCCGCGTGCGCGTGGCGGACTACCTGCAGCCCAATGGGGGCATCGTGTTGCCCAACCCGAACGCACCCACCGGCATCGCCTTGCCACTGGATGCGCTGCGCTGGCTGTTGGAGCTCAATACCGAGTCGGTGGTGGTGATTGACGAGGCCTATGTCGATTTCGGCGCCGAAAGCGCTGCTGCGCTGATCAACGAATTCCCCCAGTTGCTGGTGATTCAGACGCTGTCCAAGTCGCGCGCACTGGCCGGCCTCCGCGTGGGTTTTGCGTTGGGTCATGCCGACCTCATCCGAGCACTGACGACGGTGAAAGACAGCTTCAACTCCTACCCGCTCGACCGGGTCGCCCTGGCAGGCGCGCAGGCTGCGCTCGCGGATCAGGCGCACTTCACCGACATCACGCAGCGCATCATCGCCAGCCGCGAATGGCTGGCCGCCAAGCTCGCGGCACTGGGTTTCGAGTGCCTGCCGTCAAGCGCCAACTTTCTGCTGGTACGGCACCCCCAACGCAGTGCACCGCAATTGCAGCAAGCCTTGCGCGAGCGCAAGATCCTGGTGCGCCATTTCAACCAGCCGCACATCGCCGATCACCTGCGCATCACGGTGGGTTCACAGGCCGAATGCGAGGCTCTGGTCGATGCGCTGAGCGATTTGATCACGCCCATTCAAAACCACAACGAGGTGGCATCCGCATGAAGATCCTGATCCAGAATGGCCGCGTCATGGACCCGGCGACAGGGCGCGACGAAATGGCCGATGTGGCCATTGCGGCCGGCCGCATCATCGCCATCGGCAACGTGGCTGCTGACTTCCATGCCAATCGCAGCATCGACGCCACGGGCTGTGTGGTGGCGCCGGGTCTGGTGGATCTGGCCGTGCGCCTGCGCGAGCCGGGTCAGGAACACGCCGGCATGCTGGAGAGTGAAATGGCCGCGGCCGTGGCCGGTGGCGTGACCTCGCTGGTGTGCCCGCCCGACACCGATCCGGTGCTCGACGAACCCGGCCTGGTGGACATGCTCAAATTCCGCGCAGAGAAGCTGCATCTGGCGCGCGTGTTCCCGCTGGGCGCACTCACCCGCGGTCTGCACGGCGAGGTGCTGACCGAAATGGCCGAACTGACCGAGTCCGGCTGCATCGGCTTTGGTCAGGCCGAGGTACCGATCCTCAACACACAGGTGCTGCAACGCGCCTTGCAATACGCCGCCACGTTTGGCTACACCGTCTGGCTGCGGCCACAGGACGCCTGGCTGGGCAAGGGCGTGGCCGCCAGTGGACCGCTGGCCACGCGACTGGGCCTGGCCGGCGTGCCCGTGGCCGCCGAGACCATTGCCTTGCACACCCTGTTTGAACTGATGCGTGCGGTGCAGGGCAAGGCCGGCACCGGTGCGCGGGTGCACCTGTGCCGCATCAGCAGCGCGGCCGGCCTGGAGCTGGTGCGCCAGGCCAAGGCCGAAGGCCTGCCCGTGACCTGCGATGTGAGCGTGCACAACCTGCTGCTGACCGATGTGGACATTGGCTATTACGACAGCCGTTTGCGCCTGCAGCCGCCGGTGCGCCAGCAACGCGACCGCGACGCGCTGCGTGCCGGCCTGGCCGACGGCAGCATTGACGCGCTGGTGTCAGACCACAACCCGGTCGACAGCGACGCCAAGACCTTGCCCTTTGCCGAGGCCGAGCCCGGCGCCACCGCAGTGGAACTGTTGCTGGGCCTGGCCTGCAAGTGGGCGCAACAGGACGGCCTGGGACTGATGCAGGCGCTCACCGTGCTCACCCAGGGACCGCAGGCGGTGCTGGGCGCCAGCCTGGGTACCTTGCAGGCCAGTGTGGGCAAGCTGGCGGTGGGGGGCGTGGCCGACGTGTGCGTGTTCGATCCGAACCGGCCGTGGGCGGTACAGGCCGCGGCGTTGCACAGCAAGGGCAAGCACACGCCCTTCGGTGGTCATGAACTGCCCGTGAGCGTGCGCGCCACGCTGGTGGGCGGACAGGTGGCGCACTGGTCTGCCGAGGCCGACCGTGCCGTGACCGCGTGAACACCTTGCGCGCACTTGGGCGTGCCTTGCGGGCATGCCTGCACGTGCTGCGCGCCCTCTGGATCATCCGCTTCGAGTTCACCCGCCTCACGCCTGCGCAGACCGAGCTGCTGCTGCGTGAGTGGACCCGTCAGATGCTGCGCATCCTTCATGTGGAACTGGTGGTGCAAGGAACGCCACCCGTTCGCGGCCCCTTGCTCCAACTGGCCAACCACATGTCCTGGCTCGACATCCTGGTCATGAACGCCGCCCACCCCACGCGCTTCGTCTCCAAGGCCGATGCAAGGCACTGGCCCCTGCTGGGCACCCTCGTCACGGCGGCGGGCACGCTCTACATCGAGCGTGAGAACCGGCGCGATGCAATGCGCGTGGTGCACCGCATGACCGACCGCTTGCGGGAGGGAGACATCCTCAGCGTGTTCCCCGAAGGCACCACCGGCGACGGCCGTTCGCTGCTGCCGTTTCACGCCAACCTGCTGCAGGCCGCCATTTCGGCCAACGCACCAGTGGTGCCGGTCGCGCTGCGATTTGTCGACAGTCGCACCGGCGAGCCGCACGATGCGCCGGTGTATGTGGGCGACACCACGCTGATCGGATCCATCTGGACCACCTTGCGCGCCAGCCACTTGCGCGCGGTGGTGCACTATGGCGAACCCCAGACGTTCCAGGGACGCGACCGGCGAACCTGGGCCAACGATGTGCGCGAAGAAGTGCGGCGCCTGCTGGGGCTGCCGCAGGCGGATCAAGCCGAAGCGTCGCCCGACTGAGCTTCACCCAGGGTGCTTGCCGGCACGTGCTGGCTGGCGGATTTCTGCAGGCGCCGGTACAACATGCCACGCGACACGCCCAAGGCCCTGGCCGCCTTGGCGATGTTGCCGCCGCATTCGGCCAGCGTGACCTCGATCAGGCGCTGGCTGTGGTCCACCAGCGTGGCCCGTGTGGCGGGTGAGGGCGCAGGGACGACAGCCGCCGGTGCATCGACGACCGCGACCGCAGTAGCAGCGGTGTGCGCCGTGTGCGCCGTGTGCGCATGATCCTGAGTGCCGGGTGAGGGCGCTCGCAAACCTTCCACGGCCACCGCGTGGTTGAAGTCCGCCCCATCGCCGCCGCTCAGGCGGCCCTTGATCCACACGCCCAGGCCATTGGGCAGGCGCAGCGTCTGAATCCGCTTTTGCCGATGCAGATCCATCAGCCGCTCGATCGATGTCCCGAACACGCTGTCCACAGTGGGTTGGTCCTCCATGTGGCAGCCCGTGAGCCGGCGTCCGGCACCGTTGAGCCAGAGCACGCGCCCGTGGGGGCTGATGCCCGCCAAAGCCTCCAGCGGCGTGTCGAGGAAGGTGGGGCTGGCCTGGAAATGCAGCAGCAACTGGCCGGTGGACTGCAGTTGCAGCAGCCGGTTTTCGATGGTGGTGGCGTAGGTGCCGACCACCGCCGCAGCGTCGAAAGGAAAACGGCCACCTTCCACCGACACATCGAGCACACCCGCGAGCTGGCCGTGGATGTCGTGGATCGGCGCGGCGGCGCAGTACAGGCCTTGCAGGCACTGGTGAAAATGCTCGCCACCCGCCACAGTGGAAGCCTCGCCGGTGCGCACCACAATGCCGGGGGCGCTGGTGCCGACATGGCTCTCGGCGATGTTCACCCCCACGCGCGACGCGGCACGCAGCAGCGGCTGGTCGCGGGCCTGTGGCAGGTCGGTGGCGTGGATGATCACGCCCTGTGCGTCGGTCAGCAGCACGCGGCAGTCGGTGCCACCGAGTGCGGCCTCCATGTGGCCGAGCTCGGAGTTGCCGGCCTGCAGCAGCTGCCGGTTGCGGCTCAGGCTGGCGTGGACACGGCTTCGGCTCACCGGCTCGAAGCTCACGGCGTCACGGGGTTGCTGGCGTGCCGAACAGCAACGCAACCAGGATTGCAGCACCGATTCAGCCACCAGACCTGACGGGCGAATGCCTTCTTCGAAGAAGCGTTCCCGGGCCAGTGCCGTGCGCTGGTCGGGTGTCTGGAAAAAAAGTGGCTGGGGTGTCCGTGCGCGGTGGCTGGCGGGCTGGGGCATGGCGGGCTCCTTTTCCGTTTCAAGTATCGGTGGCCTTTTGCGGGTCGGGCATGGGGTTAGCCCTTGTGCGGACCGGGCGGGTGTTCCATGGCGGAACACTTCGCCTTCAGGGAAAACCCGAGGGTGAATTTCCCGGGCTGCGGCGCGACCATCGGCAGGCTGACATATGAAGAACCCGACATAACAGGGGTCGATCCAGCCAACCCACAACAGGCCTGCCGCAGCGGGCTGATTCAGGAGACACGATGAACCCGATCCACCTCACCACCGCCCGGTGCCGCCTGGCCGTGGGCCTGCTGGCCGCACTGGCGTTCAGCACTTCCGCCTGGGCGCAGGCGCCCGCCAAGGGCACGCCGGCCCACATCAAGGCCGCCGTCGGGAAGGTCAATGCGGCCTTCATGCAAAGCAACGCCACGCAGACCGCCGACTGGCCCAGCTATGGGCTCGACTATGCGGAAACGCGCCATTCAAAGCTCAACCAGATCAGCACCGCCAACGTCAAGGACCTGGGGCTGGTGTGGTCCTACAACCTCGAGTCCAAGCGCGGCGTGGAGTCCACTCCGGTGGTGGTCGACGGGATCATGTACGTCACCGCTTCATGGAGCATCGTGCACGCGGTGGACGTGCGCACCGGCAAGCGCATCTGGACATACGACCCCAAGGTGCCGCGCGAGGCCGGCTACAAGGGTTGTTGCGACGTGGTCAACCGTGGCGTGGCGCTGCACGAAGGCAAGGTGTTTGTGGCCGCGTATGACGGCCGTCTGGTGGCGCTGGACGCAGCCACCGGCAAGAAGGTGTGGGAGAAAGACACCATCATCGACCGCAAATTCAGCTACACCATCACCGGTGCACCGCGCGTGTTCAAGGGCAACGTGATCATCGGCAACGGCGGCGCCGAATACGGCGTGCGCGGCTACATCACCGCTTATGACGCAAAGACCGGCGCGCAGAAGTGGCGCTGGTTCACCGTGCCGGGGGACCCGAGCAAGCCGTTCGAAGACGAGTCCATGGAGCGCGCCGCCAAGACCTGGGACCCCGCCGGCAAATGGTGGGAAGCCGGTGGCGGCGGCACCGCCTGGGACGCCATGGCCTTCGATCCCGAGCTGAACCTGATGTACATCGGCACCGGCAACGGTTCGCCCTGGCAGCGTGACAAACGCAGCCCGGCCGGCGGCGACAACCTGTACCTCGCGTCCATCGTGGCGCTCAACCCGGACACCGGCAAGTACGTGTGGCACTACCAGGAAACGCCGGGGGACAACTGGGACTACACCTCCACCCAGCCCATGATCCTGGCCGACCTGACGCTGGACGGCAAGCCGCGCAAGGTGATCCTGCACGCACCCAAGAACGGTTTCTTCTTCGTGATCGACCGGACCAATGGGCAGTTCATTTCGGCCAAGAATTTCGTGGATGTGAACTGGGCCACGGGTTATGACCAGAACGGTCGGCCCATCGAGACTGCGATCGCACGCACCGGCGACCGCCCGCGCGAAATCATTCCGAGCGCCTTCGGTGCGCGCAACTGGCATTCGATGTCGTTCAACCCGGCCACCGGCCTGGTCTATATGCCGGTGCAGGGCGTGCCGCTCACGCTCATGGACAACAAGGACTGGAAGTTCAACGCCGAACGACCGGGCGAGCCGCATTCCAACATGGGCTGGAACACCGCCAACTTCGCCAACGTGGAACCGCCCACCAGCAAGCCGTTTGGTCGCCTGGTGGCCTGGGACCCGGTGAAGCAGCAGGCCGCGTGGACGAAAGAGCAGATCTCGCCCTGGAACGGCGGCACGCTCACCACCGCCGGCAACCTGGTGTTCCAGGGTACGGCCGACGGGCGCTTCATCGCCTACAACGCCACCACCGGCGAGCAGCTGTGGGAAGCACCCACCGGCACCGGTGTGATCGCCGCTCCTTCCACCTACCTGGTCGACGGCAAGCAGTACGTGTCCATCGCGGTGGGCTGGGGCGGCGTGTACGGCCTGGCCCAGCGTGCCACCGATCGCACGGGCCCCGGCACGGTGTACACCTTTGCAGTGGGGGGCAATGCGCAGCCACCGGCGCACGTGGCCTACCAGCTGGGCAAACTGGTGGAGGGCGTGAAATACGACCCGGCGCATGTGCCGGCCGGCACCGCGCTGTATGTGAGCAACTGCGTGTTCTGCCACGGCGTGCCGGGCGTGGACCGGGGAGGCAACATTCCCAACCTCGGATACATGGACACTTCATTCATCCAGAACCTCGACAAGTTTGTCTTCAAGGGCCCGGCTACCGAGCGTGGCATGCCTGACTTCACCGGAAAACTCAGCAACGATGACGTCCAGAAAATCAAAGCTTTCATTCAGGGTACGGCCGATGCCATTCGGCCAAAGAAGTAGTCCGTTTTTGATCCCGCGCCCTCATGGACTGGCCGTGGCCTGTGGCCTGTGCGTGAGTGCCACGGCGCTACACGCCCAGTCCTCCATCGACAACAGTGACACCGCCGGCGCCCTCGCGCCGGTGGTCATCACCGGGCAGGGCAGCTTCGAGGAACGCTGGCGCTCGCCGGGATCGGTGGACGTGGTCGATGGCGAGGAACTGCGGGCCGGCCAGTTGCAGATCAACCTGTCTGAAGGCTTGGGCCGGGTGCCGGGGCTGGTGGTGCGCAACCGCCAGAACTACGCGCAGGATCTGCAGATTTCGGTGCGCGGCTTTGGCGCGCGATCACCCTTCGGCGTGCGGGGTGTGCGCCTGTTCGTCGATGGCATTCCGGCCAGTGCGCCAGACGGGCAGGGCCAGGCGGCGAATTTTCCCATTGGCAGTGCCGACCGCATCGAGATCGTGCGGGGGCCGTATTCGGCGTTGTACGGCGCGTCGGCCGGCGGCGTGATCGCGCTCTACACGCAGGACGGTCAACGACCCGGCGAGTGGCGCACCGGCTTGGCGGCAGGGTCCGATGGCCTGTGGCGCTTTTCCAGCCAGCTCACCGGTCAGACCGGCAAGGAGGGCGAGCGCGGCTGGTCGTACACGCTGGACGGCAGCACCTTCGAAACCGATGGCGCGCGTGCGCAGTCGGCCGCGTCGCGCAGCACCGGCAACCTCAAGCTCAGCCGCGCGCACGAAGGCGGCCGCACCACGCTGGTGTTCAACCGCCAGACAAGCCAGGCGCTGGACCCGCTGGGCCTGACCCGCGCCGAGTTCGATGAAGACCCGCAACAGACCAACGCGGCGGCCATCAACTTCAACACCCGCAAGAGCGTGTCGCAAAGCCAGTTCGGCCTGGCATGGGAGCAGGCGCTGGGCGGGGGGCACCGCGTCGAACTCATGGGCTACACCGGTCAGCGTGCGGTGCGCCAGTTTCTGGCCGTGCCCACCGGCGCGCAGATACCGCCTGGCAGCGCTGGCGGCCTGATCGACCTCGACCGCGACTACAGCGGCTGGAACGCGCGTTGGCGGCTCGACCGGAATTACGGCGGTGGCCAGCTCACCGTCACAGCTGGTCTGGCGGGCGACCGACAGAGCGAAGACCGGCTGGGGTTTGAGAATTTCGTCGGCAGCACGCTGGGTGTGCAGGGGCGTCTGCGCCGGGACGAAACCAACCGCGCCAGCACACTCGACCCCTATGCCCAGGCCGAATGGGCCACCCCGGACTGGACCCTCACCGCCGGATTGCGGCACTCGCGCGTGCGCTTCGAATCCAGCGACCGCTACATCCGCCCCGGCAACCCGGACGACAGCGGCTCCGTGCGTTTCAGCGGCACCAGCCCGGTGCTTGGGGTGCGACATGCGCTCTCTGACCAGGTGCAGGCCTTTGCCAGCTTCGGTCGAGGGCTGGAAACGCCCACGCTCAATGAAGTGGCGTACCGGCCGTCGGGCCTGACCGGGCTGAACCAGAACCTGTCGGCTGCCACCAGCCGCAGCGCGGAAGCGGGCCTGCGCGGCCGCCATGGCTGGGGCTCCTGGAGTGCCACCTTGTTCGACACCCGCACCGAAGACGAAATCGTGGTGCTGAGCAACAGCGGCGGCCGGTCCACCTTCCAGAACGCCGGCCGCACACGCCGGCATGGTCTGGAGCTCGCGGCCGATTTCGCCTGGGGGCCGCTGGTCATCAGCCCGGCCTACACCTGGCTGGACGCGCGCTACCGCGACGGCTTCCTGGCCTGCGCGGGCACGCCATGCCTGGCGCCCACGTTGCCCGTGGCCGCAGGCAACCGGATGCCCGGGCTCTCGAAACACCAGGCGGCGGTGCAGGTGCTGTGGGACACCGGCTGGGCCGGCAGCACGGTCACGCTGGACGCGCGCCACACCGGCCGCATGGCGGTGAACGACCGCAACACCGAATTCGCTGGCGCCAGCACCTTGTTCAACCTGGGCGTGCGCTTTGAGCAGAAGCGGGGTGACTGGACATGGCGCGAGTTCGTGCGCATCGACAACCTCACCGACCGCAAGCATGTGGGTTCGGTCATCGTCAATGAAGGCAACGGGCGCTTTTATGAGCCGGGCGCGGGCCGCTCCATCTTCGTCGGCTTAGAGCTGGTGAGGTAGCGGCAAGGGCTGGTCAACCCAGGGTGTAGTCCTGTTCGGCGGGTTGGCGCACCGCGCGCACGTATTCCGCCGTGAACCCCGGAAACAGCGCCACCACACGCCCGCCTTCCATGCGGTACCAGCTGCGGCAATGGGTCCACACAGAACCCGCCAACCGTCGCTGCAGCTGCTGGTTGTGCGTGGCCATCACGTCGGCCCGCACATCGATCCAGCGTGAACCTAGCTTTTTCACCCGCTGCATGCAGGCAATCGCGTGTTGCACTTCGGGTTCGATGAACAGCAGGGTGGAAGTGTGGCCGGTGCCGGTGTTGGGTCCGAGCATGAGGAACATGTTGGGAAAGCCCGCCACGGTCACGCCATGGTAAGCCTCCGGCCCCTGGGCCCAGGCTTCGCGCAGTGTTCGCCCAGCCAGCCCGGTGACTTCGACCGACGACAGCAAGCGCACCGTGTCGAAGCCGGTGGCACACACCAGCACGTCAACTGGGTGCTCTTCACCATCCACCGTGCGAATGCCGTGGGGCGTGACGCGTTCGATGCCTGCCGTGACCAGGGTGACGTGCGGCTCGCCCAGCGCCGGATAGAAGTCATTGGAATAGATGATGCGTTTGCAGCCCAGCGGATAGGTAGGCACGAGCTGATGGCGCAAGGTGGGGTCGGGCACCTGGTGCTCAAGTTGGTGGCGTGCCGTTCGCAGCATGCCTTTGCGCGCCACGGTACCTTCGTCAAAGCCACGTCGGCCCCATTCCAGCACCTGCGTCCAGGTCCATCGCACGGCAGCCGCGTAAGGCGGGAAGCGGGCGAGCAGGTGGTCCAGCGCGTTGTACGGGCGATCCAGCCGGGGCAGCACCCAGTTGGCCGTGCGCTGGAACACCAGCAGCCGAGCCGCCTGCGCCGCAATGGGCGCCACCAGTTGTGAAGCGGTGGAGCCGGTGCCGATCACCGCGACACGTCGGCCTGTCAGCGATACGCCGTGATCCCAGCGAGCCGAATGCAGGCGCTGACCGGTGAACTGGTCCAGCCCGGGAATGTCGGGCCAGCGGGGCTGGTTCAGCGGGCCGGTGCTGCACACGAAGAAGCGCGATCGCAACGTGTCGCCCCGTGCAGTGCGAAAGTGCCAGTGGCCGGTGCCCTCGTCAAAGCGCGCTTCGGTCAGTAGGGAACCCAGGCGGGTGCGAGCGCCCAGGTGGTGCTTCGCCGCCAGGCCTTGCACATAGGCCTGGATTTCCTGGGCCGATGCAAAGCGGCGGCTCCAGTCCGGATTGGGCGCGAAAGAAAAGGAATACACCGGCGAAGGTACATCCACGTGCGCCCCGGGGTAGGTGTTGTCCCACCAGGTGCCGCCCATGCCGGGCTGTTTTTCAAGAATCACGAAATCGTGCATGCCGGCGCGCTGCAGCTGGATGCCCATGCACACACCCGACATGCCGCCGCCCATGATCACCACCTCGTGCTCGCTGTGGCGCGGGGCGGCCCCATTGGCGTTGGCCTCGTCCAGCGACTCGCGCGTGAAGCGCCCGAGTCGCTCGATGGCCTCGTCCGCACTGCGCAGCGCGCCGCCGTGCAACTGGAACACATGCCAGCGACCGGGTGTGATTTCGCACCGGCTGCTCACGCCTGCCGCCGTCAGCGCGGCGTGCAGTGCCAATGCCTGGTCGTGCAACATCTCGTCGGTGCCGGCCTGGATCAACGTCGGTGGCAGGCCGCGGAGATCGGCCTTCAGCGGCGAGGTCATCCAGCGTCTGGCGTCAGGCGCGCTGGACGCATCGCCCAGGTAGTGCCGCATGCAGGCCTCGGCCCAGGCCGCGCTCAACATGGCCTCGCCCGGCGGCTCTTCGGGCATGTGATCGGGCTCCATGTCGGCCAGGGGAGACAGCAGCAGCAAGCCATCGGGCAGGGGTTCTCCCGCTTCGCGCAGTGCCAGCGTCAGCGACAGGCTCAGTCCGCCACCGGCCGAATCGCCGCCCACCACCACCGGGCCGCGCTCGCGCAACGCGCGGTACGCCGCCAGCGCATCGTCGAGTGCGGCGGGAAAAGGGTGTTCAGGCGCCAGCCGGTAGTTCGCCGCGAACACGGGCAGGCCGGTGGTCTGCGCCAGCCGCGCCGTGAGCGCCCGGTGGGTGGCCGCGCTGCCCACGCAATAGGCGCCGCCATGCAGGTAGAGCACATGGCCTGCGCGGGCCGGCGGTGCGTCGCCATGGCGCAGCCATTCACCGGGCACACCGGCCACTTCGCCGGGCGTGACGCGCACCGAGCGCGGCACCAGCGCAATGCGCGACAGGCCTTCCAGCCAGCGCCGCTGGAACGGGATGGACCAGCGAGGCGAGAACACCGGCTTGAGCAAGGTACGCAGGGTCGCGCGCAGCAAGCCGGCAATGAAGGCCTCCGCCCAGCCCTTCGGCGGTGCAATGGTGGTGTGAGGCGCCGAGGGCATGGGTAGGGCGCGCTGCCTGTTGCTTCAGCTCTTGGCGGCGCGGGCGCGTTGCAGCATGAGTTCGGTGTTGGTCTTGCGGTCGGCGTTCACCTGCTGCACCGTGGGTCGCTCACCCAGCCGTTTCAGGTAGTCGCGCACCGGCAGATCGGCCAGGTAGTCTTTGCCGTAGATGATCTTGGTGGCCCCGCTCACCAGCGGCAGGTGCACGGCGGCGGCGCAGTCGGCCAGGGTGAAGCTGTCGCCAGCGATGAAGGGCGAGAACCGGGCCAGCGTTGCGAAGGCGGCGATGTTCTTCTCCAGTTGCTGACCCACTTTTTCTTTGGCCGCGTCGCTCACCTTGCCGCCGAAGAAGGCTTCGGGGTACAGGTTGCGAGCCACCAGTTCGAGGTGCAACTCCAGGTAGCGCACCAGTTCGCGCACCTTGGCCGCAGCAAAGGCGTCGGCAGGCATCAGCGGGTTCTGCGGGAAGGCTTCCTCGATGTACTCGAGGATCACTGTGGATTCCGACAGCGGGCCGGCGTCGGTCTTGAGGTAGGGCACCTTGCCCAGCGGGCTGGCGGTCTTGTCGGTTTCGCCGACCCAGGCGAGTTCTTCTTCAAACGGCACGCCTTTTTCGAGCAGGGCGAGTTTGACCTTGTTGTAGTAGTTGCTGGCGGCGAAGCCACAAAGCTTGAGCATGGGTTGTCTCCGGGGGCTGATGGAAGCGGGTGCTTGGGTTCTGCATCGTATCGGCCCGGCATGGCCTGTGGGCGTCGCGCAGGCAACAGCATCAGCCGGGCCCTGGCAGGCTGCTAAACTGCGCCGATGCCGTACGCTCGCGCCCATCGTCGACTCACCGCCTGGCTGGCCATGCTCGCCATGGTGCTGGGTGCGCTGGCGCCCACCGTGGCGCAGGCGGTCGTGGCGTCTTCGGACCGCGACGGCTGGGTGCAGGTGTGCAGCGTCAGCGGCATGGTGTGGGTCCAGATCGACGCCGACCCGGCCGAAGGTGAGAGCCCCATGACCTCCGGCAGCATGGACTGCCCCTGGTGCAGCGTGCACGGTGGTGCAGCCGGGCTGCCGCCGGTTTCGGCCAGCGCCGGGCCGTTGCAGCAGCAGGCCGAAACGCTCCCCGTCTATTTCCGCACCGTCGCTCTGCGCGGCACCTGGGCCTCTGGCCTGGCCCGCGCGCCTCCACTCGCCGCCTGAGCTCACCACGGTTGCACACCCCGTTCGTGGGTGCTGCGTGTGTTCCCTGATGTTCGGGAGGCCCCATGCCTCGTTTTCCAGTTTCTTGTGCGGGCGTGCCCGCCGATCCCCTGCGCCGTGCGGCCACCTTGTGGCTGGGCGGGTTGGCCCTGGGCGTCAGTGGCCTGCTGGCGGGCTGTGACCAGACTTCGCCAGGCGCGAGAGCCCCGGTGTTCAAGGGCATCGACATCACCGGCGCCACCTACGGGCGCCAGTTCGCGCTGACCGATTTCAACGGCCAGCCACGTACGCTGGCCGACTACCGCGGCCAGGTGGTGATGCTGTATTTCGGTTTCGTGCAGTGTCCCGATGTGTGCCCCACGGCCCTCTCACGGGCCGCTGCCGTGAAGCAGCAGCTCGGCGCCGACGCTGCGCAGCTGCAGGTGATTTTCATCACGGTGGACCCGGAGCGCGACACGCCCGAGCTGCTGCGCGAGTACATGGCGGCTTTCGATCCCTCGTTCATGGCGCTCACGGGCAGCCCTGAACAGATCAGGGCTGCGGCCGACGAATTCCGGGTCTATTTCAAGAAGGTCCCGACCGGCAGCACCTACACCATGGACCACACCGCGCTGAGCTACCTGTTCGACCGCGAAGGCCGACTCCGTGTGGCCTTGCGCCATGAACAGACGGTCGACGACTACACGGCCGACATCCGGCAGCTGCTGGCCGAAAAGCCGGTCTGAAGTTTCTTTTTCCTCTTTCAACGTTTCTCAACAGGAGTTCCCATGAAAAAACTGCTTATCGCTTCGTTGCTCGCCGTCACCGCCGGTGCCTGGGCACAAACCACCGTCAAGGTCGAAGACGCCTGGGTGCGCGGCACCGTGGCCACGCAAAAGGCCTCGGGCGCCTTCATGCGCCTCACCCCCTCGGCCAACGCCCGTCTGGTGGCGGTCGAATCGCCCGTCGCCGGCGTGGTGGAAATCCACGAAATGGCGATGGAAAACGACGTCATGAAGATGCGCCAGATCCCGGGTCTGGACCTGGCGGCCGGCCGCACCACGGAGCTCAAGCCCGGCGGTTTTCACGTGATGCTGATGGACCTGAAGCAGCCGCTCAAGGGCGGCGAGAGCGTGCCCCTCACGCTGGTCTTTGAAGACGCCGCCAAGCAGCGCTTCACACAGGAAGTCAAGGCACCCGTGACCGCGCTGGGCGGCGGCAACAAGGCCATGCCGATGAAGCCGGATGCCGACATGAAACCCGGCATGGGCCACAAACACTGATCCTCTGTTTACCCTCACTGGGAGATTCAACATGAATGTGTATTCCAGATTTTTCCGTCCTGCTGCACTCGCGCTTGTGCTGGTGCTGGGCAGCGGCCTTGTCTCGGCCAAATCGGTGCCTGGCGATGGTGCCATTCCCGTGGTCGAGCTGATGCCGCTGACCATGAAACACGAGGCCGACCTGAAGCTCACGGCCGAGCAGATACAGGCGCTGGAGAACTACCGCAAGCAGGCCATGCCGGGCCGCGTGGCGGTGCAGAAAAAAATCCTGGCATTGCGCGGGGAGTTGCGCATGGCGATGCTGGACAACAAGCCTGCGGCCGAGCGCGAAGCGCTGATGAAGCAGATCGCCGAGGCCGAAATCGAGCACTTCAAAGGGCGTGAGCGCTGTGTGGAGGCCGTGCGCAGGATCATGAGCGCGGAGCAGTTCACCCAGCTGAGCCAGCTCTACCTCGACGGTCTGCGCTGAGCCGGCTTCGCCTGATCTGACAAGCCCATGTCGGTCCGCCTGATGCGCCTCCTTGCGCGTGCCCTGCTGGGCGCAATGCTGCTGGCCACGCTCGCGCCGGCGATCTCGCGCTCGCTGGCTTCCACGCGTGTGGCGGGCGACTGGGTGGAAATCTGCTCCAGCGCCGGGAGGCAATGGGTGCAACTGGAGAACACCGGTGCGCAAGGTGCTGCCACCGATATTGGCGACCTGGACCATGCGCTCAATGACTGTGGCCATTGCAACCTGGCGGCCGAGCGCTTCGCACCGTTGATACCGAGTCTGCCGGCCGTGGGGGTCCAGCCCGGCCGCCGTTCCATCCCCGATCTCATTGCTCTTGCGCCGCTTTCCTGCGCAGCGCCCCAACCCGCAGCGCGCGGGCCCCCGCTCCTGGCCTGACCTCCCGCAGGCAGTGCCGGCATCCCACCGCGCCACTGCTTGTCTTGCCACCCGGCGCGGTCCTTGGTCGGGTCGGTTCTGTCTTGCGTCAGATCAGGAGCTCTTCATGTCTTGTGTTCATCTGGATGGTGCGCGGGTGTTCGCCCGCGCCGACACCGTGTGGTTGCCAGGCGACCTCGGTCCGCTGTGGCGCGTCGCCTATGGCATTGTTTGTCTGGATCGTCCTCAGGGTGTCGACCCTGATGTCTCTCACCCCGTGCAACTGGCCCTGCCTGGCGACCTGGTGGGCCTTGAAGCGCTCTGCGACCAGCCTTACCGGCTGGGTGCCAGCGCGATCACCCCCGCACGTTTGGAGCCGGTTGTGCTCGACAGTCTGGCAACCCGGGAAAGCCTGTTGCAGCAGGCTGTGATGCAGTTGCAGTGTCGAAGCCTCGACATTGCGGCACTTCGCACCGGGCCAGTGCCGCAGCGGGTGGCTCATGTGTTGCGGTTGCTGGGTCATGAAAGTGCCCTGGGTGTTCTGGGTGGCACTGCGCATGCTGACACCATCCGCGCCAGCCTGCCCCGGTTGCGCGAACTCGCCAGCGTCGTGGACGCGAAGACCGAGACCGTGTGCCGGGCGCTGGCCCGACTGTTGCCACCGCGCTCGCGCCGATCGGGGCCTGCCCGCTGTGCCGTCTTTCCGCTCGTCACGCATGAAGCACGAACTCGGTTGAGCTGAGATTTTTTACTGGAGTAGCCGAATGTTCCGAATGCTGAAGCACATACCCATGGCCGTCTTGGCGATGGCGCTCTGTGGCGGTGCCACAGCTCACGACTTCAAGGCTGGCGATCTGCGCATAGACCACCCCTATGCCACGCCCAGCCGGCCTGGCCTGAAAACGGGTGCTGTGTATTTTCGTGGCATCAAGAACAACGGCGAGCAGGGCGACCGACTGCTCTCTGCCCGAACGCCGCGCGCTGGCAAGGTGGAGATCCACCGTATGCGGACGGACGGCGAGGTGAGGCGCATGCGCCCCGTGCCGGCTCTTGAGCTGCCTCCCAAGAGCGATATGCCACTGCGCCACAGCAGCCACGACGGTCATCACCTCATGTTGCTGGATCTGCAACAGCCGCTGAAAGATGGTGAGCGTTTTCCCATCACCCTGACCTTTGAGCGCGCCGGTGAGCGCGAAGTGATGGTCTGGGTGCAGACGCCTCGCAGCGCCGGTGCCGACAAAGCACACAAGCACTGAGCAACCACTTTTTCCATCTTGCTCATCAACAACTTGATAGCCATGATTCACTCAAAACTTCCTTTCCCCGCATCCCCGCTGAGCCTGGCTCTGTCGACCGCTGTCTCTGTCCTGTTCAGCCCGGTTGCACTTGCCCAAACAGCACCTGACGGTGCTGGCACGCTGGCCACCATCGAAATTCGGGATCAGCAAGAGCAGCCGAACGGCCGCCTGCTGCTGGATGTACCGGTCGAAACCGGCAGCCGCCTGGGCCTGACGACGCGCCAGACGCCTGCCGCGCTGACGGTGGTGGACCGACCCACCATCGATGCGCGCGGTGCGCAGAACACGCAGGAGGCACTGCGCGCCGTGCCCGGCGTGACGGCGCATGACGCGCCCGGCAGCATTGGCGTGCAGTACCGAGGCTTTGGCAGCACCTCGCTTTCGCAGTTGTTCAACGGCATCCATGTGCAGTACACGATCGCGGCACGCCCGGTGGACAGCTGGATCTACGACCGGGTGGAAGTGATTGGCGGGCCATCGAGTTTTCTGAATGGTGCAGGTGCCGTCGGCGGCACCATCAACGTCATCACCAAGCTGCCGGTGCGGTACAGCCTGAGCGAGGCGCAGGTGCGGCTGGGCAGCGACAGCCTCAGGGAAGTCTCTGCCGGCCTGAACCGCCGCATCGCAGGGGACGATAGTGGCAGCGGTGATCACTACCTGCGGTTCGACATCAACCACCGCCAGGGGGGTGTCTGGACTGAAGGGTCCGACCGCGAGGCCACGCAACTCGCGACATCGCTGCTCTCGGATTTGGGTGGTGGTGTGAGCCACACGCTGGCCTACGAATTTCAGGACGAACAGGTGGACCGGCCTTACTGGGGCACCCCATTGCTGAATCCGGTGCAAGGCACCTTGCGCATCGACGAAAGCACCCGTTTCAAGAACTACAACAGCGCTGACGGCATCTATGCACAGCGTGTGCATTGGCTGCGCTCCATCACCGACTGGAAGATCAGCGACAGCCTGCAGTTGAAAAACACCCTGTATGCATACGACGCACTGCGCGACTACCGCAACGTGGAGACATACGTGTTCAACAGCACGAACACGGCGGTGGTTCGCTCGAACACGCTGCTGCAACGCCATGACCAACGCCTGGTGGGCAATCGGCTTGATGCCACCTACAAGGGCCAGCTCGCCGGGCAGCGCAGCGACTGGGCTTTTGGCCTTGATGTGAGCCGCAATGAGCAGACCCGCTTCCCGAACAGCCTTTCCACCACGGTGAGCACGGTCGATCCCTATCAGTTTGAAACCGAGCGCTTCTTCGACATTCCCGGCATGCAGCCCGGCTTCCGCCCAGACCGCGACAACGAGGTGCGCACCGTGGCCCTGTATGCGGAAAACCGCACCGCACTCGCACCCAGCCTCAACCTGGTGACGGCGCTGCGCCACGAACGCATCGAGCTGAACCTCACCAACCGCCGCGAAATCACGGCCGCCAACCCGGCCAGCTATTCGCGCACCTACAGCCCGACCACCGGGCGCATTGGCCTGGTGTGGAGCGTCACACCCGAAGCCAGTCTGTATGGTCAGTTCGCCACGGCCGCCGATCCACCGGCGGGCATCCTGAGCACCGCGACCTTCGCCAACGTGCGCGACAACAGCGACCTCACCACCGGCCGTCAGGTCGAGGTGGGCAGCAAGCTGAATTTCTGGGCGGGCAAGGGCAATGCCACCCTGGCGGCGTTTCACATCACCCGCAAAAACATCGCCACACAGGACCCGAACAACAGCAGCCTGACTGTGTTGGTGGGTGAACAGTCGTCCAGGGGCATCGAGGCCAGCATGGGCTTGCAGCCGACCGCGCGATGGTCCGTTCAGGGCAACCTCAGCTACGTCGATGCGCAGTTTGAGGCTTTCAACCAGGGGGGCGTGTCACTGGCTGGCAAGACGCCCACCAACACGCCGAAAACGGTGTTGAATCTCTGGACCTCTTACGCCATCACGCCGCAGTGGCTGGCGAGCATGGGCGTGCGCCGTGTGGGCTCTGTGTATGCCAACGCAGCCAACACCTTGCAATGGTCCGGCTACACGCTGGTCGATCTGGGCCTGAGCTATCAGATCAACCGCAACGCCCAGTTGACCGCACGCCTGCGCAACGCCACCGACCGCCTGTACGCAGCCAATGTGGGCAGCACCATGGCCTACCTGGGCGCGCCGCGCACGGCCGACCTGACCCTGCGTGTCGCGTTCTGACGGAGGCGTGATGCGCCTGCACCTCAAACGCTGGCTCTACCTGACACACCGGTGGCTGGGTGTGGTGCTGTGCGCTTTCTTCGCCATGTGGTTTGTCTCGGGCGTGGTGATGATGTATGTGGGCTACCCCAAGCTCACGCAGGCCGAGCGCCTTCAGCACCTGCCCCCACTGGGGGATGGGTCCCGGCTGCTGACGCCCCGGCAAGCGCTGGAAGCCGCCGGTCTGCGAGGGCCGCTGAGGGACCTGCGGCTGTCGGCTGCCCGTGGAGGCGAGCCTGTGTATCTGGCGTTGCCAGAGGCACAGGCCGCGACCGGAACCGGTCGAAGGCGCACGCCACCCGGCAGCGGCACCGTGGTCATAGACGCGGTCACGGGTCAGCGCCTGGAGAAGGTCGACGCCGCTTTGGCGCTGGCCTCCGCAGCGGCGTACGCCGGACAATCTGGCACCGCTGCCGGCTTGGCGTACGCGGGCACGGTGCAGGAAGACGCCTTCACGCATTCCCGGGGACTGGACGCGCACCGGCCGTTGCACCGCGTGGCATTGTCGGACGAAGACAGCACCCACCTCTACATTTCCAGCCTCACCGGTGAGGTGGTGCGCGACGCCACACGAACCGAACGCCTCTGGAACTACGCCGGCGCCTGGATCCACTGGCTGTATCCGTTCCGCGGCAACAGATTTGACCCCTACTGGACGGACATCGTGAACGGGCTGTCCATCGCCGGCATTGCGGTCACGCTGGTCGGTACCGTGGTGGGTGTGATGCGCTGGCGCTTTCGGCGACCTTACCGCAGCGGGTCGCGCTCACCCTACCTGGGCCGCATGATGCGCTGGCATCACATTTCCGGCTTGCTGTTCGCTTTGATCACCTTCACCTGGATCTTCAGCGGGCTGATGTCCATGAACCCCTGGCGGGTGTTCGATGTGGGCGCTGCACCGTTGCAGATGAGCGCCTTGCAGGGCATGGCGCTGGACCTGGCACCTGATCACGCCGCGCCGTCGGCTTTGCTGGTTCAGGTGGGTGGCGCCGTGCGTGAATTGCGCTGGGCGCCGGTGCTGGGGGTGGTCACCGTTCAGGTTGCAGGTCCGGCGGGACGCCCACAGGTGCTGGACGCCCGCAGTAGCCTGCCTGTGTCTGTGGATGAAGCCGCCCTGCGAGACGCCGCTGCCCGCCTGCTGGACGCCCCTGTGGAGCGCATCGATCGGCTGACCGAATACGACTTTCACTACTACGACCGTGCGGCCCACACCATGACAGGCGGCAACGAGCGGCCGTTGCCCATCCTGCGAGTGGTGTTCGAAGACGCGCAGGCCAGCTGGGTGCATGTGGACCTGCACACAGGTGCGGTGGTGGGGCGCAGCGATGTGGGCAGACGCACCAGTCGCTGGCTGTTCGCTCTGTTGCACAGCTGGGACTGGCTGCCTTTGCTCGAACGCCGCCCCTTGTGGGACTTGCTGTTGATCGTGTTGAGTGCGGGCGGGACCTTGCTGAGCGTGACCGGCATCGTCATCGGTTGGCGCAGACTGGGTCTCAAATTGCGATCTCTGAAAGGGCAAGGCGGTGGCCGTGTTGCCGAGGCGACAAGCTCAACAGGGGTGAACCGACCTGCGTAGGCGCAGTCATCTCGCGCGCCGGTGTTTCCCCGCTACGATGCCGGCTGGACCAGCGCCACCGGTGTCGGTGAGACGCGGCCGCACGAATGGAGACAACAACATGAAGTGGATGCGTCGCACGGGGCTGGGTGCCTTGGGGCTGGTGCTGGCCTTGGCCGCTGCGCTGGGCGTTTACGTGTACCGCAGCTTGCCGGTTCTGGACGGCGACCTTGTCGCGCCTGGCCTCACGCAGCCGGTGCAGGTGTCGCGCGACGACGCCGACGTGACGCATATCGAAGCCGCCAGCGAGCGTGACGCCTGGTTTGCGCTGGGCTATGTGCACGCGCAGGAGCGCGGCTGGCAACTGGAATTCAACCGCCGTGTGATGCACGGGCAGCTGTCCGAGATCCTGGGCGAAGCCACGCTGGAGACCGACAAGCTGCTGCGCACCCTGGGCGTGATGGAGGCAGCGCAACGCCAACTGGCGGCCTTGCCGCCCGATGCGCAGCAGGCGGTGCAGGCTTATGCCGATGGCATCAACGCGTTTTACGCCAGCAGCACACAGGCTCTGCCGCCGGAGTTCCATGTGCTGGGCACACGCCCGGGTGGCGATTCCGGCCAGGCCTGGACGGCGGTCGACAGCGTGGGCTGGGCCATCATGATGGCGCTGGATCTGGGTGGCAACATGGGCAACGAATTCACGCGGCTGAGCGCGTTGCAGGTGCTCGACACCGAGGCGCTTTGGCAATTCCTGCCACCGTACCCCGGCGAACGCCCGGTGGCCCGCGCCGACCTGGCCCGCCTGTACGCCGATCTGGGCGTGTACCGCGCGGCCACCACCCAGTCGCGGGCACCCAGCGACACCTTGCCCCAACTACCGGGCAATGTGCTGACCGCCGCATTCCAGAGCGACCTCGCCAACTGGGCCAATGACTTCAGCAACAACCTGGGCACCGTCGACGGCAAGGGCAGTAACAACTGGGTGATTGCCGGCGAACGCACCGCCAGTGGCAAGCCTATCGTCGCTAACGACCCCCACCTCTCGCTCAGCGCGCCGGCCATCTGGTACTTCGCGCGCCTGAAGGCGCCGGGCCTGGACGTGGCCGGCGCCAGCGTGCCCGGCCTGCCTTTCATCCTCCTGGGTCGCACGCGCCAAGTGGCCTGGGGCTTCACCAACACCGCGCCCGACGTGCAGGACCTCTACCTGGAGCGCATCGACCCTGCGAACCCTGCGCGCTATCAGACGCCCGAGGGCTGGGCCGACTTCACCACCCGCCAGGAAACCATCCGCGTCAAGGGTCAACCCGATGTTGTGCACACCGTGCGCCACACCCGCCACGGCCCGGTGATGAGCGACGCACAGGCCTCGCACCAGGCCTTGATCGACACCAGCCGCTATGTGTTGTCGCTGCGATGGACCGCGCTTGACACCGACAACCGGGCCGTCATGGCGGGTGTGCGCAGCAACCGCGCGCAGTCGGTGGCCGAGCTGATGGCTGCCTACGAAGATTTCCATGCGCCCATGCAGAACGTGGTGATGGCCGACACGGCCGGCCAGGTCGCCTTCAAAGCCACCGGCCGCGTGCCCCTGCGCCACCCCGACAACGACATCATGGGCGTGGCGCCTTCTCCTGGCTGGGACGCCCGCTACGACTGGCAAGGCTGGCTGCCCTACGCCGACACGCCCGAGGTCGATCACGACACCATCACCGCCGCCGGCTGGCTGTCCACCGCCAACCAGCGCGTGCATGACGCCGACTACCCGCATTTCATCACCCAGGACTGGGAAATTCCGTACCGCAAGGATCGCATCGATGCCTTGCTGGCCTCTCGCGAGCAGCACGATCTGGCCTCACAAAGTGCCATCCACGCCGATGTGGTGTCCGAGTCGGCCCGGGTGCTGCTGCCGCACCTGCTGGGAGCACCGGTCGGCCATCCGCTGGCCGATGCCGCGCAGTCGGCGCTCACCACCTTCAACGGCGAACTGCGTGCCGACAGCGCTGGCGCGCTCATCTTTGCGGTGTGGACCGACGAGTTCACCCGGGGCGTCATCGGCGGCCGGCTGGGCGAGGAACGCCTCATGGGCATGTACGGCCGGCGCGTGTTCCGTCCCGCCATTGAAGGCATCCTGGCGCGCAACGACACCGCCTGGTGTGGCGCCGCCGGCTGCGCTGTGGCCAGCGGTCAGGCACTGGAGCGCTCGCTCACCCGCATCGCCACCTGGCAGGGCAATGACGTGTCGGCCTGGCAGTGGGGCGCGGCCCATCCCGCGCTGTCTGCCCACAAACCGTTCAGCAACGTGGGACCGCTGGCCAAGGTGTTCGACGTGCGCGTGCCCACGGGTGGCGACCGCTTCACCGTCAACATGGGGCATTTCCACGCGAACCACGCCAAGGAACCCTTCGCCAACCGCCACGGCCCGTCGCTGCGTGCGCTGTACGACCTGGGCGATCTGGAGAACTCGCGTTTCATCTACCAGACGGGGCAGAGCGGTCTGGTGTTCTCTGAGCGCTACCGGGACATGAGTGCGGAATGGGCAACGGTGCAGTACCGGCCTTTGCGCATGGACCCGCCGGCGTACAGCCATCGGTTGACGCTCAGGCCCTGAGCCGCGCCTGCTGCGCTACCCCTGCCAACACGCTCCGGCGAGGGACGAGTGGGCAGGGGAGACTCCTCAGCCCACCAGGCCCCGTACCACGGCCGGCGCCGGCGGTGACATCGCCGCCCCGCCGCGCGCAAACGTCACCACATGGTCCACCTCGGCGCGGATGCCGATCCATTCGCCCACCGCGTGGTTGTGGTGCGAAGGCACGTGTGTCATGAGCACTTCACCACTGGCCAGGCGCAGCGTGTACAGGAATTCCGAACCCCGGAAGGCCTTGCGCAGGATCTGCGCCTTCACTGGCGCATGGTCGTCGTGCACGATGTCGTCGGCCCGCAGCAGCACGTCGCACAAACCGGCGTCGTAGGCGGTGGGCAGCGGGCATTCGTCCATGTCCTGCAGCGCGCCCAGCGGCGTCTGCACCGAGACTTCGTTGCCGTCCTGCCGGATCTGGGCGGGCGCGAACACGCCATGCCCGATGAACTCGGCCACAAAGCGCGTGGCCGGGCGGTGGTAGAGCGCATAGGCGTCTTCCCACTGGTGCAGATGGCCTTCGTGCATCACACCGATCACGTCTCCAATGGCAAACGCCTCCAGCTGGTCGTGGGTGACGAACAGCGCGGTGGCGTTGGCGGCTTTCAGGATGCCGCGCACCTCGTGCGCCAGTCGCTCACGCAGGTCCACGTCCAGGTTGGAAAACGGTTCGTCCAGCAGCAGCAGCCGGGGGCGGGGGGCGAGCGCACGGGCCAGGGCCACGCGTTGCTGCTGGCCACCAGAGAGCTCGTGCGGGAACCGGGCCTGCATGTCGTCCAGCCCCACCAGTTTGAGCACCTCGGCCACACGGGTATCGCGCTCGGCGCGGGGCAGGCGGTCGATGCCGAAAGCGATGTTCTTGCCCACGTTCAGGTGCGGGAACAGCGCGTAGTCCTGAAACACCATGCCGATGCGCCGTTGTTCGGCCGGCATGTGGTGTTGCTGGCCGTCGCTCATGCCGCTCACGGTTTCGCCGTCGAGGGAAATGCTGCCGGCGCTGGCCCGCTCCAGCCCGGCCACCGCGCGCAACAGCGTGGTCTTGCCGCAGCCCGAGGGGCCGATCAGCACACCGATGTCGCCTGCGCGCAGACCGAGCGAGACGCCATCCACCGCAGCCTGCGAGAGGCCGGGGTAGCGCACACTGAGTTGCGAGACGTTGAGGAACATGGTGAATCCCGGGTTTCCGAACGGTGGGGTTCTGATTGTAGATAACTACAATTCTCATTTGTGTTGATGTGGGTCAATGGACCCGAACAGGGCAGGGGCTGGCCGTCGTGCCATGATGCGGTCCCCGGCGCAACCTGGCGATGCGTCGTGCCCGGCGACCGCTGTTTCTCTTTTCAAGTTCTTTCCATTCCATCCACTGAGACCATGCTGCGTTGGTTGGCCCCGGCCCTGTTGCTCCTGCTCGCGCTGATGCTCACGCTGCCGGTGTTGTCATTGGGCGCCTCGTGGTTCCAGTTTGACGCGGAGGCGCGCCAAGTGCTGAGCCAGATGGCCCAGACCGTGCTGCCCGAATACGTGTTCACCACCGTGTGGCTGTGCCTGGCGGTGGCGGTGGGGGTGGCGGTGGTGGGCATGGCCACGGCCAGCGCCGTCACGCTATTCGACTTTCCGGGGCGACGCCTCTTTGAATGGGCGCTGCTGCTGCCCCTGGCCATGCCGGCCTATGTGGTGGCCTACGCTTACACGGATTTTTTGCAGTTCAGCGGCCCGTTGCAGGTGTGGCTGCGCGAGAGCTTTGGGCTGACCGGGCGCGTGTTCCCGGAGATCCGCAACACGCCGGGCGCGGTCTGGGTGTTCACCTTTTCGTTGTACCCCTACGTGTACCTGCTGGCGCGCACCGCGCTGGCCGAACGCGCGTCCCAGCTCATGGAAGCGGCGCGCCTGCTGGGCGCCCCACTGGCCCGCCGCATCCGCGAAGTGGCCCTGCCACTGGCCCGCCCGGCCGTGGCGGCCGGTGTGGCGCTCGCGCTCATGGAAACCCTGGCCGACTTCGGCGTGGCCAGCTACTTCGGCATCCAGACCTTCACCGCCGGCATCTACAAGGCCTGGTTGTCGATGGACATGCCGCTGGCCGCCGCGCAACTCGCCACCATGCTGCTGGCCCTGGTGGCCCTGCTGTTGTGGCTGGAACACCGGGCCCAGCGCCGCATGCGCTTTGCCACGCTGCGCGGCCAGCGCGCCGGCAGCGCAGAGGCACAGCCCGTGCGCCTGCGCGGCGGCCGTGCCGCATGGGCCGTGGTGGTGTGCAGCTTGCCCATCGCCTTCGGCTTTCTGCTGCCGGTGCTGTTTATGTTGCGCCCGCTCATCGGCGGCTGGGACGACCTGCCCTGGAGCAGCTTCGTGCAGTGGTCACGCAACAGCGTGTGGTTGGCCGGTCTGAGTGCTGCGCTGGCCACCGCCGTTGCGCTGGCATTGGCGTTCGCCTTGCGCGCCCGGCCCGGCCCGCTCACGCGTGGCGTGGTGCAGCTCGCCAGCCTGGGCTACGCCGTGCCCGGTGCGGTGATCGTGGTCGGCATTCTGCTGCCGATCGGCTGGGTGCAGGCCATGCAGCCGGACACGCGAGTGGGTTACCTCGTCACCGCCACCGCGCTCGGCATCGTCTGGGCCTACCTGGTGCGCTTCACCGCCGTGGCCCTGCAGTCCATGCAGAGCGGCTACGCCCGCATTCCCGCCAGCCTCGACGATTCCGCCCGCATGCTCGGCACCACCGGCCTGGGCCTGGCCCTGCGCGTGCATTGGCCGCTGCTCAAGCGCTCCACAGCAGCGGCCGCGCTGCTGGTGTTTGTGGACGTGATGAAGGAACTGCCCGCCACCCTGGTGCTGCGTCCCTTCAACAGCGACACCCTGGCCGTGGTCACTTACCAGCTCGCGCGTGACGAGCGCCTGGGAGAAGCCGCACTGCCCGCGCTCACGCTGGTGCTGGTGGGGCTGTTGCCGGTGATCCTGCTGAGCCGAACCTTGCGCTCGCGCTAATCACTGGCAAAGTCTCGTTCAGTCCTTCGGCATCTCCCTAGGCCCGCCATTCACCGCCCAGGCCGTGCCGTACCGGTCGGTCAGCATGCCGAAGCGCTCGGCCCAGAAGGTTTCGCCCAGCGGCATCTGCACGCTGCCGCCGTCGGCCAGGGCCTTGAAGATGCGCTCGGCCTCGGCCGCTGTGGGGTAGGTGATGGCCATCATCACGCCCTTCATGCCGTCAAAGGGCACGCCTGGCATGGCGTCGCCGGCCATGAGTGCGAAGTCCGGGTGCACCAGGTAGGCGTGCATGATCTTGTCTGCATGCTCGGGCGGTACCGGCTCGCCGTCGGGCATCTGCCCGTAGGTCATCAGGGCTTCGAGCTTGGCGTCAAGCACCTGGGCATAGAACGTCATGGCTTCGGCACAGGTGCCGTTGAAAGACAGGTAGGCACAGAGTTGAGGCATGGGAATTCCTTTCTAGGGTGTTGAGATGGGCTGTCAACACCACGACGAGCCAGACCTTCTCATTTCGACAACGCCCCCACGCCGGTCGATCAACGGCAAGCGAGTCTGCTCCGCCGGGTAGCATTGCCGCTGCCCCCTTTTACCCATTTCTGCCACCGGAGACCGCTGTTTGTGAGCACCCGCCCCGAACCCGCCGAATTTCGCGACCTGGCCCTGGCGCACGCCGTGCAGGCCATTGAGGCGGGCGGCGCGCTGGACGATGCCGGTGAAATGGCGCTGGCGCACGCCCGCCACACCAGTGACCAGGGCCGATTGCTGGAGCGCGCACGCCTGCTGGCCCAGCGGCTGGGGCTGGTGGACGAATGGGCGCGGCTGCGCACCGGCCTGTGGGTGGCGGGCGGCCTGCTGGGCCTGCTGGCCTTTTTGCTGGCGGGTGGTTTGCTCACCCGTGCGCTGGGCACCGGTCAATCGGTGAACGCGGCCTTCGCCTTCGTGGCCATGTTGGGCGTGCCGGTGTTGGCCTTGCTGGTGTGGGTGCTGTGGGCACTGACATCAGCCGGATCGACCGAAGCTGCGGGACCATGGTCGTTGGGCAAGCTGGCGTTGGGCCTGGCCGCGCGCCTGCCCGGCCTGCATGGACCCCAAGCGATGAGCCTGCTGCGCGGCGTCAACGCGGTGCTGCGAGAACACCGGCTGGGGCTGTGGGTGTTTGGTGCGCTCAGCCACCTGTTGTGGGCACTGGCGTTCGCGCTGGTGCTGGCCAGCTTGTTGATGCTGTTTGCCTTTCAATCTTGGTCGCTCACCTGGGAAACCACCATCCTGACCCCCGCCTTTTTTGAGGGCTTTTTGCAGGTCACCGGCTGGCTGCCGCGTGCGCTGGGTTTTCCGGTGCCGGATGCGGTGACCGTGAACGCGCAGCCCAGCGCTCAGGGCGCGCAGGCCATGGCCTGGTGGCTGCTGGCCAGCGCCTTGTTCTACGGCCTGCTGCCCCGGTTGATCGCCTTGGCGGTGTGCGTGCTGGTGTGGCAGCGGCGGGCCATGCGGCTGTCGCTGGACAAGAGTGATCCGTACTTTCGCCAGTTGCTCACCCGATTCCAGGCCATGGACCCACCCCAGGTGGTGGACGCCGAACACGCACCACCGCGTGTGGGAGGCCCGCAAGCGTTCCGGCCCAGAGCGCCCGGTGAGGCCGTGGGCCGGGTCCTGATCGGGTTTGAACTGCCGTCTGAAATGGTCTGGCCCCCGGCGGCGCTGGCGGCGCAGGTGCATGCCGTGCACACGGTGGCCGGCACCATGCCCGAGCGCCTGCACCTGTTGACCACGCTGGCATCTGCGCCCGCGGTAGACGCCGTGTTCGTGTGCGCCGCAGCGGCCAGCCCGGACCGGGGCGCCGAACGCTTCCTGCGGCAACTCTGCAGCCACACCCACCGCTGCGCGTTGCTGCCACTGGGGCGCGGGCCGGGCGGTGAACTGATCGAAGGCGACAAGCCTGGGCGTTGGTCTGACTGGCTCAAAGCCAGCGAGCTGTCTGCCGTGCACGTCTGTGCCACACCAGCCGACGCCGCCCAATGGCTGGCCAGCGACGCAGCAAGCCTGCAAACGGGCACCACATGACCCTGAAAGCCATCCGCATTGCCGTGGTGGGCCACACCAACGCCGGCAAAACCTCGCTGCTGCGCACGCTCACGCGCCAGGCGCGCTTCGGCGAAGTGTCTGATCGGCCCGGCACCACCCGCCACGTGGAAGCCATTGGCCTGCAGGTCGACGGCGTCACCCGGGTGCGCTATTTCGACACACCCGGCCTGGAAGACTCGGTGGCGCTGCAGCACCACCTGAAGCAGATGTCTGACGCGCTCACGCCGCCCCAGCGCGTACGAGCCTTGCTGGACGGCCCGGAAGCGCACGGGGTGTTCGAACAGGAAGCCAAGGTGCTGCGGCAACTGCTGGACGCCGACGCCGCGATCGTCGTGATCGACTGCCGTGAGCCCGTGCTGCCGAAGTACCGCAGCGAAATCGAGGTGCTCACCGGTTGCGCGCGACCTATCATGCCGGTGCTCAACTTCGTGCGCGCCGAAGGCGGCCGTGAACCCGAATGGCGCGAACTGCTGGCCGCCTACGGACTGCACGCCGCCGTGCGCTTTGATGCGGTGGCGCCCTTCGTGGGCTCAGAGCGCCAGCTCTACGAAGACCTGGGCGTGCTGCTGCGCGACCACCGCCCCACGCTGCAAGCCGTGCTGGCCGAGCTGGACCAGCAGGCGCAGGCGCGCCGCACCGCCAGCGCCCGCCGCGTGGCAGACGCCCTCATCAGCGCCGCAGCCATGCGCCGCGAAGCGCCCGGCGACACCCTGGCTGACGCAGCAGCCCGCAGCGCCTTTGTGGCCGCCTTCCGTGCCGAGCTGGTGCAAAGCCTGCAGCTGGCCGTGAACGACCTGCTGGCCCTGCACGGCTTTGCCAGAGACGACGCGCACCTCGACGTGATGGCCTGGGCCAGCGGGCGCTGGGCCACCGACCTGTTCAACCCGGAGGCCCTGGCCAGCGTGGGCCGCCTGCTGGGCCAGGGCGCGGCCGCCGGTGCGGCGGTGGGTCTCACGCTGGACATCGCCCTGGCCGGCCTGTCGCTGGGCACCGGCACCGTGCTGGGCGCGGCCATTGGCGGGGTGGTGGGGCAGGGCTGGGGCCAGTTGCCGCGCAAGCTGCGCAACCGCGTGATGCGCATCGAAGAACTCACCCTGCAAGACGACGTGCTCGCCGTGCTGGCCGACGGCCTGCTGCAACTCTGCCAGCACCTGCAGGCGCGGGGCCACGCGGCACTGGAACCCCTGGCGGTGCGGCTGGCACCCGGCGACAGCTACCGTGCCGACCTGAAATCCCTGCTGACCGAACTGGCCCCCGCCCGCAGCCACCCCGAATGGGAACTGGCCCACGGGAGCCCGGCCGATACCGATGGCCGCCGCGAAGCCTTGCGCCAGACCGTCGCACAGCGTGTCGAAGGCATGCTCGACTGAACCGCCGAGCGCCCTGCGGCTACCATCTTCCTCCATGGCGCTGAACTGGATCTGGATCGGTTTCTTCCTCGTCGCATTCACCACCGCGGCGGCGCGCTGGTTGTTGGGCGACGACGCGATCTTCCAGGCGCTGCTCAAAGCTCTGTTTGACAGCGCCCGCACCGGCTTCGAGATTTCCCTGGGCCTGGCCGGCATCATGGCTCTGTGGCTGGGGCTGATGCGCGTGGGCGAGCGCGCCGGCATGATCGAACTGCTGGCCCGCGCGGCCGGCCCGCTGCTGCGGCGCCTGTTCCCCGGCGTGCCGCAAGGCCACCCCGCGCAGGGCGCCATGACCATGAACATATCCGCCAACCTGCTGGGGCTGGACAACGCCGCCACGCCCCTGGGCCTGAAGGCCATGCAGGAACTGCAGAGCCTCAACACCGAGCCGGCCGGCACGGCCAGCCAGGCGCAGATCATGTTCGTGGTCATGAACACGGCGGGCCTAACGCTCATTCCCACCTCGGTGATTGCCATTCGCCAGAGCATGGCAGTCAAGCAGGGGCTGGGCGCGGATTTCAACGCGGCCGACATCTTTCTGCCCACCCTGCTGGTGACGTTCACGGCGCTGCTGGCCGGTGTGCTGGCCGTGGCCGTGGCCCAGCGCCTGCCGCTGTGGCGTGCGCGTTTTCTGGTACCGGTGCTGGCCGTGGGCGGCCTGCTGGCGGCGGCTGTGGCTGCACTGGCCCGCCTGCCGGCCGAACAGGCCGCGCGCATCGCCGGTACCACCGGCGCGGTGGCCATTCTGGGCATCGTGATACTGTTTCTGCTGGCCGCCGCGTGGCGCCGCATCAACGCCTACGATGCCTTCATCGAGGGGGCCAAGGAAGGCTTCGGCGTGGCCATCCAGATCGTCCCCTACCTCATCGCCATCTTGATTGCCATCGGCCTGTTCCGCGCGGCCGGTTGCATGGACTACCTGCTGGCGGTCATAGGAGCCGGCGTGTCCGCCCTGGGGCTGGACACCGACTTCCTGCCCGCGCTGCCGGTGGGCTTGATGAAGGTGCTGTCTGGCGCCGGTGCGCGCGGGCTCATGATCGACGTGATGCAGGTGCATGGCGTGGACTCGTTCGCCGGGCGCCTCGCCGCCATCGTGCAGGGTTCCACAGAGACCACTTTCTACGTGCTGGCCGTGTACTTCGGCAGTGTGGGGGTGAAGCACACGCGGCATGCGCTGGCGTGTGCACTGTTCGCCGATGTGGTGGGCCTGTTTGCCGCGATTGGCGTGGGATACGCCATGCTGCGCTGAAGGCATGGGTCAAACGCCTGGTTGGGGCGGCTGACATTTCAGAACTTCGACTCCCGCAGAATGGGGCTCTGGCTTGGGCGGGCCCGTGGCGGGGGAGGGCGAGTCGATCCTCGCCGCATGGGCCGTGTCGCTCCCACCCGCTCATCGCACCACCCTGAATAGAGGAGTCCCACCCGATGTCAAAACCACCCGTTCCGCCGCCCCACAAGCCCTCTGACCTGCCCAGCAAGCAGCCACCCAGCCCGGCCAACATGGTCAGCCGCACCCCCCGTGCCCCAGGCTCAAAACCGGCCGAAGCTGACGAAGAACACCTGCAACTGCCACACGAGCGCGACCAGAACACGCAGATGACCGATGGCAAGCCCCGCCGCGTCATGGTGCAAGCCGCCAAGGACATTGAAAACGGCCAGGTTGACACCGACATGCGGGCCACGCCCGGCCTGGATGCCGAGCAGCGAGCGCAAAATGTACCCGGCTCGAGCGGTCGCTCCACCAAGAAGGACAGTCCCAGCGGCCCGACGGATGTGCCTGTCTCCAAGAAGGGGCGCGATCCACAGCCTGCGGCACCGGTTCCGAAAACGCGCCGGTGATCTGACCCCTTGCGGCGACCCAAAAACAAAAAGCCGGACGGCTTTGGACCTTTCCGGCTTTTGATTTGGTACCACCAACAGGAATCGAACCTGTATCTAGCGCTTAGGAGGCGCTCGTTCTATCCATTGAACTATGGCGGCGAAAAATGGAGAGCCCGCATTGTACGGGGCCGCTCTGTGTCGCCTAGGGTGGTGGTGCCTGACGCAGCAGGTTGCCGCACACCGGCACGTATTCGCCCAGAAAGTCCAGAAAGCTGCGCACCGCCGGTGACAGACCCCGGCGGGAAGGAAACACCGCGTGCACCACGCCCACCGGCATGGACCATTCCGGCAGCAGACGCACCAGGCGGCCGTCGCGCAACTCGTCTTCGCACATGTAGTCTGGCAGCCAGCACATGCCGCTGCCGCCCAGCACGGCGCGCTTCAGGGTGAGCAGATCGTCGGCGATGTAGCGTGGCCGGTACTGCAGCATGGCCTCCCGGCTCTGGGTGTGCGTCAGACGGACGCTGACCTGCCCATCTGTGGCCGACATCGCCACGCTGTCTAGCTGGCTGGCTTCTTCCAGGGTGACCGGCGTACCCTGGCGTTCCAGCAGCGCCGGGCTGGCCACCAGCACGGAGCGGGCGTCGTCCAGCCGCTTAATGACCAGGCTGCCGCTTTCCTCCAGCGACAGGCGCACGCGCAAGGCCACGTCCACGCCTTCCTTCACCAGATCCACCACCCGGTTGTTCACCTCCATCTCCACGCGCATTTGCGGGTGCCGCGCCAGGTAGATCGGCATCACGTCGGCCAGCACCGTCTGCGCCAGCGTGACCGGGCACACCACCCGGATCGTGCCGCGCGGCTCGGTCTGCGCATTGGCCACCACGTCGGCCGCGGCCTGTGCCGATTCGCGCATGGCCTGGCAGTGGCGCAGAAAGGTTTCACCCACCTCGGTCAACGAGAGCTTGCGCGTGGTGCGCTGCAGGAGCCGCACACCCAACTGCGCCTCCAGCCCCGCCACCCGGCGCGACAGCCGCGACTTGGGCATGCCCAGGGCCCGGCCCGCCGCCGCAAAGCCGCCGCGCTCCACCACCTCTGCAAACAGCAGCATGTCGTTCAGGTCTTGCATGGGCGTCCTTTGCATCTGGAAGGGGTTGGTTGGGCTGATTGTCCTGATTTTGGAACGATTTGTCTCGAAGTTGCCGGCTTATCAAGGATTGGCCTGGAAATCACAATCTATTCAACGCCGCTCGTTGCGGTGGCCCCGCTTCTCAACCCATTCGGAGAACCCACATGAAACTGCTTCACATCGATTCCGCCATCACCGGCGACCAGTCCGTTTCCCGCCAGCTCACCGCCCAGGCTGTGGCCGCCTGGCAAGCCGCCAACCCCGGCACCCAGGTGGAGCACCTGGACCTGGCCAGGAACACACCGCCACACCTCAGCGCAGACGCGCTCGGCTTTCGCACCGGTCAGGCCGCCGCCACCGAAACCCAGCGCCAGGAAAACGCCCTGTCTGAACAACTGGTGAGCCAGTTCCTGGCTGCCGACGTGATCGTCATCGGCGCCCCGCTGTACAACTTCACCATCCCCACCCAGCTCAAGGCCTGGATCGACCGCGTGGCCCAGGCCGGCCGCACCTTCACCTACACCGAGCAAGGCCCCAAAGGCCTCGCAGGCGGCAAGACCGTGATCGTCGCCATCACCCGCGGCGGCGTGTACTCCACCAGCGAAGCCGGCCGCGCCATGGAACACCAGGAAAGCTATTTGCAGACTGTATTTGGCTTCTTCGGCATCACCGACGTGCGCTTTGTGCGCGCCGAAGGCGTGGCCATGGGGCCGGATGCCAAGGCGCAGGCGCTGACCACGGCTGAGGGTGAGCTGCGTGCGCACACTGGCGTGGCGGCGAACCAGGCGGCGGTTGCTCAGGTGGCTTGAGTCTCTTGAATGGCCGAGTGGCTCTGAGGAGTTTCTCCATTGAACGGTAAATGGGGTGGTCTGCTGATGCAGATCACCCCATATTTTTTGCTCGGTGCGATGAAGCCAGCTCAGTCGTACTGCACCGTAAAAATCAAATCCACCGCGTTCTCCGTCCCCGCCCGCGCCCGCAACGTGAGTCGGCGCGACAGGTCGTAGAACATGGAGACGGTGCTCATGGCGCTGGAGAGGCTGTGTTCGTAGCTCAGGTACAAGTCGTCTGAGAGGCGCTTGCCCAAAGTGAAGGCGGCTTCGGTGGTGCTGCCGTCGGCGGCGGTGGTTTCACCCTGGAAGCCGACTTCGTCCAGGCCAAAGGTCTTGGCGAGCTCGCTGTCGGCCATGTCCTGGTTGCCTGTGAGCAGGGCGCGGGCGGCCTGCTGCAGAACGAACACCTGAGCGCCTGCGGCAGTGGCGGGGCGGCCCAGTACCAGCCAGGCGAGTTTTTCGCTGTCGGGCAACTCGGGGTCTGAGAACAGGCGCACGCGGGGCACCTGTGCGCTGCCGGTGATCTGCACGCCCACGCGCTGGCCGGTGGTTTCGGGCAGTTTGCGCTCGGCCAAAATGTCGAGCGACGGGTTGTCGTACGGGCCGGTGAAGCGCAGGGCGCCGGTCTCGATGTTGAGCTGCTGGCCGTAGGCGCGGTAGGTGCCGCTGACGGTGCGCACTTCGCCGGTGATGCGGGGCGTGGGCGTGCCCGGGGTGCTGCGCACGTTGAGCGCGCCGGCCAGCCGGGTTTCCAGGCCCTGGCCGCGCACCATGAATTCTTCGCCCAGGTCCAGGTCCACCGACACGTCGGCCTTCACGCGTTCGGCCAGGGTGGGTTGCACCTCCAGCGTGCGGGTGGTGCGCACGATCACGTCGCTGCTCAGGCTGGGCGTGCTCTCGTCCGGCAATACAAACAGGGCCGAGTCTGCCTTGAGCCGACCGCGCAATTGCAGTTGCGGGCCGGCCAGGGCGGCGGTTACTTCCCCGGAAATAGTGAGCCTGCGGTCGGCGCGGGACGCCACACGCAACCGGTCTGTGGTAACGGTGAGGTTGATGAAGGGCTGGCGCAGGGCGCTGCCTTCCACCCGCCGCCACTCGGCCGTGCCGGTGGCGGTGAGGGTGCCGCCCCTTTCGGCGCCGCGCGGGCCATTGAGGCTGAAGCGTTCGATGGTGACGCGTTCGCCTTCCAGCGAGGCGCGCAGCTGCCCGCCCGAGAAAAAGAAGCCGTCCACCACGGAGCGCACGGCGAGGTCGTCGGCCTGCAGGTTGCCGCGCCATTCGGGGGCGCCGCGGGTGCCGCTCAAGGTGGCGTCGGCGGCCAGGGTGCCGCGTACGCGCCAGCCGGGCGGTGCCAGGGCAGACCACACGCCCACCTGGGGCAGCCGCGCGCTGGCGGTGCCACTGACCGGCGCGCTGGCGGGCCACCAGCGCTCCAGGGCATCTTCAATGGCTGGGGTGCCGACAGCGGCGGGTGCGGCGAGTTCGGTGGAAAGATCAGCGCTGGCTTCGCCCAGTTGTGCACTGTTCCAGCGCAGGCGCGCCTGCACGGTGCGGCCTTGCACGCCGATGTCGATGCTCGCCTCGCGCACGCCTGCGGCCACGGGCTGGCTGCCATTGGTTCCGTTGGTGGCGGGGATGGTGACGGTGCTGCGGCCCTGGGAGTTCGCGCTGGTGGCATTCGCCTGGGTGGCGCTGGCCATGGCCACGCTGCGGTCGCTCAACAGCAGCAAGTCGCCGCTGGTGCGCTGCAGCGAGGCGTTCAGCCGCAAGGGCTGGGCTGGGTCGCTGGGCAAGAGCACGTCCCACTGGCCGTCGAACACCAGGTCGCCACCCAAGCCGGCGGCGCGCAGGGGTGGCTGCCCGCTGGCATCGACCGCGCTCAGGCTGTCCACCCACGAGAGGGGCAGGCCGCGCACCTGACCTTTGCTCTGCAGGGCGCCCGCACGCCACACCAGGCTTTCCCAGGCCAGCGTGGGTGCGGTGGCGGTTGCCGTGCCGTTGCGGGCCACCGCGTTGTCGGGTCGCACCTGCAGTTGGCCCGCGCCTACGTTCAGGGCAAGGCCCTGGGCATCGCTTTCCCATTGAAGGCGGATCGGTTGGGCGGCTTGCAGGGTCCAGCTCGACGCGGCGGTGGCCTGCTCGGGCTGGTCCACACGCAACTGCAAGCGGCTCAGTGCCAGCAGGCCGTTTTGCCAGGCGCCGTTGCTCTGGGTGAGCTGGCCACTGCTTTGCAGGTTGGCACGCCAGGGAGCGCGGGTGGCGGTGCCGTTGAGTTCGAGCTGCAGGTCGTTCAGGCCGCCCTGGGCCTGCAAGCGCAGGTCGCTGAGCGTGGCCGTGCCGATGGCATCGGTCTGCACCTGCAGCCGGGGCACCGCCAGCGAAGCCTGCACGCGGGGCGAAGGCGCAGGGGTGGATTCAGTTCGGCCCGCCGGAGCGGGATAGCCCATGGCACCCAGGCCGCCTTGCCACTTCGCTTCCAGGCGGGCACTGCCGGTGGCCGCGAGGCCGGGTTGGGTGTCCAGAAACGCCTTCAGCGGCGGCCCCACGACGGGCAGGGTCTGCAGGCCGCGCAGCCATGCCAGCGCACGGGTGGCGTCGCTGAGTTGCATGGTGGCGGCACCATTGCCTTGTGCGTGGGCCAGTGTGCCTTTCCATTGGGCGCTGGCGCCGGGCAGTTGGGCGTCGAACTGGCCGGTGTAGGTAAGGGCAGCTGTGTCCAGCTGGCCTTGTGTGTTCAGGGTGGCACCGGCCATGGCCAGACGCGCGGTTTGCAGATCAAGCACGCCTTGGGTGGGCGTGCCGGCGGCGGGCGTCCAGCGGCCTTGCAGGCGCAGTTCCTCCAGACGCAGCTCGTTCAGCGCCTGGCTATCTTTGCTCGCGTTGCTGCGAGGCTGGCGGGTTGCGGGCTGTACGCGTGCCTGAAGGTCGATCGCCTGCGCATTGCCCTCCACAGCACGGGCGCTGAATTCGCCACCCAGCGCACCGCCGGCCAGTTCGCTCCACAGCAGTGAGGGTTGGATGTTGGTGGCCTGCAGCGCCCCCTGCCAGTTGGTTACCTGGGTGGTGTTCGCTTCTGTGGTCACGTCGGCCTGCGCGGTGCCCTGCAGTTGCCCGCCGGCCAATTGTGCTTCCAGGCGCTGCACGGTCCAGCGTGTGCCGGCCTGGGTCAGGTCCATCTGCAGGCGCTCCATGGGAAGGCGCTGCTGGTCGGCCGGGCCGCTGTTGGCGTTGGTGAGGTCGAGCCTGGCGCGCCAGGTGTCGCCGTCGGGCTCGGCCTTCAACGAGCCAGATAGCGAGGTCGATGGCGCCTGCGGCCAGAGCATGGCCAGATCCAGCGCCTGCGTGGTGGCATTGGCACTGAGCAGGGGCTGGGTCGCCCACGGCATCACGCGTGCGACGGCCTCCAGTGCCGGGGCGGTGCTGGCTTCTGCGGTGGTGCCTGGGGCGCTTTGTACCTGTGCGGTGATGTCGAGCACGGCGTCTGCACCGCCCAGCGTGCCGCGGGCCGTGGCCGAAGCCTGCAGAGTGATGGCACGGGTGCTGCCCGTGGTTTCAGCGGTGGCGGCAGCTTCGGCGCCGGGCACGGTGGTTTCCAACTCGCCCTGCAGATCAAGTGCCAGGGGCATGGGTGCTGCGCCGCCCAGTGTGAGCTGTGCGCGGTAGCGCCCGCCAGCGAATTCAAGGGCGTCGAGCACGAGCTGGTGTGTGCTGGTGCCGGAGTGCGCGCTGTCTGTGTCTGGCAAAGCAGGCGTGCCTTCCACCAGCACCGGGCCATAGCGGTACAGCCCCTTGGCGCCACCCAGCGTGAGCGCAGCGTTGCCTTCCAGCGTGAAGCGATCCACCGACCAGGGCAGACTCACCGGCATGGGCAGGTTGAGCTCCTGTAGCGGCGCTGAAGGTTCGGCTGTTGCGGGATCAGGGGGGCGCTGGTCGTTGACCCGCAGTTCCTCGATCGCCAGCCCTTGCAGGTGCACGCCCCGGCCCATGAGGGCGTTGAGCCAGAGGGCGTTGTTCCAGTCGATGCGCACGCCGCGTGCCTGAACACTCAATCCATCCAGCGACCAGCTCAGATCACCAATGCGCCCCCCGGTGCGCAGGCTGCCCTGCACCTGCTGAATATCGAGCTGGCCCACGCTGTCAGCGCGGTCTTTTGTCCAGCTCTGTGCCCAGGCCAGCGTCTGCGCCAGGGAGCCCGGCGTGGCCGCCCAAACCCACAGCACCACACCTGCTGCCAGCACCAGGCCCACCAGCGCGCCGGGCAGCCACAGCGCCAGCCACCACCGGCTACGTGGCCGCTTGCGCCCGTTCGCTGCAGCGGGCGGCGCGATGTGGTCGTCGGGCGGATGGGGCGCGTTCATCTGGTGGGGCGCGGTCAGAAGCTGAAGCCGACACTGAGGTGCAGTCGCAGGCGTTTGGTATCGACGCCATAGGCCAGGTCGACCTGCAGCGGGCCCACCGGGCTGTTGTACCGGACGCCCGCGCCCACGCCCACCTTGGCACGCAGGTCGGTCTCTTTGTCAGCCACGGCGCCTGCGTCCACAAACACCACGCTTTCCCAGGGGGTGCGCACGCCGTCGCGCCAGATGGGCCGTTGCCATTCCAGGCTGCCCACGGCCATGTAGCGCCCGGGTGCCACGCCGCCGTCAGCCTGCGGAATGCCGATGTCGCGCAGGCCGTAGCCGCGCACGCTGTTGTCGCCACCGGCGAGAAAGAGCAGGGTGCGTGGCAGGGGCGCGTCGTCGGCCGCCGTGACGGCACCCCCTTGCACGCGCAAGGCCAGCCGGCCTGCGCGCCCGGTGGTGGCGGGGCTGTCAGCGGGTGCAAGCACCGACGTGGCCAGCCGCTCCACGGCATCCAGTGGCAGGTAGCCCAGCCAACGCACCTCGGTGCGCAGGAAGGGGCGCCGAGCGGATCCCAGGGTGGTGCCCACGCCGAGGGTGACGCCGAGTCCGTAGCCGCTGTTGGGAAAGGGCACGCTGTCAAAACTGCGTCGTGTCCAGCCCACATTGGCGGAAATCGCTTCTTTGGCGTCCTCGCCTTCGGCCAGGCGCAGCACCGGGTTCTCCGCCACGGCGCGGTCGTACTGCACGTATCGCGTGCGGTCCAGGTCGGGTGTCTCTTGCGACTCGCCGATCGTGAAGCGCTGGCTGGTGGTGGTGGTGAAGTCGTCGACCTGGCGGGCGGCGCGCGCGCCGGTGCGCCAGCGCCAGCCATCCGCTTGCAGGGGTGCGCTCCAGTCGGTGGACAGCAGCTGGTCGTTGCGTTCGTACTGCAGCTTGCTGCTGGCGCGCCAGCCCAGGCCCGGCACGCGCAGGTTGGAATGTTCGGCCGACAGACGCGGGCCGTTGTCGGTGCTGCCACCCACGCCCAGGGTCAGTTTCTGTTTCAGGTTCTCTCGCACCTGCACCACCACGGGTGCTGCGGCTTCGCCGGTGTCCAGGTCCACATAGGCAAACACCGATCCGTAGTAGCCGCTGTCTGCCACACGCTGCTGTGCGGCCTGCAGTTTTTCCAGGTCGTAGTCGCTGCCCGGGGTCAGGCCGGCGAGGTGCGCCATGCGCTCGATGCTGACGGCGTCGTAGCGCTCTGCGCCCTCCACCCGGATGTCACCGATCTGAACCGGTGGACCCGATTCGAGCTCGACGTGGAGATGCGCGCTTTTCGTGGTGGTGTCGATGTCGGCCAGGCTGTTGGCGATGCGGCCGCGTGGGTAGCGCTGTGCGGTGAGTCCGCGCAATGCGCCGGATTTGACGCGGTCCCAGGTGGGTTGTGAAAAGGCCAGTCCGGTTGCCTTTTCGCTGTTCGAGCGAATGGTTTCCCGCTGCTTGGCGGCTGCGGCTGATTCGGCAATATCGCCCTTGAAGTACACGTTCGACGAAGCAATCCGGGTCACGGGTCCCGCGTCGACCTGGATTGTCACCGTGCCCAGTGGATGGGTGGTGGCGCCCGGCGCCGAGGGTGTCAGCACGATGTCGATCACCGGTTCGAAATAGCCGCGGGTGCCCAGCAGATCGCGCAGGTTGGCGGGGGCGTTGGCCAGCAGGCGTCCGAGCTCGTTGTCATCAAGGTCGCGCAGGCGCTGGTAGCGCCGCAGTTCGAGGTTGCGCGACAGGAAATCTGACAGTTCGTCCTCGGCGGTTTTCAGCAGGATGTCAAAACGAGGTTCTGCCGGCGGCCGTGGCGGGCGGTTGGCACGGTTCGGTGTGGCCTCACTCGCTGGTGCTGCCGTGGATGCAGGCGATGCAGTTTCACCCGCCCCCTCAGCCGCGCGGGCCGGGGCTTCGGTGGCAGGCTCGGTCGATTCCACAGGCTGCGCCTGGGCCCGTGTCCACAGGGGGACCAAGCCCAACGCGGCCAGCAGCAACAGCTGTGTGGGTCGCACACAGCGGGGGGGGAGCAGATTCATTCAGTGGTTATTTCGACAGCATGCGCATCGTGTCTTCCAGGCCCTTCAAGGTCAGCGGGAACATGCGCTGGCTCATGAGTTGCTGGATGACGCTGATGCTCTGTCGATACTGCCACACGCCCTGGGGTTCCGGATTGATCCACGCAAACTTCGGAAACGCATTTGTGAGCCGCTGTAACCACTCGGCCCCGGCTTCTTCGTTGTTGTATTCCACGCTGCCGCCGGGCTGCAGGATTTCATACGGGCTCATGGTCGCGTCGCCCACGAAGATCAGCTTGTAGTCCTTGTTGTACTTGCGGATGATGTCCCAGGTCTCGAACTTCTCGGCAAAGCGGCGCCGGTTGTTCTTCCACATGTAGTCGTAGACGCAGTTGTGGAAGTAATAGAACTCCAGGTGCTTGAACTCGGTCTTGACCGCGCTGAACAGTTCCTCCACCCGCTGGATGTGCTCGTCCATGGTGCCGCCCACGTCCATCAGCAGCAGCACCTTCACGTTGTTGTGCCGCTCCGGAATCATCTTGATGTCCAGCCAGCCGGCATTGGCCGCGGTGGATCGGATGGTGTCGGGCAGGTCCAGTTCCAGCTCGTTGCCCTGGCGCGCGAACTTGCGCAGGCGGCGCAGCGCCACCTTGATGTTGCGCGTGCCCAGTTCCTGCGTGTCGTCGTAGTCGCGGTAGGCACGCTGGTCCCACACCTTCACCGCCGTCTTGTTCCCGCCCTTGCCGCCAATGCGGATGCCCTGCGGGTTCTGACCGCTGTTGCCGAACGGAGAGGTGCCACCCGTGCCGATCCACTTGCTGCCGCCTTCGTGCCGTTCCTTCTGCTCTTCGAGCCGCTTCTTCAGCGTCTCCATCAGCTCGTCCCAGTCCATCTTCGGCGCATTGGCCTTCTGCTCGTCAGAAAGGATGCGCTCCATCTCCTGGCGCAGCCAGTCGGCCGGGATGGGCTTGGTGAAATCCGCAATCATCTCCACGCCCTTGAAGTAGGCGGCGAAGGCGCGGTCGAACTTGTCGAAGTGCTTCTCGTCCTTCACCAGCGACGTGCGGGCGAGGAAGTAGAAGTCGTCCATGCTGCAGGCTTCGGGGTTGGTCGGTCCCACCACGTTGGCCTGCAAGGCCTCCAGCAGCACCAGGTATTCCTTGACCGACACCGGCAGCTTGGCCGAACGCAGGGTGTAGAAGAAGTCGATCAGCATGGGGATCCCCTGTCGCAGGGTGGTTTCACGAGTGACGCGCCAGCAAATACAGCAGCTGCGCCTTGGCCTCCGGCCATTCGCCCGCACGCATGCTGTACATCACCGTGTCGCGGATGGTGCCGTCGCGGCGCAGCGCGTGGCCGCGAATCACGCCGTCTTTTTTCGCACCCAGTCGTTCGATGGCTTTCTGGGAGGCGAAGTTGTAGTTGTCGGTGCGCCAGCCCACCACCTGGCAGCCCAGGGTGTCGAAGGCGTGGCCCATCATGAGCAGCTTGCAGGTGGTGTTCACATGGGTGCGCTGCGTGCTTTTCGCGTACCAGGTCCAGCCGATTTCCACCCGCTTCACTGCTGGAATGATGTCGTGGTAGCTGGTGCAACCCAGCACCTTGCCGGTGGCTTCTTCGGTCACGGCGAAGGCGAAGCGATGGCCTTCATTGCGCATCTGCAGCGCGGTTTCGATGTAGGCGCGCGTCTGCTCGGGCTCGGGCACCGAGGTCACGCGCAGCTTCCACAGCTCGCCATCGGCGGCAGCGGCGCGCAGGCCGGCTTCATGGTCCAGCGACAGGGGCATCAGAGCAATGCCGTTGGCACGAAGGATGACGGGTTCGACAAAAGCCATGACGCGGACTTTCAACGGTTCCTCTGGTTCATGAACACCAGCTTTTCAAACAGAGTCGTGTCCTGTTCGTTCTTCAACAGTGCACCGACCAGTGGCGGAATACTCACCTTGCTGTCCGCGCTTTGCAGGGCTTCGAGCGGAATGTCCTCGGCCATCAGCAGCTTGAGCCAGTCCAGCAGTTCGCTGGTGCTGGGTTTCTTCTTCAGGCCGGGCAGGTTGCGCACGTCGTAGAAGGTCTTCATTGCGGCCTTCAGCAGGTCTTGCTTGAGGTCGGGGAAGTGCACGTCCACGATCCTGTGCATGGTCTCGGCGTCAGGGAACTTGATGTAGTGGAAGAAGCAGCGGCGCAGGAAGGCGTCTGGCAGTTCCTTTTCGTTGTTCGATGTGATGAACACCAGCGGGCGGTGTTTGGCGCGCACCAGCTCGCGGGTCTCGTAGCAATAGAACTCCATGCGGTCGAGTTCGCGCAGCAGGTCGTTCGGAAATTCGATGTCGGCCTTGTCGATTTCGTCGATCAGCAGGGCCACCGGCTGGTCGGCGGTGAAGGCCTGCCACAGCACGCCCTTGACGATGTAGTTGTGGATGTCCTTGACCTTTTCGTCACCCAGTTGCGAGTCGCGCAGGCGGCTCACGGCGTCGTATTCGTACAGGCCTTGTTGCGCCTTGGTGGTGCTCTTGATGTGCCATTGCAGCAGCGGCACGTTCAGGGCCTGCGCCACCTCCTCCGCGAGCATGGTTTTACCGGTGCCGGGCTCGCCTTTGACCAGCAACGGGCGCTTGAGCGTGATGGCGGCGTTGACCGCCAGCATCAGGTCCTGGGTGGCGACGTAGTTCTCTGAGCCTTGGAATTTCATGGAGGTTTCTCAACGGAATGGCGGGACATGCCCTGTCATGGGCGAGCGGAATGAGCGGGACAACAAGTCTTGGCTGATCACCGGGTCTATATAATCGCCCGTTGATTTTGATCAATTGACATTTCATTGTGCTTGCAAAATGAACCAACTGTTCCCCATGACCGTCCGTTCCCTTGTCGCCGCTGCGACCTTTTCTGCGGCTGCCCTCGCCGCCCAAGCCCAGGGCATCACGGGTGATGTGGAAGCTGGCAAGAGCAAAGCCGAAATGTGCATCGGGTGCCACAGCATCCCCGGCTACCAGAACAGTTTCCCGGAAATCCACAAGGTGCCCAAGATTTCCGGCCAGTCCGAGAAGTTCATCGCCACCTCGCTGGCCGCCTATAAAAAGGGCGACCGCAAGCATCCCACCATGCGCGGCATTGCCGGTTCGTTGACTGAGCAGGACATGGCCGACCTTGCGGTTTTTTACGCTTCCCACGCCGACACAACCGCACCGGAGGCACCTCGTGCCGCCAGCGTGGAAGTGGCTGCCTTGATTGAAAAGGGTGCTTGCGCGTCCTGCCACGGCGCCAACTTCAGCAAGCCCATTGACCCCAGCTACCCCAAGCTCGGCGGCCAGCACGCCGACTATCTGTTCGTCGCCCTGAAGTCCTACACGGTCGAAGGCAACAACTTCGTGGGCCGCTCCAACGGCATCATGGCCGGCATCGCCAAGCAGTATTCCCCAGCCGAAATGCGTGCCATCGCCAAGTACCTGTCCACCGTCGAAGGTGAACTCAAGGTCGTGCCGCAGTCCCGCTTCAAATAGGGCACACCCCCCTGCGCTGCTGACGCAGCTTCCCCCCTCTCTGGCGCCTTCGGCTTGGAGGGGGGACGGCATCTCGGGCCGGCAAAGCCGGACCCTTGATGCCCCTGGAGGGGGGCACTTCTTTCGTTGCGGGTCTTGCGACCAACGCAGGCGCGTTTTTCGCTTCAGTCTCCGGAGCGAAGCGCCTCAGTCCAGAGATGCCGTGGAACCGGCTTTGCCGGGCCACTGGTATCGCCCCCTTGAGGGGGTAGCGCGAAGCGCTGCGGGGGTGTTCAGTCTCGTGTGGCACGCTGCCGCACGTGCTCGATGTAGGCCTGCCCATCGGGCGGACGCCCCGAACGCTGGCTCTCCCAGAGCATGCGCCCCAGACATTCCATCACCTCGTGATGTGCCTTGTGCAAGTCACCTCGGCGGGCGGTCAGCAGTTCCACCGCCTGGCGAATCCCTGGGGGCTGGTCAATGCTGCACTGCTCGCTGATGGACAGGTGCATGGACAGGTGCAGGAACGGGTTGTCGGTTTCTGGTGCCGCTGTGCCCATGCGGGACAGCGCGGCGTCCACGTCGCCCAATTCACCGTGGTATTCGGGGTGCTCGGCGATCCACTGCGAGGCCAGTGTCTCAATGGCCTCCATGGGCTGGTCTAGGGTGGACTTGGCATGCACCGCACAGAAAAAGCGGCGCACATCGGCTTGGGTGGGACTGAACATGGAAGGGATTGTCTCGCAGGCAGCGAACCCCGGCCCCGGGCTTGGGTACAGTTCACCCTCAGGTACACCAGCAAATCCAGGAGACATCCCATGAACGAAGCATTCATCTGCGACGCGATCCGCACCCCTATTGGTCGTTACGGTGGCGCACTCTCCAGCGTCCGCACCGACGATCTGGGCGCCATTCCCTTGAAGGCGCTCATGCAGCGCAACCCGAACGTGGACTGGGCTGCCGTGACCGACGTGATCTTTGGTTGCGCCAACCAGGCCGGCGAAGACAACCGCAACGTCGCCCACATGAGCAGCCTGCTGGCGGGCCTTCCGAGGGAAGTGCCCGGGGCCACCATCAACCGTCTGTGTGGTTCGGGTCTGGACGCGTTGGGCACGGCTGCGCGCGCCATCAAGTCGGGCGAGGCCACGCTCATGATCGCTGGCGGGGTGGAAAGCATGAGCCGCGCGCCCTTTGTCATGCCCAAGGCGGAGAGCGCCTTCAGCCGCGCCAATGCGGTCTACGACACCACCATCGGCTGGCGTTTTGTCAACAAGTTGATGAAGGCGCAGTACGGCGTGGACTCCATGCCGGAGACGGCAGAGAACGTGGCCACCGAATTCAAGATCGAGCGCGAGGCTCAGGACCGCATGGCCTTGGCCAGCCAGCAGAAGGCCGTGGCCGCGCAGCAGGCCGGGCATCTGGCGCGCGAGATCACGCCGGTGAGCATTGCGCAGAAGAAGGGCGATCCCCTGGTGGTGGACACCGACGAGCACCCCCGTGCCACCACGCTGGAGTCGCTCGCGAAGCTCAAAGGGGTGGTGCGTCCCGATGGCACCGTGACCGCAGGCAACGCCAGCGGCGTGAACGATGGCGCATGCGCCCTGTTGCTGGCCGATGAAGCCACGGCAGCGAAGAACGGCCTGACGCCGCGCGGGCGCATCGTCGGCATGGCCACGGCAGGCGTGGCACCGCGCATCATGGGCATTGGCCCGGCACCGGCCACACAGAAAGTGCTGGCGCTCACTGGCCTGTCGCTGGCACAGATGGACGTGATCGAACTCAACGAGGCTTTTGCAGCACAAGGCCTGGCGGTGTTGCGCATGCTCGGCCTGCCCGACGATGATCAACGTGTCAACGCCTGGGGCGGCGCGATTGCGCTGGGTCATCCGCTCGGCGCCAGCGGTGCGCGCCTGGCCACCACCGCGCTGAACCGCCTGCACGCCACAGGTGGACGCTACGCACTGTGCACCATGTGCATTGGCGTGGGACAGGGCATTGCGCTGGTGATCGAAAAGGTCTGAGTTTGCGCTGCCGTGGGGGCATGGCCCCTCGCGCCCGGGGTGCTTTGTGCAACTGCGCCCTGCTTGCGAGGGTTCTGGGTTTAGATTGCCAGATCACAGTTTCCCGGACACCCCCGCCATGCACCATCTGATTGCCTCGTTTGCGTTCGCCAGTTCCCTGGCACTGGTGGGTTGCGCACCCTTTCCACAAGTGCCTGCGGCGAGCGAGCAAACCGAAGGTCTGTCTGCGCGGCAGGTGTTTGACCGCAGCCTGGCTGTGCATGGCGGTGATTTGCGCAAACACCCGGGCGACATCAACTTTGCCACCGACGGTCGCTGGTACCGTTTGATCCAGCGCATCCAGCCCGTGGTCACCGATGCCGGCTTCCGCGTGGCTTCGCAAGAACGCTACCGGCCGAGCGAGGGCGTTTACGCCGTGCGCCACACAGGCCCTGATGGCGTCAAGCAGGTGGTGCGCATGCCTCAGAGCCTCAAGGTCCAATACAACGGCGTGCCGGAAACCGACGCCGTGAAGCTGCGCGCCACCGCCATGACCTCTGATGCGTTCCGCATGTTTCACTTCGGGCCCACCTTTTTTCTCGATCGCGCGCAGCGCATGACCCGCTTGTCGGACGAAACAGAGAAGGGCGTGCGCTACCACCGGCTGCTGGTGGACATGAAACCCGGTTTCGGAGAGGCGGCGAACGACCAGGCGGTGTTGTGGATTGATGCAGACAACTACCGCCTGTATCGCATCCACCAGACCCTCAACGGCTTCGAGACCACACAGGGCGCCCATGTGGACACGACGTTTCTGGACTACCGCCGGGTTGGGCCGTACCTGTTCCCGGTGCGTTTTCTGGAGCGGGTGCGCGGGCCACTTCGGCTCAAGGCCCATGCGTGGGAAGTCACCGGCATTGATCTGGATCGCGGCTGGCGTACCGAGGACGTGATGGGGGCCGAGTTTTCCGGCGCTGCCGCAGCGCCAGTGACCGAATTTCCGAGCCAGCCCTGACGGACCGGCGGTCGGTCCGGATCAGTGTCGCCAGGCGGGCAACTGCCAGTTGCGCCAGAGTGCCAGGCCTCGCAGGCCTGCCGTTGCCACCACACAGGCCACCAGCGCCAGCCACCCGGGCGCCTCCATGTGCCACAAGCCTACATAGACCCAGCCACCGGCAAAGGCGCAGACGGCGTACGGGCGGTGGTCGTGAAATGCGGTGGGGATTTCATTGCACACCACGTCGCGCAGCACGCCGCCAAACACGCCGGTGATCAGGCCCATGAGCACGGCCACCAGCGCCGGAAGCTCCAGCAGCAGGGCCTGATGGACGCCCGTGGCCGCAAACAGGCCCAGGCCCAGCGCGTCGGGCCACTGGATGGCTTTGGCCGTGGGCGCAAAATGGCGGCCCCGCATGAACGCCATCGCCAGTACACACAAGGCCAGCACACCCCAGAGCATCTCCACATGGCGAACCCAGAAGAAAGGGCGCTGGTCCAGCAACAGATCGCGCAGTGTGCCGCCGCCAAACGCCGCGAGGAAACCAACCACGCACACGCCGACGGCGTCCAGCTTCTTGCGTGCGGCCTCCATCACGCCAGACATCGCAAACGCCACGGTGGCAGCGATTTCAACCACCAGCCTCAGCGTCTCGCCCCAGAATTGAACGTTTTGCATCGCCTCATTGTCCCCGAGCCCTTGTGCTTTTCGGGTCCTTCATTTTTTGATCCGTTTCTGAAATGCCCCTGATCACCGACCCGGTCTTCTATCTGGTGGCGATTCCCGCCGTGCTGCTGCTCGGCATCAGCAAGAGCGGCTTCGGCGCCGGCTTCGGGTCGCTGGCCGTGCCCATGATGGCGCTGGCGGTCACCGTGCCTCAGGCCGCAGCGATCCTCATGCCGGTGCTGCTGGTCATGGACCTGTTGGGCATGGCCGCTTTCCGCAACAACGTGGATCGTCGCTTGCTGAAGTTTCTGCTGCCGTTCGGGCTGCTGGGCATCGTGATCGGCACCCTGCTGTTCAAGATGCTGGACGCGCGCGTGGTGGCCGGGATCGTGGGTGCATTCACCCTGGTGTTTCTGGCGCAGAGGCTGCTGTTTCCGCCCAGGCCCGATTCGGTCCCGCCGCCCCGTTGGGTGGGTGCGTTGCTCACCGCCGCTTCCGGATTCACCAGTTTCGTGGCGCACGCCGGCGGGCCGCCCATCAACGCCTACATCATCCCCATGCGCCTGTCCCCGCTGTTGTTCACCGGCACCATGGCGTTCTTTTTCTTTTTCATCAACATCGCCAAGTGGGTGCCCTATGCCTGGCTGGGGCTGCTGGACCTGCGCAACATGACCACCTCGCTGGTGCTGCTGCCATTTGCGCCGATCGGGGTCTGGGTGGGCGTGCGAATCGCTCACCGCATCAAGCCGAAACTGTTCTACCGCCTGATCTATGCGGGCATGTTGCTGACCGGGATCAAGCTGCTCTGGGATGCGTGGGGGTGACCGTGCAATTGGCAGGGAAGTAACATAGCGTTCATTTCCCTGTCCCGAGGAGGTCGTCATGCCCATCGTGGTGGTTGCCAATCCCAAGGGCGGCGTGGGCAAATCCACGCTGTCCACCAACATCGCCGGCTACTTTGCCAGCCAGGGTCATGCGGTGATGCTGGGCGATGCCGATCGCCAGCAGTCGTCGCGTCTGTGGCTGCAGCTTCGCCCGGAGGCAGCCCGCCCGATCCGCACCTGGGAAGTGTCGCAAGACCTGATTGCCCGGCCGCCCAAAGACGTCACCCATGTGGTGCTCGATACGCCTGCCGGCCTGCACGGCTGGCGCTTCAAGGACGTGATGCGCATGGCCGACAAGGTGATCGTGCCCCTGCAGCCCAGCATCTTCGACATCTACGCCACGCGCAGCTTCCTCGACGAGATTGCCGAGTTCCGCCACGCAGACAAACTCAAGATCGGCATCGTGGGCATGCGTGTGGATGGGCGCACCATTGCGGCCGACAAGCTGCAGGAGTTCGTGGGAGGCCTGGGCCTGCCTGTTCTGGGGCATCTGCGAGACACACAGAACTACATCCACCTCGCAGCGCGTGGACTCACGCTGTTTGATGTGGCCCCGGGCCGGGTGGAAAAGGATCTGCAGCAGTGGCAGGGCATCTGCCAGTGGCTGGCGAAGTGATGTCGACGCGGTGCCGTGCCGCGCGCATCGAGCCTGCCTGTCCCGACGCAGACAGCCGCTGTCGCCGCCAGGCGTTAGAGTGCCCGGCATGAAAACCTTCGAAACCTTGGCCGATCTGGCCGCATGTGTGGGCCAGGAAGTGGCCGTCAGCGACTGGGTGACCATCACCCAGGAACAGGTCAACCTGTTTGCGCAGGCCACGGGCGATCAGCAATGGATCCACGTGGATGTCGAACGGGCAAAGCAGGGTCCGTTCGGTGCACCCATCGCCCACGGCTTTCTGACCTTGTCGCTGTTGCCAGTGTTCTTCGAGTCGTCCATGAACGTGACGCAGTCGCGCATGGGCGTCAATTACGGCCTGAACAAGGTTCGGTTCACCGCGCCCGTGCCGGTCGGCAGCCGGTTGCGCGCCCGCATGACCTTGCTGGCTAGTGAGCCGATCGACAACGATGGTGTGCAGATGACCTGGGCTGTGCGCGTGGAGCGCGAAGGTGTTGAAAAGCCCGTGTGTGTGGCCGAGTCGCTGGTGCGGCGCTACCCATAAAGCGGGGCCTGTTCCCGCCTGCGCGGTGGCAAGCTACTTGATGTGGTTGATCTGCTTGGGATCAAGCCAGCCTTCAAACACCCTGACCAGCCCGTTGATGCGCTCTGCCGCAATGCCCTGGTCGTGCTGCTGGGAAATCACCTGGTAGATGTCGTTGCGCAGCATCCAGAGCTCGCGCGGGGTCTTGGCGTTTTCGATCTTCAGGCGCAGGCGTTGCGCCGGCAGGTTGAGGCAGTCTTCGAATGCGAGCAGGAGCGCCTTGCGGATCGCGGCAAGGTCTTTCAGCGAAGCTGTTCTGGACTTTCTAAAGCCCGGCTTAAGGGAAACCCGGATGATTCGGGCAATGGTGGTGATCAATGGGTTCTCCGGGCGATCGGATGGATCGCGCTTGTCTCGCCGCAGCTCCTGGGTTGACCTGAGCCACTCAAAAGACAGTCCCCAATTGTGCCGCACCCTGGCCCTCGGGCGTGAGGGGGGCACCCCATGAAAAAGGTGACGCTTTTCACGCTGGCGTTGTTCCAAAGTCTTGCTGCCGCCATGCCTCGAACACCACCACTGCCACCGCATTGGACAGGTTCAGGCTCCGCTGCCCCTGCTTCATGGGCAACCTGAGCCGCTGGGGAAACGGAAACTGGTTGCGAACCGCGTCAGAGAGCCCCTGGGTTTCCGAGCCAAAAACCAGCCAGTCACCGGGTCGGAACATGGTGTCGAAAACATTGTGTTGACCGTGCGTCGTGAGTGCAAACATGCGGTGCGGTTGTGGACTTTCGTTTTGCAGAAAACTGTCCCAGTCGCTGTGCCGGCGAACTTCTGCGTACTCGTGGTAGTCCAGGCCTGCGCGCCGCATCTGCTTGTCGTCCATGGAGAACCCCAGCGGTTCGATCAGATGCAGCACACAGCCCGTGTTGGCACAAAGCCGGATCACATTTCCAGTGTTGGGCGGAATTTCGGGTGCAACCAGAACCACGTGGAACATGTCAGATCAACAGTTGCGGGACGGGGACCGCGTCGGCGATGCCCGGTGGGCAGATGGATGCCCACCGGCAGGAGGCGGGATGATAACGCCCGGCGTGAGGAAGGAGAGGTGAATTGGCATGTCTTCTCTGCATGCCCCGATGTTCAGGACGATCGTGTGAGCCTTTGTCTGCCACACGCTGATGTCCGTCCTACGCCGCAGGCGTGCGGGCAAACACCAATGCACTGACCCGTTGGGCGCCCGCTGCCAGCAAGGCTTGCCCTGCCGCCTGAAGCGTGGCCCCGGTGGTGGTGACGTCGTCCACCAGCAGCACGTGTGATCCTGCCAATCCCGGCAATTCGGGCGGATTCACCAGGAACACGCCGCGCAGGTTGCGCATGCGTTCGTCGCGCGACAGGCTGTGCTGGTCTGGTGTTTCGCCTGTGCGCAACAAGGCCTGCCTGAGCGGGGGTGCCACCTGTGCCTGGGTGCGCATTGCTTGCTGACGCAGTGCTTTGACCAGCTCCCAGGATTGGTTGTAGCCGCGCATGGCCAGCCGTGCCGGTGTGAGTGGTACGGGAACGAGTGCATCGCAGTCAGACAGCAATTGGCGAGCCCTTGGTGTGCGCAACATCAGGGCCGCCATGGGCTGTGCCCAGCCGGGTTGCTGCTGGAATTTGAACTGGGCCACGATGTGGTCCCAGGGGTAGGCATAGTCCACGGCGACCACACATTGCCCCACAGCCGGAGGCTCGATCCGCGTGATGCAACTGCCGCAGCGACCGGTGTCCACGGCCATGGGTGCCGCGCAGCAAGCGCAACGCAACCGCGGCGCAGCAAATCGCTGGGTGCATGCCACACAGATCGGTTGCGACGGCCAGCCTCCGCACACCTCACAAATGGAAGGAAGCCAGTCTGCCTGCAGTGAGAGCGGGAAACGCATCGCGCCAATATACTGACGGGCCGCATGCTGCGAGGCTCTGCCCCTGTCAGTTTGCGCATCCACAAAGCTTGACCGCATTCGTTGCCCGGTTGGCTCCCACCCGAATTCCTCCATCGCCGCGCCGTTTTGAGCACCACCTCCTCCCCCGAAATTGCCGTGCCTGGAATGGACATTGTTGCGGCCCACCGATGGGTGGCAGGCGTGCGGACGGAAAGCCCCTGGTTGCATGAGGAAGTGGCGTCGCGCATGGCGCAGCGTCTGCCCTGGTTTCGGGAAAAGCCCGCCAGCTGGTTGCATTGGGAGCCGGTGAACGGAGGTCTGGAGGGGCACCGCAAAGTGAGGGAATGGCTGCCGCAAGCCCGGTGCCATGTGAGCGCCCGACATTTGTCCCAGGCGCTGGAAGCGACGCGAAATCCGGCAAAAGCATTCTGGAATCCGGCACAGTGGGCACGCAGTCGGCAGGTGGTTGCTGCAGCCCCGGACGCCGTCGTCGGCATGCTGTGGGCCAACATGGCCCTGCACTTCGAACCCCTGCCTCAGACATTGCTGCGCAGGTGGTTCGATCACATCGCCACAGACGGATTCCTGATGTTCTCGTGCCTCGGCCCGGACAGCCTGCGCGAGCTGCGGCAGGTGTACCACCAGGCCGGATGGCCGGACCCGGCCCACGCGTTCACGGACATGCACGACTGGGGCGACATGCTGGTGCACAGTGGATTTGCCGAACCGGTCATGGACATGGAGCGCATCACCCTCTCGTACAGTGGCGCGGCACCTTTGCTGGCCGATCTTCGCGGGCTTGGCCGCAACCTCCAGAGCGCTCGCTTCCGGGGCTTGCGAGGACGTGGTTGGCACGATCAGTTGAAAGCGGCGATCGAAGCCGGTTTGCCCCGCGACCAGGACGGGCGCCTGCTGCTGACATTCGAGATCATCTACGGGCACGCATTCAAGCCACTGCCCAAACCCGCAGCAAAGCCGAGCCAGACGGTCTCGGTCGACGAAATGCGCGCCATGTTGCGATCGGCCCGGCGCTGAGGCTGCCCGCCGCTGGCATGGCCACTTGCCTGAGCGAGGGTCTGCCATACCACCTTGTCCGACTGGGATGTGGCGGTTTCGTCAGGAGAAGCCCGGTTTGACCTCGCTACAATTGACGATTGTCAAAAACTTCTGGGCATATTCCCAGCGCCAACGTGCGTGGCTTCGGTCGGACGCGGCCTTTTTGAGGTGGTGGATGTTGAATCCAGTGAGCGATGGGTTCCAGTTGGCCTCGGTGTCTGATGCCGGATGGCATTGGTCCTTGCGCCGCAACTGTTCGGTGGCGCCAGCCCAGCTGGCGTGGGTGTTTGCGGGGTTGAGCGCACTGTCTTTGGCTGTGGCGGCGTTTTTCTGGTTTCAGGGCGCTGTGCTGGTATTGCCTTTTGCTGCATTGGAGCTGCTGGCGCTTGGCGCAGCGTTTCTTGCGACCGCGAGGCACGCCACCGATGGAGAGCGAATCAGTCTCCATCAAGGCCGGCTGGTGGTGGAAGTGGAGTCCGCAGGGAGGATTCACAGGAGTGAATTTGCTGCTGGCCGGGTGCGTGTGCAGCCTGTCAGCGGGCACGCCTTGGTTGAAGTAGCGGGTGACGGGCGTTCGGTCAGGTTGGGGCGGTTTGTTCGCGCCGATCTACGGCCTGTGCTTGCAAGAGAGTTGCGTCAGGCCCTTCGCGAAGGTTGAGCGTGGGGCTGGCAGATGGAATCCCGAGTGGATCGGGGCTGGAAAGTTTGTTCTAATCGGCATTGATATAAATCAATACTTATATTCGAGGCGGAAAAGTGAGTAAGACGAAAACGATGGGTCCGGGTGCAAAAGTTTCCATGCGGCACAAGCTCGGCGCGGCAAGAGCCGCGTTGACAGGGTTGACGTTGAGTGCTGGCGTGTGGCTGACCGCTGCGGCCCAGCGCGTCAACGACCTGCCCGGTGGACCGGCGGTCAATCAGCTCAACTTTGCCCCGCCTGCCACCCGCATTGCCGAAGAACAGCACTGGCTGCACTGGTTCATGATGGGCATCTGTGCCGTCATTTTCATCGTGGTGTTCGGGGTGATGTTCTATTCCATCCTCAAGCACCGCAAGTCGGTCGGCCACAAGTCGCAGGTGCTCGCCGAGCCCATCTGGGTGGAGCTGGGCTGGACCATCGTGCCCCTGCTGATCGTGATCGGCATGGCCTTGCCAGCGACCAAGGTGCTGGTGGCCCAGAAAGACACGACCAACGCCGACCTGACCATCAAGGCCACGGGCATGCAGTGGAAATGGGGCTACGACTACATCAAGGGCGAAGGCGAAGGCATCGGATTCCTCTCCACGCTCGACAACAATCATCGCGTGATGTCCAACAGCGGCAGCCCTGAGGCCACCGACGACTACCTGCTCAAGGTGGACAACCCCCTGGTGGTGCCGGTGGGCAAGAAGATCCGCATCATCACCACGGCCAACGATGTGATCCATGCCTGGATGGTGCCCGCCTTCGGGGTGAAGCAGGACGCGATCCCCGGCTTCGTGCGCGACACCTGGTTCCGCGCCGAACAGACCGGCGACTTCTACGGCCAGTGCGCCGAGCTTTGCGGCAAGGAACACGCCTACATGCCCATCCACGTCAAGGTGCTGTCGACAACGGACTACTCGGCCTGGGTGGCAGATCAGCAAAAAGCCATGGCCGCAGCCGCTGACGACCCAAGCAAGGTCTGGCAACTGGCCGATCTGGTCAAGCGCGGTGAATCGGTTTATGCCGCCAACTGTGTAGCCTGCCACCAGGCCAGCGGCAAGGGTGCCGGCCCCATCAAGCCGCTGGACGGTTCGGCGCTGGTCACCGACGCAGACCACAACAAGATGATCACCGTGATGCTCAATGGCGCAGCCGGGGGAGCCATGCCTTCGTGGAAGCAGCTTTCCGACACCGAGCTGGCCGCCGTGATCACCTATGCCAAGAACAACTGGTCCAACCAGACCGCCCAGATCGTGCAGCCTGCTGTCGTGCAGTCTGCCCGCCAGTGACCTGGTTGCCCCAAACACATTGAGTCTCAAAGGAATCGACCATGAGTGCAGTTCTTGACCACCACGATGCGCACGATCACGACCACGATCACCATGCCCCCTCCGGCTGGCGGCGGTGGGTCTACGCCACCAACCACAAAGACATCGGCACGCTGTACCTGCTGTTCGCCTTCACCATGCTCATGGTGGGGGGGGTGCTGGCACTGCTGATCCGCGCCGAGCTGTTCCAGCCCGGCCTGCAACTGGTCAACCCCGGCCTGTTCAACCAGCTCACCACCATGCACGGCCTGATCATGGTGTTCGGCGCCATCATGCCGGCCTTCGTGGGCTTCGCGAACTGGATGATCCCGCTGCAGATCGGTGCCGGTGACATGGCCTTTGCGCGCATGAACAACTTCAGCTTCTGGCTGATGATTCCTGCGGCCATCATGCTGGTGGCCTCGTTCTTCATGCCTGGTGGCGCCCCCGCCGCCGGCTGGACGCTCTACGCACCACTGACGCTGCAGATGGGCCCGTCGATGGACGCCGGCATTTTTGCCATGCACATCCTGGGCGCTTCGTCCATCATGGGTTCGATCAACATCATCGTCACCATCCTGAACATGCGCGCCCCCGGCATGACGCTGATGAAGATGCCGATGTTCTGCTGGACCTGGCTGATCACCGCCTACCTGCTGATCGCCGTGATGCCTGTGCTGGCCGGCGCCATCACCATGACGCTGACCGACCGCCACTTCGGCACCAGCTTCTTCAACCCCGCTGGCGGCGGTGATCCGGTGATGTACCAGCACATCTTCTGGTTCTTCGGCCACCCCGAGGTCTACATCATGATCCTGCCGGCCTTCGGCATCGTGAGCCAGGTTGTGCCCGCTTTCGCGCGCAAGAAGCTGTTCGGCTACGCATCCATGGTGTACGCCACCGGGTCGATTGCCATCCTGTCCTTCGTCGTGTGGGCACACCACATGTTCACCACCGGTATGCCGGTCACGGGACAGCTGTTCTTCATGTACTCGACCATGCTGATCGCCGTGCCCACGGGCGTGAAGATCTTCAACTGGATCGCGACCATGTGGAAGGGTTCGATGACTTTCGAGACCCCGATGATGTGGGCCGTCGGCTTCATCTTCGTGTTCACCATCGGTGGCTTCACCGGGTTGATCCTGTCGGTGGCACCCATCGACATCCAGATGCAGGACACCTATTACGTGGTGGCGCACTTCCATTACGTGTTGGTGGCCGGTTCGCTGTTTGCGATGTTTGCCGGCATCTATTACTGGTTGCCCAAGTGGACCGGCGTGATGTACAGCGAAACGCGCGGCAAGATCCACTTCTGGTGGTCGATGATCTCGTTCAACATCACCTTCTTCCCCATGCACTTCCTGGGCTTGGCTGGCATGCCTCGCCGCTACGCCGACTACCCCATGCAGTTCGCCGACTTCAATGCGATTGCGTCCATCGGGGGCTTTGCCTTCGGCATTGCTCAGGTTTACTTCTTTGTTGCCGTGATCCTGCCCGCCATGGCCGGCAAGGGACCCAAGGCTGCGCAAAAGCCATGGGAAGGAGCCGAAGGGCTGGAGTGGGAAGTGCCTTCGCCGGCGCCGTTCCACACCTTCGAGACGCCTCCCAAGCTGGATGCGACCGCCACCAGGATCGTTGGCTGATGGCCGCATTGACCGGAGCCACAGCAATGAAATCGCCCGAACAAAAGAAGAACAACCTGCGCCTGGGGCTGATCCTGGCGTCTGTGGCACTGGTGTTCTTTCTGGGATTCATGGGCAAGATGATGTACCTCGGTGGCTGAGACCCCTGGACACAATCGTTACTGAGCACAACGCATGGGACTGAAGCGCGAAAATTTCAAGATGGTGGGCAAGCTCGGCGTGATCGCGCTGGGTATGTTTGCCTTCGGCTACGCGCTGGTACCGATCTACCGTGCCATTTGCGAGGTCACTGGCATCAACATCCTCGCACTGTCCGAACGCGAGGTGCCAGGTGTCCGTCCTTCGCTGCCGGCGAACACGCAGGTCGATGAGTCGCGCACCATCACGGTCGAATTCGATGTCAATGTGCGCGGCCCCTGGCATTTCAAGCCTGAAGTGCGTTCGCTGCAGGTGCACCCTGGCGAACTCACCACGGTGATGTACGAGTTTCAAAACGTCCAGAACCGCACCATGGCGGCGCAGGCCATTCCCAGCTATGCGCCCCGGCAGTCGGCCAGCCACTTCAACAAGCTGGAGTGCTTCTGCTTCACCCAGTACACCCTGGAAGCTGGCGAAAAGAAGGCCTGGCCCGTGGCTTTCGTGATCGATCCGCGACTGCCCAAAGACGTCACCACGATCACGCTCTCCTACACCTTCTTCGAAGTCGGAGGCAAGGTGCCCGCGGCGCCGGTGGATGTGCCGGTGGCCGACGGTGTGGCAGTGAAAGCGGCAGGTTCCGTATGAACCAGCCCATTCACAAGCGCAAGGGCTCCTGGACGGGGACCGTCAAGGCGGTGTTGTGGGGCTTTCTGGGCGTGCGGCGCAATGCTGACTACCAGGACGACATCGCCAAGCTCAACCCGCTGCACATCATTGCCGTGGGTGTGTTGATGGCGTTCCTGTTTGTGCTGGGCCTCATCTTTCTCGTGAACTGGGTTGTGGCCTCAGGTTCGGCCGGTTGATCCGGCCATCGTTTTCATTTTCAGACATTCAAACAAGCGCTTTGCATTTAGGAGTGAGCATGTCAGCAGCATCCCACGGTACGACGCCCTACTATTACGTCCCCGGCCCCTCACGTCATCCCGTGATGGCCGCTATCGGTCTGTTTTTCGTCATCCTTGGCGCGGGTCAGTGGGTCAATGGCGCGGGCTGGGGCGCCTATTCGCTGGCATTTGGCCTGGCCTTCTGGCTGGTCGTGCTGTTCCAGTGGTTCCGCGATGCGGTCAGTGAGAGCGAAGGTGGCATGTACGGTCACAAGATCGACCTGTCCTACCGCTGGAGCATGAGCTGGTTCATCTTCTCGGAGGTGATGTTCTTCGGCGCGTTCTTCACCGCCCTGTGGTGGGCCCGGGTGCAGTCGGTTCCAAGTCTGGGCGATTTCGAGAACTCGATCATCTGGCCTGACTTTTCTGCCATCTGGCCCAGTGCACAGGTTGGCGCCACCGCTTCGCCTGCGGGCATCGTCGAGCCGTTCCAGACCATGGGCCCATTCTGGTTGCCCACCATCAACACCGCGCTGCTGCTGACTTCAGGTGTGACGCTGACCATTGCCCACCATGCCCTGCAAGTGGGCAACCGGGGCAAGACCATTGCATTCATGTGGATGACCGTGCTGCTCGGCGTGATCTTCCTGTGTGTGCAGGGTTATGAGTACTACCACGCGTATTCGGATCTGAACCTCAAGCTGTCTTCCGGCATCTTTGGCTCGACCTTCTTCATGCTGACCGGTTTTCACGGGTTCCACGTGTTTGTGGGCATGTTGATGCTGCTGTTCATCACCCTGCGCCTGCAGAAGGGGCACTTCACCGCCAAGAGCCACTTTGGCTTCGAGGGTGCTGCCTGGTACTGGCACTTCGTGGACGTGGTCTGGCTCGGTCTGTACATCCTTGTGTACTGGATGTGATGTGGCCGCCGGGCAGGCGGATCGCCTGCATCGTGCCTCAAGAAAAAAAGCGCCTGCTGGCGCTTTTTTTTCTTGGGCGTATTTCAACGGGTCTCGGGCTTGACCGGCTTCAGCCTTTCAGTGGCAGTCCGGTGGGCTGGATCCAGCCCATCCAGTAGCTGATCAACACCACCACAAACAACAAGATGGAGAAGCCGACCCGGAACGCCAGCGCACGTGCCATGTGGTTGTTCCGGGGCGCATCCGGGTTGGTGGCATCTTCCCCGGCTCCCCGGTCGCCGCGCAACATGAACACCAACGCCACGGCGAGGCTGCCGATGATCGCCACAAAACCTGCAAGGACCAGATACTTCATGCATGCGATTATCGATGTTTGGCCATCAAGGCGTGAGGGCGACCTGTGAATGGAAGTCGATTCTGGCTGGTGACCATGGCCACATCGGTGACCATGGCCGCAACCGCTGCTCTCGGTCTCTGGCAGCTCGACCGTGCGGCCCAGAAGCGGGACCTTCAGGCCAGCATCGACGAGCGTGCCACGCTGCCCGCCTGGAACGAAGCCGATGTGCTGAAGATGGCCGATCCAGACGCCGGCTTGCACCGTGCGGTGCGACTCTCTGGTGAATGGGTGCCCAATGCCACTCTTTTTCTGGACAACCGCCAGATGGAAGGACGCCCGGGCTTCTACGTGATCACGCCACTTCGCCTGGCAGGCAGCGCGCAGGCGGTGCTGGTACAGCGGGGCTGGGCGCCCAGAGACTTCGAGGATCGCACCCGTGTGCCCGAGGTTGTGACCCCCGGGGGTGCGGTTGGCGTGGAAGGTCGCTTGGCCCCGCCGCCGGGCAAGCTATACGAACTCGGGCAGGCGGGCACCGGTCTGATCCGGCAAAATGTCGACCTTGAGGCGCTTACCCAGGAATGGGGTGTGCCCTTGCTGGCCCTGTCGGTTGTCCAGGCAGGAGAGGCCGACGATGGTTTGCGACGGGAGTGGCCCGTTGTTGCCGCCGGCGTGCAAAAGCACCACGGGTACGCGTTCCAGTGGTTTGGTTTGTGCGCTCTCGCAGGTTTCCTGTACGTCTGGTTCCAGTTCATTTCCCCCCGCCGAAAGCGCAGTCTCCATGTCTCAGACACCTGACGAACCCTTGACTTTGACCGTGCACAGCATGCCGAGGCTGGATGCCGCCAGCACAAGCGAAGCAGCCAGCACACGAAGCGGGCGCTGGAAGATGTTGCTGTTGTTCCTGGTCTGTGCGGCTCCGGTGATCGCTTCGTACTTCACCTACTACGTGATCCGGCCCGACGGTCGGCGCAACTATGGTGAACTGATCGATCCGCAGCGCCCGATACCGGCTCTGATGGGGGTCAATGCGAAGGGAGAACCGGTGCCATTGACCGCTCTGAAGGATCAGTGGCTGCTCATCAGCGTGGCCGACAGCGCGTGCAACGAAGGCTGTCAGACGCATCTGTACCTGCAGCGCCAGCTCCGGGAAACACTGGGGCGCGAGAAGGACCGGCTGGACTGGGTCTGGCTGCGCACCGGATCGGCCGAGATCGCCGAACCGCTGCGCACGGCCACTGCGGCGGCCGAGGTGTTGCTGGTGGATGCCGATGCCCTGGCCGCCTGGCTGGTACCGGCGGAAGGTCGGCGCATCGAGGACCACCTCTACGTGGTCGACCCTCTGGGCAACTGGATGATGCGCTTCCCTGCCGAAGTGGACCCCAAGCAGGCCAAGCGGGATCTGGACCGCTTGTTGCGGGCATCGGCGTTTTGGGACAAGGCCGGAAGATGAGGTCCACCCCCGTTGCTTGCTCGCTGCGCGAAGCCGCATCCCCCCTCAAGAGGGCGATACCAGTGGCCCGGAGAAGCCGGTTCCACGGTATCTCTGGACCGGGGCACTTCGCGCCGGTGGCATTGCCCACCTACGTTGCCAATGGTAGGAGTGCCGGCGCAACTTGCTGCGCGTGGCGCCGAGTTCCGAAACGCTGACATGGACACCCAATCCCTTTACGACCTCGCGCCCGTTGCCCGGATCATGCTGCTGGGCGTGGTGATTGCGGTTGGGCCGCTGGCCTGGGTTTGGTTGCGCAGTCGGCATGCCACACCCGCGCACCGTCTGCGGATGCTCACCCTGGCCACCTTGTTTCTGACCTTCGACCTGGTGCTGTTCGGTGCGTTCACACGGCTCACCGATTCGGGTCTGGGATGCCCCGACTGGCCGGGTTGTTATGGTAGCGTGAGCCCGGTCGGCGCGAGTGCGTCCATTGCCGCTGCCCAGGAAGCCATGCCCACCGGGCCGGTGACTTTCTCCAAGGCCTGGATCGAAATGATCCATCGCTACCTGGCCACCGCGGTGGGCGTGCTGATCATGGTGCTCATGGCAGTGACCTGGGTGGAGCGGCGGCACGTCACGGTGTCGTTCTGGTGGCCGTTTCTGACCTTTGTGTGGGTGTGCGTGCAAGGGGCTTTTGGGGCATTGACCGTGACCATGAAGCTGTTTCCTGCGATCGTGACCCTCCACCTCCTGGGCGGCATGATGCTGCTGGCGCTGCTGCGGGCGCAGGCGGTGGCCTACACGCTGGCCCAGCCCCGGGGACCCATGTCGGTGCCGCTGGGGGGCAATCTGCGTTTCTGGCTTTGGCTGGTGTTTGCGCTGGTGTGGCTGCAGATCGCGCTGGGTGGCTGGGTGAGCACCAACTACGCGGTGCTGGCTTGCCGCGATTTCCCCACCTGTCAGGGCAGTTGGTGGCCGGTGATGCATTTCAGAGAAGGCTTCACCCTGTGGCGTGAGCTGGGACTGAACCGCTCGGGTGACGCCATCGCCTTCCCGGCACTCACCGCCATTCACTATGTGCATCGGCTCGCTGCATACGCGGTGTTGCTGGCCTTGTTCTGGATGGCCCGGCGTCTGTGGTCGGTACCCGGCATGCGGGGCACGGCAAGCTCACTGCTGCTGATCGCGCTGTGGCAGTTGGCCAGCGGCCTGAGCAACGTGGTGCTGGAGTGGCCGCTGGTGGCTGCCGTGGCCCACACGGGTGGCGCGGCCGCGATGGTCATCGTGCTCATGGGGGCGCTGTCCGGCAGCCATTCGGTCAACGACAAATTCCATATGTCGCAATTCAATATTTCCAAGTTGTCCCGATGAGCGCCGCGCCTACTTCCACCGCCGTTGGGGCAATGCCGTCCACGTGGCGCCAGTTCTATGCCCTGACCAAACCGCGCGTGATCCAGTTGATCGTCTTCTGCGCCTTGATCGGCATGGTCCTGGCCGTGCCTGGCGTACCCAGCTGGGCCCAGGTCCAGCTGGCAGCCATCGCCTGCTTCGGTATCTGGCTGGTTGCCGGGGCGGCAGCGGCCTTCAACTGCGTGGTGGAGCAGCGCATCGACGCGAAGATGAAGCGCACGGCCTGGCGACCCACAGCCAAGGGCCAGCTGACCAACCTGCAAACCCTCAGCTTTTCTGCGTTGCTCTGTGCAGTGGGATCGGCTGTGCTGTACTTCTGGGTCAATCCGCTGACCATGTGGCTGACCTTTGCCACCTTTGTGGGCTATGCAGTGATCTACACCGTGATCCTCAAGCCGCTCACGCCGCAGAACATCGTGATCGGCGGCGCCTCCGGTGCCATGCCGCCAGTGCTGGGCTGGGTCGCCATGACGGGCGTGGTTTCACCCGAATCGCTGATCCTCTTTCTGATCATCTTTCTGTGGACGCCGCCGCACTTCTGGGCGCTGGCGCTGTACCGCGTCGAGGACTACCGCAAGTCGGGCCTGCCCATGCTGCCGGTCACGCACGGTTCGGAGTTCACCCGCTTGCAGATCCTGCTCTACACCTTCGTGCTGTTCGCCGCCTGTCTCATGCCTTTCATGATGCGCATGAGTGGCTGGTTCTATCTGGTCTCTGCCGTGGTGCTGGGAATCGGGTTTTCGGGTTACGCCTTTGCGCTGTGGCGCGACTATTCCGATGCCCTGGCGCGCAAGACCTTCCGCTTTTCCCTGATCCACCTCTCGCTGCTGTTTGCCGCGCTGCTGATCGATCACTACCTGTAATGCCACGCCAGCACGCTGCAAGCGGGCTGTCTGCAAACCTGAGCTGAGTCATCCATGGGCATACCCAATTTCACCCGACGCCGCACCTTGTTTGCAGGCGCCTGCGCACTCTCCTTGACCCTGGCGGCTTGTGACAGCAAGCCCGCGTTCTCCGGCATCGACATCACGGGCGCCGACTACGCCACCGGTTTCTCGCTCACCGACCACAATGGGCAGCCGCGCACGCTGGCCGATTTTCAGGGCAAGGTCGTGGTGGTCTTTTTTGGCTTCACCCAGTGTCCTGACGTGTGCCCCACCTCCATGAGTGAAATGGCCGAAGCCAAGCGCCTGCTGGGGGCCGATGGCGACCGGTTTCAGGGCCTGTTCGTGAGCGTCGATCCCGAGCGAGACACGCCAGAGATCATGCGAGAGTACATGGCAAGCTTCGATCCCACTTTCCTTGCCTTGTACGCCGCACCAGAAGCGCTGCCCGACGTGGCCAAGTCGTTTCGCATTTACTACAAAAAGGTCGAGGGCAGTACGCCTACCAGCTACACCATGGACCACTCGGCTGGCAGCTACGTGTACGACCCGCAAGGCCGGATCCGGCTGTACAACCGGTACGGCAGCGGCGCCCAAGCCCTGGCCAACGACGTCAAGCTGCTGTTGGATCAGTGAAGCGCCGCAGGCAGCTCACTGGCCGGGAGAGCATGGGGCTCACCGGCGCGAAGTGTCTTGATCCAGAGATACCGTCGGGCCGGCTTTGCCGGACGACTGGTATCGCCCCCTTGAGGGGGTCGCGCGCAGCGCGGCGGGGGTGTTAGTCCACCTTCGCTCCGCTGAGCTTCACCATGCGCTCGTACTTGGCGCGCTCCTTGTTCATGAAGGCTCCGAAAGCTTCGGGCGTGCTGGGTGCGGGTTCGGCCATCAGTGTCGCAAAGCGCGCTTTCACTTCGGGCGAACGCAAGGCTTCGGTGAAAGCCGCGTTGAGCTTGGCCACGGTGTCCGCAGGCACGCCGCTGGGCACCACCAAGCCCCACCAGGTGTCGATCTCGAAGCCGGGCAAGGTGTCTGCAACGGTCGGTACGTCGGGCATCACAGCCGAGCGCTGCGCGGTGGTGACCGCCAGCGCCTTGAGTCGCCCGGCGCGGATGTTGCCGGCTGCGGTGGCGAGGTTGTCAAAGTTGAAGTCGACCTGACCGCCCAGCAGCGCGGCCTGTGCCGGATTGCCGCCGTTGTAGGGAATGTGCACCGCGAAAATGCCGGCCTGGTTTTTGAAGAGCTCGCCCGCCAGGTGACCGGCGCTGCCGTTGCCGCCGGAGCCGTAATTCAGCTTCCCCGGGTTGCTCTTGCCATAGCGGATCAGGTCGGCCACGCTGTTGATGCCCAGGCGTTGTGCCGTTTCTGCGTTGATCACCAGCACATTGGGCACGCGGAGCATCTGGGTGACGGGTGCAAAGTCCTTGACCGGGTCGTAGGGGAGCTTGCTGAACAGCCAGGGGTTGATGCCGTGCGACGCGGTGGTGGCGATGCCCAGCGTCAGACCGTCGGGCGCCGAGCGGGCCGCAGCACCCACACCGATGTTCCCGCCAGCGCCAGCGCGGTTGTCCACGATGACGGTACCCAACGATCCCTTGACGGCCTCGGCAAGGACCCGCGCCGTCACGTCAATGGGGCCACCGGCCGCGAAGGGCACGATGATGCGGGTGGTGCTGCCCTGGGCCAGGCCCAGTCCGGGCAGTGCCAGGCTGGAGGCGAGCAGGGCGCTCTGTGCAAGCAGTTGGCGGCGTTTCATCATGGTGTTGTCTCCTCGGGGTGAAAGGGTGCGCGGCAAAAACCACCGTCACAGTTTGTCGGCAGCGGTGGTGAACGAATCGGCAAAAAACTCTTCAGGAGGCAGACCCGCCAGCGTGCTGTATTCGGCGCGCGCCGATTCCACGACGATGGGCGCTCCGCAGGCGTAGACCTGATGACCCGACAGATCGGGAAAGTCCTCCAGCACGGCTTTGTGAACGAAACCCGTGCGGCCGGTCCAGGCATCTTCAGGCAGGGCGTCGGAGACCACCGGCACATAACGAAGATTGGGCATCTCGGCGAGGCGGGCTTCGATCCACGCGCTCTGGTACAGATCGGCCGGGCGGCGTCCGCCCCAGTACAGCGTGGCCTCGCGCTTGATGCCCTTGAACTGCATGTGCTCGATCAGCGCCTTGATGGGCGCAAACCCGGTGCCGGAGGCCAGCAACACCATGGGTTTGTCGCTGTCTTCGCGCAGGAAGAAGCTGCCATAAGGCCCTTCAATACGCAGAATGTCCTTTTCCTTCATGGCGCTGAAGACATGGTCGGTGAACTTGCCGCCCGGCATGTGGCGCAGATGCAGTTCCATGCGTGGCTGGCCGACCTGGGTGTGCGGTGCATTCGCCATCGAGTAGCTGCGGCGGTCGCCGTCGCGCAGCAGGAATTCCACGTACTGGCCGGCGTGGTACTGGAAGGTGTCGCTGGCCGGCAGCTGAAGGTTCAGCACGATCACGTCGTGCGACACGCGCTCCAGCGAATTCACGCGCACCGGCATTTTCTTGATGGGAAAGGCGCCGGCCTCGGTCACCTGCCGGGACTCCAGAACCACATCGGTGTGCGCCACCCCGCAACAGGTGAGCACGTAGCCCGCGGCCTCCTCGTCGGCACTCAGGGCCTTGGGCTGGTGCACCCCGTGAACCACCGAGCCGCTCAGCAGCTTGCATTTGCAGGAGCCGCAAGCCCCGTCCTTGCAACCATAGGGAAGACCGATACCCTGCCGGATGCCGGCGGCCAGCATGGCCTCGTTGGGCTCTGCGGTGAATGTGCGCCCGCTGGGCTCGACGGTGATGGTGAATGTCATACTGGACGAAAAATGGTTGCAGGCACGCCAGTGCACGTTCGGGCGCCTGGCAACCCGTCATTGTCGCAAATTCGGAAATTGCATGAGCCTTATTGGCGCTTTGCCCGCACGCTTCAGACGTGAACGGGTGTTGATCATCGGGTGTGGGGACGTGGGACAGCGCGCCGCTCACGTGCTGGGTCAGGGCCGGCGGGTGCGTCTGCTGGCGCTCACATCGTCGTCTCAGCGTGCGCCAGGCCTGCGTGCACAAGGCATCACACCTTTGCTGGGCAATCTGGATGAGCCGCGCAGCCTGCAACGCCTGGCGGGCCTGGCCACGCGCGTGCTGCATCTGGCGCCACCCCCTTCGGGCGAGCTGGCCGACTGGCGGCTGGACCCCCGCACCCGGGCGCTCGCGCGAGCGCTGGCTCAGCGCTCCGTGCCACGCACGGTGGTGTACGGGTCCACGACCGGTGTGTATGGCGACCGGCAGGGTGCGTGGGTGAGCGAGGTGACCCTGGCGCATCCATTGACGCCGCGCGCCTGGCGACGGGTGGACGCAGAGGCGGCCGTGCACAGCTGGGGCCGCGCCAGCGGTGTGCGAACCACCGTGCTGCGCATTCCCGGCATCTACGCCCCGGATCGTGCAGGTGGCACACCGCGCGAGCGCCTGTTGCGCGGCACGCCGGTGCTGCAGCCCGAAGACGACGTCTATACCAACCACATCCATGCCGACGACCTGGCTCGCGCCTGTGTGCTGGCACTCTGGCGCGGGCGGCCGCAGCGCAATGTCAATGTGGTCGACGACACCCAGCTCAAGATGGGCGACTACTTTGATCTTGCTGCCGACCTGTATGGCCTGCCCCGTCCGCCACGTGTGGCCCGGGCCAGCGCAGGCGAACAGCTGTCGCTGATGCTGCTGAGCTTCATGAGCGAGTCGCGCCGTCTGACGAACCACCGCATGAAAAATGAACTTCGCCTGAAGCTGCGGTACCCGTCAGTCAGCGAGGGGTTGCGCGAAAGCACGCCAACTCAAAGAACGCCGATGGAGCGCATCAGCAACAGCGTGTATCCCAGGTAGATCGCCACCAGCACCGCACCCTCCACGCGGTTGACCCGGCCGGGTTTGCCGCGCCATCCCCAGCCCATGACGAACAGCAAAAGGGTCAGGCCGGCCATCACGGTGAAGTCGCGCGAGAGCACCTCGGTGGCCACCTCCATCGGCGCAATGGCGCTGGCAATGCCCACCACGGCCAGCGTGTTGAACAGGTTCGACCCGAGCACATTGCCCAGCGCTATGTCATGCTCGCCTTTGCGGGCCGCCGCCACGCACGAGGCCAGTTCCGGCAGCGAGGTGCCCACGGCCACCACAGTCAGGCCAATGATGAGATCGCTCACGCCCAGCGACTGCGCAATCGCCACCGCACCCCACACCAGCAACCGCGAACTCGCGATCAGCACGATCAAACCCACCGCCAGCCACATCAGCGCGCGAGGCAGCGGCATGGCATGGGCTTGCAGTTCGGTCGAGGTTTCAAATGCCAGTGCGTCGTTGCCACCTCGCATGCCTTCCACAATCGACCAGGTCATGAGCAGCGCGAACACGCCGAGCAGGATGGCGCCATCCATGCGGCTGAGCGAGCCGTTCCAGGCCAGCACACCGGCCAGCGCGGTCACGCCTGCCAGGATGGGCAGTTCCTTGCGAAGGATGACCGAGTGCACGGTGATCGGGTTGACCAGTGCCGTGATGCCCAGGATCAGCGCGATGTTGGCGATGTTCGAACCCCATCCGTTGCCCAGGGCCAGGCCGGGGTTGCCTTGCATGGCGGCATTTGTCGAAACCACCATTTCAGGCGCCGAGGTGCCAAAGCCCACGATCACCATGCCGACCAGCAGCGGGGGGACCGAGAAATGGTTGGCCGTGGCAGACGCCCCTTCGACAAAGCGGTCAGCGCTCCAGACCAGCAGGGCAAGGCCGGCGAGGATGGCGAGTGAGGGCATCAACATGGCAGGTTCCTGGGTGGGCCAAAGGCTGCAGGCAGCGCAAAGGTTAAAGCACAATCAACAGAAAAGGCCGCACAACTTGAGCTGTGCGGCCTTGTCAGGGTCTGGTGCCGGGGGCCGGAATCGAACCGGCACGGTGTCTCCACCGGCAGATTTTGAATCTGCTGCGTCTACCAATTTCGCCACTCCGGCAGGTGTGAGAATCCGAAATTATGGCACAGTGCAACGTATGAAATACCCAACGATCGAAGACGCCATTGGCAAGACGCCACTGGTGGCCCTGCAACGCCTGGGTGCCGCCAACAACGCGGCCAGAGGCAATGTGCTGCTGGGCAAACTGGAAGGCAACAACCCGGCCGGATCGGTGAAAGACCGTCCGGCGCTGTCCATGATCCAGCGCGCCGAGGAGCGTGGCGAAATACGGCCTGGGGACACCCTGATCGAGGCAACCTCGGGCAACACCGGTATTGCGCTGGCCATGGCCGCGGCCATCAAGGGCTACCGCATGGTGCTGATCATGCCGGAGGACCTGTCCATCGAACGCGCGCAGACCATGAAGGCCTTCGGCGCCGAGCTCATTCTCACGCCCAAGAGCGGGGGCATGGAATCCGCTCGCGACCTGGCCGACAAGATGGCGCGAGAAGGCAAGGGCCGGGTGCTCGACCAGTTTGCCAACGAAGACAACCCCCGCATCCACTACGAGACCACAGGCCCCGAACTGTGGGAGCAGACGGGCGGGCGTATCACGCACTTCGTGAGCGCCATGGGCACCACCGGCACCATCACGGGCGTGTCGCGTTTTCTGAAAGAGAAAAACCAGAACATCCGCATCATCGGAGCCCAGCCCAGCGAGGGGTCCCGCATCCCGGGCATTCGCAAGTGGCCTCAGGAATACCTGCCCAAGATCTACGACGCTTCCCGCGTGGACGAACTGGTTTACGTGAGCCAGTCCGACGCTGAGGAGATGTGCCGCAAGCTGGCACGTGAAGAAGGCATCTTTGGTGGCATTTCGGCTGCGGGCGCCTGCTGGGTGGCCCTGCAACTGGCACAACGGGTGGAAAACGCCACCATCGTGTTCGTGGTCTGCGACCGGGGTGATCGCTATCTTTCCACCGGCGTGTTTCCTGCGTGAGCAGGAACACCCCCCTGCGCCGCTTCGCGGCTTCCCCCCTCTCTGGCGCCTTCGGCTTGGAGGGTGGACGGCACCTTGGGCCGGCGGAGCCGGACCCTTGGTGCCCCTTGACAAAGGCATTTCGCGCCGGATCAGTGAGGCAATGACATGAGTGCTGATTACAAATATTGCCCGATTTGTGCCTCGCCTCTGGCGATGCTGGGGGAAGAGGAAGACGGTGGCTTCAAGGAGCGCCTGCGTTGTGCGGGCTGTGGCTTCACGCACTGGAACAACCCCACGCCGGTGCTGGCAGCGATCGTGGAGCTGGATGGGCAGGTGCTGCTGGCGCGCAACGCGGCCTGGACTTCCCGCATGTTTGGTCTGATCACCGGGTTCATGGAAGCTGGTGAAACGCCGGAGGAGGGCATTCGCCGCGAGATTGCGGAAGAGACCAGCCTTCAGGTGGACGCGCTGAAACTGGTGGGTGTGCACGACTTCCAGCGCATGAACCAGATCATCATCACCTACCACGCGGTGGCTCAGGGTGAGGTGCGGCTGTCTCCCGAACTGGTCGAATACAAGTTGTTGGCACCCGACCAGGTGAAATGCTGGCGCGCAGGTACCGGGCTCGCGCTGGCCGACTGGCTGCGTTCCCGCGGGCACGAGCCGCAGTTCATGGAAGATTTTTCGTCTGGCGCTTGAGGCCGGTGGTGGTCGCCTGCGCGCATCCCCACTTTGTGTACTGAAAGTCCGCGACGCTTAGAATCACGCCAATCAAGGAAACCCCATGCAAGTCCACAAAGAACTCGATGCTCGTGGCCTGAACTGCCCGCTGCCCATTCTGAAAGCCAAGAAAGCGCTGGCCGACATGACCACCGGGCAGGTGCTCCGGGTGATCTCCACCGACGCAGGTTCGGTGCGCGACTTCCAGGCATTCGCCAAGCAAACCGGCAATGAGCTGGTCGAGCAGCAGACGGTGGGCGCTGACCACATTTCTGTGCTCAAACGCCGCTGAACGCTCAACGGTTGCCTCCTCCCAACCGACAGCGCCTGCCATGGAAGTGCTCCTGGTCGATCCGCTGGTTCCGGAAGCCCTTGCCTGGCTGCAGGAGCGGCACGATGTGAGCTTCAGGCCGGAGCTGGCCGACGATCCCATCGAACTGCGCAAGCACACCTACAAGACCCGGGCGATCGTGCTGCCGCCGCATGTGGTGGTGTCTCAGGAATTTCTGAACTTTTCTCCCAAGCTGCAGGTGGTGGCGCGCATGCAGGTCTCCAGCGACAACACCGATCTGGATGCCTGTGCCCGCCGCGGGGTGCGCGTGGTGCAGGCGCGCAGTGCCACGGTGCGCTCGAACGCGGAATACATCCTGTACGGCTTGCTGATGCTGTACCGCAGAGGCATGGTGAGCGCCTTGCTGGGACGCAAGCTGTCGCAGATCCGCATGGGGCGGGAGCTGGCGGGCAGCACCGTGGGCCTGCTGGGCCTGGCGCCGGTGGCGCACACGCTCGCCCCCATGCTGCGCAGCCTGGGCGTGCGGCTGGTGGGCTACGACCCTGCCGTGCATCACGCTGCACCGCTCTGGGACAAGCTGGGCGTCGAGCCCGTCACCGTGCACGAGCTGCTGGGCCGTTCAGATGCGGTGTCGCTGCAGGTGGTCTACGCCTCACGTTTTCGGGGCTGGATCAACGAGCGCATGCTCAGCCACTGCAAACCGGGGCAGTTGTGGGTGGGCGTGAGCCGATCTTCATTGTTTGAGCCGGAAGCCCTGGCACTGGCGCTTTCTGACGGCCGCATTGACGCCTGCCTGCTCGACGGCGCGAGCCCCCAGTTTGCCGCCGAGGGCACGCCCTTGCACGGGGCGCCCAATCTGCATCTGACCCCTCGCCTGGGCTCCCACACAAGGGAAGCCAAGCTCAGGGCGAGCTGGTACGTGGCCCACCGCATTCACGAAACGCTGGCGCCCTCCATCCACAGGGACATACCGCAGAGCGACTTCTCGGCGCTTGACAGCCTCGATTTCGCCGACCCCGAAGGCCCGCCATCCATGACGCCCTCTCAGTGGGAAACCCTGGCGGTACAGAAACGGTAACGCCAAACCCGCGCACCGCGCACCGCGCAACGACGCTGGGGAGCGAGACGAAGGCTCTGGCGCGAAGTGTCTTGATCAAGGGGCAGCAAGGGACGGCTACGCCGACCCAAGATGCCGTCCCCCCTCCAAGCGCCTGAAAGGCGCGCCAGAGAGGGGGGAAGCCGCGTCAGCGGCGCAGGGGGGAGTGCCGAACAAACTCCGGCGCGAAGTGTCTTGATCAAGGGGCAGCAAGGGACGGCTACGCCGGCCCAAGGTGCCGTCCCCCTCCAAGCGCCTGAAGGGCGCGCGAGAGAGGGGGGAAGCTGCGTCAGCGGCGCAGGGGGGTGTTCACAACCTCCCGAGCTGTTCCCGCACTTTGGCCAGGGTGGCCGTGAAGTCTGCCACGCGCTTCTTTTCCTGATCGATCACTGCTGGCGGTGCCTTGGCCACGAAGGCTTCATTCGAGAGCTTGCCATTGGCCTTGGCGATCTCACCTTCAAGTCGCGCAGCTTCCTTGCCCAGGCGGGCCTTTTCTGCCGCCACGTCGATCTCCATGAACAGGCACAAGCGGGCTTCACCCACCACCGCCACCGGGGCGGCCTGGGCGGCCGCTGCCCAGCTGCCCTCGTCGTCAAACACCCGCACCTCGTTGAGTTTGGCCAGGGCCTGCAGCACCGGGCCGGCGGCGCGCATGAAGTCGGCGTCGCCCACGGTGTACAGCGGCAGGCGCGTGGCGGGCGACACGTTCATTTCGCCGCGCAGGGTGCGACAAGCATCGACAAGCGACTTCAGCTTGACCACGTGTGCGATGGCGGCTTCGTCGATCTTGCTGGGCTGGCTTTCCGGGTAGCGCGCCACGCTGACCGATTCACCCGGCAGGCCGGCCACAGGGGCGACCTTTTGCCACAGCTCTTCGGTGATGAAGGGAATGACGGGGTGCGCCAGGCGCAGGATGGCTTCCAACGTGCGAATGAGGGTGCGGCGCGTGGCGCGCTGCTGTGATTCGTCACCGGTCTGGATCTGCACCTTGGCGATTTCCAGGTACCAGTCGCAGAACTCGTTCCAGACGAAGTCGTAGATCGCATTGGCCACGTTGTCCAGACGGTACTCGGCGAAGCCCTTGGCCACCTCGGCTTCCACCTTCTGCAGCACCGAGCTGATCCAGCGGTCGGCCTGGCTGAAGCTCAGGTAGCCGTGGAAGGGTTGGCCCACCGCGCATTCTTCTTTGGTGTGTTCCTTCAGGCCGCAGTCTTGCCCCTCACAGTTCATGAGCACGAAGCGCGAAGCGTTCCAGAGCTTGTTGCAGAAGTTGCGGTAGCCCTCGCAGCGCTTGCTGTCGAAGTTGATGCTGCGGCCCAGCGAGGCCAGCGCGGCGAAGGTGAAG
>PHCQ01000116.1 GCA_002840835.1 Betaproteobacteria bacterium HGW-Betaproteobacteria-16 | reverse complement strand
GGTGCTGAACGGCCTCTCGCTCTATGCCATGCAGATCGACCATCGCGACAGCCGCAAGGAGGAATTGGGCTATCTCATCTCCAATTGCCTGATCAGAAAGGCGGCTTATGAGGCAGTAAAATCATCCCCTGCCATTACGCTGATGGCCGGTGTGCAAATCGGCAGTGTGCGGACGGATGCCGATGCCGCATATATCACGCTGGACAGCGGCAAAACCATGACGACGCAATTGCTGGTTGCAGCCGACAGCCGGTTCTCCGAGACGCGGCGGGCGATGGATGTTGCTGCATCCATGCACGATTTCGGCCGGGTCATGATGGTCTGTGCGATGGAACATGAGGTGCCTCACCAGCATGTGGCCTGGGAATGGTTCGACTATGGTCAGACCCTGGCACTGCTGCCGATGAACGGTCAGCGATCTTCGGTGGTGGTGACTATGCCGGCGAAGGAGATAAGCGAACTGATGCAGATGACGGCGGAAGATTTCAATCGCGACATGGAACGCCGCTTTCAGCATCGGCTGGGCGCCATGCAGTTGGACTCGACGCGTCATGCCTACCCGCTGGTGACGGTCTATCCGCGTCGCTTCGTCAAGCAGCGCTTCGCCCTGATCGGCGACGCTGCGGTCGGCATGCATCCGGTCACGGCGCATGGCTTCAATTTCGGTTTGCGCGGCGCCGACACCCTGGCAACACAAATCATCATTGCCCACGCGCGTGGCGAGGATGTAGCCGCTGAAGGCTTGTTGGCCCGCTACGAACGCGCGCATCGCCACGCCACGCATCTGCTGTTTGTTGCCACCCACGTCATCGCCAAGCTCTATAGCGATGAGTCGCCGCCCGCCCGATTCCTGCGGGCCGCCAGCCTGCGTATCGGTAATCGCATTGCACCGTTCAAACGTGCGGTGGCAAGGATGCTGACCGAGGCGCCTTAGACAGCGACCGGCCGCATTGCTGTAAGTTGCCGGTGTGACGTAGCAGACACTCGCATCGATGGATAAAAACGTGTTTAATGGACAAAGGCCGGTGCAGATTCGATCGAATTTTCCCGGTGGGGGTTCGCTGGTCAGGGGGCAATGCCATGAGTAGCAGCGGGGCGGAATGAACGCAAAAAGCAAAAACTTCCTTGCCTTGTCTTTGCAGACAAGGGTGACCTTGATCGCCCTGGCTGTGTTCACGGTCGGTATCTGGTCATTCAGTTTGTACATGCGTCAGATCGTGGAGCAGGATATTCTGCAGCTTGCCGGCGATCATCAGCGCTCAGTTGCCAAGTACCTTGCAGATGAAGTGAATCAGGAGTTGGCGGACCGTTTGGCGGTAATGTCGCGTATTGCCGATGAACTCGGTCCGATCATCACTGACAGTTCAGCGCTCCAGCAGATGTTGAAAAGCAAACCGGCCCTTCTGCATTTCTTCAATACGGGTGTCTTCATCACAGATCATCACGGAACAGCGCTGGCTTCATTACCACTGACGATTCAGCGTGTCGGTATCAATTACCAGGACCGCGATTACATCTCCAATGCGTTGACCAAAGGTCAGGCGGCGGTAGGTACCCCGGTAGTTGGGAGAGCGCTCGCTGTTCCAGTCTTTGGCATGGCCGTTCCCATATTCGACAGTCAGGGTAAAGTTGTCGGTACATTGGCCGGCATCACCGAATTGGACAAGCCCAGCTTTCTCGACCATGTGACGCAAACGGCTTATGGTGAAAGTGGCTATATTCTTCTGGTCAATGCGACCAATCGCACCATCATCACCAGTTCGGATCACAGCCGCGTCATGGAGAAATTGCCGGAACCAGGCGTCAATGCACTGATTGACCGCTATATCGCAGGTGCCGAAGAGACCGGGGTCACCATCAGTCCGCGAGGCATCGAGGTGCTGGCTTCGTCCAGGCAGCTGGCTGTCACCGATTGGTACGTCGTCGTTGCACTACCAACGGAAGAGGCTCTGGCGCCTTTCCGCAAGCTGGATCGACGAAATGAGTTGGCTGCCATCCTTATGACCTTGCTGGTCGGCGTGCTGACTTGGCGGGTCATGCACCGCCAGCTGCAACCGGTGCATCAGGCCATCAGCAAGTTGACGATGCTGTCGGAACAAAATCTGCCGTTGCAGGCACTGAACGTTGAACATGATGACGAGATCGGCAGGCTGATCGCTGGCTTCAATCGACTATTGCATGTGGTCGCCGAGCGCGAGGGCGAACTGCGCAAGTCCGAACACAAGCTGTCGACCATTCTCGACAACATCAATTCGCATGTCTTCCTGAAGGATACCGAGGGGCGCTACCTGTTCGCCAACCGCTATACCTGCGAAATGTTCGGCGCACCGCTGGAGGAGGTCGTCGGCCAGACCGACGCGCGCTTCTTCGATGCCGAGTCGCTGGACCAGATCCGCAGGAATGACCGGATGGTACTGGATGAGGGCAAGGACGTGCGCACCGAGGAAGTCAATCTGAGAGGACCGGGCAAGCAGCCGCAATCCTTCCTCACCATCAAGCTGCCGTTGCGTGACGAAGCCGGTAATGTCTATGCGCTGTGCGGCATCTCGACCGACATCAGCGATTACAAGTCCCGCGAGAGGGAGATGCGCCAGCAGGCCTTCCACGACGAACTGACCGGCTTGCCGAACCGGCGCCTGCTGTTCGACCGTCTCGACCTGGCGATCGCCGCCAGTCGCCGCAGCGAACTCTATGGTGCGCTGCTGTTCATCGATCTCGACAACTTCAAGCCGCTCAACGACAATCGTGGGCACGAGGCCGGCGACCTGCTGCTGATTGAGGTCGCTCACCGTTTGCAAAAATGCGTGCGCGAGGTCGATACCGTCGCTCGTCTCGGCGGCGACGAGTTCGTCGTCATGGTCCAGAACCTGGATGCCGACGCTGAAAGGTCAAGTGCGCAGATCGGCATCATCGCCGAAAAGATCCACGCCACCCTGTCCGAACCCTACCGTATGCATCTCAAGGACGAGAATGGCCATCTGACGGCGATCGAGCACCATTGCACGGCCAGCATCGGCGTCTGCCTGTTCCATTCGGACGAGCAGAGTGCCGAGGATATCCTGCGCCGCGCCGACCAGGCCATGTATGCGGTGAAAGAATCCGGCCGCAACGGCATCCAGTTCGCTAACGGCCAGCATTCGGTGGTCGCTCCGCCGGCACCGGCATGAATGCTATGACGGCATCGGATAACACCTTATGATGTGACATCGCCGTTCGACGCTTCAGGATACAGACCATGAAACTCCCGACCTTGCTTTTGCTGTTGCTCATCTTCCTGTTGGCGGCCTTCACCGCGCTGAACTGGGGCGTTTTCGTTCAGCCCGCCGAACTGTCGTTCGGTGTCGCGACATTGCAGTTGCCGTTCGGTCTCTTGATGCTGGGCCTGCTGGTCGCCGTGGCCCTGGTTTTTATCCTGTTCGCGATCTATGTGCAGACCGGTGCGCTGCTCGAAGTGCGGCGTCATACGCGCGAACTGCAGGCCTGCCGGGAGCTTGCCGAGAAAGCCGAAGCCTCACGCTTGAGCGAGTTGCGGCATGTCTTCGAGGTCGCGGCAGAGAAGCAGGAGAACCGGCAGCAGGCGTTCGAGGCCAGATTGACGGCCGAAGTCGCTCAGCTCGGTTCCGGCTTGCGCGTCAGCATGGAGGAGTCGGTCAACTCGCTGGCGGCTTGTATCGGTGAGCTGGAAGACCGGCTGGAGCGCGATCGGCGGTCATGAAGCGTCTTTTTTACAAAAACTTCGAACGGTTGAAGCTGGTCGATACAACAGGTTTTCAGGAGTACGCCATGCCGTAAGGAATCGCCTCGGATTTGCATGACAACAGCCGCAAGACGGCTTCTAGGGGAAACAGGATGAAAGCTCAACAAGAATACCAATGGCTTTACCGATATCGTCGTCCGCTACACCTGCTGGCTGCTGCCTCGCTGGTCGCTTCCGCCCTCGGCATCTATCTGCTGGTCTACATGACCGGCGGCATCAAGTTCGTTTACTCGCATTCCATGTATGTGCCCATTCTGCTGTCCGGCTTTCTGTTCGGCATGGCAGGCGGTGCGCTGTTCGGCCTGTTCGCCGGTCTGGTGCTGGGGCCCTTCATGCCGATAGACGTCGTCGCCGGCGAGATGCAGGAGACGGTCAACTGGCTCTATCGCACCGGTTTTTTCGTGCTGATCGGATCTCTCAGCGGGCTCGCCAGCCATCTGACCCGTTCCTACGTCGAGCGCCTGCAATGGGTCTCCGAGCACGATCAGACGACCCAGTTGCTGAACCGCAACGCCCTTCTCAAGCAGATCGCCAAGCTCGATGGCGACAGCGCCGGACACTGGTTGCTGGCGGTCATCTATCTGGAGAACGAGCGCGAACTGAATGCCTCGTTCGGCGAGACGGTGGTGAATCAGGTCCTCGCACAATTTCCTGCGCGTGTCGTCTCCGCACTGCGGCGGGAATTTCCGGTCTACCGCATCAGTTCGGCACAGATGGCGGTACTGATCGAGGAGGGCGACCGCGACCGGGCCGACCTCTTGAATGCGCTGGTCGAGGCGTTTCATGCACCGTTCCCGATCGACGGCATTTTCATCCACATCGATGTGCGCATCGGCTACACCGTCATCGGACACCATCACGGCCAACCCGCGGCCTGCTTGCAGGAAGCGGAGGAGGCCATGTCGGCGGCGGTCGAGAGCGTGCAGGACTGGGTCGCCTACAGCCCGGAGTTCATCAGGGCCAAGCAGGACAACCTGACCATCATCGGCGATCTGCGCAATGCGCTGCATACCGGGCAGCTGTGCATGTACTACCAGCCCAAGGTGGAGATGGCGACCGGGCGGGTCGTCAGTGTCGAGGCGCTGATACGCTGGGACCATCCGCAGCGCGGCCGCATTCCGCCGGACAGCTTCATTCCGCGCGCCGAGCAGAGCACGCTGATCAATCTGGTCACGGAGTTCGCGCTGGATCAGGCCATGGGGCAATTGGCCGCCTGGCAACAGGCCGGCATCGATATCGCCATGGCCATCAATATTTCTACCCGCAATCTGCTGCAGCCGGATTTCGATGAAGTGGTCATCGGCCATCTGCTGCGCTACCAGCTGGAAGGCAGCAAGATCGAGCTGGAGGTGACGGAAGGTGCGCTTGCCATTGACATGGCGCACACCATCCACGAACTGGCCGCACTGTCGGAGCTGAAAGTCATCATCTCGGTCGACGACTTCGGTACCGGCTATTCATCGCTGCGCTATCTGCACTTGCTGCCGATCTCCATCATCAAGATCGACCAGTCCTTTGTCCGCGCCCTGCCGGCCGACAAGGGCTCGGTACATATCGTCGAGGCGGCGCTGATGCTGGCGCACAAGATGGGCATGGAAGTCATCGCCGAAGGGGTAGATAGCAAGGCGGCCTGGGATTATCTGCGCGATGCGGGCTGCGACATGGTGCAGGGCTATCTGGTCTCGCCGCCGATGCCGGCAGCGGAGTTCGAGCAATGGTACTGCCAGCGTCAGGGGCGCTTCGATCCGGAGACGGTGGCCGATGCTTGAAGCCGGAGTTTGCGCCCGGGAATCAGCGCATGTAGCTTTGTAGCCTGCAGGCTTGCCTCAGGCCTTGCCCAGCATGGCGCGGATCTGCGCCATGCGTTCGCGGCCATGCTCCTTGCTCGCTGCAGGGTCGGCGGACGGATTGCCGAAATGCCGGATATCGTCCTGCGGCAGTTCCTCGATAAAGCGGCTGGCTTCGCAGACTTCAGTCTCACCGGCGCGTTTGCGTTTTTTACACCAAGAGATGTGCAGCGATTTTTGTGCACGGGTGATGCCGACGTACATCAGCCGGCGCTCTTCCTCGATCTTGCCGTTATCGACGCTTTCGCGGTGAGGCAGGATACCTTCCTCGACGCCGACCAGGAACACATGGCCGAATTCCAGGCCTTTGGCGGCGTGCAACGTGGACAGCTTGACCGCGTCCGGCTCACCGTTCTCGCGGCCTTCCAGCATGCTCATCAATGACACCATCTGCGTCAGTTCCAGCAGGTTGCGTTCGTCTTCTTCGCCTTTCTTGGTCAGCCAGCCGACGAAATCCATGACGTTCTTCCACTTGGTCTCGGCTGCGCGTGGGTCTTCCGTGTCGTAGAGGAAAGGTTCGTACTGGATGGCCTCCAGCATCTCGTTCAGCAGTTCGCCTGCGGGCTCTTTTGCCGCACGTTCCTGCACACGGTTGATGAACTGGCAGAAGTTGAGCAGGTCATCCAGCTGTTTGTGGCCGACCTCGCGCTGGAATTCGGCTTCGAAGGCAGCGGCAAACAGCGAGAGGTTATGCTGGCGCGCATACTCGCCGAGGCGCTCCAGCGTGGTGTTGCCGATGCCTTTTTTCGGCGTCGTGGCGGCACGGATGAAGGCGGGATCGTCATCCTCGTTGGCGACCAGGCGCAGATAGCTGACCAGGTCCTTGATCTCGGCCTTGTCGAAGAAGGATTGGCCGCCGGAGACGGTGTAGGGGATCTTGTGCTCGCGCAGTTTTTCCTCGAACAGCCGTGCCTGATGATTGCCGCGATAGAGGATGGCGTAGTCCAGGTATTTGGTGCGGTGTTCGAACTTGTGCGCCATCAGTTTCATGACCACGGATTCCGCCTCATGCATTTCGTCCTTGGCGGCGCTGACCTGAATCGGTTCGCCGGTACCGTGTTCGCTCCAGAGTTTCTTGTCGAACAGCTTGGGGTTGTTGGCGATGACCTGATTGGCGGCGCGCAGGATGCGCACGGTGGAGCGGTAGTTCTGTTCCAGCTTGATGACTTTCAGTCTGGAGAAGTCCTCAGTCAGCTGGCGCAGGTTCTCGACATCGGCACCGCGCCAACCGTAGATGGCCTGGTCGTCATCGCCCACCGCAGTGAAGCGGCCTTCGACCCCGGTCAGCAATTTCACCAGCTTGTACTGACAGGCGTTGGTGTCCTGATACTCGTCGATCAGCAGGTATTTCAGTTTGCGTTGCCAGCGCTCCAGCGCTTCAGGATGTTGTTCGAACAGCTCCACCGGCAGCTTGATGAGGTCATCGAAATCCACCGCCTGATAGGCCTTCAGCGTCTGCTGGTAAAGCTGGTAGACGCGCGCTGCGGCAACCGATAACTCCTCGTCAGCCGTAACCTTGGCCTGGTCCGGGTTGATGAAAGCGTTCTTCCAGCCCGATATCTGCCATTGTGTCTTGCGCAGCAACTGTTTGTCGGTGGTGGCGAGGATGTCGGCCAGAATCTTGAAGCTGTCGGACGAATCCAGGATCGAAAATTGTGGTTTGTAGCCCAGCAGCTGCGCTTCCTGCCGCAGCATTTGCAGGCCGAGCGAGTGAAAGGTGGCAATGGTCAGGCCCTTGCCTGACTTGCCTTCGAGCAGATGGCCGACACGTTCCTGCATCTCGCGCGCGGCCTTGTTGGTGAAGGTGATGGCAGCAATCTCCTTCGGCGCGTAGCCGCACTTCTGGATCAGATAAGCGATCTTCTGCGTGATGACGCGGGTTTTACCGCTACCTGCACCTGCCAGAACGAGTAAAGGACCATCGAGATATTTGACAGCTTCGCGCTGCGGGGTATTGAGTGTTGAAAGCATGTGTAACCAGACCTGAGCAGCGTGCAAGTTTAGCCGCTGGAGGGTAGGACTGTCACGTTGCATTTTGTGAATCTTTTGACTACTGTGAATGATATTCGGGCAGAACGAGAGGTAAGGCAATGGCTACATGGAACAAGGGTGTAGTGCTTGAGCATCGGCAATGGAGTTTGAAATTGCACAGTCTTTTTGTCGAGTCCGACATTGAGCCATTTCAGGCCGGACAGTTCGTCAAGATCGGCCTCGAGATCGACGGCAAGGTGGTCGGACGGCCTTATTCACTGTGCAACGCGCCCGAAGTTCGGCCGCTGGAAATCTACTATATCGAGGTGCCGGGTGGCGAGCTGACTCCTGCACTCAGCCGGCTGGCACCCGGCGACGAGCTGCTGGTTGCGCCGCGCGCCAACGGTTTCATGATTCTGGATGAAGTGCCGGCCGGGCGGCATCTGTGGATGATGGCGACGGGTACCGGGGTCGGTCCCTTTCTCTCCATCCTCGATACCGCCGAACCGTGGCAGCGTTTCGAGCGCGTGGTGCTGGTCTATGCCGTGCGTACGCTTTCCGAACTGAGTCATCAACAGAGAATTGCCGCCGTGCAGCAGAAACACGGCAAGCAGTTCGTTTTCATTCCCTTTGTCAGCCGCGAGGTGGTGAGTAGTGCCATCAGCGGCCGCATACCGCAGGCTATTGCCGATGGACAGCTGGAAGTCAGGGCAGGCATTGCATTGAATGCGTCTGACAGTCAGGTCATGCTCTGCGGTAACCCGCAAATGATCGAAGACACGATGCAGGTATTGATAGACCGGGGTTTGCGCAAGCATCGCCGCAAGGAGCCGGGGCAGATCACGGTGGAGCATTACTGGTGATGGATGACATGCAACTTCCGACCGCGGAATTCCTGATGCGGCAGAGCGCGTTGATTTGTAGCAGCTATGCGCATTGGACCGGTCGTCAGCTGTTGCAGGGCGAAACGGGCGATGTCGCCAACCGGCTGTTCGAGGCGGATTTTGCCGTGCTGTCGCACGATACCAGGCCGGAACCTGTGTTCAATTACGCCAACCGCGTTGCCATGCGCCTGTTCGGTATGAATTGGGGCGAGATCACGCGTTTGCCATCGCGGTATTCGGCCGAACCCATGCTGCAAGAGGAACGTGCCGGTTTTCTCGAGCGCGTGGCAGCGCATGGCTATGTTGACGACTACAGCGGCTTGCGAATCGCCAAGGATGGCACACGCTTTCTGATCGAGAACGCCACGGTCTGGAATCTGCTCGACGAAGCCGGCGTATTGCAGGGGCAGGCTGCCATGATTCCGCACTGGCGGCCGCTGTGAATCCGCCGCTGACTGAAACCAAGCTGCTGAAATTTGGTTATCATCCCCACTCGTTTCAAGAATTTGGGTAACCGACATGAAAACTGCAACCATCCTGCAAGCCGTTGATGCCGTCAGCGTCGCCGTTCAGGCGCATGAAGCCGAGATCGAATCGCTCGATCGCGCGCTGGGCGACGGCGACCATTTCATCAATATCAAACGCGGCATCACCACGCTCGTCGCCATGCGAGAGGAGCTGGCGCCACTGGACGCGGATGCTGTGTTGCAGCGTATCGGCATGAAGCTGCTGTCGACCATCGGCGGTGCTTCTGGCCCGTTGTTCGCCAGTTTCTTCCTGGCCATGGCCAAGCGCCTGAAAGAGGGCGGGGCCGACGACATGGCCGGCATTGCTGCCGCCTTTGCCGATGGCGTCGAGGCTATCAAACAGCGCGGAAAATCCGATATTGGCGAGAAAACCATGTTGGACGTGCTGATTCCCGTCGCTCAGACCTTCCGTCAACAGGCGGAGGCTGGTGCCGGGCTACCGGTGCTGCTGGACGCCATCAAGGCCAGTGCCGAGCAGGGCATGCTGTCCACCCGTGACATGCTGGCGACCAAGGGGCGTGCTGCCTTCCTCGGCGAACGTGCCATCGGTCATATCGATGCCGGCGCCAAGAGTTCGCAGGTGATGATTGCGGCCGTCTGCGATCTGTTGGCGCAA
>PHCQ01000115.1 GCA_002840835.1 Betaproteobacteria bacterium HGW-Betaproteobacteria-16 | reverse complement strand
CTGGATGAACTGAACAGGAACCACCCCATGACCATCGCACCCTTGCATCCCGTCATCGAACGCGTGACGCGGCGCATCGAAGAACGCAGCGCCACATCCCGCGCCACCTACCTGGCCAGCGTCGAAGCCCAGCGCAAGACCGGCACGCAACGCAGTGGCATGGGCTGCGCCAACATGGCACACACCACCGCCGCGCTGCCCGCCAACGACAAGCTCAAGATCCACGCCGAGCGTGCGCCGCACGTGGGCATCGTCACCGCTTACAACGACATGCTCTCGGCCCACCAGCCCTATGAGCATTACCCCGAACAACTGCGCCAGCACGCCCACGCGCTGGGGGTGACGGCCCAGGTGGCGGGCGGTGTGCCCGCCATGTGCGACGGCGTGACGCAAGGCGCTGCGGGCATGGAGCTCTCGCTGTTCTCGCGCGACGTGATCGCACTGTCCACGGCGGTGGCGCTGTCGCACAACGTGTTCGACGCGGCGCTCTTCCTCGGCATCTGCGACAAGATCGTGCCGGGCCTGTTCATGGGCGCGGCGCAGTTCGGCCACCTGAGCGCCGCGTTTGTACCAGCCGGCCCCATGACCAGCGGCCTGTCCAACGACGCCAAGGCCAAGGTGCGGCAACAATACGCACAGGGCCTGGTGGGCCGCGACGCCTTGCTCGAATCCGAAGCCCAGGCCTACCACAGCCCCGGCACCTGCACCTTCTACGGCACCGCCAACAGCAACCAGATGCTGATGGAAATCATGGGTCTTCACCTGCCCGGCGCCTCCTTCGTGAACCCCGGCACGCCGTTGCGCGACGCCCTCACCCAGGCCGCCATGCAGCGCGCCGTGGCCAACACCGGGCGCCATGCGGGCTCGGCAGACGCCAGCGCGATCTGCCTGGCCGACATCCTGAGCGTCAACACCATCGTCAACGGCATCATCGGCTTGCTGGCCACCGGAGGCTCCACCAACCACACCCTGCACCTGGTGGCCATGGCGCGCGCGGCCGGCGTGCTCATCGACTGGGACGACTTCGCCGAGCTCTCCAGCGTGGTGCCCTTGCTGGCGCGCGTCTATCCGAATGGCAGCGCCGACGTGAACCACTTCCATGCCGCCGGCGGCATGGGCTTTCTCATGCAGGAACTGCTGGCCAATGGCCTGCTGCATGGCAATGTGATGACCGTGATGGGCGCCGGCCTGCAGGCCTACACGCAGGAACCCTGGCTCGACGGCGAACGCCTGGCCTGGCGCCCGGTGCCTGCTCAAAGCAGCGACACCAGCGTGCTGCGCCCGGTGGCCGATCCCTTCAGCGCCGACGGCGGCCTGCGCCTGCTCAAGGGCAACCTGGGCCGCAGCGTGGTCAAGGTCTCTGCCGTGAAGCCCGAACACCGCCTGGTGCGCGCCCAGGCCGTGGTGGTGAGCGATCAGCAAGACCTGCTGGCCCTGTTCAACAGCGGTCAGCTGGAGAAAGACGTGATTGCCGTCGTTCGCTACCAGGGCCCCCGCGCCAATGGCATGCCCGAACTGCACAAGCTCACACCACCGCTGGCCGTGCTTCAGGACAAAGGCTTCAAGGTGGCGCTCGTCACCGATGGCCGCATGTCGGGCGCCTCAGGGAAAGTGCCTGCCGCCATCCACCTCAGCCCGGAGGCGCTTGCCGATGGCCCGATCGCCAAGGTACAGGACGGCGACTGGATCACACTGGACTGCGAACGCGGTGTGCTGGAGGTGGAGGTGGATGCCGCCACCCTGGCCGCTCGCACCGTGACCCATCCCGATCTCAGCCACAACGCCCACGGCACCGGCCGAGAGCTGTTTGGTTTGTTCCGTGCACATGCCAGCACCGCCGAATCCGGCGCGTCTCCCCTGTTTGGTGACCGCCCCTGAAAGGGATACCCCATGACCACCTGCTTCACCCGCCCCGCCTTCACCTCCCGTGTCGTGCCCGTCATTGTGTTGACCGACCCGGCCCACGCCGTGCCCCTGGCCCACGCCCTGCTCGAAGGCGGTATTGACGTGATGGAGATCACCTTGCGCTCCGACGCTGCGCTCGCGGCGATTGAAGCCGTGGCCAGAACCGTGCCGCAAATGCACACGGGGGCAGGCACCGTGACCCGAGTGGCCGAGGTGCAGCAGGTGATCGACGCTGGCGCCACGTTCGCCCTCTCACCCGGCTGCACCGATGCGCTGGTCGAAGCGGTGAGTGCCGCCAGGCTGCCCTTCATCCCCGGCGTGATGACCCCCGGCGAAGTGATGCACCGCCGCGAGCAGGGCTTCCACCTCATGAAGCTGTTCCCTGCCCAACAGGCCGGCGGGATGGGCATGCTCAAGGCGTTGGGCGCGCCCATTCCCGACGTGAAGTTCTGCCCCACCGGCGGTGTGAGTCCGGACAACCTGAAAGACTTTCTGAAGCTGCCCAACGTGGCCATGGCCGGCGGCAGCTGGCTCACCCCGGCCGACGCGCTTGCCCGTGGAGACTGGGCATTGATCACGCGCCTGGCGCGAGAAGCCACCTCGCTGGCCAACGATTTGTGACCGTTTTGAACCGGATTCATACCCCTCACCAAGGAAAATCCGAATCGGACTTGCGCTTGCGCAGGCAGCGCCTGTGCAAAGATGGAAGCCTGTGAAATCGTCTGCCTCACCCGCCCTCTGACCGGTACAGGGCGCCAACCAGCCTCACGCTCACCCATGACCGACCTGCACACCTCGCCATTGCATCTTTCCGCCTGGTCGCAACTGACCACCCTGGCCAAGGCCCCACAACCGCATTTGCGCGAAGTGCTGCATACAGACAGCCTGCGTGCCCAGCGCATGACCCACACGGCCGCCGGCATCACCCTGGATGCCAGTCGGCAACGCGTGTCACCGCCCGTTGAAACGGCGCTGCTCGACCTGGCCGAACAGGCCCAGGTGGGCACCCAGCGCGACGCCATGTTCCAGGGCGAAGCCATCAACCTCACCGAAGACCGACCGGTGCTGCACGTGGCCCTGCGCGGTGACCCGATGCACACTGGCCCCTGGGGCGCCGAGGTACAGGCCGATGTGCAGCGAGAGCTGGCCCGCGTGTGCGATTTTGCCGAAGCACTGGCCGCAGGCGCGGTGAAAGGGTATGCCGGCGACACCATCACCGACGTGGTCAACATCGGCATCGGTGGCTCCGACCTGGGACCACGCATGGCGTCCGACGCGCTCGCGCACCTGGCCGACCCTGCCGTGCCCGGCATCCGCGTGCACTACGTTTCCAACCCCGACGCCTGGGCGCTGTGGAGCGCGCTGCGCGGGCTTGACGCCAGGCGCACCTTGCTCGTGGTGTCGAGCAAAACATTCACCACTCAGGAAACCCTTACCAACGCCGCCAGCGCCCAGCGCTGGCTCACCGACAGCGGCTGCCCGGCCGACCAGTTGGGCAAACATCTGGTCGCGATCACGGCCAGCCCGGCGCAGTCGGCCAAGCTGGGCTACCCTGCTGAGCGCACCTTCCTGTTCTGGGACTGGGTGGGCGGGCGCTACTCGGTGTGGTCGGCGCTTGGCCTGCCGCTGGCCATCGCCATTGGCCCGCAGAACTTCCGCGCCTTTCTGGCGGGCGCCCGTGAAATGGACGAGCATTTCTGCACGGCCCCGCTGGCACAGAACCTGCCGGTGCAGATGGCCCTTCACGGCATCTGGAACCGCAACTTTCTGCAGATGCCGACGCAGCTCATCGTGCCGTACGCATCGCGGCTGGTGCGCTTCACGCCGTTTGTGCAGCAGATGGACATGGAGTCCAACGGCAAGCGCACGCACATCGATGGCAGTGCCACCGGCATAGACACCGGCCCCATCGTCTGGGGCGGGCTGGGCATAGACGGGCAACACGCCTATTTCCAGCTCATCCACCAGGGCCGTCACAGCGTGCCGGTGGACTTCATCGGTGTGCAAAGCGAAGACACGCCGCTGCCCCTGGCCGCTACCCACCACGGCGTGGTCAACCTCAATCTGCGCGCCCAGGCCCAGGCCATGGCAGAGGGCCGCAGCCTGGAAGACACGCACCAGTTGCTGGTCCAGAGCGGCATGAGCGAGGCGCAGGCCACGGCCATGGCCGGCCACCGCAGCTTCGAAGGCAACATTCCCAGCAGCATTCTCTGGATCGACCGGCTCGACCCCCAGCGGCTGGGCGCGCTGATTGCTCTCTATGAGCACAAGGTGTTCGTACAGGCTGCGATCTGGCGCATCAACGCGTATGACCAGTGGGGTGTGGAACTCGGCAAGACCATGGCCAAACAAATGGAAGGCCAATGAAATTGCTCGGCAGCTGACACCATGAGAATCGCCCTCGTCGCTCACAATCAGAAAAAGGACGACATGGTGGCCTTGGCCACCGAGTTCGCACCACTGCTGCAGCAGCACACCCTCATGGCCACCGGCACCACAGGTGGGCGTCTGCTGGATGAGGTCGGGCTGACCGTGGAGTGTCTGCTCAGCGGCCCGCTGGGTGGCGATCTGCAGATCGGTGCCCGGCTGTCAATGGGCGAGGTCGATGCCCTCATTTTTCTGCGCGACCCCATGACGGCACAGCCCCACGAGCCCGACATCAATGCGCTGGTGCGGGCCTGCGACGTGCACAACGTACCGTGTGCGACCAACGTGGCGACGGCACGCATGCTGCTGGACGACCTGAACCGGCGCTGAACGTCGACCCAAGCACCCGGGGCTTACCGATAGGCCGCCCGCGCCTGCTTCATGTCGATGCGCCCCTGCACCACCTTCTCCAGCGCATCGTGTCGCAGGCTGCGCATGCCCTCGGCCACGGCAATGTCGAAGATCTCCGAGGGTCGGGCGCGGTTCTGGATCAGCAGCTTGATGGCGCGGCTGTTCTGCAGGATCTCGTAGATGCCGACGCGCCCCTTGTAGCCCTTGCCACCACAGTGCTCGCAGCCCACGGCATGGCGGGTCTGGAGAAGGCCGTACCTGCTGGCCCCTGTCGCATCGAGCAGGCGCGTCTGCGCCTGCTCGCGACTCAGAGCGCTGCCTTCCATGTACTCCTCCAGCAACGCCTCCCACGCCGCTTCATCCATCGGCTGTTCGCGCGCGCAGTGGGTGCACAAGGCGCGCACCAGGCGCTGCGCCACGATGCCCAGGAGCGAGTCGGCAAAGTTCATGGGGTCCATGCCCAGGTCCAGCAAGCGCACCACACTCTCGCAGGCGTTGTTGGTGTGCAGCGTGGACAAGACCAGGTGGCCGGTCAACGAGGCTTCGATGGCGATGCGTGCCGTCTCGGCATCACGTACCTCTCCGATCATGATGATGTCCGGATCGGCACGCAGGAAACCCCGCATGGCGTTTGCAAAGGTCAGGCCGATCTTGGGATTCACCTGCACCTGGCGCAGCCCCGGCTGCGTGATCTCGATCGGGTCCTCGGCCGTCCAGATCTTGCGTTCGGTGGTGTTGACCTCGGCCAGCATGGAGTGCAAGGTGGTGGTCTTGCCCGATCCTGTGGGGCCTGCGGCCAGCACCAGACCGAAGCTGCGCTGCGAAAAGCCGGCGATCAGTTCCTGGTCGCGCGGCTGCAAACCCAGCTTCGACAGCGGCAGGGGTTTGGCCGATTCGAGCAGCCGCAAAACCACATCTTCAAGTCCATCGTGGGTGGGCATGACGGCCACCCGAAGCTCCAGCGCCTTGCCCCCGAATTCTGAAAAATCGATCTTGCCATCCTGCGGTCGGCGGCGCTCGGCGATGTCGAGCCTGGACATGATCTTGATGCGCGACACCAGCGGGCCGCGCAAGCGCGCTGGGACCCACAGGTAGTGCTCCATGTCGCCGTCACGCCGGAAGCGGATCGCAGTCCTGGCATCGCCGGGATTGGTTTCAATGTGGATGTCGGAGGCATGGGTGAGTTGCGCCTCCGTGATCACCTGATTGACCAGGCGCACCATGCCGGCCGATTCGGTGGCCGATGCCAGCTGCTCCGCGTCGGCCGCATTCCCCAGTTCCACCATGGCCTGCACCACCAGAGCTTCCAGCGGCAATGGGGCATGGCCGTCGGCGGTAAACGCATGCGAAGCGGCCGGGGCCAGTGCTCCTGGGTCCAGGTCAGGCAAGACCTGCAGCCCCCGACCACCGACCGCACCGCGCTCCAGCAATCCCAGGCGGCGCTCGATCGACTCCCGGCTGGCCCAGACCAGCCCCACCGAATGGCCGGTGAGCGAACACAGCTCGTGATAAAGCGTTTCGCTGGTAGGTGCCCAGGCCGCCACAAAAAACTGCTCATTGGCCATGCCCAGCGGCACCACGACATGCGCACGAGCGATACGCAGCGGCAGAATATCCAGGGCTTCTTTGTCCAGCTCGAACGCCAGCGCATCGATCTCCACCAGCCCCGCCACTTTCGCAAGGGCATGGTGCCAGTCTTCCTCTGTCAGCAACAGGCGGTGCACCAGTTCCACCGAGCGCGACCGAAGCAGTTGCGGGTCTTCGGCCACCAGTTCCTGCAGGGTCTTTTCGTCCAGCAGGCCCAAAAGGCGAAAAGCATCGGCCAGACTCAGGACCGGCGCACGGCGTCGCTGTTCGATGGCCTGCATGAGCTGAGGCAGCGTGCGCGGGAGGCGATTTTCGGGCGCCAGACCCACGTTCGACGAATTCACTTCAGGTAATGAGGAGGGCATCTGTTTTCCTTTTCTCGGGGATCGTTTTGTAACTAATGTTTACAAGATAGCGGCCTTTGGTATTTGTCAACCTGATCTGCGTCAAGCTTGCATCCGCTGTTCTGCCACCCGTCTTGAAAGCAGCTTTTTCATGAAAAATTCAACACACCGGAGCCACCGTTTTGCACTTGCCGTCTTGCTCTGCGGGCTGCTTTCAGCCTGCGCCGGATCGCCCGGCAGCGGCCGGTTGACTGCGCCGCCTGCCACCCCGCCACAGCCCGAAGGTGCGTCGGCCATCACCGCCAAACCCGGCTGGGTGCACCGGCGTCAGGCCGTCGCCGCTGCCAACCCACTGGCCGCCGAAGCGGGAGCCCACATCCTGCGGGCCGGGGGCAGTGCGGTGGACGCGGCGATCGCGGTGCAGATGGTGCTGACGCTGGTGGAGCCGCAGTCCAGCGGCATCGGCGGTGGTGCCTTCTTGCTGCATCACGACGGACAACGCGTTCAGGCTTTTGATGGCCGTGAAACAGCGCCGGCCGCCGCCACTGAAGCGCTGTTCCTGAACGACCAGGGCCAGCCGCTGCCGTTTGCCACTGCGGTGAACAGCGGGCGGTCAGTGGGCGTGCCTGGCGCGGTGGCCATGCTGGCCATGGCACACAAGGAACACGGACGCCTGCCTTGGGCGCGTCTGTTTGAACCCGCCATCTCGCTGGCTGACAAGGGTTTTGCGGTCAGCCAGCGCCTGCACACGCTTCTGAAGGACGATGCCACCCTGCGCAACGATCCTGTGGCCAAGGCCTATTTCTACCGGGCCGACGGCACGCCCCACCCCGTGGGCCATGTGCTGCGCAACCCGGAGCTCGCGCACGTGCTGCGCCAGATCGCGGCCAACGGCCCGCCCGCGCTGCACGAAGGCGCGGTGGCACGGGCCATCGTGGCCAAGGTGCAGCAACACGCCGGCCTGCCCGGGCGCGTGAGCGCAGCGCAGGGCCGTTCCCAAGCAAGCTCGCACCGCAGCCCGGAGGGAAAAGGTACTCCAATGACCCTGGGCGACCTGCAACGCTATCAGCCCAAGCAACGCGAAGCCTTGTGCCACGACCATGCGGCCGCCCAGCGCGCCCTGCGCATCTGCGGCTTTCCGCCGCCGAGCAGTGGCGCCCTGGCCGTGGGCCAGATCCTGGGCCTGCTGTCGCGCACGCCATCAGCCGCTGCCGCTCTCGAAGGTGATGCGCCTTCGGCCAACTGGTTGCACCACTATGCAGAAGCCTCGCGCCTGGCATTTGCCGACCGAGCGCAATACGTGGCCGATCCGGACTTTGTGGCCGCACCCGGCGAACAGTGGCTCAGCCTGCTGGCACCCGCCTACCTGGACCAGCGCGCACGGCTGATCGGCGACAAGGCTGCCGCATCGGTCACCCACGGCCAACCCGGCGGCGCAGTCAGTGCCTGGGCGCCCATGCCGGCGCAGCCGGAATACGGCACCAGCCACATCAGCATCGTGGATGCCCGAGGCAACGCGCTGTCCATGACCACCACCATCGAAGCGGCGTTCGGCGCGCGCCTGATGGTCACCACCGATCCCTCACGCCCTGGTGGTTTCCTGCTGAACAACCAGCTCACCGACTTCAGCTTCACGCCGCGCAGCGCCGAAGGCCGGCCAGTGGCCAACCGGGTCGAACCCGGCAAACGACCCCGCTCGTCCATGTCGCCCACCCTGGTGTTCGACCGCCACACGGGCGAGCTGCTGGCCAGCACCGGCAGCCCCGGCGGGGCCTTCATCATCCACTTCACGGCCAAGACCCTGCACGGCATGTTCCAGTGGGGCCTCACGCCCCAGGCCGCCATCGACCTGCCCAACATCGGCACCCTGGGCGGCCCGCTGATGCTGGAAGCTGGTCGCTTCCCGCCTGCCACCGTTCAAGCACTGGAGCAACGCGGTCATGAAGTGCGTGAAGCCCCCATGCCAAGCGGGCTGCAGGCAATCCAGCGCGGTACTCAAAACGGTCATTCCGTCTGGCTAGGCGGCGCAGACCCCCGCCGCGAAGGCATCGTCTCAGGAGACTGAGATCTGTCCGGAGCGAAGTGCCCAAGTCCAAAACGCGGCGGAACCGGCTTCGCCGGGCCGCCAGCGTTGCCCCCTGGGGGGTGACGGCCGCAGGCCGGCGCGGGGGGGGGCTATATGTCAATTGCCTTGGCAGACCCTGCCCGCGCTCGCAGCTCGAATTTCTGAATCTTGCCGGTGCTGGTCTTGGGCAATTCACCAAACACCACCGTGCGCGGCACCTTGAAACCGGCCAGGTGCTGTTTGCAGTGCGCCACGATGTCTTCTGGTGTCACCTCGGCGCCGGCCTTCAGCTCCAGGAACGCACAGGGTGTCTCGCCCCATTTGGCGTCCGCCTTGGCCACCACTGCCGCGGCCAGCACCGCAGGGTGGCGGTAGAGCACGTCTTCCACTTCGATGCTGGAGATGTTTTCGCCGCCCGAGATGATGATGTCCTTGCTGCGGTCCTTGATCTTGAAATAGCCATCGGCGTACTGCACCGCCAGGTCACCGCTGTGGAACCAGCCGCCCTTGAAGGCTTCGGCGGTCGCCTTCGGGTTCTTCAGGTAGCCCTTCATGGCGATGTTGCCCTTGAACATGATCTCGCCCATTGTCTCGCCGTCCTGCGGCACGGGCTGCATCGTTTCAGGGTCCAGCACGCGCACGTCGCGCTCCAGGTGGTAGCGCACGCCCTGACGCGCGTTCAAGCGCGCACGCTCGCCAATGTCCAGTTCGTCCCACGCCGCATGTTTGGCACACACCGTGGCCGGCCCGTACACCTCGGTCAGGCCGTACACATGGGTCAGGTCAAAGCCCATCTGTTCCATGCCCTCAATCATCGAAGCCGGCGGCGCAGCACCGGCCACCATCGCCTTCACACCGGCCGGCACACCGGCCTTCATGGCGGCGGGTGCGTTCACCAGCATGCCGTGCACGATGGGCGCGCCGCAGTAGTGCGTCACACCGTGCTCGCGCATGGCGTCAAAAATGGCCTGGGC
>PHCQ01000114.1 GCA_002840835.1 Betaproteobacteria bacterium HGW-Betaproteobacteria-16 | reverse complement strand
GCGCCGCGTCGGTACGCCGCGTAGCTTCGACTTTGAGATCAAGGACCACACCGACGTCGGTACGCCGCTCGGGCTGGATTTCGATACCGGCGCCAAGCTCTCCGGTGCGCGCTTTACGCTGATGAAAGGCCCGGTTGCGCGCCTGCACCGTGCGCTCGCGCAGTTCATGCTGGATACACAGACTGAGAAGCATGGCTACACCGAGTGCTACACACCTTATCTGGTTAATGCGGAGACTCTGCTCGGCACCGGTCAATTGCCGAAGTTTGAAGAAGATCTCTTCTCTTTGGCACACAATGACAGTAAGTTGTATCTGATTCCAACCTCCGAAGTCACGCTGACCAACACAGTGCGTGATGAAATCGTGCCGCTGGAATCGTTGCCCATCAAGCTGACAGCGCATACGCCATGCTTCCGCTCCGAGGCCGGCTCCTATGGCAAGGACACCAAGGGCATGATCCGCCAGCATCAGTTTGACAAGGTCGAGATGGTGCAGATCGTGCATCCGGAGACAAGCTACGAAGCGCTGGAAGAGATGGTCGGCCATGCCGAGCATATCCTGCAGGCGCTGGAACTTCCGTACCGTGTCGTTTCTTTATGTACTGGCGACATGGGTTTCGGCGCTGCCAAGACCTACGACCTCGAAGTCTGGCTGCCGGCACAGAACACCTATCGCGAGATATCCTCGGTATCCAACTGCGAGGCTTTTCAGGCGCGCCGTTTACAGGCCCGCTTCCGCAACGAGAACGGCAAACCAGAGCTGTTGCACACGCTTAACGGGTCCGGCCTCGCCGTCGGCCGCACGCTGGTGGCGATACTGGAGAACCATCAGCAGGCGGATGGCAGTGTGAAGATTCCGGCAGCCTTGCAACCATATATGGGTGGGCTCGCAATCATTCAGCCAAGCTGATGTCCGATTGATGTGAATATCGTTTCGGAATCTTTGGACCAATGCTTGAGCAACTTGCACATATCCTGATGTTGCTGGGAACGACGGTGGCGGTCATCGTTGCTTTTCAGCGCCTGCATATCCCGACCAGCCTCGGCTATCTGCTGGTGGGCATCGTTCTTGGCCCCCATGCCTTTGGGAGCAATATCAACCTGCCGGATTTCAATGCGCTGGCCGAGTTCGGTGTGGTGTTCCTGCTGTTTGCCATCGGTCTGAATTACTCCTTGCCGCAGTTGCACGCCTTGCGCCATCAGGTCCTTGGCTTGGGAACGGCGCAGGTGATGCTGACCACCATCGTCGTTGCGATTTTGCTCTGGCTGGCGGGCTGGAGTCCTGTCATGGCTTTTGTCATCGGCGCGGTATTCGCGCAATCCTCTAGTACCATCATCGCCAGCCTGCTAACCGAGCAGGGGGAGGAGAACAGCCAGCACGGCAGGTTGGGGCTGGCCATGTCCATTTTTCAGGATGTGACAGCGGTGCCTTTCCTGGTCATCATCCCGGTGCTCGGCGCCGGTATCGCGGCCAATCAGCTGGCGGGCGAACTGGCGATGGTACTTGCCAAGGCAGTGCTCGCCTTTACCTTGGTATTTTTCGCCGGTCGATGGTTGCTGCGGCCGTTGTTCCATTTGGTCACGCAGCGTCGTTCACCGGAACTGTTCACGCTGACCGTGTTGCTGGTGGCGCTGATGGCGGCCTGGAGTACCAGTAGCCTCGGCTTGTCACTGGCCTTTGGCGCCTTTCTGGTCGGTATGATGCTGGGCGAGACCGAGTTCCGCGTGCAAGTGGAGTCGAGCATCCGGCCGTTCCGCGATGTGCTGCTGGGTCTGTTCTTCATCGGTATCGGTATGATGTTCAACCCGCTAGCGCTGGTCGATTACTGGCATTACGGCCTGATCGGTGCAGCAATCATGCTGGTCAGCAAGGCGGTCATGGTCAGCCTGATGGTCAGAGCCAGCGGCATCACCACCATGACCTCGGTGCGTACCGGCCTGATATTGTCGGTAGGCGGCGAATTCGGCTTTGCCTTGTTGGCGATCGCGCTACAGGCAAACGTGATCGATGAAGCACTGGGGCAGATGGCACTGCTCTCGATTCTGTTCTCCATGATTCTGGGTGCCTTCCTCATCCGCTTCAACAAGCAGATTACTGCCATGCTGTTTCGTGGCGACGGGGAGGCTGCTTCCAGCGCAGTCGTTGATGAACTGAAAAAGCCGGAGCAGGAAGTCCTCATCGCCGGTTATGGCCGGGTGGGGCATACGATAGCCGTGTTGCTGCAGCATTCCGGGATCGATTTCATCGTGTTGGAGAGCGACCCCAAGCGTGTTGCCGTTGCCAAGGCCAACGGTCATCGGGTGTTGTACGGCGATATCTCGGATGCGGAATTGCTGAACACCGTACATGCAGAACGTGCGGCTTTGGTGGTGATGGCGATTGACGATCCGGATGCTGCCGCACAGGCGGTGAGACTATTGAAGAAGCTGTATCCACAAGTGCCGGTAATTGCGCGTGCAAAGGATCTTGAGGAAAGTTCGAGGCTGCTGGAAGCCGGCGCCTTGCAGGCGTATCCGGAAATCATCGAAGCCAGTCTGCGACTCGGCGCCGCCGCATTGCACATCATGAGCGTGCCGGAAGACGATATCGAGACCATCATTCAGGATGTCCGGGATTGGGATTATCAGGTGGTCGCAGACAAGCCCTGATGACGGTTGTCCGATGATAACCTTGTTCGACAAGACTGCAGGCATCGATAGGCGTGAAGAGTTGCAAGCCTTGCATGTAAGTAACGCCCTGCCGGACGAACTCAATCATCCGGCATCGGCCCGTTTATTCAACATGCTGCCAGATTAGCGGCAGATATATCGCAACATCAGGGAGTTTAGACGCAATGGCTGGCAGCCCTCAGATTCCGGAAAACTGGCATACTCAATCCATAGAGAGCGTTCTCGATAAGCTTTCCACCAGCAGTAAAGGGCTGGATGAAGCGGAAGTTCAGAAGCGGCTGGCGCAGTACGGGCCGAACCGCTTGGCACCGCCCAAGCGCAGAGGGCCGTTGCTGCGCTTTCTGATGCAGTTCCACAACATACTTCTTTATGTGATGCTGGGCGCAGCCGTCATCACCATCTTTCTCGAGCATTGGGTGGATACCGGCGTTCTGATTGCCGCTGTCGTCATCAATGCCATCATCGGTTTCATCCAGGAGGGCAAGGCGGAGGCCGCGCTGGAGGCTATCCGTGCCATGTTGTCGCCGCATGCGAACGTCATCCGTAACGGCAAGCGCTCTGAGATTGACGCGGCTGAACTGGTGCCGGGCGATGTTGTGTTTCTTTCATCCGGCGATAGAGTACCGGCAGATCTGCGGTTGATCAGCCAGAACGAATTGCGCGTGGAGGAAGCCGCGCTGACCGGTGAGTCGCTGCCGGTCGAAAAGACGACGCAGGCGGTGGAGCAGGACACGCCGCTTGGCGATCGTTTTGGCATGGCCTACTCGGGTACGCTGGTGGTCTACGGGCAGGGCACCGGGGTCGTCGTCGCCACCGCGACAGAGACCGAACTGGGCAAGATCAACCGCATGCTCGCAGCCATCCCGCGTATGAGCACACCCCTGTTGCGGCAAATTGACCGTTTTGGCAGGGGACTGGCGCTGGCGATCCTGCTTATCGGTCTTGCGACCTTCGTGCTCGGCACGCTGTGGCGCGGGCACCCGGCGGCCGACATGTTCATGATGGTGGTGGCGCTGGTCGCCTCGGCAATTCCGGAGGGCCTGCCTGCCATCATGACGGTGACTTTGGCGCTGGGGGTGCAGCGCATGGCAAAGCGTAATGCCATCATCCGCCGTTTGCCCGCCGTCGAGACCCTGGGCTCGGTGACCGTCATCTGTTCCGACAAGACCGGGACACTGACGCGGAACGAGATGACGGTGCAACGCGTGGTCTGCGCAGACCAGGTCTTCAATGTCGGCGGTGTCGGCTATGCGCCGGTCGGGGATTTCAGCCTGGGTGACCGCATCATAGACCCCGGAATGCATCCGGCTTTGCTGCTTGCCGTGCGTGCGGGCGCGCTCTGTAACGATGCCAATTTGCGCAAGCGACATCAGCAATGGTATGTGGAAGGCGATCCGACCGAGGGTGCCTTGCTGGTGCTTGCCGGCAAGGCAGGATTTACCGAGCATGCCGCCGATACCGCATGGCAGCGCCTCGGTACGATACCTTTCGAGTCCGTGCACCGTTTTATGGCGACATTCCATCGTGACGAGGAAGATCAGCCATGGATATTCGTCAAGGGCGCGCCGGAACGCATCCTGGAAATGTGTGATTACCAGCTTGCAGGCGAGGACGTGCAGGCGCTAGACCGCAACTACTGGCAGCGCATGGCGTTGGAAACGGCCGCCCAGGGCTTGCGTGTATTGGCCTTGGGTTATAAACCTGCAGCGCCGGCTGGAACTCTGCTGGATTTTGCCGATGTCGGCAACGAGTTTGTGCTGCTGGCCCTGGTCGGTATCATCGACCCGCCGCGGCAGGAGGCGATCGAGGCCGTACGCGACTGTAACCGCGCCGGTGTGAAAGTGAAGATGATCACCGGCGATCATGTGGAAACGGCACGCGCAATCGGTGCGCAACTGGGTATCGGCGTAGGCAAGCCGACCATCACCGGCAATGATGTTGCCTTGATGGATGATGCCGAGCTGAGGCGTGTTGTCATGGGCGTCGATGTGTTCGCGCGGGCCAGCCCGGAACACAAGTTGCGGCTGGTCACTGCACTGCAGAAGAATGACCAGGTGGTCGCCATGACCGGGGACGGTGTCAACGATGCGCCGGCGCTCAAAAGCGCCGATGTCGGTGTGGCGATGGGCATGAAGGGCACGGAGGCCGCCAAGGAAGCAGCCGACATGGTGCTGGCGGACGATAACTTTTCGACGGTGGCACGTGCGATACGCGAAGGCCGAGCCGTCTATGACAACCTGAAGAAGTTCATCCTGTTCATGTTGCCGACCAACGGCGGTGAGGCCCTGGTGGTGATTGCCGCCATCTTGTTTGAACTGACCCTGCCACTGTCTGCCGCCCAGGTGTTATGGATCAATATGGTGACTTCCAGCACCCTGGGCCTGGCGCTGGCCTTTGAGCCACCTGAAAGAAACATCATGCTGCGGCGTCCGCGTACCCCCGGTGAGTCCTTGTTGTCCGGTTTCTTTGTCTGGCGTGTGTTGATGGTTTCGGTGCTGATGATGACCGGTGCATTGGGGCTTTTTCTGTGGGAAATGTCGTCCGGTGCCAGTGTTGAAAAAGCCAGAACCATGGCGGTGAATGCCGTGGTCATGGCGGAGATGCTGTACCTCATCAACAGCCGTTTTATTTTTGCGCCGGCGCTTAACCTGCATGGCATCTTCGGCAACCGGTATGTGCTGCTGGCAATCGCGGTCTGTATCCCGTTGCAACTATCCTTCACCTATTCGCCGTGGATGCAGTCCGTGTTTGGTTCTGCCGATATCGGTCTGCTGGATTGGCTGAAAGTGCTGGCTGCCGGTCTGCTCGTGTTCGTGGTGGCCGAACTGGAGAAATTCTTCATCCGGCGCACGTCCTGGATAGGCCGTCTGGATCGCGCGAGCAGGCAGTATTGATCCGGATGAGCGTCGGTGGCTATGCGTATCGGACGTCTGGTGTTATGGTTCGATGAAGATTAATCGGGATGGGAATATGACAGGGTTTGACAAGGTGTTGCTGGCCACCGACTTTTCCGAGCGCAGCGAAAACGCCATGCAGCGCGTGAAGTTGCTGGCAACGGCCGGCGTGCAGGAAGTGCGCCTGTTGCACGTGCTGTCCAGCACCTTGCTCGACGAGCTCAAGCATCTGGTATCGGGGGGTGTCAGTGCACGTTTGCGTGAGGCAATGCAGCAAAAATTGGAAGAACAGGCAGGCCTTTTGAAAGCTGCGACCAACGTCGGTGTCAAATGCAGTCTTGAGATCGGGCGGCCGCATGCCGTCATCATTCAGCAGAGCGAGGAAACTGACAGTCTGATAGTTGTCGGTGCCCATGTGAATGCCGTGCGCGATTGGTTACAGGGTTCCATGCTTGAACGTCTGCTTGGTGGTAGCCAGCAGCCCATGCTGGTAGTCAGGCAGCCTGCCCGGGATCCTTATCGCCGCGTGCTGGTGCCGGTGGATTTTTCCCCCTGTTCCGCCGCCGCCGTCGAGGCTGCAATGAAACTGGCGCCGCAGGCCGAGATCACATTGCTGCATGTTTCTGCATTGCCTTTTGAGAGCAAGTTACGCTTTGCCGGTATTTCAGAGGCTGAGGTGACTGAATATCGCCTTACTTGTCGGCTGGAGGCGGAGCGTGAAATGGAAAGTTTCATGCAAAGATTGTCACCGCACATGCAGCAGCTTGCCAGCAGGCTGGAATATGGCAATGCGCCGGAGATCATCCTGGAAATGGCTGATCGGGAGGCTAGCGACCTGATCGTCATGGGGCGCTACGGTAAGTCCGGTATCGGGCAGATGTTGCTGGGCAGCGTGACCGAGTATGTGGCGACGACCAGTGATCGCGACATTATGGTGGTCGGTCTTTGAGTTCAATGGAGCTGGGAAATATGGAAAAGACCAAACAGAACAGCCATCCGGTCAGGCGCGTGTTGCTGGCGACCGATCTCAGCGCGCGTTGCGATCGGGCATTGGATCGCGCTACGCAGCTTGCCGCGGAATGGCAGGCAGAACTGCTTGCGGTGAATGTGGTTGAAAGCACGCAGTCGCCGGATATGGTCCTGAACTGGGCTTATGGGGCTGATGAGGCGAACATGCAGATCGTGCAGCAGCAGTTGCGCGACGACCTGGCAACGGCCGAAGTGCCAGTCAGCGTCAAGGTGGTCAAAGGCGATCCGGCTGTCAGCATCGCTGAAGTTGCCAATCAGGGCGCCTGCGATCTGCTTGTCACCGGCATGGCGCGCAGCGAACCCTTTGGCCGTTTCATACTGGGGACGACGGTAGAAAAGTTGGTGCGGCTGATGAGCCAGCCGGTGCTGGTAGTGCGCAAACGTCCGCATGGGTCATATCGCCGGGTGCTGGTGGCCAGTGACTTTTCACGGGCATCCTCCCTTGCCTTGCAAACAGCACTCAAGCTGTTTCCTGATCATCAGATCGTGCTGTTTCATGCCGTCAAACAAAGCCTGGCAGAACTGGCCAGTGACATGCCGCAGCAGTTGCAGGCAGACGCCGGCTTTCAGACAAAAGCCAATGAGTTTTATGATGCCATCGGTCTGAAGGCTTCAGACCGGGCACGCGTCACGTTGCATGTGGAAGGCGGTGCTCTGGAGCCAGTGCTGACGCAATACGTGCGGAAACATAATATTGATCTGGCAGTCATCGGTAGCCGTGGTCAGAACAGCCTCATGGCTGGCTTGCTCGGCAGCTCGGCTTCCAAACTGCTGCACTGGTTGCCTTGTGACACGATGATCATTGGCGCTCAGCAAAGCGCCGACTGAATCGACTTGTCACTGTCAAAAATGCATCAGGCAGCGGTTTTGGGCGCGAAGCGTTGCATCACATGGTTGGTCATGCCGCGCGCCAGTTCCTCTTCGCCGTAAAAGACGGTCCCCAGGTTTTCCTTGCGCAATAGCACCGATTCATCCTCGTTGTGTGTGCGCAGCACGATCTCGATCTCAGGATTCAGCGTGCGCGCCGTGTCGACCATCTGCCGCACGTTGATGGAATCCGGCGTCGCTACCACCAGCATGGCGGCCTGCGCGATGTGGGCCTGTACCAGCACCACGGGGTCGGAAGCATCGCCGGAGACGGCAGGGATATCCTTCTTGCGTAGGTTTTCGACGATCTCACGATTCTGTTCTGCTACTACATAGGGGATGCCGCGTTCTTCCAGTGCGTCAGCGATGCGGCGGCCGACACGGCCGAAGCCGACCAGCACGACCTGACCTTCCAGATACTTGCGCTCCGTGCTCATCGGCAGTTCGGCATAGGGGTCGACCCGGCTGTTGAAGCGGCGGGCGGTGGCAGAGCGTTCCAGCAGCCATTTGCTGACAGGCGCAATGGAGGCGAAGACCAGCGGATTCAGTGCGATGGAAATCAGCGCACCGGCCAGTACCAGACTCAGGCCTTCGGAGGGCAGTATGCCCAGGGTAAGGCCGAGGCCCGCCAGTATGAAGGAGAATTCGCCGATCTGCGCCAGACTGGCGGCCACCGTCAGGGCGGTATTGAGCGGGTAGCGGAAGGCCAGCACCAAAGCCATTGCCGCGATGGATTTGCCGATGATAATGATGCCGACCACGGCCAGCACATGCAGCGGTTCTTCCATCAGCACCGACGGTTCGAACAGCATGCCGACGGAAACAAAGAACAGCACGGCGAAGGCGTCACGGAAAGGCAGGGATTCCTCGGCGGCACGATGGCTGAATTCGGATTCGCGCATGACCATGCCCGCGAAAAACGCGCCGAGGGCAAAGGAGACGTTGAACAGGGCGGTGGCGCCGTAGGCGATCCCGATGGCGGCGACGATGACGGACAGCGTGAACAGTTCACGTGAGCCGGTCTTGGCGATATGCCACAGCAGCCACGGCATGATGCGTCTGCCGGCGACCAGCATCAGGGCGATAAAGGCGGTGACCTGTAATAGTGTGAAGCCTATGGTCTGCCACAAGGGCGTGCCGTTGGACTGCTGTTCGCCGCCCAGCATGCCGGCCAGCGGCGGCATCAGCACCAGTACCAACACAGTGACGAGGTCTTCCACGACCAACCAGCCGACGGCAATCTTGCCATTCATACTCTCCAGTATGCCGCGCGATTCCAGTGCCTTCAGCAGTACCACCGTACTGGCACAGGATAGCGCGAGGCCGAAGATCAGACCTTCACCCAGACTCCAGCCCCACCAGTGGGCGATGACCATGCCGAGTACGGTCGCCAGCGACATCTGGACGATGGCGCCGGGCAGGGCGATGCGCTTGACGGAAAGCAGGTCGTCGATGGAGAAATGCAGGCCGACGCCGAACATCAGCAGCATGACGCCGATTTCAGCGAGCTGGCTGGCAATTCCGACGTCGGCGACGAAGCCCGGAGTTGCCGGACTCAGCATGATGCCGGCGAGCAGGTAGCCGACCAACGCCGGCAGCCGAATTTTTTCCGCGATAAAGCCGAAAATCAGCGCCAGACCGAGGCCGGCGGCAATCGTCGTGATCAACGAGATGTTGTGTTCCATTTGAATCCGTTCTTTTGGCTGTTACCTGGAATTATAAAGTGGCCTGAGCCGGATACGGTTATTGCACCAGTGTGGATTGAGTAAAAATCCGGGCCAGTTCGAAACTGGGCAGCAGAGGGCTGTGTGGTGGTTCGTATTTCTCCAGAATCTTGTGATAGGTACGGATCGACTCGACGAAAATCACCGGTGCGCCGCCTCGGGCGAAACCGTATTTGACGGTCGAGTAATACTCGACCTTGTTCAGTAATGGCAAGGTCTTTTTCACATCGGCCCAGCTGTCCGGATTCAGTTTCATGCGCTGCGCCAGCACGCGCGCATCCTCCAGGTGGGCGTAGCCGATGTTGTAGGCGGCCAGCGCCAGCCAGGTACGGTCAGGCTCAGGCACGCGCTTGGGAATGGTGTCCTTCAGCATGACGATATAGCGTGCGCCGCCCATGATGGCCTGCCGCGCATCGAGACGGTCGGTGACGCCCAGCATGTCGGCAGTGGTTTCGGTCAGCATCATCAGGCCGCGGACATTGGTTGGTGAG
>PHCQ01000174.1 GCA_002840835.1 Betaproteobacteria bacterium HGW-Betaproteobacteria-16 | reverse complement strand
GGGCGAGCTTTTTGCCTTCGAGCAGGAAGGGCAGCGCGTTGCGCACGCCGATCATGCGCGGCAGACGCTGCGTGCCGCCTCCGCCCGGCAGTAGGCCAATGCTCACCTCGGGCAGGCCGATCTGGGCCTTGGGGTTGTCGGCGGCGATGCGTCGGTGGCAGGCCAGCGCGACCTCGTAGCCACCGCCCAGCGTGGTGCCGTTGAGGGCCGCGACGAAGGGCTTGCCGCTTTTCTCAATGCCGCGCATCAGGGCGTGCAACTGGGTGACGAAGTCCATCATTTCGGCAACGTCCGTGATGGCGAGCATCATGTTGAGGTCGGCACCGGCGATGAACTCGGGCTTGGAAGAGGTGACGATCACGCCCTTGACGGCAGCGTCCGCGACGGCCCTGCGCACGGCGTCGGAGAAGGCAGGAATGGATTGCTCGTTGAGGACGTTCATGGGCACGTCCTGCATGGCCCAGGTGATGGTGGCGATGCCATCGGCATCAAGCTTGTAGTCAATCGTCATGTTGGTGATCCAGGTCTGTGATGAGGTTCACGTCGTGCCGAGGCTTCAGACGCGCTCGATGATGGTGGCTGTGCCCATGCCGGCGCCCACGCACAGCGTGACCAGGCCGGTCGACAGGTTGCGCCGCTCGAGTTCGTCGAGCAGGGTGCCCAGAATCATCGCGCCAGTCGCGCCCAGGGGGTGCCCCATCGCAATCGCCCCGCCGTTGACGTTCATCTTGTCGTGCGTGACTTTCATCACTTCCATGAAACGCAGCACGACTGAGGCGAAGGCTTCGTTCAGTTCATAGAGGTCGATGTCGCTGGCCTTCATGCCAGCGAGCTTGAGCGCCTTTTCCGCCGAATAGGAGGGGCCGGTCAGCATGATGGTGGGCTCGCTGCCGATGGAGGCGAACGAGCGGATGCGGGCACGGGCTTTCAGGCCCAGCCGTTTGCCGACTTCGGCGTTGCCGACCAGCACCGCAGCCGCGCCGTCAACAATGCCCGATGAGTTGCCGGCATGGTGCACGTGCACCATGCGCTCGATCTCGGGATAACGCTGAATGGCCACCGCATCGAAGCCGTATTTCTCGCCCTGCACCTTGAAAGCAGGCTCCAGCTTGGCCAGCGACTCCAGCGTGGTTTCGGCGCGCATGTGTTCGTCGCGCTCAAGCACGATGCAACCGTTCACATCCTTCACGGGAACGATCGAATTGGCGAAGCGGCTCTCGGCCCAGGCGAGTGCGGCGCGGCGCTGGCTTTCGACCGCGTAGCTGTCGACGTCGCTGCGGCTGTGGCCGTAAAGCGTGGCAATCAGATCGGCCGAAATGCCCTGCGGCACGAAATAGGTCGGAATCGCCACCGCTGGGTCAATCGCCCAGGCACCGCCGCTGGTGCCCATGGGCACACGGCTCATGCTCTCCACGCCGCCGCCGATGACCAGTGGCGACTGACCCGACATCACCTTGGCGGCGGCCATGTTGCAGGCCTCCAGGCCCGAGGCGCAAAAGCGATTGACCTGCACGCCGGCAGCGCTTTCGTGGTACCCGGCGGCAATGGCCGCAACGCGCGCGATGTTGGCGCCTTGCTCACCGGCGGGTTCGACGCAGCCGAGGATGATGTCGTCCACGAAGGCGGTGTCCAGGGTGTTGCGGTCGCGTAGTGCCTGCAGCGCGGTAATGGCCAAACTGATGGGCGTGGTGCCGTGCAGCGCACCCGAGCTGCGGCCCTTGCCGCGCGGCGTGCGCACGGCGTCGAAAATGAATGCTTCGGTCATGTTGGGTTTCCTTCTTTCTGAATCTGGGGATGCGATAGGCAAGAGGGCGGAAGGGCGGCAGGCGGCTGGCAGCAGTTGCTACAGCGTGCGGCTGATGATTTCCTTCATGATTTCGTTGGCGCCACCGTAGATGCGCGCGACGCGCGCATCCGCATAGGCGCGGGCAATCGGGTAC
>PHCQ01000113.1 GCA_002840835.1 Betaproteobacteria bacterium HGW-Betaproteobacteria-16 | reverse complement strand
CGAATTCGCCTACAAGATCAAGAAGCCGGTGCGGTTTCCGTTCATGGATTTCAGCTCCCTGGCCCTGCGCCGCCAGGCCTGCGAGACGGAGCTGCGAGTGAACCGCCGTTTCCAGAACCTGGACCGGCCGGCCACGCAGCTGTACCTGGGTGTGCTGCCCATCCTGGGCACACCAGCGGAGCCGCGCTGGGGCGAACCGGGCACGGCCGACGCGGGCAAGGCGATCGAGTTCGCGGTGCAGATGCGCCGCTTCGACGAGGCCGCCCGGCTCGACCACCTGTGCGAGCGCGGCGAGCTGACGTCCGAACATATGACCGGGCTGGCGCGGCGCATGGCATCGTTCCAGGTCCGCGCCGCCGCGGTGGGCAGCAGCCAGCCCTGGGGCCACCCCACCGCCGCCATGCGCTGGCCGCGCGACAACTTCGACACCCTGCGCAAGGCCTTGACCGACCCCGCCGACGCGGCTCTGGTGCGCGAGCTGAGCGACTGGACCGAGCAGCGCTACAACGCCATCGAACCGCTGCTCTCGCGGCGGCGCCAGAAGGGCCGCGTTCGCGAAGGGCATGGCGACCTGCACCTGGCCAACCTGGTGCTGATCGAAGACGAGGTGCTGCCCTTTGACGCGATCGAATTCAACGACGCGCTGCGCTGGATCGACGTGGCCAACGACATGGCCTTTGCCTGGATGGACCTTCTGAGCCACGGCCGCCCCGGCCTGGCCAACGTATTGCTGAGCGCCTGGCTCGATGCCAGCGGCGATGTGTCTTCACACACGGTGTGGACCTTCTTTGCCAGCTACCGCGCCGGGGTGCGGGCCAAGGTGGCGGCGATCCGCCTGGAGCAGCTGGGCGGTGCCGCCAGCACACCCGAAGCCGACGCGAGCCTGGCCGAAGCGCGGCGTTACCTCGCGTTGGCACGCGACATCGCCCACCCGCCCGCACCGCAGTTGCTCATCACACACGGCCTCTCCGGCAGCGGCAAGACCTGGGCTTCCAGCCGCTGGCTGGCCGACGAGGCCAGCGGGCGCGCCATCCGCCTTCGGTCCGACGTGGAGCGCAAGCGCCTGCACGGCCTGAGCGCACTTGCCACCAGCGGGTCAAGCCTGAACAGCGGGCTCTACACCCCCAAGTCGCATGGCGACACGTACGGCTCGCTGCTGTCGCGCGCCCGCATGCTGCTGGCCGATGGCTGGACGGTGCTGGTGGACGCGGCCTTTCTGCGCGCCGCCGAACGCGCCGAATTCGCGGCGCTGGCCCAGGGCGCGGGCGTGCCCTTCCACATCCTGGCCTGCGAAGCGCCGGTGGAAGTGCTGCGCCAGCGCATCACCGAGCGGCAGGCACGCGGGGCAGACGCCTCGGAGGCCACGGTGGAGGTGCTGGAGAAACAGCTGGAATGGCTGGAGCCCCTGGATGCGAGCGAGCGCAAATTAGCAATCTGATTCCCGGCTCATGAGGCCGTGAAAGCAAGGACCGCTCCAGAGCGAAGTGCCTTCACCCAGTGATACCGTGGAACCGGCTTTGCCGGGCCACTGGTATCGCCCCCTTGAGGGGGTGACGCGAAGCGGCGCGGGGGTGTTTCATGTCCCGGCGCGCTCGAGCATGGCATGCAGCAGCACATTGCAGCCCGCCGTGATGTGCTCGGGCTCGGCGCTTTCGATCTCGTTGTGGCTGATGCCGTCCTTGCACGGAATGAACACCATGCCGGCGGGCGCGAGGCGCGCCATGTAGACGGCGTCGTGCCCGGCGCCAGAGACGGCGGGCATGTGGCTGTAGCCGAGCTTGGCGGCGGCGCGGCCCACGGCGTCCACGCAGTCGGGGTGGAACACCTGAGCCGGATAGTTGGACACCATTTCAATCTCGATCGGCAGGCCCGTGTCTGCGCTGAGCTTGGCGGCCACGGCGCGGATGTCCTGATCCATGCTTTCGCATTCGGCATCGGTGGCGTTGCGCAGGTCGATGCTGAACTTGACCTGGCCCGGGATCACGTTGCGGCTGTTGGGGTGCACATGCACCATGCCCACGGTGCCGCGCCCGTGCGGCGGGTGGCGGTGGGCGCAGGCCACCACCTCCTGCATCAGCTGCGCGGCCACCTGCAGCGCGTCCTTGCGCAGCGCCATGGGCGTGGGGCCGGCGTGGGCTTCCATGCCGGTCACGGTGCAGTTGTACCAGCGGATGCCCAGAACGCCGCTGACCACGCCGATGGTTTTGTTGTTGTCTTCCAGCACCGGGCCTTGTTCGATGTGGGTTTCGAAATAGGCGCCGATGGGGTGGTCGCCCGGCTCCTGGTCGCCGATGTAGCCGATGCGCTCCAGCTCGGCCTTCACCGTCTTGCCTTCGGTGTCGGTGGCGGCGTAGGCGTGTTCCAGTGTGAAGGCCTTGGCAAACACGCCCGAGCCCATCATCACGGGCACAAAGCGCGAGCCTTCTTCGTTGGTCCAGAACGCCACTTCGATGGGCGCTTCGGTCTCAATGCCGTGGTCGTTGAGCGTGCGCACCACCTCGATGCCCGCGAGCACACCGTAGTTGCCGTCGAACTTGCCACCGGTGGGCTGGGTGTCGATGTGGCTGCCGGTCATGATGGGCGGCAGGCTGTTGTTGCGCCCTGGGCGGCGCATGAAGCCGTTGCCGATCTTGTCGATGGTGACGCTCATGCCGGCTTCGCGCGCCCAGCGCGTGACGAGGTCGCGGCCCTGCTTGTCCAGATCGGTCAGGGTGAGGCGACACACGCCGCCTTTGGGCGTGGCGCCGATTTGCGCCAGCTCCATGAGCGAGTCCCAGAGGCGCTCGCCGTTGATGCGCAGTTGGTCGATGTCAGGTTTGACTTTGGTGTCCATGGGTTTCTCCGTGTAAGGCGTTGGCTCTTCAACGAGCGACAGCGGTGGGCGCCAGATCCTGCGCGCGCTTTTGCACGGCATCGAAGTTCACCCCGAACGCAGGGCGCTTGATGTAGCGGCCCTTGCCGGGTTCTGCGCGCAGGTCGCCGTTGGCGTACACCACACGCCCCTGGCTGATGGTGTGGCTGGGGATACCGCGCACGCTGCGGCCTTCGAAGATGTTGAAGTCGCCCTTGCTGAACTGCGTCTTGGCCGAGAAGGTCTTGGTGCCTGCAGGGTCCCACAGCACGAGGTCGGCGTCGGCGCCTTCACCGATGAAGCCCTTGCGCGGGTAGATGTTGAAGAGTTTGGCGGCATTGGCCGAGGTGATGGCCACGAACTCGCTGGGAGTCAGGCGCCCGGTGTTCACACCACCGTCCCAGATGGCGGCCATGCGCTCTTCCACGCCACCGGTGCCGTTGGGGATCTTGGCGAAGTTGTCTTTGCCCGCTGCCTTTTGTGCGGCGCAGAAGGTGCAGTGGTCGGTGGCGGTGGTGTGCAACTGGCCGGACTGCAGGCCGCGCCACAGCGCTTCCTGGTGGGCCTTGGGCCGGAAGGGCGGGCTCATCACATGCGCGGCGGCGGTGGCAAAGTCCGGATCACGGTAGACGCTGTCGTCCACCAGCAGGTGGCCGGCCAGCACCTCGCCGTACACACGCTGGCCGCGCGCACGGGCGCGGGCAATGGCATCGGCCGACTCCATGCAGCTCACGTGCACCACGTAGATGGGCACGCCCAGCACGTCGGCAATGGCGATGGCACGGTTGGCGGCCTCGGCCTCGACCATGGGCGGGCGCGACAAGGGATGGCCTTCGGGGCCGGTGATGCCCATCTTGGCCACCTCCTGCTGCAGCAGGTAGACCAGTTCGCCGTTTTCGGCGTGCACGGTGGGCATGGCGCCCAGCTCCAGCGCGCGCTTGAAGCTGTTCACCAGGGTTTCGTCGTCGCACATGATGGCGTTCTTGTAGGCCATGAAGTGCTTGAAGCTGTTCACGCCCTCTTCCTGCACCAGCGTGCCCATGTCGGCGCGCACCTGCTCGCTCCACCAGGTGATGGCCACGTGGAAGGAGTAGTCGGCCGCCGACTTTTCCGCCCAGCCGCGCCACTTGCGGTAGGCGTCCATGATGGGTTCCTGCGGGTCGGGGATCACGAAGTCGATGATGCTGGTGGTGCCGCCGGCCAGGCCCGCGGCCGTGCCGGTGAAGAAGTCGTCCATGGTGACGGTGCCCATGAACGGCAGCTGCATGTGGGTGTGCGGATCGATGCCGCCGGGCAGCACGTACTGGCCGCTGGCGTCCAGGGACTGCGCCCCTGCCGGTGCCAGTTCGGTCACACGCTCGCCCACGGCCACGATGCGGCCATCCACGCACAGCACGTCGGCCAGTTGTTCGCGGTCGGCGTTGACCACGGTGCCACCGCGGATCACAAGGGCTTGGCTCATGGGGGTCTCCTTCAGGGATACGGATCAGATCAAAAATGACCCTGCGCTGGCACCAGGCCCAGGCAGGGCCAAGGGGTCACTTCTTCTTGGCGGTCAGGTAGTAGTAGCTGCCGGCCACGGCCAGGCTGAAGAACCAGCCGAAGTCGAACAGGTTCAGCAGCAGACCCGGCACGGCGGCCTTGTCCACCACGCCTGAGACGGCCAGGTAGCCCGGCAGGCAGGGCAGCACGCCCAGCGCGAAGGCGATGAGCGCCTGCATGTTCCAGCCGTTGCTGTATTCGTAGTCGCCGCCTCGGCGGTAGAGGTCGTCCACCTTGAGCACGCTCTTGCGCACCAGGTAGTAGTCCACCAGCAAAATGCCGGCGATGGCGCCCAGCAGCGTGCCGTAACCGCCCAGCCAGGTGAACAGGTAGCCGCCCGAAGTGGCCAGCAGCTTCCAGGGCATGAACAGCAGGCCGATGACCGCTGCGATCAGGCCACCGGTGCGAAAGCTGATCTTCGACGGGGCGACCTGGCTGAAGTCGTACGACGGCGACACCAGGTTGGCGGCCACGTTGGTGGTCAGGTTGGCCAGCAAGATCACCAGCAGGCCCACACCGGCGGCAAAGCTGCCCATCTGGGTGAGCAGGCCGTCAGGAAACAGCTGCGCCTTGCCGTACAGGATGGACGAGGCCGAGAAACCGATGATGCCCACCATGGAGAACAGCGCCATGGGAATCGGCAGGCCAATCGCCTGGCCCACGACCTGGTCCTTTTGCGACTTGGCAAAGCGCGTGAAATCCGGGATGTTGAGCGCCAGCGTGGCCCAGAAGCCCACGAGGCCGGTGAGCGCAGCCCAGGTCTTGGGACCACCCTCCACCACCTTGGCAGGCAGGTTGAAGAGTTCACCCGCAGGCACCTTCATCATCAGCACCACCACCAGCACAATGGACGCGCCGATCATCAGCGGCGCGGCAATCACCTCCAGCACGCGGATCGATTCCAGACCTTTCCAGATGAACCAGATGTGCAAGGCCCAGAAGGCGAGGAAACACATGAGCTGCGAGGTGCTGATGGTCTCTCCCTCGGCCGGCCCGGCCAGGCCCGCACCCATGATGTTCAGAAAGCCATGCAGTGCCAGCGCACCGAAGTAGCAGTTGATGGAGAACCAGCCGCAGGCCACCAGACCACGCAACACGGCCGGCAGGTTGGCACCTTTGACACCGAACGAGGCCCGCGCCAGCACCGGAAACGGCACACCGTATCTGGGCCCCACGCGGCCGATCAGCAGCATGGGCACCAGCACGATGCAGTTGGCCAAGAACACCAGCCACACCGCCATCTGCCAGGTGAAGCCCTGGTCCAGCATGGAACTGGCCATGGTGTAGGTGGGCACACACACCACCATGCCCACCCACAGGGCCGCGTAGTCCTTCCAGGCCCAGTGGCGCTGCGCCGCGGTGGTGGGCAGCAAGTCCTCGTTGGCCAGTGGGTTGGGCCCGGTGGCGGGAATGGGCCCCGCCACCTGGGCGGTGCTGCCGATGCTGTTCGTCATGCCTGTACTCCTGTCAAAGACCTCGTGGGGTTGCACACAGTCCGCGGTCTGCGCCGGCGATCCAGGCTGGCAGCTGCGGGGAAAACGGAAAACACGAAAGGCGGCGGCTCACGCAAGATCCGCACCGGCGCCGTCAGGTGGTAGCGCTCACGCGCTGCGGGTTGTTGGGGTGGGTGGTCCAGTTGGCGTAGTCACCTGTGACGGTCTGGCCGGTTCGCACGTCCACCTCGCCAGGCGCGAGGCTGCGCATGGTGATGCATTCGGGCACCGGGCAGATCGACACGCACAGGTTGCAGCCCACGCACTCGGCTTCGTTGATCTCGAACTTGCGCACGCCGCCCTCCTTGCTAAAGGTGATGGCCTGGTGCGAGGTGTCTTCGCACACCACGTGGCAGCGGCCGCACTGGATGCACGCATCCTGGTTGATGACGGCCTTGTCGATGTGGTTGAGGTTGAGGTTCTTCCAGTCTTTCACCGTGGGCACGGCCTGGCCTTTGAAGTCGTTCAGCGTGGCGTAGCCATGCTCGTCCATGAAGTTGGACAGGCCGTCGCACATGTCCTGCACGATCTTGAAGCCATAGACCATGGCCGCCGTGCACACCTGCACCGTGCCGCAGCCCAGGGCGATGTATTCGGCCGCGTCGCGCCAGGTGGTGACACCACCGATGCCGCTGATGGGCAGGCCGGCGGTCAGTTCGTCGCGCGCGATCTCGGCCACCATGTTGAGTGCGATGGGCTTCACGGCCGGGCCGCAGTAGCCGCCGTGTGAACCCCAGCCGTCGGTGCTCGGGCTCATCACCATGCGGTCCAGGTCCACGCCCATGATGGAGTTGATGGTGTTGATGAGCGAGACCGCGTCGGCCCCGCCGGCCTTGGCGGCGCGCGCCGGGTGGCGCACGTCAGTGATGTTGGGCGTGAGCTTCACGATCACGGGCAGGCGGCTGTAGTGCTTGCACCAGGCCGTGACCATCTGGATGTACTCAGGCACCTGGCCCACGGCAGCGCCCATGCCGCGCTCGCTCATGCCGTGCGGGCAGCCGAAGTTGAGCTCGATGCCGTCGGCGCCGGTGTCTTCCACCATGGGCAGGATGCGCTTCCAGCTCGCTTCCTCACAAGGCACCATGAGCGAGACGATCATGGCGCGGTCAGGCCAGTTGCGTTTGACGCGCTTGATCTCTTCGAGGTTGGTCTGCAGGGGCCGGTCGGTGATGAGCTCGATGTTGTTCAGGCCGATCACGCGGCGGTCTTGCGACAGGAGCGTGGTGTAGCGCGGGCCGTTGACGTTGACGACTGGCGGGTCTTCGCCCAACGTCTTCCACACCACGCCGCCCCAGCCGGCTTCAAAAGCGCGTGTGACGTTGATCTCTTTGTCGGTGGGTGGCGCGGAGGCGAGCCAGAAGGGGTTGGGGCTATGGATGCCCAGGAAATTGCTGCGGATGTCGGCCATGGGGTGCTCCGGTGTATTTGTTTGGCGTTGGCGTTCGTCGGGCTGTGGGTGCGGGGTCAGGCCACCAGCGCCACCGGCACGCTCAGTGCCTCATGGATGGAGAGCGCGGCCAGCTTGCCGTGCTCCACGGCTTCCACCGTGAGGTCGCGCCCGCCCGCGCGGCAGTCCCCGCCGGCCCAGACGCGCGCCAGGCTGGTGCGGCCTGCGGCGTCGGTGGCGATGCGCCCACCCTGCAGCGCGATGGCCTTGCCGACGGGCTCGGCCACATAGGTCTGGCCAATGGCCTTGAGCACCATGTCGGCTTCCAGCGTGAAGCTCTCGCCGGTCTCCACCAGCTTGCCGTCGCGCAGTGCCGTGGCGGCGAAGCGCATGCCTTTGACGGCACCGCCCTCGCACAACAGTTCCTTCGGTCCGGCCCAGTGGCGGATGGTGACCCCGTTCGTCTGTGCCCATTGCTGCTCCACGCGCGATGCCGACATGGCTTCAGCGCCACGGCGGTAGACGATGGTGACCTCCTCGGCCCCCAGCTTGCGCGACTGCACGGCCGCGTCCACCGCCGTCATGCCGCCGCCGATCACCAACACACGGCGGCCCACGGGCAGGGTCGAGAGGTCGCTGCTCTGACGCAGTTCGGCGATGAAGTCCACCGCATTGCGCAGGCCCGTGGCCGTGGGCTCGGCGATGCCCAGCGCGTTCACGCCCTGCAGGCCCAGGCCCAGGAACACGGCGTCGAAGCCGGCCAGCAAACCGTCGAGCGTGATGTCACGGCCAAGCTGCTGACCGGTGCGCACCTCGATGCCGCCCACCGAAAGCAGCCACGCCACTTCCTTCTGCGCGAAGTCGTGGGTGGTCTTGTAGCTGGCCAGGCCGTATTCGTTGAGGCCGCCGAGCTTGGGCCGCGACTCGAACAGCACCACGTCGTGACCGCGCAATGCCAGACCGTGTGCGCAGGCCAGCCCTGCAGGCCCTGCGCCCACCACGGCCACGCGCTTGCCCGTGGGCGCCTCACGCTGGAACAGCGGCGCACCCGGCCGGGCAAAGAACGCATCGGTGGCGTAGCGCTGCAGCAAGCCGATCTCCACCGGCTTGTCTTCGTTGGTGTTGCGCACGCAGGCCTGTTCGCACAGGACTTCGGTGGGGCAGACGCGGGCGCACATGCCGCCCAGCGGGTTGGCTTCGAGAATCGCGCGTGCCGCGCCCCGGTTGTTGTCCTGCGCGATGCGGTGCACGAACGAAGGGATGTCGATGCCCGTGGGGCAGGCCGTGGCGCAGGGCGCGTCGTGGCAGTAGTAGCAGCGCTCGGCCTCGATCAGCGCCTGCGGGCGGGTCAACGGCGGATGCGCATCGCTGAAGTTGGTGGCGTAGTCCGCCAGATTGAGGCGGGCGGCGTGGACGCCGCAGGCGCGGCTCGTGGGGGTGTCCATCGGTTTTCCTTGTGGGGCAGGTACTGACAACAACAAACGGCATGCGTGGGGGGGGTGCTCTGCGGCACCTGACCTTTCGCACAACCACGGCGGTCTGCCGCAATTTACCGACTGGTAAATTTTTACCAATTGGTGAAATCCCTATAGCAAAGCCCATGCCAGAAAGGGGCAAGGCGCTTGCGCCACAATGGTGCGATGGCAATAGCACCCACCCCATCCGGGCCCGACACACCGCCTGCTAAGGCCCCCACGGCCTCGCGTCTGCGCAAGGAAGCGGCCATCCTGCAGGAGGCCGAAAACCAGTTCGCCCAGTTCGGTTTTGAGGGCGCGTCCTTGGAGAACATCGGCGCCGCCGCCGGCATCAGCCGGCACAACCTGCTCTATTACTTCGCCAGCAAGGAGGTGCTGTACCGGCGCGTGCTGGACGACGTGCTGGACCAGTGGCTGGCCGGCATGGACGAGCTTTCACACGGCGACGACCCTTTGCAAGCGCTGCGCGCCTACGTGCGCCTGAAGCTGCGCTTTTCGCGCGAACGCCCCAATGGCGTCAAGGTATTCACCAAAGAGGTGATCGCCGGTGCACCAAGGTACGGCGAAGCCATCACAGCTCGCGTGGGCCCGCTGCTGCGAAAGGAGGTGCGCACCTTCGAACGCTGGGCACGCGAAGGCCGCATCGCACGCGTGAACTTCACGCACCTGATGTTCATCATCTGGACGGTCACACAGGCCTACGCCGAACAACAGGCCCAGTTCGCCCTGCTGCTGGGCAAACCGGCGCTGACGGCGCGCGATTTTGACAACGCGGAAGAGCTGATCGTGCACTTGGTGGCGAGTGGCCTGGCTCCGGGGCAGCCAACGGCATAGCCCTCTCTTTAGAGAGATGAGGAAGTGAAGGCACGGCTCGGAGAGGGGGAGTCCGATCCCGGATCCCGATCCCGCCTTTGCCGTGTGGCCGGGCTGAGCAGCGCAGCGGCGTGGGGATCAGAAATTCGCATGTCCGAAGGCCGCGCAGCGGACAAGTTTGCGAATTTC